>NZ_AUDG01000026.1 GCF_000425345.1 Rheinheimera baltica DSM 14885 | reverse complement strand
AAGCGAATTATCCATGTTGACTGGTATTAAGGGCGTGTTTTACACGAGTGAATATATAACTGAAGAGCCGGATGCGGTAATTCCGCACGTCCGGATCTGTGTGGGGGCGGCTCAGTAATGGGTCGTTCTACCACGATTGTGTAATGGAGTAGATGGCATGGAGTTTCAGACGATCCCGATTATGCGAATTTTCGACGAAGATAAAGCCAAAGAGTTTTACCTTGGCTTTCTCGGTATGGAGTTAGATTGGGAGCATCGCTTTGAGGATGGCTACCCAATTTACATGCAAGTATCGCTTGGCGATTTCGTTCTACACCTAAGTGAGCATTCTGGAGACTGCACGCCAGGCAGTAAAGTTTTCGTCAATGTAAGCGATCTTGATAAACTCTTTGTTCAAATTACTACTAAGCCATATAAATACAATAAGCTAAGCATTGAGAATGCACCTTGGGGAGCAAGATGTTTCACAGTAACAGATCCGTTTTCAAACAGGATATTGTTTAATGACTCAGCAGACTCATAACAATCAAACTTTACCGTCAGCAACAAGCGCTGGCTAGGATGTCAAATCGCTTTACCAAGTGACTAAGCACTAAGCACAAGGCCAAGTGACCTAATACAAGGATCGTTATGAAAAAAGCTCTCGTATTTATGCTGCTCTTAAGCTCATATTTGTCGTTCGTAAAGGCTGAATCAAATACAGCCTTTGATGAGCTTGTGGCGCAGTATCAGCAAAAGAGTGATTTCTCCGGTTCTGTGCTAGTGCTAAAAAATGGCAAACCCATTTTGGCAAAGGCGGTAGGGTATGCTGATGAGTCAACGTTAAAGCCTGTATCACTGTTAACACGTTTTGACATTGGGTCTATCCAAAAAAATCTCACTGCGGTTTTAGTGCTGCAGGCTTA
This sequence comes from Rheinheimera baltica DSM 14885, assembly GCF_000425345.1. GTDB lineage: Bacteria > Pseudomonadota > Gammaproteobacteria > Enterobacterales > Alteromonadaceae > Alishewanella > Alishewanella baltica. The sequence continues at coordinate 55,621 of NZ_AUDG01000026.1, read as the reverse complement.
TGACAATGATCTTATACAACTCAATGACACGCTTGATAAATTTGCATTGGGGTTTACAGACCCACAGACAAAAGACATTACCATCCAACAATTATTAGAACATCGCTCTGGTTTCGCTGACATATTTACTGCGGAATACCGCAATAATCCGGCCCAATATACAAATATCGCTGAAAAACTGGCTATTTTGCAGAATCAGCCGCTGTTATTTACGCCAGGTAGCGATCGAAAATACTCAAACTATGGCTATGTAGTTTTGGGTGCCATTCTCGAGAAAATCACCAAACAGAACTACTGGGAGTTGTTAGAAAAAAATGTATTGAAGCCCTCTCGAGCTGTGCTTATAGCAGAGCAATTAGGTCATGATACTGTGGCATTGCCTTATCATTTTAATTACGAAGGAAAACGGTCGCCAATCGATCCAACCAGGCTCGAGTTCAAATCTCCAGGAGGCGGTGGGGAAATGACCGTATTTGAGCTATACGCTGTTTATCATCAATTATTTGAACAGAAAAAATTACTCTCTGGTCGCAGTTTAAACATATTCAAAAGGCTACAGAAAGATCAGCAACAGTGGCTGGCTTTCGGTGGTGGGGTTGGGGTAAGCACCGCTGTTGAGCTGGATTTTGCTAATGATACCTGGGTGATTGTTTTGGCAAATACAGATAGGCTGGTAGCGGAAGAGCTGTCCACAAGGCTAAGAAGCCTGGCGGTTTCTGGCCAATACTCAGCTGTTAAGTTGCCTGCCACATTATTTGCTTATCAACAGTATCTGCAGCTTGGGGAAAACGTATTTAATGCGCAATTTGAAGCGGTCTACCAACAAGCTGGTTATCAAACATTTATAGGCAAAACGCTGACCGATCTTGCCCGAGAACTCGTTGCGGCGGGTAAAGCAGAGAATGCCATCTACTTTTTTAAATATCTGACTGATAAATATCCACAACATGCTGAAGTATATGATGGCTTAGCATATGGCTATTTCAGTGCCGGACGCGCTGAAGAAGCCAAAGCAGCGTTTGCCAAAGCAAAAGCATTAAATGCCGGTTACAACAGCCAGTTTAATGCATTGAATTATGACGCCACAAACCAGTAAGTTGCGCAATTTAACCAACAAAGGCAGCGGTACTTCCCCTAAAGAATTAAAGTTTAGCGTTATTTAATAAATATTTAGCTTTCAGCGGTTTTTTTAGATATTCCTGTCACCTTTTGTGCCAGCTTTGGCACTTATTGGTTCAGAAGCAGAGAGTAAGAACCATGAACATTTTTAAAAAACGTATGGAAATAGTAGATTACAACGATGCCGCTTTGGTAATGGCGTCATTGGGAGGCAATCGTGCGGCCTTTAGTGAAATTGTTACACGCTATCAAAACTTGCTGTGTTCGTTAGCCTATTCGTCAGTAGGTGACTTAAAACACAGTGAGGACATAGCGCAAGAAGCGTTTGTCGAAGCTTGGAAAAAGCTCGACACCCTTTTCTTTCGCTAAACAGATAAACAATGACCAGACGGCTGACATCGCTAACCTCAGACTGATGGGCCAAAGTTATCTGTGGATTTTAGCCGCGATTGTCATCCTTGTTGTCGTGCCTGCGGCGTGGCATTCGAACAAAGTGCGCCAAAAAATGCGCAACAAATAGTTTCAGGTAACTGCCACAAAGGTGGCATTATTCTTCATTTAACTGAGTAACATATTGAAGCGGAAGCATAATTTTGTTAGGCCACTTGTAAACCGGCTGGTGGGCCTGTTAAACCGTTCTTCGACTATTGGCTAGTATGTGACTTTGAAATAAGCGTGCTAATCTTGCAGGTTAGAATTCTCTTTATTGCAATACTGCGCAGGTATTGCGATTACTGCACTAAACATCAGGAATTTGCGTTATGCTAATTTTCTTTATCTGTATTGCCATACTCATACTCGGTTATAAGTTTTACAGCCCCTTTGTTGAAAAACAAGCCGGGATAGATGCTAAGGCAAAAACGCCGCAAGCGCGCTTAAATGATGGCGTTGATTACGTGGCAATAAGCCCGGTAAAGGCGTTTCTCATTCAGTTTTTAAATGTGGCAGGTGTAGGCCCTATATTTGGTCCTATCCTGGGTGCGGTATATGGCCCGGTTGCCCTGGTTTGGATAGTGATTGGCAATGTGGTTGGCGGCGCGGTGCATGACTATTTTTCTGGCGTTATGAGCTTAAAAGAAGACGGTAAAAGTTTACCAGAGATAGCGGGGCATTATTACAACATTGTATTTAAAGGTGTTATGTTAGTGTTTACCGCCATGCTGCTGTTTTTTGTTGGTGTGGTATTTATTATGAGCCCGGCGGGGCTGTTAAGTAATTTGTCTTTTTTTGAAGGTACATTTTTAGCCGGCAACACGTTTTGGGTGCTGGTTATACTGGCCTATTATTTTTTAGCAACCCTGCTGCCGATAGATAAAATCATTACCAAGTTATACCCGTTTTTTGGCTTGTTGATGATCGTTATGACGTCATTAATTGCCATTGCCTTGTTAATTGAAGCACCGCATTTGCCGCAGATAAACGACATATTTGCTTACTTTGATGGCCATCATCATGACGACTTTTTAGTACCAAACCCAGACGGCGCTCCGGTGTGGCCCTTGCTGTTTTTAACGATTACTTGCGGCGCCATCAGTGGCTTTCACTCAACCCAATCACCGATGATTGCCCGCTGCCTTACCAATGAAAAATATGCCCGGCCAGTATTTTATGGTGCCATGATGTGCGAAGGTATTGTGGCTTGTGTCTGGGCGCTGGCGGGTATTGCTGCTTTTCCTGGCGGCTATGTAGAGCTAAAAATGATGCTGGCACAAGGTGGCCCGGGGTTGGTCGTTAATCACATTGCAACCAGCTATCTGGGTATTTTTGGTGGGGTAATGGCAATTCTTGCGGTTGCTATTTTCCCTATAACCTCTGGTGATACTGCCTTTCGTTCTTTGCGCTTAACCATTATGGATGCGTTTAGTATTTCTCAAACCACCAAGCATCGCCTGGCGTTGGCCGCGCCTTTACTGGGCGTTGCCTACCTTATGACCTTCCTTGATTTCTCAGTGATTTGGCGTTATTTCGCGTTCTCAAATATGTTGTTATCAACCAGCGTGTTGTGGTTAGCGACTAAGTATCTGTTTGACCGTGGCACCTTCCACTGGATTGTTAGTATTCCTGCGGTGATCGGGACTGCAATTACCTTATCTTATATTGCCACTGCAGGCATTGGGCTGAATTTGCCCATGGACTACAGCAAGCCTATTGGTATTGTTATCGCGGTTGTCGGGCTTATTGGCGTAGTGCTTGCGCATCAAAAACGCACTGTTGCGGCGTAGTATTGGTAAGGCTATATCTATAAAACGCAGCCCGTTGACGTAAGTCCGGGCTGTTTTTTATGGTTGGGTTAACCTTCTACAACCTGATTTCTGCCGTTTGCTTTAGCTTGGTATAACGCTTTGTCTGCCCGGCTAATGCTGGCATTAAGTAATTCTTTGGGCTTGGCTTGGGTTAAACCTATGCTGCAGCTTACCTGCAAGTTTAATTGTATTAGGCTTAGGTTTATTGCCGCAACGGAACGGCGAACCCGCTCAGCAATAGGCTGGGCCTGGTTTATATCAGTATTGGGCAGTATGATTAAAAATTCTTCGCCGCCGGTGCGGCCAAAGTGATCTTGCTGGCGCAGTACACTACTAATAGTTAAACAGACCTGCTGTAACACGATATCACCGGCATCATGGCCATGATTATCGTTAATTTTTTTGAAATGATCTAAGTCAATAATAAGCAGGCAGATGGGCGACGATGTTTCCGTTGCTTTTACACGTTCTTGCTCTGCAAGCATCATAATACGACGCCTGTTGGCGATACCGGTTAATTCATCTGTCATGGCCAGACGGTGCAGTTTTCGATTTCGTTTTTTCAGTGAAACGGCAAAAGACACCAGAATGAACAGCATTAGCACTATTGCGATGATCGCAACATACTGCCAGCGCTGTGCCAGTTGTAATGTGCTGATGTATTGTTCAGCGGCGAGTTTTTCAGCGGCTAATTGATCGTTCTTTTCTTGTTGGCGGGTAAAATCGAATTGAAATCGTAATAAGTTAGCTTGTTGCTCTCGGGCGTTAGCTTGTTGGCGATTATTCAGCTCAACATATTGTCCCAACTTTGTATAGGCCAGCGAATATTGTCCGGCCTGCGCCAGCGCATCGGCGTAGTGTAAGTGCAACTGCAGCATATAACGCGGTACCGCTTGCTCTGACAGTAACTGGTCTGCTAACGCTAAGCTTTCTAAGGCGGTGTTAACTTGCTTATCTGCCAATAAAGCTTCGCCCTTATATAATGCTAGTAAGGCTTGGTAGGTTTGAGAGTTCGCAATGTTAGCTATGTTACCACTGCTGAGCATGCTTTCGGCTTCGGCGGCAATATTAAGCGCATTATCGAATTGACCGAGTAAATTATATATCCACACCAGGTTTACGTTGGTGTAGGCTATCCATTCGGGTACAGCGAGTTCGTTATAGACGTCGATAGACTGTTTAAAAAGTGCTAATGCCTGTTCAGGTTGGCCAATCTCGGCGTAAGAGAACGCTTTTTCATGCATGATCATGGCGTGTCGAAAACGTTCTTCTGGTGCATTAAATTCTTTTTCAGCTTCGTCAATGTAGGTAATGGCTTTATCGTATAGCCCCATGCGCCGATATGCCGACGCTATAGATAACACCAGATCGCTAATATAAGGCTTATAACCAAGCTGCTGGAAACGTTGATAGGCACTGAGATAATGGTTTAACGCATCAGCGTAATCGCCTTGATAAGATGATATGTTGCCAAGTTCGGTCTCGCTAAGGGCAATAGACAGCGGGTCTTCACTATATTCGGCGGCGCTATGCGCCAGCTTTGCACTTTCGACTGCCTGTTTGTTTTCACCCAGCATGTAGTAAAGGTGATAACGACAGGTATGATAATCATATTGTGCTGGAAAATCGTTAGCAGATTGCGCCTGGTTTAATTTTGTTTTACTAAAGGCGATTCCTGCTGCTGGATCATCAAAATAAGCCAACAGGCAGCGATGTCTGTCCAATATACTGGCGCGTTCGGCATCGTTTTGCGGTAACGCATTTTCAAGTTCAGCTAATGTTTGACGAAAATCCTCAGGCTTAAAAAAATACCGCTCACCACTGCTAATTTCCTCAATTAAACGATCGAATTGCTGTTGCTTCGTTATCTCGGCAACAGTGGCAAAACTGAAAAATAACAGTGTGACAAACGTAAAGGCTTTCAAACAGCTGATCCCAATAAAGAATGTGCTGATATAGCATAGCTGAAACGCCAATAAATGGCGTCTCAGCGTCATATATTTAGCCTAAGGTTTTTTAACCCAATTACCGTCTAACAAGATAAAATGCCCGGCGCTGGTGCGTTCCAGCGCTTTTTTGCCCGCCATAGCTTCTACATCGGCAACCGCAATATTATTTTGCTGCGCTAAGCGGCTATATTCTGCACGGCGTGCATCGTTTATTAACTTTACAATGTCGGCTGTATTAGCATCGTTTTGTACCGCACCCAAATAACCATTAGCTTGCTCGCCAACGAGACCTTGGGCTTTAGCCTGGCCCAGTGCCGCCATTGCTTGTTGTAAATTCATCGCCAGTACCGGCAAGCTTAGCGCGAACAGGGCAGGTAACAGTAGCATTTTGATATGTTTAACCAGTTTCATGTTGTGCTCCTTAGAATAAACCGCTGTCGTCGCTGAACAGTTCGTCCAACTGTTTATCGACCTTGATATAAATTTCATGCTGAATTTTAACGTTCAGGTTAATGTTGATTGGCTCGGCTGGTAAAGCGACCTGCACCTTGGGGGTGCAAGCGGCCAGAACCAGCGTCAACACTGCCGCTGCGCTTAGTTGTTGTATCATGGTTTAACTCCATTGGTGTTTTTTATGCTTTGCTGTTGGATCCGTTGTTGTACCCGCTGTTTTATTTTGTCACTGATTTTGCTGCTTAGTTGCAAACTGGTAATAAGCGCGGGTAAATCTTCTTCCAGATTAATATTAAGATTGATGGCTCTGCCATTTTCTAGTGCCGGGTTGCTACCTTGTAATTTTAATGCGAGGCTCAGCTTGCCTTGCGTGTCATAGTTGACGTCGCTGGAAAGAACGGAATAGTGAAAATCATCCAATGCTTGCAGTACCACTTTCATCCCTGCGTTTCCCGCCGCCATATTTTGGGCTCCGGCAGGCCGGTATTGTAGTTCTCCGCCAGGGCTTTCTGCGGCAATAGCGCCGTTATTTACGGTAACGCCAGTGCGATTAATACGAAGCGGTACGGTGCCGGAGATAAGGCCACTGCCGGTTAAATCGGTCGTGGGATGTTGTTGTAACAGATTTGTTAGTGCAATTTGTTGTAGTTTTAGTACCACATCTTGCTGAGCCAATGCTAAATCCAGTTGTGTGGGTTGCAATTGGATTTGCCCTCCCATGGCATTAATTTGTAGCTGTTTGATATCCAGTTTTCCTGCACTGATAGCATCCATGTTGGCCCGGTAGTCAGCATTAAGTAGCAAAGGACCGGCAATCAGGCCGTGGTTAATTTCTGCCAGGCGTGCTTCTGGTGCATGGATTTGAATTTGCCCGTTATCGAATTCCAGTTGTATGGTGCTTGCTAAGTCTTTAAACAGGCTGCGATCATAAATACCGCTGACGCCGGACAAGCTAAGCGCTGCTGTGGCGTTTATTGCAGGTAACAAGCTTGCTTCGCCGCTTGCACCAAGCCGTCCTCGGTTAAGTTCTAACAGCGCTGGCCAACTGGTCAATGTTGCCGCCAGCGGATTACCCGCAAGTAAAAATATGTCGTCCAGTTGCCAGCTAACGGTAAGGGCGTCGTTAACATAGCGCAGTTGATGTGCAACACCCAGGCTGGCGCTGTTTGTCAGTTGTCCGGCCACGCTTAGCTCGCGTAAATTGCCGCTAAGTTCCGCCTGCCATTGCCAGCTAAGGGGTTTTAATTGTGCTTGTTTTAGCTGGCCAATGTTAACGCCAACTGCGGCTTGCAACGTGGTGTTGTTAAACAACGTATCGCCACTAAAACGGCTGTTTTTTGTGGTGATATTACCCTTGAGTAGCTGAATGTCTGTTGTATTAAGTGAAGCAAAATCGGCAGTGGTATTTTGCAGATCCAGTTGCCACTGGTCGGCCAGCCAATACGCATTAAACTGAGTTTGCAGCGCAAGCTTCTGCAAAAGAACGTCTGGGGCCGGCTTTAATTGCTGCTGCAATAGGCCAAGCTTGCCATTATGTATTTGTGCGCTAAAAGGGGGGGTGAGGTTGAACGTTGCATCACCCGTAATATCAACCTCGGTGGCGCCTTTGGAACTTAGTGCCAGTTTTAATGGCAGCGCAGTAAGCTGTGGCAGAGTGTGTCCGTCGGCGGTGAGTGTGATATCGACGCTGTCGGCTTTAATGCCCTGCTGCAGTAAATCTTCGGATAATTCTGGTTGTAATAAGGTTAAATGGCTATTAAGTTGATATTGGCTGAGTTCGCCGTGTTGCAGGCCCAGTTTGGCCGTAACTCGGCCTTGTAACTGACCAATGCCTGGCAACACGACTGGCGAGGGGAGTTCAGCGTGTAATTGCCAGTGTCCGCTCGCTTCAGCGGCTATGTTTGCCAGCGAGGAGGTGCCGGGCAATTGGAATTGCCAGTCGCTACGAACTGACACGGGGGCCGTAAAGCGGTCGAGGGCTTCCTGCGGTACAGCGGCATGCCATAATTGCAGTTGTTGTATTATCCAGGGCGATGGGGGGGCAATATCTACGGTTAGTTCGCCAGTGACATCAATGCTGTTATGGCCACTTAATTTCTGGTGAAGTTGCAATTGCGTGTTGTTATCTAAATCCAGACGCAAATTTAACAGTGGTAGCTGCTGCACGGTAGTGTAATCGCCGCTAAGGGTTAAGCGGGGTGTATTCGGGGTGTTGGTGTCTGCTGCACTAAGCTGATATTGCAGTTGTTGTGCTACGTTATCTACAGCTGCAGACAGCTGGTAGCTGCAGTCTCCTTCGGAACAAGGCAGATGCAGTACCAACTGGTTAATGTTTATCTGTTCAGGAAGGTTTGCTGGCAGTTGCCAATCTGCAGGCAAAGAGTCTGCGGTTGTAGGCGTGTTGTTATCAGCTGTTTGCGGCCACTGTAATAAACGGATATCACCGCTGCCAAGTTGTACTTTGGTTAACCTGGGGTCGAACAGCTGCCAACTTAGGTTAATATCGTTGAGTTGTACCTCTAATTCCGGGTTATCAAGGCTGAAACTAACGCTGCTAAGGTGTAACTGACGCAGGCTAAGGCTGCTAATCTGGTAGTGCAGGTTTTGCAACGGCAGGGCAGCGAGCGTTTTTTGCAGATACCAATATGCGCTTGCTGTTAACAGCAGTAACAGTGCTAAAGCTATAAGCAGCGTTTTTTGCCACCTGCGCATAACGGGATCCTTTAAGTTGTTAAGCTGAGACTAAAGCGAATCTACTGAATAGATAATGAATATATCACGTTGTTTATCACGTTGTTTAACAAGGTGTTGCAGTGACATAAAAAAGGGCAGCTAGAGCTGCCCTGATATTAAGCAATACTGTTAACTCAAACCATTCACAGGTTACTCTTTACGAGCCGCTGCTGAGGCATCACGCAGGGCGCGGAATTCGTTGCCTTCATTCCAGTTTGGCCAGTTGCGACTGTTTGCCAGCTCGTTACCTACCTGATAAAACAAGAATAAATCCTGTTGCGCACCGCGTAAGTCCCAGTTGTCGTTATATTCGTCGCCTACCTTGTGATAGCAACATTTGTTATACTCGGCACGCTGCGCCTTGCCCCATGCGTCGCCATTTTCAAAATGGTCGTTACCACCTTTTGCATACAGTATGGGTACGCCTTTTTTCGATAAATTAAAGTGATCTGAGCGATAAGCAATACCCGCTTCCGGATTGTGCTCGCGCACGGCATAGCGGCCTTGTTGTTCGGTATATTTGATTAAAATATCTTCAGCATTATTGTTACCCAAACCGACAATCACCATGTCTTTCATTGGGCCATATACGTTCATTACGTCCATATTAATGCCGACCACGGTTTTTTCCAGCGGGAATACCGGGTTGGCGGCATACCAGGCTGACCCTAATAAACCACGTTCTTCGGCGGTGACTGCAACAAAAGCGATGGAGCGTTCAGGTTGCTGTTGCTGAGTAAAATACTCGGCCAGAGCCAGTAAGCCACCGGTTCCGGACGCATTGTCCTGCGCGCCGTTAAACACCTTGTTATTGGGGTTAGAAAAATCCATACCCAGATGGTCCCAGTGTGCCATATACAACACAAACTCATCCGGGTATTTGCTGCCTTCGATATAGCCAACAACATTGCTGGAGGTAAGCTCACGCAAGTTGTTTTTTACGCTAACCGAGGCGGTAGCATTTAGCGGTACCGCTTTAAAGTCTTTTTCCAGCGCTTTTTTATGCATAGTAGCTAAGTCGGTACCAATATTGGCAAACAGCTTTTCAGCTGATTCAGTAGTCACCCAACCTTCTACTTTTGCCAGATCGGCATTTTTATTTTCATTGATTAAATCAAATTTAATCGGTGAGCCATGTGCCACCACGCCCCAGCCGTAGCTGGCAGCATCGGTTTCATGAATGATTAATGCCATAGCGGCGCCCTGACGGGCAGCTTCTTCATATTTGTAAGTCCAGCGGCCGTAGTAGGTCATGGCATTGCCATTAAACAGTGCGGGATCTTGCGTAGCAAACCCTGGGTCATTAACAAACATCACCACGGTTTTGCCTTTTACATCGAGGCCTTCATAGTCGTTCCAGTTATATTCTGGTGCGACAATACCGTAGCCAACAAACACCATTTCACTGTCAGTCACGTCAACCTGTTCCGTAACCTGCTTGGTCCACGCGGTCATGTCGTCACGGTAATTAAATTGGGCTGGCAGGTTGTCGCCTTTTAAGGTTATAGCTGAGACGTTTTTCGGATCTATCTGTACCAGTGATACCGGTTGCTTGTAGCTGTCACCGTCTATAGGTTTTAAACCGATACGACGAAAGTTATCTTCCAAAAAAGCTACTGTTAACTCTTCACCTTTGGTCGCAGGGGCGCGGCCCTGAAACTCATCTGACGACAGCGTTTTAATATATTCACCTAAACGCGGGTTAACGTCGGCAAATTTCAATTCGGGGGTCTTGGTGGCCGTATCAGCCAGCTCTGCTGGTTTTACATCAGCGGTTTTTACATCAGCATGTTGCTCTGAGCAAGCGCTTAGCAAGGTGCCGGCAGCTAATGCTCCGGCTAGTAGCGTAAACCTGGAAAGGGTAATCATAGTCACTCCGTGGTTTTTATCGTTATATGTCGCTGTAGTCTCAGCGTTTAGTGTTAAAAGCAACTTATCTTAACGTATCTAAAAATCTGCGACCAGTATAGTGGTCGCAGCTGCAACGCGCTTAGTCTTTATAGCCCCATGGTGTGGGCGGTAAGGCCACCGGTTTGGTAAGGTCAAAGTCAACGCGAAACTCCCGGCCTTCCCGGATCAGGCGGTAAGTAAAGGTTTGCGGGTAGATATACATTTGCCAGATATTGGTATTTGACTGTGGGTTACCCAGTCGAGAGAATAGCTCTTTTGAGTACTGATCGGCCGGAAAGCTTTGCACGTTTGCCCAACCCGCATCCGTGGTATGGCCGCCATACATGGTAGAGACGTCATGGCTACCGTCTTTGTTACGGTGATCATGCTTTAAACTCAGGCCAGATCCGGTTTTTGTGATGATCCAGGTGCGTGAATGATTGTCGCCAACATGGAACGGGATCTGTAATTGGCTGTCTGAACATTTACGTACATGCATAATTAAGCTGCCGTCAAAGCCATCGCTTTTTGGGGTGTCCATTACCACTTTGCCCTCAAAAGCTTTACCGCAGTGCGCGCGCAGGTTATCAAAGTAGGCGTCGTGACTGGCAATGGACACCAGAGGTGCTGGTTGCACAATGTCAGCGGTGGCAATGGCGGAAAAGCTCAGGGCGATAATGGTTGTAAACAGAGTTCTGTGCATATATCTCTCCTAAATAACACGGCCGGACTATAACCTTTGCGCGTAATGGCTGCAAACCGGTGTTACTCTAAAACGAATGATGACAGGAGCTTTGAAAATGCAAAATGAATTAGATGGCAAATTTTTACTCAGCGTGTTTGGCAAAGTGGAAAAAAATGGTACTGATGTTAACAATGCCTTAGGTGCTGGTTTTGAACTGGACGGCATCACGGTGAATTCTGGCTTTGACGGTTACGAAGTGTATTTCAGCGATGGCAAGGTACAGTTAACACTGGGCTTCCATAATAAATGGCACAGCGATGCTGCCAATGAAGCCGATATGGACGCCTTTGTGTCACAGCTTAAAAAAATTAACCATAACTACTAATTTATTTCATCCTTGCTAAGGATTTGTTCAGGTTAAAACGCTACCATAGCGCACAAATATAAGCGCTGGCAGAGACTACAGCGGGCTTTATCTGAATAAATAGCTGTTTGGACGGCTAAAAGGCTATTGCTTGAAAGGCCAAAACAGGATAAGGTGTCGCCCGTCAATCATATCTGATAGACCAGAAGAGGTGCGTTAGCCAGGTAGTTCAGGACAGATGTCTATACATCGTAGCCTGAATAAGGGGGACTAACGCCGAGGGAAATGCGGTTATAGAGCTGTATCTCCCGGTCGTTAAGGCTGAATCCTTACGACTGTCACCTGAATTTCGGTGGAGAGCTTCTGGCCTTTGTTAAGTACAGTTTTCAGAATTTACAGAAGCTCTCTGTTTCATTCTCGTTTTGCTGTTAGCAAATGCCATGCTCTGCTTATTATGTTTTATAAGGAGAGACACCTTGTCCAATCTTATTGTTGCAAAATTCGGCGGCTCTAGTGTCGCAGACTTCGATGCGATGTCGCGCTGTACTGATATCATTCTGGCGGAACCGGCTATTCGTTTAGTGGTGGTTAGCGCCAGCTCCGGTGTCACTAACCTGCTGGTCGATATTACCAAACACACTGATGTTAGCGAGCGCTATGCTTGCTATCAGGGCATTGAACGCATTACGCTGGCGGTACTAAACCGGTTGCAGCAGCCTGATGTCATTGCGGCTGATATTGCGCAGTTGCTATCGGCACTAAAAACGCTGATAGAACAAAGTGGTGCGGTGTATAGCGCTGCTCACAAGGATGAGATCCAATCCTTCGGTGAGCGTTTAAGCTCAGTATTGTTTGCGCAGGTACTACGTGAACGTGGTGCGGCCGGTTTATGTTTTGACGCCCGTCGTGTTATGCGCACTGACAGTCGTTTTGGTAAAGGTGAGCCACAGATTACTCAAATTAGTGAGTTATGTGCCATACACTTGCAGCCTTTATTGGCGGATAACGTGGTGGTAACCCAGGGCTTTATTGGTGCGGATGACGTTGGGCAAACCACCACGCTTGGTCGCGGCGGTTCAGATTACAGCGCTGCACTGCTTGGCGAAGCGTTAAGTGCATCTGTGGTACAAATATGGACTGATGTAGTGGGTATTTTTACCACTGACCCACGTTTAACCGAGCAGGCGCGCTGCATTAAAGAAATTAGCTTTGACGAAGCGGCTGAGATGGCTACTTTTGGCGCCAAAGTACTGCATCCTGCTACCTTGATACCTGCGATGCGCTGCAATATAGGGGTGTTTGTTGGCTCCAGTCGCGAACCACAAGCCGGCGGCACCTGGATAGCCAAAGACGTAAAAGAACGCCCGCCGTACCGAGCTATTGCACTTAGAAAATCTCAAACGCTGATTACGGTAAAAAGCCCGGCCATGTTACACGCCGCCGGTTTTTTAACCCGGGTGTTTGATATTTTAAGCCGGCATCAAATCTCGGTAGATTTAGTGACCACGTCTGAAATCAGCGTAGCACTAACGTTGGACGAAGGCGGCATGACTAGCGCATTTAATGTATCTGTCGAACCCGCACTGGCGGAGCTGAGAAGTTTTTGCGAAGTGTCAGTGGAGCAGGGCTTAAGTTTAGTGGCCGTTATTGGCAACCATCTGCATAGCAGCAAAGGTATTACTGGTGATCTGTTCAATACCTTAGAGCGCATTAATATGCGGCTAATTTGTCATGGCGCGTCTAAACATAACCTGTGCTTTCTAGTGCAGGATGCCGATGCTCCCGCTGTCGTTAAACAGCTGCACCAGAATCTGTTTAGTGCTGCCTGAAAACAAATAGCTGATTAATTGCACAGATAGTTAAGTGAGAATCGATTTGCTCTAAGCCAACCGTTGAGGCCCCGGACGGGCTGAGACTAGCCCCCACGGATGGATTTACGGCGTGTTGGTGTGAGCAAACCGGTTCGTTTTAAACGACCGGTCTGATTATTTGTTAGTGAGTCTATTCGTAAGGTAGCGGGTCAGTGGTGTTATTCAGCGTAAAAGCCTCTAATCGCTCCTGACAAGAGCCACATTTACCACAGGCTTTCTCGCGGCCGTTATAGCAGGTCCAGGTTTTGCCGTAGTCTAGCCCCATAGCAAGGCCGTCGGCCAGAATTTCAATTTTAGTTTGCGCCAGATAAGGGCTGATAATATCCACCGGCTCGTAGTTGGCTATCTGACAAACGTCATGCATTTTTTGCACAAATTCCGGCCGGCAGTCAGGATAAATAAAGTGATCGCCAGAATGTGCGCCGTAATAAACCTGTGAGGCGCCCAGTGAGACGGCATACCCTACTGCCAGTGACAACAGAATCATATTACGATTAGGTACCACGGTAGATTTCATATTTTCGGCAGCGTAGTGACCTTCCGGAATATCAATATTGTCGGTTAATGAAGAGCCTGCAAGTAGTTGATTAATTGCTGATATATCAACAATTTTATGGTTAATCCCTAGCTCCTGGCATACCTGTGCTGCACATTCCAACTCTTTGACATGGCGCTGGCCATAGTTAAATGACAATGCGTATACTTCGTGGCCTGCCAGTACCGCTTTATGTAACACGGTAAATGAATCCATTCCTCCGGAGTAAATCACTACAACTTTGTTCGGCATAACAGGCTCTCTCTTGTATAATACATAGTAATTTTTTTGCGAACGTCGCCGACAGTATCGTCGGGGGCGCGCATTGTACAGTAATTCAGCTGACGGCTAAAGGGCTAAGCACAGAGTGTATAAAGTTAATGAGGTTTTTGAAACCATACAGGGCGAAGGCAGTTTTACCGGCGCAGCAGCCATTTTTATCCGCTTGCAGGGGTGTCCGGTTGGCTGTAGCTGGTGTGATACTAAGCACACCTGGGAAGTGAACGACGAGCAGCGCCTACCGCTTGGTGACATCGTGATTAAAACTGCTGAGACAGAGCATTGGGCCGGTGTTAGTGTCGAAGAAATCCTGGCGTTGTTTGTCAAGGAGGGCTATCAGGCCAAACATGTGGTGATCACCGGTGGTGAACCCTGTATGTACGATCTAAATCCGCTGTGTGAAGCGCTGCACAGTAAAGGTTACAGCACACAAATTGAAACCAGTGGTACCTTTGAGATTAAAGCCCCGGCAAAAACCTGGGTAACGGTTTCACCGAAAGTGAATATGGCCGGTGGTTATAAAGTACTGCAAAGTGCACTAGATCGTGCTAACGAAATTAAGCATCCGGTAGCGATGGAGAAGCATATTGATGAGTTGTTGCGGTTATTACAACAAACCGATATAACCGCTAAGCTCGTCTATTTGCAGCCCATCAGCCAGCAACGCCGTGCCACTGAGCTGGCGATTGCTATGTGCAAAAAATACAATTGGCGACTGAGTGTACAGGTACATAAATACTTAGGGATTAGCTAGATGCAAACGGTAAATGATTTTTTCCAGCACTACAGCACTGCCTATGTTAACAACGAGCTTGATGCTTTTGAGCAGCTGATATCACTGCCGAGTATGTTGTTATCAGGTGACCGTAAAGTGCTATTAGTTGATAGAGACAGCCTGCGTGAACATTTACTTGCACAGGTGACTAAGTATCGCCAGCTAGGGGTGGTAACAGCCGATTTTGTGTTGCAGCACCAATTGCGTTTATCTGATCAATTGCAGTTCGCCAGCCTTTATTGGCGTTTTTATGACGCGTCCGCAAAGATAATTTTTACTTGCCATACTTCTTATACGTTGCAATATCAGCAAGACGTTTGGCAGGTTGTTGCCATTATTCTGGATGATGAGCAGGCGGCGTATAATAGGGCGGCTAATCGCGCTTAGGCTTGCGGTGCCAACCATGACTGCAAGCTATTAAGGCAAGGTGTTGGGCTGGTTTCTAATGCCAGTTGTTGTTTTAGCGCCGGCTGCATCGGTAACAACTCCAAATAGCGTGATGCAAGCCAGGCAGCATCGGTATATCTGGGCTGGGGGTAGAGTGCTTTAAGTGTAGGGTACTGTTGAAGCAATTTTTCTAGTTGTTGGCTAAGTGGTTGATATTCATTTTCAATTTCAATGCCTGTCCAACTATCAAGTGTTTGTACCTGTGCGATGTTAAGTGTATCAGCCTCCTGCCAACGTGAAATAATTTTCACCTTCTCAATGCCGGCTATTGTTACGCCCAAAAGTCCATCTTCTAATTGCTCAAAATCCTCAATGCGTACTTTGGTTGCCAGCGGTAGAATTCGGTCCGGGTGATGTTGGCTGACATAGGGATTCACTTGTGCCACGGCAAAGTCGCGCTTGCCTGCGCTGGCTTCGCTTATCAGCCGCACATAACGGCGCTCGAATACGCGTAAGCGCATACGACCTTCTGGTAAAATAAAACTGTTTAGCGCAAATAATGCCAGTTCGTTCATAATGCCGCTGATAAAGTTGTATAGTTTCAACTTATACGCAGCACTAACGATAGTGGTTTGCCCAAATTGAGGATTTATGAGTACGACGCATTGGATGTATATACTGGTTGGCGTAGGCTGTCTGAACTTGCTAGTGCTAGTGGCACTGTTTTTAAGGCGTGGGCCGCATCACGGTATTGCTGAACAGTTAGCGAATAATAGGCTGGAGTTAGTGCAGCAACAGGCCCAATTTCAACAGCAGCTGTTAGAGCAATTACATCTACAGCGCCAGCAGTTGCAGCAACAGCAGCAAGATAACCTGTTGCAGGTACTACATAAAATTACAGAAACGCAGCAAGCGGCCCGGTTTGAGCTAAGTAAAAATTTACAACATCAAGCTTCGACGCTGGCAGATCAAGTGAAGCAACTAACACAAAGTATTGATCAACGTTTAAAAGACATTGCCGGTCAGGTTGAAAAGCGTTTAAGTGACGGGTTTGAAAAAACCAACCAAACGTTTACCGACATAGTGAAGCGCCTCGCATTGATTGATGACGCGCAGAAAAAAATAACTGAGTTGTCCAGCAATGTCGTGAGTTTGCAAGAGGTGTTGGCTGACAAGCGCTCACGTGGTGCCTTTGGTGAGGTGCAATTAACTGCACTGATTAGAAATGTTGTACCCGAGCAGCATTTCTCTTTGCAGCACACGCTAAGCAACGGCCGTATTGTCGACTGTATGTTATTTTTACCCAAACCCAGTGGTGATATCGCAATAGATGCGAAGTTTCCGTTGGAAAGCTACAAAAAAATGACCGATCCTCAGATGACGCAGGAAGAGCGCAAATTAGCTCAACGCCAGTTTAAAGTAGACATCAAAAAACACATCAGTGATATTGCTGACAAGTATATCATCGCTAATGAAACCGCTGATGGCGCCATTATGTTTTTACCCGCTGAGGCGATATTCGCTGAATTGCATGCATATCATCCGGATATTGTAGAGGAAGCCTATCGGCGGCGTGTGTGGTTAACCTCACCAACCACGCTTATGGCCGTGTTAACAACTGCCAGAAGTGTATTGAAAGATGATGCCACTCGCCGCCAAATTCATTTGATACAAGAGCATCTCATTAAGCTGGCGGATGATTTTTCGCGTTTCCGTGGGCGTTTTGATAACCTGGCAAAACATATTGATCAAGCTGCAGTAGATGTAAAACAAATTCATACATCCGCACATAAAATAAGCAGTCGTTTTAGCCAGATAGAGAAGGTTGAATGGCTGGAAGAAAGTGATTAGTCTAATATTAGTACTAATTGATGTATTGTTTGAACAGGTGGTCAATGAAAACGTTAGCACGAAGGGTATATCTGTTATTGCTGTGTTTAGCGTTGCCTTTGGTTGCTCATGCCTCTCAGGTCTCTCATGTACTCAGGGCAATTGTTAGTGATTCAAACACCGCGCCCTATGCCATTTTCAATGCTGATAATCAATTACAAGCGGGCTTGAGCAAAGACATCATTGATGAGTTGGCAAGATATCTTGAGCTGCCCGTGGTTTATATTAACCTGCCCAGGGCACGTGTAGAGCCTTGGTTGTTGCAAGGTGAGGCAGATCTAGCGTGCTTTTTAAACCCCGATTGGGTTGAACAACCAGATGACTTGTTGTGGACGGATGCGTTATTTACAACTCAGCAGTTGTTAGTGCGCCGACGCGAGGCGAAGCCGGTTACCGGCATCCAACATTTAGCAGGCAAGCGGGTAGGCACTAGTCGTGGCTTTACTTATCCAGAGCTAGAGCAAGTTTTTCGTTCAGGCGATGTTATTCGTGATGATGCTCATTCGCTGGAGAGTAATTTGCTGCGGTTAAAGCAAGGCCGATTAGATGTGGTGATGACTGTAGATTTGTCCTATCACTTCTATGTTCAGACGTCAGCAGATCAGAGTTTTTCAGCTGATCCGCTTTGGTCAGAACCACCCGGCGTATATTGCGGTTTGAGCCGTTTCTCGCCACGCCGGGCGCAACAGATTAAAACGGCGCTAAACGAGATAGTGAACAGCGGATTTATTCAACAGAGACTGAAGTTTTATACCAAACTACAGCGCTAATCCCTTATCTGCGTGGGTCGTCTTTTAGTTTCGGTATCTTTAACCCTAGTTCCTGTCCCCGGTAACGTGCATAGTAAGTGCAACCTATAAACATCATCGTAGCAAGAGCAAACTCTACAAATGACAAAAATTGATGTAAGCCTGTGCTTACCCACATATTCGTCAGGCTGTGAAGAAAATATATCATGACAATAAAATTAGCCCATGCCAATGTGTACGCATGCCCCTTAACTATGCCGTAAAACGGTAACCACAAAGGTAACCAAAGCAGCGCCAGTAGGACATAGCGATTACCTAGTTGCGGCGGTGCTAATAATAAAATCCAAAGCGGTTGCAGTAACCAAAGCCCGGCAAAACCCAATCTTCCCAATAATAAATAACGCGATGTTTTGTCAGACATCGGCACAAAACTGGTTTGTTGCATAGTTAACACCTGTTTGATTTAAGTTTCTGGCTCAACTTAGCCAGACGTTTACCAAATGCTTGGGCAAGCCGTTGCTCATCGACACTAAGCTTGGATCCACCATGGTGACCACTGACGTGAGATGGGCCATAGGGTGTCCCACCAGTTTGAGTTTGATGCAGCTCTGGTTCACTGTAAGGAATGCCGGTGAGCAGCATACCATGATGTAATAACGGCAGGCTCATACTTAACAGGGTTGCTTCGTTTCCGCCATGCATACTGCCGGAGGACGTAAATACTCCTGCAGGTTTATCGATGAGTTCGCCTTTAAGCCAAATACTGGTTGTTGTATCCCAAAACGCCTTTGCATCGGCCACCATATTACCAAAGCGTACGGGACTACCAAATGCCAGCCCGTCACACTGGCGTAGTTCATCTTGGCTGACAATGGCGTGACGGCTTGCAGTATCTGGATCCAGTGGTGGTATGCAGCGCACTATGGCTTCAGAGCCACCTTGTGCTACACCAATAGCAATTTTGTCAGCTAATGCGGCAACAGCGCCATGGCGTGAATAATACAGCACCAAAATACGAGTCGTCATGATAGCAAATTCAGCACGTTGCTAGGTGGCCGGCCAATTGCCGCTTTATCACCATGAACAACGATAGGGCGTTCGATGAGTTTGGGGTGTATAGCCATCGCTTCTATTAACTGTTGGTCGGTTAGCGAACTGTCTGCCAAGCCAAGTTGTTTGTACTCATCTTCTTTATTGCGCAATAATTGACGTGCACTAAGTCCCAACAGTTTTAATAAATGTGCCAGTTCCTCAGCTGTTGGCGGTGTTTTAAGGTATTCAATAATGTCTATTTTGTCAGTGTGTTGTTCTAATAAACTCAGGGTTTCACGGCTCTTGGAACAGCGTGGATTATGGTAAATTTTTAACATTAAAGGTCCTGTTAAAGGTAAATTTGACCGCAAGTTACATGCGACGTACCCGGTCAAACTCGGTTTGTAATTGGTTTTTCTTAGCTTCAAGGCGTCGGTTTTCAAGTTTCTCTTCCGATTTCAGATAGTTTAACGCCTCATTTAAATCATCTATAGCACGCGGATAGTCCGCTTGCTGATATCTTAGATCTGCTCGCGCTTCATAGTATTTAGCAAAATCACCACTAGCTTTGTAAGCATCTGCCAACATGCCATAGGCTAAAATATTGTCATTTTTATAAAACAACAGACTTTTTAAAAGGTGAATAGCCAGCCGATGAGCGCCAGATGAAAGTGCCACATTGGCATAATTGAGTGTAACAACCTGATTATTTGGGCGTAGCAAATATTGTTGCTCAAGCATGTTTAGGCAAAGCTGGTATTCTTTTTGTGCCAAAAGTATATCGGTGTAAACGTCAATGTAATACAGGTTGTGTTCGTCATTTTCCAGTAAGTTCTCAATGACCTTTCGTGCGGCATCCAGTTTTGCATTATCTAATAATGCGATGGCAAGACCGTACTGATTGGCTTTGGTATTGCCGCCTGGATCACTTAGTTTTTTTCTGAAAACGGTTTCTGCATCGTCTTTGCCATACTGATATCTAGCTAAAACGCGTGCCTGACTTAGCGTAAAGTCCTGGCTATCTGCGACGAAACGCATGGGATATTGCTCAGCTCGCAGTCGGGTGTCGCTGACTCTGCTTTGTGATAAAGGGTGAGTTTGTAAAAAAGACAACTGCTGGTTTAAAAAGCGGCTTTGCTCGGTTAATTTACGAAAAAAATTAGGAACCGCGTACGGATCAAAACCTGCATCCGCCAATATTTGCATGCCAATGCGGTCTGACTCTTGCTCATTTTTACGCGTAAAATTTATCGCCGCTTGTTGTGATGCCCCCTGTGTGGCCATCATTGCGGCCATACCTGCTTCTGGGTTAACAGTAGCCAGAACAATAGCACCAAGTATCCCCGCTAGCGTCAACGGCGCTTTTTGGCTTTGTGCTTCAAAGAAACGGGCGATGTGGCGCTGTGTAACGTGAGCAATTTCATGTGCTAGCACCGATGCAAACTCACTTTCGCTTTCTGCAACCGCTAAGGTGGCGGTGTGAGACGTGATATTACCGCCAAGTGTGGCAAAAGCATTGATGTTTTTGTTGTCTACCCAATAAAACTTAAACGGAAAATTTACATCGTTCGCACGGGCCACGAGGCGATTGCCAAGCGAATTAATATACTCGTCCAGCAGCGGATCATACACCATAGGCAAGCTACCACGTGTTTGCCGCATCATAACATCGCCCAATTGTTTTTCTTTATCGGGCGTTATAGTACTAAAGGCATTACCGCCTAAATCAGGTAAGTTTGCTTGAGCATCAATTGTCACAACTTGCGCTAATGCTACCAGCACACAGATAAAAACAGGTTTGGTTACGACGGAGAAATTCATTGGAAAAACACCTGCCCCTGTTAGGTCATGTTGTTCTAAGGATGATGTTGGCTTTGTCTGGTGAAATAGCGTTAAGTTCAAATCAGACAGGTTGTTAATTTACCATATATTTGTATTCATCTGGCAGTTAAGCGCCAAATTTTACATTATCTTCGGTATACTGCTACGAGTTTCGGCACTTTTGCCCGTATGTCAGATGTTGGAGTCTTAATATGCTGGATTGGTTGAAAAAATGGTATGCCAATAAGTTCTCAGATCCTCAGGTTGTGACATTATTCTTGTTGTTATTATTTGGCTTTATGGCCATTTATTGGCTGAGTGGCATTTTAGCGCCAGTGATGGTGGCGATTGTTTTTGCTTACTTGCTGGAGTGGCCGGTAATTCATCTTAGTCGACTGGGTTTATCCCGAAGTGCGAGTACGGTGATGGTGGTTGCCGGTTTTGTTGGCCTGGCCACGCTAACATTAATGTGGATTATTCCTATAGTGTGGTACCAGGGGCGAAATTTATTACGTGATTTGCCGCAGATGATCGACCAGGGAAAAAACTACTTACTGGCCCTTCCTGAGTCATTTCCCGGCGTCGTGAGTGTTGAGCAAATTACCATTTTGATGCACTCGGTAGATGAAAGACTGATGGCATTTGGCCGTGATATGTTACAGATGTCACTGGCTTCTATTGTTGATTTAGTCGCGCTGCTGATTTATTTGGTACTGGTGCCACTGATGGTGTTTTTTATGTTGAAAGACAAAGCTCAGCTAACATCCAGCTTTGTACAAATATTGCCTGCAGAACGGCGGCTTATTAGCCAGGTTTGGCATGAAATGAATGCGCAGATCATGAATTATATTCGTGGCAAAATTCTTGAAATTTTAATTGTTGGTGCCTTAAGTTATGCCGTTTTTGCCATTTTCGGCTTGAATTATCCGCTGTTATTAGGGGTTTTGGTGGGTTTATCTGTATTGATACCTTACATTGGGGCGGCGGTAGTAACACTGCCTGTGGCACTGGTCGCGTTTTTTCAATGGGGGCCTACCGCAGACTTTGGTTATCTGATGTTAGCTTATGGCGTGATACAGGCCTTGGATGGTAATTTGCTTGTCCCATTGTTATTTTCGGAAGCGGTTGATTTAAATCCGGTTTTTATTATTATTGCTGTATTGTTTTTTGGTGGGTTATTTGGGTTTTGGGGGATATTTTTTGCCATTCCATTGGCATCGTTGGTAAAAGCAACGGTAAAAGCCTGGTCAGCAAGAGCACATCCGCAGAGCGGGAATGTAGACTAATCTAAAATAATATTAATGTGATGCAAAGCGAAGTGCTGTGCATCACATAATTTACACTAGCTAAATAGTGTTTACTCCGTTGCTGGCATTATGCGCAGTAGTTGGCCGTCGGAGCTGTCTGTAAGAAGGTACACTGCGCCATCGGGTCCTTGTTCTACGTCACGAACACGTTGACCAATCATAATACGTTCTTCATGGCTTACCTTATCGCCAGTGAGCTCTAGCCGAACAAGTTGTCCAAACTTAAGTGAACCAACGAAGAGATTGTTCTGCCATTCTGGAAATAGTTCAGCGTTATAAAAAAACATACCGCTGGGAGCAATTGATGGCACCCAATAATGCAGCGGTTGCTCTAAACCCTCCTGAGCGGTTTTACCGATAGCACCACCACCGTATTCCTCACCATAAGTAATCAATGGCCAGCCATAATTTTTACCGGGTAGCACAATGTTAATCTCATCACCACCTTGCGGGCCATGTTCATGTGTCCACAATTGCCCGGTTTGAGGGTGCAATGCTGCCCCTTGTATATTGCGATGACCATAAGACCAGATTTCTTTTTTTGCGTTCGCCTGACTGACATAAGGGTTATCAGTGCTTGGTGTTCCGTCGGTATTAATGTGAATGACTTTGCCAATGTGGTTATCAAGCTTTTGCGCTTGTGTTCTTTCACTGCCTCGATCGCCTGTTGTAATAAACAATTTACCGTTATTGTCCATTACTAATCGGCTGCCGAAATGATGGCGGCTATCATACTTAGGCTGTTGACTGAAAATAATACTGACGTCCGTTAGGGTATCGTCAATTAATTTAGCTCGCGCTACGGCTGTGCTATTACCACCAGTACCGGGTTCACTAAAGCTGAAATACAGTGTTTTGCTTGTGGAAAAGTCGGCTGCAATAATGACATCTAACAAGCCGCCTTGACCTCTGGCATCAATTTGCGGTAAGCCATTAATGGCTTGTCGGGTTTTACCGTCAGCGCTGATATGCTGCAGTGTACCATTACGCTCTGTAACGAGTATTGAGCCATTGGGTAAAAATGTCATGCCCCAAGGGTGGTTTAAACCCGTGGCCATGGTTTCAATTTGCACTGCTGCTTTTTCTGTCAACAGTGGGTCGGCGTGTGCTGATAGCGTCAATGACGCTACTAAGCTGGTTAAAAGGAGAGGCTTTAACATGTAAAACTCCATAACTTAACAATTAGACCTGATGTGCTATCTCAGTAATTATGCAGCTTAGTTTACAAACTGCTGCCAAAGGAGGGTTTTTTCTATTTTGGTGAACACTTAACTAAGATAATCAAGCACGACCTGATGGTGATCTTTAGTTTTGAAGTTATCAAATACTTTTGCAACAGTACTATCTTGGTTAATGAGAAAACTAATGCGGTGCAAACCATCATATACTTTGCCCATAAACTTTTTTTCACCCCAGACACCAAAAGTGTCTGCAACTTTATGATCTTCATCAGAGAGTAAGGTAAAGTTAAGTTCATCCCGTTGTGTAAATTTAGCGAGTTTAGCCGGTGCATCAGTACTAATGCCAATAATGGTAATCCCTTTCGCGGTTAAATCCGCTTTAACATCACGTAGGGCACATGCCTGGACGGTACAACCAGGCGTCATGGCTTTGGGATAAAAATAAACTAGAACTTGGCCTTGTTGCAGTAAGTTACTTAATTTAACCGGGCTATTGTGCTGATCTTGTAAGGTAAAGTCTGGTACTATTTCACCAGCTGCTAAGTAAGACATTGCGAACTCCTGTTAAGTTTGGGCATGGAAACTGCCCGTTAAATTCATGCTGTGAACTAAAGCCATAACATCAGATTCAATTTGTTGTGCCGGTTCACCTTCTGGCAACTCAAGTGTCATCATGGTATGCATGACACTCTGACCATACTCATCTAGTTTGCTTTCAGATTGTAAAGAACCAATGTAAACCTGCCTGCTTGCTAATAAACCGGTAATAGTACCTAATGTGCCCACTCGGTCGGCGCCTTTGTATTCAAGAACATAATGTGCAGCAACGGCTTTGCGTTGATGGGCACTGGTACGTTTGGTCATTGTGGTCAGATCAAGTTCCAGCCCTAAGCCAGGTAACAAATGTTCAATACGGCTAATTGCCGCTAAGTCGCCTGAAAGAAGCATAATAAATGTAAACTCGCCACCAAAAATAGCCATTCGACTGTCGATGATGTTGCAATTACAGTCGGTAACCAAACGCGCCAGTTTGCTGACAATACCGGTACGATCCGTGCCGATGGCGGTTACTACAAGTTGTTGTGGCATAGAATAAAACCCTGATGGCAAACCGAAAAATTGTGAGTAAAAAAGCTGGCAATAAGTTTACCATACCGCCAGATTATGTCATCCGTTTGTCTTGAATAGCGTTAAGGTCAGAAGGATTCTTGTGTTTAGTGCATTGTCTCTTTAACATAGGCGCCCTTAGCAATTATTGAGGCAATAAACGACATGTTCAGAGGAAGTTGGGTTGCGTTGATTACCCCTATGACGGACGCGGGTGACATTGATTATGTTAGCTTGGCACGTCTGGTCGAATTTCATCTACAAAATGGTACTCAGGGTTTGGTCATAATGGGCACTACAGGTGAAGCCGCAACGATCAGCTTTAAAGAGCAACTGGATGTTATTGCTAGAGTTTGCACTCAAGTAAATGGACGTATCCCCGTTATTGCTGGGAACGGAGCTAATTCAACAGCTGAAGCCGTTGAACGTACACAGATGTTAAGTCAGTTGCCAATTGATGGTTTTCTTACGGTAACACCGTTTTACAACAAACCGATGCAAAAAGGCATGATATTGCACTTTAATGCTGTTGCTTCTGCGACAGATAAACCTGTATTGCTTTACAATGTGCCCGGCCGCACCGGAGTGGATTTGCTGCCTGAAACTGTAGCAGAGCTGGCCAACACGGCAAATATTGTTGGCATTAAAGAAGCGACAGGCTCCATGCCAAGGATTGTTAAACTTAAACAGTTTTGTCCTGACGATTTTATGCTACTAAGTGGCGACGATGCGTCGGCTTGCGAGTTTATGCTGCAAGGTGGCCATGGCGTAATTTCGGTGACGAGCAATGTCGCGCCTAAAGCCATGGCACAATTATGTCACTCGGCGTTGATTAATGAGCGCAGGCAGGCAGAGCAGATTGATGGCACACTGCAGGCGTTACATCATGACTTATTCATTGAAGCTAATCCGATACCGACTAAGTGGGCACTGCGTAGAATGGGATTGATAACATCAGATTTTATGCGATTGCCATTAACCCAACTTGAACCAATTCATGGCACTGTAATCGAACAAGCATTAACGCAGGCTGGTATTCAGCTTTAACCGCATATTTACCTCGCGGTACCACATTTAGGAGTAGTAAAGTGCAAGATTGGATTAAAGGTAGTGTAGTTGCCAGCGTGTTGCTGACAGGCTGTTCTTTATTACAAACTGATCAAACAGAAACGTCGAGTCAGTCAGCAAGTCTTACGTCTATCAAGGTTCCTGATAATTTACGCAAACCCGCTGCACCTGGTCAGTTTGATGTTCCGGAAATTGCAACAACTAGCACGCTAACTGATATTCGCTCGCCGGCGTTAGTGTTAGCAACGGCAGTGAGTAGCCGGGTAGAAGAAGGTGATAAATTATCTCGGGTTTGGTTTGATCGCACCGATTATACCGGCGATCTTGTGCCATTTTTACATAAAATGCTGCAAACGCAATTTTCAGAGCAAGGCATTGAGTTACAACAGGATAGCAGTGGGTTAACCTACACAACTGGTTGGATCGCACGGTCAGAAGAAGACGGTTTTTGGTTTTGGGCGTCGGAACAAAAACAGGAACAATCCCGCTTTAGTCTTGTCATCGAGCCTCGCTCACATGGCCGCTCTGCCAGTGTCACTGTTCAGATGCTTGAACATCAGTATTTTACCCCGTCTGGCGAGCTTGCTAGTAATGATAAGCAACGTCAGGAAATTGCACTACTTAACCAAATAATTGACCGTATTGGTAAAGAGGAAGTGACCATTGCAACGGCAAATAAATCTAAAATTCCTGATGTGGCTATGGAGCCCGGTATGGATGCAGCTGGAAATCCAGCATTGCTAACACCGCAGCCAATAGAGGTCACCTGGTCACAGCTTGAAACATTGTTCACCGCGCTTAACTTTACTGTTACAGATAAAAATCGTTCGATATATACCTATTACGTTGACTATGAGAAACCGCAACAAGGTCTATGGTCAAAATTATGGGGAAGTGAAAGTAAACCTGTGCTGCCAGTATCTAATGGTGCCTACCAATTGGTTCTAAGCCGTGTAGATAAACAGACTGCGATCAGCTTGAGAGACAAAGATGGGGCCCAGCTAGATGCTGAAACCGTGTTGTCTTTGTACGAGCCGTTTGCCCAAGCTGCGCGTTTGGCAAGAGTTGAGCTGTAAACGTTTTTCAGCTCTAACAAACCTGACGACGTTAATGAAGCGTCGTCGAAGACTACAGTTAACTATTTCGCGCTAAATTTGCATTAATTTGACGTCGATTGCTGCGCGTTTAACACTGTCTTTTTTTACAGAGCCACCCATAGGTGGCTTTATTTTATCGTTGTGCATTGAAACAAAGCCGCTTTTGTCATTACACTGCGCTGGCAATTACGGAGATAATCTATGCTTGAAATTCAGGACTATTTGAAAATTTTGATTGGTATTTTTGCCATTCTGAATCCACTTGGAGCTTTACCGCTTTACTTGTCTCTAACTCAAGGCCATAGCAAATCTGAACGTAGGCAAACAGCCGCTAGCGCAGCTAAAGCTGCAACAATCATATTACTTATTACTCTGTTTTTTGGTGAGTTTATTCTGAGCTTTTTCGGTATTTCAGTTAATTCATTTCGTGTCGGTGGTGGCATTCTGATCCTGCTAATGGCGATATCAATGCTATATGCCCAAACGAGTAATGCAAAAAATACAGATGCAGAACGCGAAGAAGCGGAGCATCGAAAATCTATTGCGGTTGTTCCTCTTGCAATGCCGATGTTGGCAGGGCCGGGCGCAATTAGCTCGATAATTCTTTATGCCAATCGCAGCGACGGGTGGCAACATTACGCTATTATGTCTGCCGAATTAATCGTTATTGGTTTGGTGCTTTGGGGGTTGATGCGTCTGGCTGATAAAATATCTGCCCGTTTGGGCCAGACAGGTATGAACATTATTACTCGTGTAATGGGGCTGATTCTGGCTGCTATTGCGGTAGAGTTTATCAGTGCGGGGTTAAAAGGGATCTTTCCGGTATTGGCCTGAGGTATTAGATGATGATGAAGATAGTCTTTTTTTGTAGTGCGCTCGTTAGCCTTTGTTTATTGCAGTCGGTAAGTGCTGGACAGATAAATGATTTGTATCAAGCTGATGTAGCTGCAGAGGGCGGCAATGATGTTTGGCAACAGCAAGCATTAATTCAAGTACTTATTCGGGTAAGTGGTAAAGCTGATATAGATTTAGTCCCTGAAATAAAAGAAGAATCAAAGCGTGCATCCGTATACATAAAACAGTTTAAGTCAGTACGGACAGCTGATGGCAATAGAATGCGTGTGTTACTTGATGCTTCAAAGGTTAATCAGCTACTACAACAACATAACATTGCCGTATGGGGAGCATTACGTCCAGATATACTTGTCTGGCAGATAAAGCAAAAAGAAGGTGAGCGTACCTTTGTTCGCCGGGCGGATCAGCCGCTGAATGTCGCTTTGCATCAAGCCTTTTTGTTTGCTGGCTTGCCGTTGCTGCAGCCATTATATGACATGGATGATTTGCTTAATTTATCTGAAACGGACGTATGGGCTGGTTTTTGGCAGCAAATTAATCAAGCAAGTGTTCGCTATGGTGCCGATGTTATATTAGCCGTTACAGTTGATGAAGTTAGCGAAAATGATAAAACGTTATTGCGCCTAAGTTGGCAACGTCAGGATAGCGGCAGAACCTTCCGAGATACAGTTACCGCAGCTGATGAACAGAGTTTAATGCATAACTTTGCATCGGTATTGGCGTCTCAGTTAGCAGAGCGTTATGCAACGCTCATGTCTGAGCAACACAGTGCAGATATTGAGTTAGTCATACAAAACGTAACAAATTTAACTGATTTAGTTAGAGTGCAACAGCTTTTGCAGCAAATGGTTGGAGTAACAAATGTCACCATTTCCCGTTTTGAAACGGATCAAGCTTATTATCGTCTGCAAACCAATATTGGTGCAGAAGGGCTGATGAGCGCACTAAAGTTTAATCCGCAATTTAAGCTCAAAGATATGACAACGATGCTGGATAATGCAGCGCTTAATACGGCCTTGCAACCTGTGCTGGCTTCATTTGAGTATATAAAACCCTGATGCAGCCGCTGCAATATACCCTGGCAGTTACACTACCAGAAGATGAAACACTTGATAGTTTCTACGCTGCGGGTCAAACGGCAGCTGTGTCGTTTTTAAAGACTTATTTACACCAGCCTGTGCAGCAAAATCCGGTGTATTTGTTTGGCGCCAGTGGTAGTGGTAAATCACATTTACTCTATGCCGCTTGTGTGCAAGCTCAAGAGCAAGGTTTAGTCAGTCAATTGCTGACGATGGATGAATGTCGCCTGTTAAGCCCGCGCTTGCTGGATGATTTAGAACAACTCGATTTAGTGTGTCTGGATAACATTCAGGCTATAGCGGGTGAACTTAGCTGGCAGACTGCGGTATTTGATTTGTACAACCGGATGTTGGAACAAGGCAAAGCATTGATTATTGTTGGCAACGAAGCACCTCATAAACTGGGGTTTCAGTTGGCAGACTTGGTGTCCCGGCTACAGGCGTGTACGGCATTTCAGCTGCGTTTGCTAACTGACGATGATAAACAAAAACTACTGCAACAAAAAGCCCGCTTGCGTGGTATCGATTTGCCTGATGAGGTTGCGCGTTATTTATTGAATCACCAAGACCGTGATATCCGAGCATTAGTAGCTATGCTAGACAAACTCGATAAAGCTACTTTGGTGCATCAACGAAAGCTTACCATTCCATTTGTTAAAGATATTCTTAATTAATACCACTAACTTAGTAGAAAAATTGCCTTAACAGCCTGCGTTTAGTTGCAATTCTGGTGTATCATTGGCGGCTTTGACACGACTAAACCCTAGCTGCTTTGAGGACACGCATGAACCTAACAGCAATATTGGAAAACGCCTTGCAGGCCGTTGCCGCCGCCGCAGATATTCCGGCTCTGGAGACTATCCGGGTCGAGTTTCTTGGCAAAAAAGGCAGTATTACTGAACTACTGAAATCTTTGGGCGCGATGGATCCTGAGCAGCGTAAGCAGGCCGGTGCTGAAATTAATGAATTAAAGCAAAAGGTACAAGACGCGCTAAATACCCGTCGTGACTTGTTGCAACATGCTCAATTAGCGGCAAAACTGGCGCAGGAACAAATTGATGTTACCTTGCCAGGTCGGTCTTTAGAGCAGGGTGGTTTGCATCCGGTAACCCGCACCATTGAACGTATTTCAGCATTTTTTGCTGAACTGGGTTTTGAGGTAAAACACGGCCCTGAAATTGAAGATGACTTCCATAACTTCGATGCATTGAACATACCTGAACATCACCCGGCACGGGCAGATCATGACACCTTCTATTTTAATCCTAAGTTAATGCTGCGTACTCAGACGTCTGGTGTGCAAATTCGCACGATGGAGCAGCAGCAACCCCCTCTGCGTATTATTTCGCCTGGGCGGGTTTATCGTAATGACTACGACCAAACACATACACCGATGTTTCATCAGGTGGAAGGGTTGATGGTTGATACTGACGTAAGTTTTACCGAACTGAAAGGCATACTGCACGATTTTCTGCATAACTTTTTTGAAGAAGACTTGCAAATTCGCTTTCGGCCATCGTTTTTCCCGTTCACTGAGCCTTCAGCCGAAGTTGATGTAATGGGTAAAAACGGCAAATGGTTGGAAGTGTTAGGTTGCGGTATGGTGCATCCTAATGTGTTGCGTTCCGTTGGTATCGATCCTGAAGTCTACAGTGGTTTTGCTTTTGGTATGGGCGTCGAGCGTCTTACCATGCTGCGATATGGTGTAACCGATTTACGTGCCTTCTTCGAAAATGATTTACGTTTCTTAAAACAGTTCAGATAAGCGGAGTTAATTTAAATGAAATTCAGTGAAGCCTGGTTACGCGAGTGGGTAAACCCAGCTATTGACACCAACACCTTATCTGAACAATTGTCTATGGCTGGCCTTGAAGTCGATGGTATCGAGCCAGTTGCAGGCGAGTTTACTGGTGTTGTTGTAGGTGAAGTTGTTGAGTGTGGACCACACCCTGATGCAGACAAGTTACAGGTAACCAAAGTTAACGTCGGTGGTGAGGCGCTGTTAGATATCGTCTGTGGTGCAAAAAACTGCCGGGTTGGACTAAAAGTCGCTGTAGCAACAGTTGGCGCAGTGTTACCTGGTGATTTTGTTATTAAGAAAGCTAAACTTCGCGGTCAACCGTCTCATGGCATGTTGTGCTCTTTTTCTGAGTTGGGTATGGCAGATGATTCTGACGGCATTCTTGAGCTACCAAAAGACGCCCCTATTGGCCAAAATGTGCGTGACTATTTGCAGCTTGATGATCGGATCATTGAAGTCGATTTAACGCCTAATCGGGCTGATTGCCTTGGTATCAAAGGGCTGGCGCGTGAAGTCGGCGTGCTTAATAAATTGCAAGTTTGTGAGCCCGTTATTTCGCCAGTTAGTCCGGTTATTGCCGATACCAAAGGCATTACGTTAAGTGCACCTGATGCTTGCCCGCGTTATTTAGGCAGGGTAGTACGCAATATTAATGTAAAAGCTGCTAGTCCATTGTGGCTTACTGAAAAATTACGTCGTTGCGGTGTTCGCAGTATTGATGCTGTGGTTGATATTACCAATTATGTGTTGCTGGAGATGGGCCATCCAATGCATGCCTTTGATTTAGCGAAGCTTGATGGTGATATCAATGTGCGTTTTGCCAATGAAGGCGAAAAGTTGGTGTTGCTTGATGAAACTGAAGTGGAATTAAAAGCGAATACTTTGCTTATTGCTGACAACAACAAACCCTTAGCTATGGCCGGTATTTTTGGTGGTTTGTACAGCGGTGTTACCGCAGAAACAACTGATGTGTTTTTAGAAAGTGCATTTTTCTCACCGCTGGCCATAGCGGGCAAGGCGCGCCAATATGGTTTGCATACCGATGCATCACATCGTTATGAGCGCGGTGTTGATCCTCAGCTGCAACATAGCGCTATGGAACGTGCGACAGCATTGCTTATTGAAATTTGTGGTGGCGAGGCTGGCCCTGTGGTTGAGGCGGTATCAGAAACGCATTTACCGACGGTACCCGATATTACGTTGACCGAGGGTAAATTAGCGCGAATTTTAGGTGTTAGCCTGATAAAAGCCGATGTTACCGCTATATTTAATCGTTTAGGTTTAACCGTGTTAGAGACTAATGATGGCTGGCAGGTTTCGGTGCCCGGATATCGTTTTGATATCCGTATCGCAGAAGATTTAATTGAAGAAGTTGCACGGGTT
Organism: Rheinheimera baltica DSM 14885; assembly: GCF_000425345.1. Classification (GTDB taxonomy): domain Bacteria; phylum Pseudomonadota; class Gammaproteobacteria; order Enterobacterales; family Alteromonadaceae; genus Alishewanella; species Alishewanella baltica. Next base: position 23,968 of record NZ_AUDG01000026.1, on the reverse strand, counting down.
CACGGCTACAACAATATTCCGAATATTGCACCACAGGCCAGTTTGAAAATGCGTACTTTCCGTGAAGCTGAATTGAACATACAGCGTTTGCGTACTGTGTTAGTCGATCGCGGTTACCAAGAAGCGATTACTTATAGTTTTGTTGACCCTAAAGTTCAACAGCAATTGTTTCCAGAGCAGCAGGCATTAGTACTGCCAAACCCAATTTCAACAGACATGTCTGCTATGCGATTAAATTTGTGGCCTGGTTTGCTGCAAACGGTGCAATACAATCAGAACCGGCAGCAAAGCAGAATTCGTTTGTTTGAATATGGATTAACGTTTGTTCCTGATACTGCTGCTGAAGGTGGTGTACGTCAGGTGCCAGTAATTGGCGGTGTTATTGTCGGTTCCATGCATAATGAGCATTGGAATATGGAAAACCGGGCCGCCGACTTCTATGATATAAAAGGTGATGTTGAAGCGTTGTTGGCACAAACGTCAGCGGTGGAACAATTTCACTTTAAGACAGGTGAGCATAGCGCACTGCACCCGGGCCAAACTGCAGTCATTTATCGTGATGACGTGCAAGTGGGGCATCTGGGAGCACTTCATCCGGAAGCTGAGCGTAAGTTGGGTATTAAAGGCAAAGCGTACTTGTTTGAACTTGATGTTACCGCGCTTGGGTTGCGTGATATTGTGCAAGCGAGCGAGCTGTCAAAGTACCCGGCTAACCGGCGCGATTTAGCTGTAGTTGTAAAATCAGAGGTGCGTTTTGCTGATATTGCTGCTACTATAAAAAAAGTTGGCGGAAATCAATTAGTTGACCTAAAATTGTTTGACGTATACACAGGGGCAGGTGTGGCAGAGGGTTATAAATCACTGGCCATTGCTTTGACCCTGCAGGATTTAGCGCGTACCCTGGAAGATAAAGATATCCAACAGTTGGTAAATCAAGTAGTTAGCGCGCTTGGGAAAGAGTTCAACGCAACGTTGAGGGATTAAGAATGGCGCTTACCAAAGCCGATTTAGCAGAACGTCTGTTTACAAAGTTTGGCGTTAGTAAACGCGATGCCAAACTCATAGTGGAAGCTTTTTTTGAAGAGATCCGCACAGCTCTGGAGGCGGGCGATCAGGTAAAGTTATCGGGCTTTGGCAATTTTGACCTGCGGGTGAAAAATGAACGTCCAGGCCGTAATCCAAAAACCGGAGAGGATATTCCAATATCAGCTCGCTGTGTTGTGACGTTTCGACCGGGACAAAAGTTAAAGTCTCGTGTAAAAGTAGGCACTAGCAAAAAATAAGTTGTTGCTATCAAATATATAAACGGCAAGTTGCGAAGGCATCTTGCCGTTTTTTTATGCATTTGATTTGGCAGCGCTACATTTTTCCGATCTGAAAGGCGCTAAGATAAGTATACAGTATCAATAAATAGGATATGAGTTGGTTATGTCAGTTAAAGTAGGTATCAGTGCTTGTGTTTTAGGTGAAAAAGTTCGTTATGATGGTGGACACAAGGCATCAACTTTTTGTCTGCAGCAGCTCGCTCCGCTTGTAGAGTATGTGCCGGTATGTCCGGAAATGGCGATTGGTATGACCGCACCACGCCCGGCAATACGCTTACAACTAGATGATGAACATAACGTTCACTTGGTACAAAGCAATAATACTTCTATCGATCATACTGACAAGATGCTTGCCTTTAGCCAGAAAAAATTACCTCAGTTGGCTCATCTCTCCGGATATGTCGTTTGCGCAAAGTCGCCCAGTTGCGGTATGGAAAGGGTAAAAATGTTTAATGCTAATGGCGATAGTCTTGGCAAAGTTGGTGTGGGTATATTTACGCGACAAATAATGCAAGTGTATCCATGGTTACCGGTAGAAGAAGATGGCCGGTTATTTGATCCGGCGTTAAAAGAGAATTTTATTTGTCGGGTGTTCAGTTGCCATGATTTTCAACAGGCTATGTGTGATGGTTTTAGCGTAGGCAAGCTCGTTGCTTTTCACAGTCGCTATAAGTTTTTAGTAATGGCGCATAGCCCTGTAGCATATCGTCAACTTGGTCGTTTGGTAGCGCAAGCAAAATTGTTTTCACCGGAAGAACTGCAACAACGCTACTTGCTTGAGCTAATGCAGGCGCTAAAAAATATCGCCAGTCGCAAACTGCACAGTAATGTACTGCAGCATTTGCAGGGATTTATGAAAAATCTGCTAACGGCAAAAGCAAAACAAGAATTATCTGAGCTAATTCATCGATATCGGCAGGGGTTTGTGCCACTTTTAGCGCCAATTACGTTACTGCAACACCATTTGTCTGAGCATCCCAACGAGTATGTAAGTGCGCAACGTTATTTTTCACCTTACCCTGAAAACCTGGGATTGAGAGCCTGATATGCAGCAACTTAACGTAGTGTGGTTTCGTAATGATTTGCGTGCCTATGATAATGCAGTGTTAGATAGCGCAGTAGAGCATTCAACCCGAAACGGCTCCCCGCTTGTTGCACTTTTTATTGCCACTCCTGATAGCTGGCAGCAGCATGATATGGCATTAATTAAGCAGGATTTAATTCGTCGGCGTGTTATGCAACTAAAAACAGAGTTAGCGGTTCTTAATATTCCGTTAATTGCAGTTGAAGGCAATGATTATAAACAGGTAGGCGAAGTGTTTGTCCAGCTTGTTAAGCATTATAAGCTGTCTGTATTTGTTCAGCGTGAATATGAACTTCGTGAGCAGCTTCGTGACAAGCAAGTCGAGACAATTCTGGTCGACAGTGGCGGTCAGTATATTGAGTTTGACACCCAGTGCATCATGCCGGCAGGCTCCGTAAGAACTCAGCAAGGCGACATATACAAAGTATTTACCCCTTTTAAGCGAAATTGGCTGGCGGCCCTCAAACAGCATGGCATGCGTTGTTACCCAAAGCCTAAGCCATTAGCTATTAATACCATTGTGCTACCTGAGTTTGATGAAATGCAGTCAGGTGATAACAGCTCAGCTGCATGGTCTGTAGATGAAGTGGAGGTGTTGGGTAAGATGCGGCAGTTTTGTCAGGAAAAGGTCGGAGCTTATCACACTGCTCGTGATTTTCCTGCTATAGATGGCACTTCACTATTATCAGCTTATCTCGCCATTGGCGTTATTTCACCAGCACAATGTGTTGCCCGTTTGCAAATAGAGGCCAAAGATAGCTGGCAAAGCGATAAATCGGGTGCTGAAATATGGCTTTCAGAGCTTATTTGGCGTGAATTTTATAAACACATATTAGTGGCTTACCCAAACCTGATAAAGCACAAACCTTTTCAGTCAGAAACTGACGGCATTCGCTGGAGCAATAACGAAGCATTGTTTAAAGCGTGGTGTGAAGGTCAAACCGGCTTCCCTATTGTTGACGCCGCGATGAGACAACTTAATAAAACCGGCTGGATGCATAACCGTTTAAGGATGATTACCGCAAGTTTCCTTGTTAAAGACCTGCATATAGATTGGCGCTGGGGCGAGCGATATTTTATGTCAAAGTTAATTGATGGCGACTTTGCTGCAAACAACGGTGGCTGGCAATGGGCGGCCTCTACCGGTACTGATGCTGCGCCATATTTTCGTATTTTTAACCCAGTAAGCCAAAGTGAAAAGTTTGATCCGCAAGGCGAGTTTATTCGTTTGTATGTGCCAGAGCTAAGCAAACTGCAAGGTAAGGCTATACACTGGCCGCATTCGTTAGGTGGGGTAAAAAGTTATTTCTCGCCTGTTGTCGACCATGCAACTGCACGCAAGCATACTTTAGAGATTTTTGCAGAGGTCAAGAAAAACGCATGAATATAGTAGCGGCACCACGCATTGAAAATTTTTTGTCCTTTTATAACGGGTTATCCAGTCAAAATATGCAGCGTTTGACTGAGGTGTATCACCCTGACGTGGTGTTTATCGACCCTGTGCATGAAATACATGGCTTGCACTCATTAAGTCACTATTTTGAGCATGCTTATGCAAGATTAAAATACAGTGAGTTTGTTGGGCTGGATAAAATGGAGCAGGGTGAGCAGGGTTTTTTAAGTTGGAAAATGCGCTTTTCACATCCGGCTATTGGTAAAGGCAAAATTATTGAAGTAGACGGTTGTTCAGTGCTGCGTTGGCAAGACGGCGTTATTATTTATCATCGTGATTATTATGATTTAGATGAAATGGTGTACCAACATTTACCGGGGTTAGGTTGGGTTACCAATAAAGTTAAACAACGAATGGCAAGTTCTTAATGATAAGAGGTCAGCAAAAGGAAGCAGTATGCGAATAGCAGTAGTTGGCGGTGGCATTTCAGGCATGATGTCATGGTATTTGTTGCAACAAAAATATGATGTAACATTGCTCGAAGCGAATAATTATCTTGGTGGACATACCGCAACAAAGGACGTTGAAGTAGAAGGTAAACGCTATGCTGTGGATACTGGCTTTATTGTGTTTAACAATTGGACATACCCTATTTTTAACCGTTTTATTGCCGAGTTGGGTGTAGAATTCAAGCACACCACAATGAGTTTCTCGGTAAAGAATCCGGCTAAAAACTTAGAATACAATGGCAATACTTTAACAAGTTTGTTTGCTCAGCGCCGTAATTTACTTCGTCCCTCGTTTTGGTTAATGTTGCGTGACATTGTGCGCTTTAATGCACTAGGTAAACGATTGTTGCAAGAAGATGCAGCTGATCTTGAACTTTCTTTAGGGGAGTTTCTGCAAAAGCACCGTTTTGGCAAAGCGATAAAAGAGAATTATCTTCTACCCATGGGCGCTGCTATTTGGTCGGCAGGTTTGGTTGATATGCCGGCATTTCCTGTACGGTTTTTTCTACGTTTTTTCCAAAACCATGGTTTGCTTAATGTAACAGACAGGCCGCAGTGGGCAGTAATTAAAGGCGGTTCAAAAACTTATGTTGATGCGTTGTTAGCGAAACTGGGCAGCGACAGCGTTAAACTCAATCAACAAATCATTGCAATTGAGCGAAGCCAAAACGGTGTTACCATTCGTTTTGACGATGGTCGTGAAGAGCAGTATGACAAAGTGGTATTAGCATGCCATAGTGACGAAGCATTAGCGTTACTAGGTGATAATGCAACCAACGAAGAACGTGCAGTATTGGGCGATATTGCTTACCAACAAAATGAGGTGGTTTTGCATACGGATACTCGCCTGTTACCAAAACGTAAGCGCGCTTGGGCGGCTTGGAATTATAACTTGGATGCCAGTGAAACGCAGCGGGCAACCCTGACTTACAATATGAATTTATTGCAAGGTATTACCGCACCCGTTACGTTTTGTATAACGTTAAACCACAGTGAAGCTATTGCGAAAGATAAAATTTTAGGTGTTTACCATTACTCACATCCTGTATATAACGACACGACATTAGCAGCTCAGGCCAAGCGCAATAGCATCAGTGGGCAAAATAATACCTTTTTTGCCGGCGCTTACTGGTATAACGGTTTTCATGAGGATGGTGCAAAAAGCGCTGTTGATGTAGCAGCGCAGTTAGGAGTTCAATTTTAATGCAGTCTGGCCATGCAGTGTATCAAGGCGAGGTAGGTCATCTTCGATTGTTACCTCGCGAGCACGGCTTTTCCTATCCTTTAGCCTACTATTGGTTGGATAGTGCGGCATTAACGCGTACTGCCTTAGCGCACAATGGCATTCAGTTGGAGAGATTTGGTGCATTAAGTTATCGGCGAAAAGACTATCTTACCGGCGCTAGCAATATTGCAGACGCTGTTAGGGACAAAGTAAAACTGCTTGGTGGTGAGAAACTTATAAGCCAGATTTATTTGCTGACCCCATTGGCTAACTGGGGGCTTTATTTTAGCCCTATAACACTGTACTACTGTTACGACGCACAAAATAACTTTTGTTACTTACTCGCTGAAGTAACAAATACGCCTTGGAATGAGCGTCACTACTATTTGCAAAAAATTCAACCTGAACAGCAGCATTACCAGCATCAAAAAGCATTTCATGTGTCGCCATTTAATCCAATGGACATGCAGTATCATTGGCAAATTTCATCGCCTGACGATAGTTTGCTCTGCAGTATTCGTAATACCCAAGCGGATAAGCACATTTTTAGTGCTTGGATCACGTTAAAAAGACACAGTTTGACTAAGCAATGGCGTAAACGTTGGTTGATCCGGCAACCATGGCAAAACGTACAGGTTTTATTACGTATATATTGGCACGCACTTAAACTATTGGTAAAACGTATACCAGTGCATGCCCACCCAAAGACAAAGGATACCAATGCATGACAATAAGCCTGACAGAAGCCTCTCAATTTACGAACCTTACCTGGTTTGATCGATTGTGTCGTAAGTTTGCGTTGGACTTTTTTAGTAAACTTAAGTTTGGTGATATCACCGTAATCGAAGGTAATCAACGGCTTAGATTTGGTGATGAACACGCTAGCTTAAAAACAGTGATCACTGTTGTAGATCCTGGTTTTTATAAGAAGCTTGTTATGGCAGGCTCGGTTGGGGGCGGTGAAGCATACATTATGGGCTGGTGGCGATGTGATAATCTTACGGCGTTGGTACGCATTTTTGCATTAAACCTTGAGACATTAGACAAGCTTGATTCTGCGATTACCCGGTTGGGACGACCATTGCTTAAAATGATGGATTGGCGCAACCGTAATTCTAAGGCTCAGGCAAAGAAAAATATTGCGGCGCACTACGATTTAGGTAATGACATGTATCGGTTGTTTTTGGATGACAGCATGATGTATTCCAGTGCTGTCTACCCTGACGCTAATACCGATCTGGCAAAAGCACAGCAGCATAAGCTGCAACTAATTTGTGAAAAGCTACAGCTGAAATCGTCAGATCATTTATTGGAAATTGGCACGGGTTGGGGCAGCATGGCAATTTACGCCGCACAACATTTTGGCTGTAAGGTAACCACTACGACTATTTCGCAACAGCAGTTTGATTATGCAAAAGCCCGTGTAGAACAGTTAGGCTTACAAGATAGTATTACCATATTGTTTAATGATTATCGTGACCTGAGTGGCCAATTCGATAAATTAGTGTCGATTGAGATGATAGAAGCGGTCGGAGAGGATTACTTAGATACCTATTTTGAGAAATGCGCAAACTTGCTAAAACCTGATGGCATAATGGTATTGCAAGCCATAACCATAGTAGATCAACGGTATCAGCAATATGTTCGCGAAGTCGACTTCATCAAACGCTATGTCTTTCCCGGTGGATGTTTGCCATCTGTTAGCCGAATGACTGACGCCATTGGCAGAAAGACAGACCTCGTAGTAAGGCACCTGCAGGACATTGGATTTGATTATGCCAGAACACTAAAAGATTGGTGTGATAATTTTATGCATGCCCGCGATAAGGTACATCATCTGGGTTACGATGATAACTTTGTTCGTTTATGGCATTTTTATTTGTGTTATTGCGAGGGCGGGTTTCTGGAGCGTGCGACCAGTGCGGTACATGTTGTCCTGTCGAAACCACAGAATCGTAACGTTATTTAAGCGTACTATTTGCACGATAAGGTAGTGCTGTGAGTTATGCGTTGCCTTAACACGTTTTCACTTTCACACTTACCCTCCTAATTTTGTTAGTTTAGGAGGGTAAGAAGTTAACGCTACTTTTGCTTAAGAAGATATCTAGCCTAGCGTTAGGTCGTTGGAACCAAAATAATACCATGTTCAGCAATAACAATTTTCTTATCTTTGTATAAACTGCCAATCGCCTGTTTGTAGGCTTTCTTGCTCACACCGAAGGCTGCATAGATAAGTTCTGGTGAACTTTTATCCGTTAGTGCCAGTTTGCCGTCATTTTGTTGCAGCTTGTATAAGATACGGTCGGTCAGCTCTTGTGCTTGTTTAAACGTTGATGCGTTGAGTCTTATATCAATTTTGCCATCATCACGCACTTTAACAATGTAAGCCTGCATTTTGTCGCCACGTCTTAGCGGTTTAAACACTTCGTTTTTATACAAGACACCCCAGTGTTGATGATTCACTACTGCTTTGTAGCCAATGTCAGTTTGTTCACTGATCATAATGCTAACCTTGTCGCCGGCATTATAAGAGGGAGGCGTTTTATGCAGGTGACGGTCTAGTTTAGTTGACGCGACTATGCGATTACTATTATCAACATAGCAATACAATAAGTACTTTTGGCCTTCTTTTAATGGGATTTGTTGCTCACTGAAAGGAACAAGTAAGTCTTTCTTTAAGCCCCAATTTACAAAAGCACCTACTTTTGTTGTAGCAACAACATCTAGTTGTGCCACTTCGCCTACTTTGATTTTAGGCCGTTCAGTCGTCGCGATAAGTTGGTCTTCTGAATCCAGATAGAGAAATACATCAAGCTCACTGCCAATCTCCAGCCCAGCGGGACTGACGTTATTAGGCAGTAAAATTTCTCCCCAACTTAATCCATCGAGATAAAAGCCAAATTTAACCTGTTTTTTTACCGTCAAACGGTTAATTTTTCCAAGTGCCAGCATGCAGATTCCAAAAGTTAGCCCGTTAAGGCGAAGTATAATGCCGGCTATTGTAGCGGTTTTTTTGTCACGCTGCTGTATATTAGCCTGAGCATGATAAACTAAGCGTCATTTTAATTTATATAGGCTTATGCTTAGGTGTCTATACCGCAGTTACTTCACCCACGCAACGTGCATCAGGGACGATATGATTTTAACGCACTATGCGCAGCTGTACCCAAGTTGGCAGCCTTTGTTTCCAAGAACCCAAACGGCGAAGCAACAATAGATTTTGCTGATAAAGAGGCTGTATTACTGCTAAACCAAGCGTTGTTGGCTAAATACTATCATGTGAAATTTTGGTTATTACCCGCCGGCTATCTTTGTCCTCCAATCCCAGGCCGGGCTGACTACGTGCATTATTTAGCCGACTTGCTAGGTAGAATTTTTTCACAGCTACCTAAAGGAAAACAGATTAAATTGCTGGATATAGGCACCGGAGCAAATTGTATTTACCCTATTATTGCAAACCAAAGTTATGGCTGGCACGTAACAGGATCAGATATTGATGTTGTGGCAGTGAGAGCTGCTGCAACTATTGTTGCGGCTAACACGGCTCTTAAATCATCAATTCAAATTATTGAGCAGCCAGATACTAATGCTATTTTCAGTGGCGTGATTGGCGAAGGTCAGCAATTTCATTTAACAATGTGTAATCCGCCATTTTTTGCTTCGCAAGCCGAAGCTGACGCCGCAAATGAGCGTAAATGGGCCAACCTTGGTAAGGCGGCGGAAGGCAAAGGGCGTAACTTTGCTGGTAAACAGCACGAGTTATGGTGTGATGGCGGCGAGCTAGCCTTTATTCGAAAAATGATTACAGAAAGTCAGCTATTTAAACCACAGGTGTGTTGGTTTAGTAGCTTGGTTTCACAGCAAAAGCATTTGCCACCATTGCAAAAATTGTTGCGATCAGTTGGCGTGGTACAATCTGAAGTGATTGAAATGCGGCAGGGCAACAAAATTAGTCGGATTCTCGCTTGGAGTTTTTTAACTGTAGAACAACAACGGCAACGTTTTGGTGCCACTGATAATGATAGCTAACATACCCATCACTTTGGATAGTTAATTTCGCTGCTATTATTTTTGCCCAAATCTTTTCATCCACAATGTAACCGAAAGTTTTTACTGCCGGATCTATTATGGTAATAAGACTGCCAAGGGCAATACATGATGTTTAGCGTCATCGTGATTATTAATTATCATCTTGATACGATGCTGTTCAGGAGGCGAGGATGGACTGGCGACAGTGGCTTGACGTAAAACAATATGAGTTTTTATTACACTGGTTTATGCGGCGTCAGCGTGAGCTTAAACTGGCGGAGTTAAATGAACCGTTAGCTTATGATGGCTTTAGTCTTTATGATCAACTTTGCCAGCAAATGTTGAAGGAGGCCGAAATCGCTTATATTGAACGCTTCTCTCAAACAGTTGCACCCATTGCACTGACAAATATGCTGCATTTAGCTGAGCTTGAATTATCTGGACGTCCGCATAAAGCACCGGTTCGGAGTGTGCATTGAAGCATGTTATAAGATCATGCACTAAAGCAGACACACTATTTTTGTGACTGCTCAATTCGCTTTAATGCGTCTGTTAACATGGCAAGATCAAGCTTATCATTCAACGGTAGCAAAGTTCCTGCTGACCAAACGCCATAGCTACCATCGGCACGAAGGATCACCATCTTGTCTTTTTTGAAGCTAATAATTTCCTGCCCACTGATTGTCAATTTAGGTAATGCTCTTGGCTTTAACAAGTTGTCACCTAACCAGCTCATGTGCGAGCTACAACCGGCCTGTGCTAACAGTGTCGGTAGCCAGTCTAGCTGCTGAGTCACTTGATGCGGCTGAAGTTTACGCAACGCAGCCCAGTTGGACCAAACCTCTGCAGGAGCCAGATTAAAATTGTCATGCTGCCCGGTTAAACTCAGTAACACAATATTGCTATATTGTTGATACAGCGCCCAGTGTTGTAGCGGTTTATTATCGAATACTATAGCGAAAGCGCTATTATTAGTATGTTCTAACCAAGGTACACCCGTAATTTTAGTATCTTCATGCCGGCTGATGCTAACCCGTCCGTTACCGAGTTGGTTTAGCCAGCCTGGTGCATTTTCCAGCCACTGCTGCGCATTATCATCAACGCTGAACTTACCATACAAAAGATGTAACAACGCTTCATTTGTATTGCGTGGAGCAAAGTGCTGCTCCAGGGGGTGTAACCCTTTTGCGGCTAATAAATTTGATGTCGCAGCCGGCAGTGTGTCACTAACGAGCAGTAAGGTTGGCTTACCTGCATCGTCGTCATTGCACACAAGTGTTTGGCCAATGGAAAGCTTGCTGGGATAGCTTAGTTTGTCTAACTGTAGTTGAGCCCGGCTATTCAAATCCACTAATTGGTAGCGGGCAAGAAAGGTTTTTGCGGTGGCAGGGTAGGACAGTGGTAAGACATTATCTTGTTTAGTTATATCCAGTTGCAAATTCGCATCAGCATAGATGTGTAGCAAATGGCTTAACATAAAACTACCAATAAACCCCATAAAAAGTGGCGTTGTCATGGAAGACTTTTTGAGACGTTCGATTTTCTTCCAGCAGTAATTGCTCACCGTCAGTTCCAGGGCAAACAGCAATGCGCCAACAGTAAGGACAATTAACACAAAATTGCGTAAATTAGTCACAATTTGTTGTCTAAGCAGCTCTGTGGCCTGATCAATAGATGCACTGCCAATGTGATAGCCTAAATTTGCGTATACATAGGCGTCGAATATCAGCACCACAAATGCGGTACTGGCAAGTATTGCAGCTAAACCGCGCACATGGCGTTGATAAGGGAAAATTAACGATATCGGAAATATCGTCAGGATAAAAAACATAAAACATAAAAATGCAGTATGTCCAACCCAGTTGACCAGTAAATATAGCCAGCCAATTGCTGTGATAGGAGCCGGTTCTGATAGCCAATACACCGACGTTACGGCCAGTGCCAGTAAAATATTAAAAAAGCTAAACCAATGCCCCCAGTTAAGTAAGCGATTCACTTTTTTTACCAGCGACAGGCTATTTTCAAGCACCATAATTGCCTAGCTAACTTTGCTATTTACGGCATCAGCTAATGCCTGATTAAAATGTGCGACGACAGCTTCACGTTGAGCGGCAGGCACGCTGCTATTTACAACGTGACTAATGGCATTGCCAAGACACATTAGGCTTAACTCAGTCGTAGCACTTTCAGTATGTAATACGTCCAGTAATTGATTTACCAGTTTTTCAATTTGTGCAGTGGAATACTTTGATACAATTGGCATGAATTATCCGCAAGTCATGTGGTTTAAACAGGTAGAATATTAACAGAATTCATTTTAAACAGGAAAAGTTATGTCAGTAGATGTACAGCAGTTGGCAATAAATTATCTTGAACTGGATGAGCAAGCCCGCAGCAAAGCGCATTATCGTCCCGCATTGGTTACGCCTACTGCGTCGGTAGCACATTTAGTTGAACAGTTACATCTGGCGTATAATGGTAAGCCCGCTAAAGGCTACGCAGCCTTCAATACAGCAAAAGATCAGCAGGTTGTTACAGTGCTACAGGATTGGCAAAAACAAAATAGTGACTTCATTGTTTTGGCTAATACTGCAACGTCAGTACTTGAGCAGCAGTTATTAGCGCATCAGATGCCGGAAAGTGGCTATCTGTTAGTGTGCCATTACCGCTATTTAGCGAGTGATTATTTATTGTTTTGCTTACTGGGTAGTAAAGATCATTTTTCATTAACTGAAGATCTTGAATTGTCCACTTCACGCCATCTTGACATTGCGCGAATGCAACTTGCTGCAAGGCTTGACCTTACTGAATATCAAAGTTCGCCAGAGCATGGTAAATATATTAGCTTTATTCGCGGGCGTGCAGGTCGTAAAGTTGCCGATTTCTTTTTAGATTTTTTAGGTTGTGAAGAAGGCACTGATGCTAAAGCCAATAGTAAAGTGGTGTTGTCTTCTGTTGAGGAATACTTTACGGCAGCTGACTTTGACAGCACGGAAAAAAACGACGCACGAAAACAAGTGTACAGTTACTGCGAAGAACGCGCCAAGGCCGGACAAGATGTAGTGTTGACCGAATTGTCTGCAGTGATCGACGAACAAGAACAGCAAGGCTTTTTACGCTACTGCCAGGAGCAGCAACTGGGGGTGGATTCGCAGTTTCCTGTTGAGGTTAAAGAGTTGAAAAAACTCATTAAATTTAGTGGTCAGGGGGCAGGGCTTTCACTCAGTTTTGAACAGAAATTACTTGGCGATAGAGTGCAGTATGATCCACACAGCGATACAATTTTGATTAAAGGTACACCGCCTAACTTACGTGATCAGCTACAGCGTTTTATTCAGGGCTATTCCGCGTTTGACCGTAACGAAAGCTCAACCGAATAGCATTTACTGACAAATATTACTGACATACTTACTGAAAATGCGGGGCAAGTGCTGTAAAACAAGCTCTTGTTCCGCAATAGGGTGTTTTATCAAAGTTTCACGCAGAATGTCGGGCGTTAATTTGGCGAGAAATAAGCTAGATATTGGCTTGTAGCTAATATGCCAAGGCTCATGAGCAACGCCGCCGTTATATGTTTGGTAAGGTAAAAAGAAATTGTAATCAGCAGCATGTTGAATTAACCATTGCTGTAACTTGTAAAACGGCCCTCCGGTTAGATACTCTGCTGGTTCTAACCGAGGTTGATAGTCAGCGCCTACCGCCGCGGCATCATACACGTCGAGTTCGGTTCCCCAATGATGACGGCTGCCACCTGGTAACGCAGAATAAAGCAAAATAGCATCTAGTCTTGCCATTGGGCTTAATGAATCCATGTTCACTTGTTGGCCAAGCGGATTGTATACTGGTCGCGCGCCAGAGAGTTTTGCCTGCCAGATAGAGGCCTGTCGTTGATATGAGCGAAATGCCGAGACAATTTTAATGTCTATTCCATCACCAGCAGCTGCTTGTTGCAACCTGTTAAACGGTTGCAGAGCTTGTTGGTGCAGCATAAAACCGTCGTCACGTTTAAACAGGTGTTTATCCGTTAATCCGGTGAGCATCTCGCTGTTAAAGGCAGTCATAGACTTAGCTCAAGCTGCTCCAGTATCGCTTCATACATTTTTGTCAGTTGTTCAAGATCGGTAACAGAAACACATTCATTGATTTTATGAATGGTTGCGTTACAAGGACCTAGCTCGACAACCTGCGCTCCAGTTGGCGCTATAAAACGCCCATCTGAAGTTCCTCCAGTTGTTTCAAGACGTGGCGAAAAGCCCTGAACCTGATTGATGGCTTTCACTGTGGCTTCGACTAAGTTACCTTGTTCTGTTAAAAAAGGCAGGCCATTTAGTATCCAATCTAGCTGATAATTCAGACCATGTTTATCTAGCAATGCAATAACGCGTTGCTGGAGTTCATTTGCAGTGCTTTGCGTGCTGTAACGGAAGTTAAACATTACATTTAGCTCACCAGGGATCACATTAGAAGCGCCTGTACCTGCATGGATGTTAGCTATTTGAAAACTGGTAGCAGGAAAGTACGCATTGCCATCATCCCATTGCTCAGCTGCAAGCTCAGCTAACGCTGCTGCAGCGCGGTGTACTGGATTGTCTGCTAAATGCGGATAGGCAACATGGCCTTGAATTCCCTTGACTAATAAATGCCCTGTTAACGAACCCCGACGGCCATTTTTGACCACATCACCGGCTTTTTGGCTGCTGGATGGCTCGCCGACAATACACCATTGTATTTTTTCGTTTCGTGCTTCCAATGTTTCAATGACCCTTTTGGTGCCATTGATGAAAGGCCCTTCCTCGTCACTGGTAATTAAATAAGCAATATCAAACTTAGGCTCAGGGAAGCGGCTTAAAAAGCGTTCGGTAGCAACAATCATTGCTGCCAAACTGCCTTTCATATCCGCAGCGCCGCGGCCATATAAAGTGTCGCCAATTACGGTGGGTTCAAATGGCGGTGTATGCCATTGCTCCACCGGGCCAGTTGGTACAACATCTGTATGACCTGCAAAACAAAAAACAGGCTTACCATTACCTCGTCTTGCCCACATATTTAACGTATCGTCATAGTGCAATACTTCAATATTAAAACCACATGCTAATAAACGCTTTGCCATTAGCTCTTGGCAGCCAGCATCTTCAGGTGTAACAGAGGGGAGAGAGATGAGCGCTTTTGTTAACTCAACTACAGCACTTGTTATAGTCATTTCTATAATCCAAAAATACGTTGATACTGATCTGGGGTAAACGCTAAATGGCAATGCCCTTCGTGTTCAAGCAATGGCCGTTTAATCATTGCTGGTTGGGCTAACATCAGTATTAACGCTTTTTCTTCAGTTAAATCTGCTTTATCAGCCTCATTGAGCTGGCGGTATGTGGTTCCCCGGGTATTGAGTAAATTTTGCCAGCCGCAGGCTTTGGCAAAAGTAGCAAGTTGTTCATGGCTAATGCCGTCAGTACGATAATCGACAAACTGATATGGCACATCATTCTGGCTTAGCCAGTTGCGCGCTTTTTTTATCGTATCGCAATTTTTTATGCCGTAAAGTGTAGTCATATTTTAGTGTTCTTTAATTGAATAACGAAAGCGTTGTCGTTGGAGGCTTCAACGAAATATTCTGAGCTATAAACCGCTGCTATGGCAGGATGTGGCAAAATGGACAGTACTGCCTTACATTCATCACTATTTTGTAAAAGTTGAAGATCGAGTCTCAAAACGGTTTGGCCTTGCTGCACAGCTTGTCCGGATCCCACCAATTGTTTAATTGCCATACCTGGAGATATATTCTGACTTACCATTAAATCTATCTGTAATGTTAGTCCGCTTTTATGTTTAAAGGTTAGTCTTCTACCGCCATGCAAGCTGTTCGTAAAATGACCTGAAAATGGTGAAACAAGTGTACCGTGCTGAAGGTCGATGCACAAAGCTTGTGGTAAGACATTTGCGTTATATAACAGATCCGAATGTGTTGTAACTGACTTAATTTGGCCGGTTGCAGGGCTTTTAATCGCTAAACCTAACGTTGCATCAAGGTATGGAAGCCACTGGATCATATGCTTAGTACCGAATAAGTTTGGGTATATATGCTACTGCAATGCAGTAGCCCGACTCAATACGTTCTTACTGATGACGTTACATTATTGCGTTAAAGATAGGATAACGTATATAAGATAATTTAAATTTATGGCTTTTTTGAGTTTAATCATGGAATCGTCGCAAAAGCTGCTAATTTATAGCTTTAATTTCGTGATTAAAGCACCTTACGCTTATGTTTAATGGCTTATTGTTGTCCACAGATTTTGTGGATAACTTTGTGTGTAACGGTGTTTAACTGGGTTATGTTATTGTAAATTAACAATATTATATATTGGCATATTTTTTGTTAGTTTTAATTAGCACATAATCTTCAGTTAAGCTGGTTAAAAAGTCACTTTTGTAGTGTTTATATGCAATTTGACGATGTTAAATTCAGTTTTGTGTAAGTTTTAACGTGAAATTATTCACTCTTCTTTATTATTTTGCAGGAGATACTGAACAAGCAAGTGCCGGCTGTTTGTAGACGAGCTAGCTATTAAGGTAAAGGTAAGTCTTTTATGCTATCGTTGCATAGTGACTTTATCAGTGGGAGCACGCAATGCAGTATCCGCTATATACGACAATGCTGGCTGGTCGAGAGTACAGTAAGCAGTGGCCTGCAAAAGCAGAGCTAAATAGTTTATTTGTTGAAAATAAAGTAATCTTGCTAACGTCAATTGCAGGTCGCTTTTTACCGTTGCTTGCACTCGTGTGTGCGGGGGTACAATATCATTTTTTAGGCGCAACGTTTTTGCCTCAAATCCTTACCATGTCTTTGTTTCTTGCTACTTTGCCTTTGCAAGGTTGGTATTGGCTAGGGGTGCGGGCCGCTACACCATTACCCCCATCAATCGCGAGCTGGTATCAGCAGATTAGAGAGAAAATGCAGCAGTGTGGTATTTCGTTGGCGCCGGCAAAACAGCCAGGATGTTACAAAGATCTTGCCGTATTGCTCCAACAAGCGTATCAGCAGTTGGACAGAACCTTTGTTAAACAATGGCTGTAACAGTGTGTTACAGCCATTGTATTTAGTTATTTAAAAACTGACCAAACTGGCGCATGATCTGATGGCCGTTCAATGCCGCGCAATTCATAGTCAATGCTGCTTTCTATGCAGCGCGCAGAAAGTGTTGCTGTTGCCAAAATAACATCTATTCGCAAACCCCGGTTGTCATTAAACCCCTTTGAACGGTAGTCAAACCAACTGTATTGCGCATCTGCTGTTGGGTGCAATGCTCTAAATGTGTCAATTAAGCCCCAATCCTTTAGCTGCTTAAGCCAAAGACGTTCTTCCGGAAGAAAGGATGTTTTTCCTTCGCGTAACCAGCGCTTTGCATTACTTTCTCCAATGCCAATATCTAAGTCTGTTGGTGAAATATTGATATCACCAATAACGGCAAGATTTTCTTCCGGTGAATGATGAGTTACCAAATAATGTTGTAGATCAGCATAAAACTTAGTTTTTGCCGGAAACTTGGTCGGATGTTCACGGTTTTCTCCCTGTGGAAAATACCCATTTAGAACTGTGAGTGGTTTACCATCATCCATTTGAAATTGTCCAATTAGCATACGGCGTTGGGCGTCAGCTTGATCGGTAGGAAAACCATACTGCATATGGATGGCTGGCAACTTACTAAGTATGGCTACGCCATAGTGTCCTTTCTGTCCGTAGTGATAGACGTGATAGCCCATTGCCTGGACATCGGCTAAAGGAAACTCATCATCATGAACTTTAATTTCCTGTAAGCCGACAATGTCAGGCTGATGTTTATCTAGTAGAGCTTTAAGTTGATGTAATCGAGCTCTGATCCCATTGATGTTAAAAGAGATAATTTTCATTAATTTGCTTAGCCTTACATTACTTAAAAACATATAAACATGACCTATGATAACACTTTACATTCTGCTATGGCACAATGCAGTAATGACAAGTCATGATTAATACATTACTGGGGTTTGTGTTGTCGCATTTGAAAATTGATACTGAAAGCTTTAGTTATCATGTGGTTTTTAGTGCAAAAAGACGAAGTATTGCTTTGCAAGTTAGACAAGGACACCTTGTTGTCAGAGCCCCTTTGGCGACTAATTTAGCCGACATAAAACGCGTTGTTGCTGAGCAGAGACTTTGGGTTGTTAAACATCTCCAACAATCTAAAGTATTAGTGAATAAGCCTGATTACTTGGAGCTTGGGCTGCTTCCCCTGCAGAATGTTAAGTTGCCACTAACATTTAAACGCATGACAAAATCATCAATTATCAGCGTTGACGGCGTGTTGAATATTACTGTATCCAATAGGGTCAAGCCTGATCGTTTCAATGCCAAAGTGATAGCTTTGTTGCAAGATTGGTATAAACAGCAAGCTTTTATCTGGTTTAGTGAACGGGTTAATTATTGGCATAAAGAGATGAAGGTGCAGCCTGGGCAGATTGTTATAGGTAATTGGAAGACTCGCTGGGGATATTGTAAGCAAAACTGTGAACTTGGCTTTAACTTGCGTCTAATGATGGCGCCAGATTGGGTAGCTGATTACGTGGTCGTTCATGAACTCGCTCATCTTATACATTTGAATCATTCTAGTGACTTTTGGTCGTTGGTTAGCGATTATTACCCACAAATGGAAGAGGCTAAAAATTGGCTGAAACGTTATCAACATACCTTAGACCTATAAAAAAACGCCGGCGGTTAGGCCGGCGAAAATACTAGGACATGAAAACAGGAGAGAACGGATACTACTTAACAACTACTAATTATTAAGACGCCGCTTATTGGAAATAATTCAAAATATTTTTAGCTTTTTTTTACGTCACTATTTTTGCAATTTCGCCAACACTTGGTTTAAGCTCCACGCCATCAATAGAGTGTTTATTAGTAGATTGCCTCAACGGCAGCAATGTTATTGGAAAAACCACTATGACAAATCGATTACGCCTTCAGCAACTCGCAAAATTATTGGACATCACCCGATTACAAGATAACGAAACGCCGGCTACGTTTTTGCAATGGCTTAAAGATATACCAACTATGCCCGCTGCTGCTTACTGCGTTTATCCAGAGTTTATGGCGTCACTAATAAATTGGTCAGAGCGTCAGCTAACCATGGCTATTGCTACCGTAGTTAATTTTCCAAAAGGTGAGGCGAATGCTGATATCGTTTGTGAACAAATTCAACGCAGTATTTTAGGCGGTGCGACTGAAATTGATTGTGTCTTGCCATATAAAGCGTTGTTAAGGGGGGAATATGGTGCGGTTAAGCATTTTCTATATGATGTTCGCCAGGCAAGTAAAAATACCGTACTAAAAATTATTATTGAGTCTGGTGAGCTAGTGACTGCGCAACAAGTGGCTAAGGCAAGTGAGTTAGCCATCGAAGGTGGTGCAGATTTTGTTAAAACCTCTACGGGTAAAGTAGCTGTAGGTGTTACCGAAGAAGCTGCCCGTATTATGCTAACAGTAATTGCTGCTTCAGGAAAAAATGTTGGTTTTAAAGCCTCAGGTGGGGTTCGAAGTGTAGAGCAAGCCGTCGGTTTAGTACAACTCTTTGAAGATATTACTGGGAAAACTGCACTCAATTCAAACATGCGAATTGGTGCAAGTGCATTAGCTTATGATGTTGCCAACCAACTCAAAGCCAGCTGATTACCGACGAAATTCTTCTCGCAGCTTTTCAAACTGTTGTAAAAGATCTGTATAGCGTGAACGATGGTGATCAGGGAGTGGCATATTGTCTACAACCCTAAAGGTTTTTTTACAACGTTCAAACAACTCGGTAGATTTTCTTTTTTGCTGACGGTTAAGTAATTGAATAGATGCTTGAATAAGGTTAAGTGCAGCGCCAGTGTTCATTGGCGCCAAGTCTAATGCTGATTCAAATTGCTGAACCGCCTGAGTAAAATTACCTTGCTTGTAACTTTGTATACCGGCTTTATTCAACTCACCAAACTGCATTTGTTTATGATCAACGTGGTGTTGTTGATCACTAAACAGTGTTTTCAATAACGGGTTGCTCATCAGCTCTTCCGGTACGAGCTTTGTTAGACTGCTTGCTTGTTCAAATTCACCGATTTGGTTCAGTAAAAACACGGCATCAGGCAATATTTGATGCTGCTCGACTAGCTGTTCAGCTACCGATGCATACACTTTTTTTGCTTGATATTGTGCGCCACTTAGAGATTCAAGCCTGGCTTGGCATAAAAGTTCAAACAAACCAAAATCTATGTCGCGCATCATGCCCTCATCACGCTTAACCCGTTGCAGTGCTAGCGAAACTTCTTGTAGATAACGATTACGTTGTTGCGGATCATCTGCTCTTACGGCTGCGTCTATTATGGTGCGAATATAATTAAGTAGATGGACAACATCTTGTTTTATCGAACGGCGGGTTATCTCATATAGCTGCTTGCTGGCTTGTACTTGTTGTGGAATGTTATCGAGTTCACGTGCGATTTCGATCAGTAAATATTGTCTTGGCATATTAAAAGGGGCAATTTCGGCCGCAGCCTGAATGCTACTAAAAGCCTCATCTATTTCTCCAATTGCGAGGAAAGATTTAGCTTGAATGTCGTAAGCTTCTGCAAAATAACGATTATCTTCAATCGCTTCTTTGCATAATACCAAACTTTCAGCGTAGTTCTGTTTCAAGAAGCTCAGTTTAGCCATAAGTAACACGGCCCAACCGTTCCGTCGTTGCGAAAGGGTGTTTTCAAGTATTAGCGCTGCTTCATCATAGCGTTCAGTTGCTAGTAGGTTTTCTACCAGCACGCGCTTACAAAACTGTTGGTATCGTCCTTCTTTCAATATTTCTTGCTGGCACAAGTCTATAACTAATTCAGGTTGCTCATCAAACAATGCTTGATAAAGTGTAGCTAATTGCGTTTTTTTTCTTTGTATTCGTTGAATACGGCTGCGTAGAACACTTTGTGAAAATGGTTTAACAACGTAGTCGTCAGGTTCAAGCTCAACTGCGCTCATTACCATGGGGACTGTATTTTCGCCAGTAACGAGCATAAAAATACTATGCGGTGCGAGTAACTTTTTCTCTCGTAAATCTTCCAATAGTTGTTTGCCATTTTTGCCTACGCCTAAATGGTAATCGACGAATAGGATGTCATAACTACCATTCGCACACTTAGCTAACGCTTGTTCTCCGGTGGGGGCAAAAGCCACATTTGTTGCGCCCATAGAATACAATATACCCTTAAACATAAGCTGAAAGGCTCGTTGATCATCAACAATTAATACTCGTTGATTCTCAAGCGTTTTAATATTCATCGACACCACTATAGAGAAAATAAATAAGTTTTAAGTGTCGGAAATTACATAAGATTAAGCAAGAAGATTTATAAAAATGAGGTAATTAGGCTGTAGAATTACAAAATATAGGAAAATGGTGGAGGGGGAAGGATTCGAACCTTCGAAGGCAGTGCCGGCAGATTTACAGTCTGATCCCTTTGGCCACTCGGGAACCCCTCCACGAGTGGACCGCATAGTATCAAAAACACTTTTTATGTAAAGTCATTTACTCAATTTTTTTTGCTGACTGCCGATAAATGAAACAATAAGGGCAAAATTGCTCAAAATTTAACGGTAGCACAACATGATTATTAATGAATGGCAACTAAACTCAGAACTGAATACAGCATTACAGCATTCACACAGAGCAGATTTTTCTCTCTATTTATCTCTGCTTTCAACTGCAATTGAAGAGTCTGCAGAGTTTAATACTCCATCAGCTGATACAAACAAAACTGTTACAGACATATATAAACAGTTTAGTGTTGAAAAAGAGCGACACTATGCGCTTAATGAGGCGGATATAGGCTTGTTAAACAGGCATTGCCAGGCAATACAAACAGATGGCTTGGTGCAGCTTAAACTTGCTATTTACTTAAATCCTCCTCCGTTATCTCAGTTTGACGACAAAAATAGACTTAACTCAGATATTTGGCAGAATCTTAGTTTACATAGCCGCAGACGTCTGCAGCAACAAAACATGACAAGACAAGAAACTAATCCCGCCGCACTTTATGAAGTTTTGCAACAGTTAAACAACGTAGCTGCCTAATTGCGGGTTTGCATCTAGCTTATGCCACTACCAGATGGTACGTGTATAATGCATTGTTTAAACTTTTTACCACTATTACATGGACAAAGGTCGTTACGACTTATCTTATTTGGCGTACTATCTTTTAAAACACCATCGACATAATACCAACCTTTATCAAATACAAATCGAGATCGCTCCATAAATCCGCACAAAAAATTATCCTGAATGTAAATGAGCTCAAAAGTGACATAACCTTCATGAACGCTTTGCTCTGTTGATATCACATCAAGTCGGACAAAATGCACACTATTAGCAAAAGCTTCTATTTCCTGGATAGTATTATTAGGGAGTACTGATGAATGGTATGTTTGATAGACGTAGTTAATGTCTTTATGGCAATAAGCGCTATAACGAGATCGCATTAATTGCTCACAATTTCGCGCTAGTAAGTTGCCAGATAAATATGGTTGGCAGCACACACTAAACTCTTTTTCAGAACCGCAATAACATCGCATAGTCAGATGCCTGTTTAATAGAGCCACGATTTTAACGTACCTTAACTTAGTTGTCTTAAAGAAGTTAGTGGTCAATGCGTAAGTTGATTAGCTTCAATATGCTCATACTGATAAAAACAGGTATTATTTTTAATTGCCAGCAAACTGAAATTTTCTAGCTGCTGCTTGTCTAAATGTGGGGCAAAGTTAATGACAACTTTGCAACTAGTAGATTCAAGAGCTCGCTGAACAGTTTGAGTCAAACTCTTTATTTGTTTTTCGTGAATGATTAACACGTGTTGCATCGATAATTGATACTGCTCAGCCCATAACTTATTTGGTATGCAAGTAGGAGCAATTAATAGAATCCACCCCAGTTTATCTTGATGCTGATGTATTAACTGAAGCAAACTTAGTTTTGTGGCATCTTGTACGTTATTTCCGTCATTGTTAATCGGATGGGGCCTAAATAACCTAGTATCGTTAAGAACGGTATTTGAACGTTTTGACGTAAGAAGATTCATTGAGCGATTATACATAGCAGCCCTATATGTTTATATATACAGTGTATGGATATACAGTATAGTTGGATAGGTCAAAAAGCAAGCGTGTTTTGTAAATTTATGTCCCGAGACTGGCTAGACCATTCAGTGTGTTATAGTCCGGTAGAATAGTGCGTAATTATAGATAAGAGTTAGTAGTCAATGTTGTTAGAAAAGTATGTTCAACAAAGTAGTGAAGGTTTCTCGTTTAGTCGCAAACAAGCTAGTGAGTTCGCTAAACAAGTGGCAACGGATTTTAATCCAATTCATGACGAAGATGCTAAGCGTTTTTGTGTACCGGGTGATTTGCTGTTTTCTCACTTACTTACCCGGTATGGCATTTTTGAACAGCTAAGCTGTGAATTTGCAGGTATGGTTGGAGCTGATGTTGTTCTGCAGTGTAATGAGCAAGACAATGTCATAACTATTAGTGATAGTCAGGGCAAAGTGTATTTGTCGTTAAAGCATAATGGTAAATGTCAACATGACTTAACAGTAATAGAACCGCTGATTCGGGACTATGTAAGTTTTTCAGGTCAAAATTTCCCTCATATTTTGCAACCATTAATGCAACAACATCAAGTGATGATTAATCCTCAGCGGCCTTTAGTGATATATCAAAGCATGGCCCTAAGTTTTGAATGCTTACCAACAGATAAAGTGGAGCTAGTGTTGACGAAGTCCTCCTTGCAAGTAGAAGGCAAAAGAGGCAATGTAATTTTAGCGTTCTCATTAACTCAAAATGGCAAAGCTATTGGCACAGGAGAGAAGCGTATGATCCTGAGCAATTTAATGACATATGAAGAAGAAGGTATGCAGCAGATGATTGCGGAATATAATAGACGCAAAGAATTTGCTTAAGCGGCATACATAAATGCTTAATTGTTCAAACTATCAGCAGTTAGGCGCTTTTATTCATTTTACCCCTTGCACGAGTTTCAAAACGCCCTATAATGCGCGCCATGCCACGGGGTGCTGCAGTAAGGGTGCTTCGGGTGAGTTAAGACGGTTTGCAAAAATCTTTAAAAAAGACGCTTGACAGACTGGCTTAAATCACTAAAATGGCGCCCTCGCTTCACGGTGGTGTTTAACACGGTGAAACAGGAAAGAAAGTCAGGTGTGACGAATGTTTTTAAAAAAGAATAATCGTCACGCTTGACTTAAAAACTGGGAAGTGTAACATAAGCCTCCCGCTTCTAAGCGAAGCACGCTCTTTAACAATTAGCAATCAATCATCTGTGTGGGCACTTATGA
>NZ_AUDG01000025.1 GCF_000425345.1 Rheinheimera baltica DSM 14885 | reverse complement strand
CAGGCAAGACTGGATAATATCGGGTTCCAGAACATCGGACAGCGATGCAAATTCGGTAAGGCGGTTGATTGACGTGCGTGCTAATGCTTCTGACAATTCCATAAAAAAATCCGATGGCTTAACGGCTCATCGGATTCTTACATCTCCACAGGATCGGTCAACCGATCAGGAAAATATTTCTTAACTGATCGGCATTACCAAATCGGGGGCTTTTTTATTGGCTAAAGCTTGTAATGCTCTGGGCATCGGCATATCTTTTATTAGTATTTTTGTCTAAAAAATGTATTTTAAATCGGAATAAATAATGAAACGGTTGCCGAGTATTAAACAACTACAGTATTTATTGGCATTGCATGAGCATCAACATTTTGGCCGGGCAGCAGAGGCGTGTTATATCGGCCAGTCTACGTTAAGTGCTGCTATTGCTAATTTAGAAGAGACGATGCATGCGCAGCTTCTGGAGCGTGATCACAAAACTTTCATTTTTACTCCGTTGGGTGAAGATATTGTCCGACAGGCGCGCTATATCATTGAACAGTGCGAAGAGTTAACTGATTTTGCTAAATGTCAGGGCAAACCAATGGCGGGGCCTTTCCGGCTTGGCTGTATTCCAACCATCGCGCCTTTTGTGCTGAGCGAAGTGATGACGCTATGCCGCAAGCGTTATCCTGAATTACAGTTATTGCTGCGTGAAGACACATCAGATAACTCTTTGCATGCTTTGGCAGAAGGGCGGCTGGATATGGTCTTGCTGGCGTTACCTTATGAAACCGGCCCTTTTCATACCGAAGTGTTGGCGCAGGATGGTTTTAAACTGGTGTTACATAAAGACTGGTTGGACAGGGGGTTTAACCAAGATATTAGCCAGTGGCCAGATGAAAGTATCTTTTTGTTAGAGCGTGAACATTGCCTGACAAACCATGCTGTAAAGGCCTGTGAGTTAGACGATAGCCGCAAGGTTAACCCGTTTTTTGCCACCAGCCTGCATACGCTGACACAAATGGTAAACAATAAGCTTGGTGTTACCTTTATGCCGCAAATGGCTATTAACAGCGGTTTGCTCGATAGTACAGAGCTGATTAGCCGGGCTCCTGGTAATGCTGCTGCGTATCGTGATATCGGTGTAGCCTGGCGACCCACGTCAACTAAGGCCCGCAGTTATCGTTTAATGGCTGATCTTATCGCCGAGGTGTTGCAACAAAAGTGCGGTGCACGTGTGTCTGAGTCATTGGCCGCTAGCCAATGATCACTCTGTGACCAGATAAAAATCACTATATTGCTGATAAAACTGCTGCAGTTCACCACTGGCAAGCAGTGCGTTAAAGCGCTGGTCCCAGATACGTTTTAGTTGCTGACCAGCGCTCGTGTCGGCAAAGGCAATATAAATGTCATCAGCGGCGATAGCTTTTAACTGTAGCGGATTAAGTTGTTTTTTTTTGCTTTTAAAATAGTGATCTAACTGGCTTTGCTCAGCCAGATAAACATCTATACGCTGCTTTTTCACCAACTCCACACCTTGTTGCACCGATAACACTTCGTATCCAACTCTGGGTAGATTGAGTATGGTGCCAAAATCATATGCCAGGTTCCAGGCCAGACGCAGTGGTTTTAAGTCAGCCACCGTTGTAAATTGAAGAAAATTCGGATGATAAATAGCAACGATTTTGTCCTGGTCAATTGGCCTGGCAGACAGCAAAAATCGGCCACTATTGTGGCCCGATACTGCCAAGGTAATATCTGCCTTATGCTGGCGTACCAGGGTTAAGGCGCGGTTGTAGTTGCTTAAGGTCACTTTAAGTTGAAACGGGTAAGGCTGGTATATCAGCCGGATCAAATCGAAGTAGGCGCCGCTGTGATCCTCATGGGTAAACCCCTGCCATTGCTCTGTCGCCACATGGATAGTGCCCAGATCTGGTTGCGTGGCCAAACTGGCCGCGGTCTGTGCGCTGCAGACAGCCGTTTGAAACAGTAACAACAGGAGCAGCAGTAACAAGGATCTCGGCATATCGGTAAACTCACGAGAGATTCTAGCGTAAAGTGTAGCGATTATTTGCTAGAATGCGCGCTGTTTTTATCACACCGCGCCCATTGGTCGGTAAAGCCAAGGAACCATCTATGTCAGTAAAAAGCATGCAAGTTAAAGACTTTTCGTTCGAACTGCCCGAGCAGCTAATCGCCCGTTTTCCCAAAGCCGAACGTTCATCCAGCCGCTTATTGGCAATGGATAAACTTAACGGTGAGTTAAGCCATCATATTTTTAAAGATCTGACAGATTTTTTACAGCCCGGTGACTTACTGGTATTTAACAATACTAAAGTGATACCTGCGCGGTTATTTGGTCAGAAAGACTCTGGCGGCAAGGTTGAAGTGTTGGTAGAGCGTATGCTGGATAACAAGCGTTTTCTGGCGCATGTTCGTGCCAGCAAAGCCCCTAAACCCGGTGCCATTTTGTTGTTAGAAAGCTCGGCCGAAGTAAAAATGAATCAGCGCCACGACGAGTTGTTTGAACTTGAGGTTATCGGTGAAGAACCTGTGCTTGAGATGCTGGAGCGTTTAGGCCACATGCCATTACCGCCTTATATTGACCGGCCGGATAACGATGAAGATAAAGCGCGTTATCAAACGGTGTATAACGAAAAACCCGGTGCGGTTGCCGCGCCTACTGCTGGTTTACATTTCGACCAGCCGTTACTGGATGCGCTGAAAGCCAAAGGTGTCGAGTTTGCTTATATTACTCTACACGTTGGTGCAGGCACCTTTCAACCGGTGCGGGTTGATAACGTGTTAGAGCACAAGATGCATGCTGAATACATTGAAGTACCGCAGAATGTGGTGGATGCCATTGCTGCATGTAAAGCGCGGGGTAATCGGGTGGTTGCGGTTGGTACTACTTCGGTACGCTCATTAGAGTCGGCGGCGCAGCAAGGCGGCGGTAAATTGATTGCCTATAACGGCGATACGCAGATTTTTATCTATCCTGGTTACGAATTTAAGGTGATTGATGCCTTAGTGACGAATTTCCACCTGCCAGAATCGACGCTGATTATGCTGGTATCCGCGTTTAGTAACCGCGAAAATGTAATGAACGCTTATAAAACGGCGATAGCTGAACAGTACCGGTTTTATTCCTACGGTGACGCGATGTTTATTCGCTAGACGTAATTTCGCTTTATTGAAGAGTCAGGTTTTCGAGCGCAGCAGCGACAGGGACAGTGTTAAGGCTATGGCCGGGAAATTCTTATTTCGCCGTCTTCGACAGCACGTCCCTGTGCTGTCTCAGCCTCCGCGGCTTCCCTGCCGCTGCTGCATAAGAACACCCAGCCAGAGCCTGCATAATTTGCAGTACGTTTCATCCAGCCGGTTCAGCTTAGCTTCTGCTGGTTAAGCTGCTATAATCGCGGCGCAAAAAGCCGGACTGTTTTTCCGGCGTATGAGGATAGTAATGAAATTTGAATTAGACACCACAGATGGCAAGGCCCGCCGCGGCCGGCTTATTTTTGAACGTGGCGTAGTTGAAACGCCGGCTTTTATGCCTGTTGGCACCTACGGCACAGTAAAAGGCATGACGCCGGAAGAGCTGGAAGCAACAGGCGCACAAATTTGCTTAGGCAATACCTTTCACTTAATGCTGCGTCCTGGCACTGAAATCATTAAAAAGCACGGTGACTTACACGACTTTATGCACTGGCATAAGCCAATTTTGACCGACTCAGGCGGTTTTCAGGTATTTAGCTTAGGCGAGCTACGTAAAATTACCGAAGAAGGCGTTAAATTTCGCTCTCCATTAAATGGCGAGCGCATCATGTTAACGCCAGAGCGTTCAATGGAAGTGCAGCGCGACCTGGGCTCCGATATTGTCATGATCTTCGACGAATGTACGCCTTACCCGGCAACTGAGCAGCAAGCGAAAAAGTCGATGGAAATGTCATTGCGCTGGGCTAAGCGCAGCAAAGATGCCCATGGCGACAACCCATCGGCTCTGTTTGGTATTATCCAGGGCGGTATGTACCCGGGTTTACGTGATGTATCGCTTAATGGCTTAGAAGACATTGGCTTTGATGGCTACGCCATAGGCGGATTATCGGTGGGTGAACCCAAAGAAGACATGATCCGCATTTTAAACCACACCACGGATAAAATGCCGGCGCATAAGCCGCGGTATTTAATGGGGGTGGGTAAACCGGAAGATATCGTTGAAGCGGTGCGCCGCGGTATCGATATGTTTGACTGTGTAATGCCTACCCGTAATGCCCGTAACGGTCATTTGTTTATTAGTACCGGTGTGGTAAAAATCCGCAACGCGAAATATAAAGACGATATTGGCCCATTAGACGCAGAATGCGACTGTTACACTTGTAAAAATTATTCCCGTGCATATTTACATCATTTGGACCGTTGTAATGAAATTCAGGGAGCAAGGCTAAACACCATGCATAACCTGCATCATTACCAGAAATTAATGCAAGGATTGCGCGCAGCGATAGCCGCTGGTACTTTGACACAGTTTGTCGAACAATTTTATACCAAGCGTGGCTTGCCGGTACCGGCACTAGACGCGCTTGATACTAATAAAGAACAACATTAATCACAATTTAAGGGGACACTTATGAGTTTATTTATCAGCGATGCCTATGCACAAGCGGCACCGACAGGCGCTGCACAAGGTGGTGGCTGGGATCTTATTATTATGTTGGTGGCCTTT
This sequence comes from Rheinheimera baltica DSM 14885, assembly GCF_000425345.1. Classification (GTDB taxonomy): domain Bacteria; phylum Pseudomonadota; class Gammaproteobacteria; order Enterobacterales; family Alteromonadaceae; genus Alishewanella; species Alishewanella baltica. Next base: position 54,173 of record NZ_AUDG01000025.1, on the reverse strand, counting down.
GGTCTGATCTTCTATTTTTTGATCTACCGTCCACAAGCCAAACGGGTAAAAGAGCACCGTAACCTGATGTCAGCACTGGGTAAGGGCGATGAAGTTCTTACACAAGGTGGCTTAGTAGGGCGTATCAGCAAAATAGCCGAAGACAAAGACTATGTTGTGATAGCACTAAACGATAGCACTGAAGTTACAGTGCAAAAAGCTGCTATCAGCGCCGTATTGCCAAAAGGCACGCTGAAGTCACTGTAAGCCGGAAGAAAGGATAAGCTGGTGTTAAATCAAAACCCTTTGTGGCGCTATTTCGTCGTTATTGGCATGTTGCTGGTAGCGCTGGTTTATGCGCTGCCTAATTTATACCCGGAAGACCCGGCACTGAATATCAGTGCAACCCGCGGTGGTACGGTTAGTGAACTCACCCGGGCTCAGCTGGAGCAAAGCTTTAGCGAAGCCAATGTTGCGGCTAAATCTGTCGCGTTAGAAAATGGCCAGATTTTAGCCCGTTTCAACAGCACAGAAGATCAATTGCAGGCGCGCGAAATAGCCAGCCAGGTATTAGGTAGCAGTTTTGTCACGGCGTTAAACCTGGCACCGGCAACACCCGACTGGTTGGCCGCTATTGGTGCTTCACCCATGAAGCTAGGCCTGGATTTACGGGGTGGTGTGCATTTTCTGATGGCGGTTGATATGAAAGCCGCTTTAGATAAAAACCTCAACGATATGGTGCAAACCTTCCGTACCGACTTACGTGAAGAAAAAATCCGCTATCGTAATGTGCAGGCAGACCTTGCTCGCGGGTTGGTCGTCCTTAGCTTGCGTAGTGTTGAAGACGTTACCGCCGCCGAAACGATTTTGAAAAATCGCGACCGTGAACTGGTGTTTACCGCCGGCCCCGATGAACTGACCGTGTTTGTAAGCATTAGCGAAATCCGCATAAAAGAAATTCGCGAATATGCCTTAGAGCAAAACATCACCATTATCCGAAACCGGGTAAATGAAATTGGTGTTGCCGAGCCATTGGTACAACGTCAAGGTTCAGATCGTATCGTGGTGCAGCTGCCAGGCGTACAAGACACCGCACAAGCGAAAGAAATTTTGGGTGCTACTGCATCGCTGGAATTTCGTTTGGTTGACGAAGAGGGTGACTTATCTGCAGCATTAGATGGCCGTGTGCCACCCAATGCTGAACTGTATAAAACCCGTGATGGCCGTCCGGTATTGCTAGAAAAACGTGTCATGTTAACCGGTGAACACATTACTGGTGCCAGTTCTGCTTTTGACGAATATAGCCGACCGCAGGTGAGCATTAAGTTAGATGCTAAAGGCGGTAACATGTTATCCGCGGCAACGCGTGATGCTATAGGCCGTCGCATGGCGTCAGTATTTATTGAGTACAAACCGGGCACAGAAATTGGTGAAGACGGTAACCCTGTGCTGATTAAACAGCAAGAGGTGATTAACGACGCCACTATTCAAGCCCGTTTAGGTCGCGATTTCCGCATTACCGGTATCAGCTCACCTGGCGAAGCGCAAAACCTGGCGACGTTACTGCGTGCAGGTGCGCTAATTGCACCCATTCAGATCATTGAAGAACGCACTATCGGCCCAAGCCTGGGTAAAGAAAACATTGAACTTGGCACCACGGCTATTCAGTGGGGTATGGTATGTGTGTTGATCTTTATGGTTATTTACTACAAAGCCTTTGGTATGGTGGCTAATCTGGCATTGGTGGCCAACCTGATATTAATCGTTGGCGTGATGTCGATGATTCCAGGCGCTACGCTTACCCTACCAGGTATGGCGGGTATTGTACTAACGGTAGGTATGGCGGTTGATGCCAACGTTCTTATATTCGAACGTATTCGTGAAGAATTAGCCGATGGACGTTCAGTTCAACAAGCTATTCACCATGGCTACGACCGCGCATTTGCTACCATTGCCGACTCCAACATTACCACCTTGTTGGTTGCGCTAATTCTGTTTGGTATTGGTACTGGCCCGGTTAAAGGTTTCGCGGTAACGCTGGCAATTGGTATTTTAACGTCAATATTCACCGCTGTAGTGGGTACCCGTTTATTGGTTAATCTGTTCTGGGGTGGCCGCCGCGTGCAGTCACTGCCAATATAAGGGGTATATAATGAGAATATTTTCCTTTAGTCAGCCACTGGGTTTTATGCGGTTGAAATGGCCGGCAATAGCGCTTTCCGTGCTGTTAATTCTTGGCTCACTGCTGTCTTTTGCTACCAAAGGCATTAACTGGGGCTTAGATTTTACTGGCGGTACGGTAATTGAAATCGGTTTTGTACAACCGGCTGATTTACCTGCTGTACGGCAAACGCTAACCTCTGCAGGATACGGCGATGCGGTGGTGCAGTTATTCGGCACCAGCCGTGATGTACTTATACGTATTCCACTGCGCACCGATGTCGACCAGTCAACGCTGGGTGACAATGTCATTAAGGCGCTAAACGCCTCGCTGACAGAGCCGGTGACAATGCGTCGTATCGAGTTTGTTGGCCCAAGTGTTGGTGAAGAGCTAAAAGAAGATGGTGGCCTGGCAATGCTAGTGGCACTAATTGGTATTTTGCTGTATGTCACCATGCGGTTTGAATGGCGCTTGTCTGTGGGTGCGGTAATGGCGTTGTTTCACGACGTTACGTTAACAATGGGGCTGTTTTCAGTATTGCAGCTGGAGTTCGACTTAACGGTGCTTGCAGCGATACTGGCACTAATAGGTTACTCGATTAACGATACTATCGTGGTGTTTGACCGCATAAGAGAAAGCTTTCGTAAATTGCGCGACACCAGTGTCGATGACACTATTAACGATGCCATTACGTCAACCTTAAACCGTACTGTTATTACCTCATTAACCACCGTATTGGTGTTAGTGGTCCTGTTTTATATGGGTGGTGCGTTAATTCATGGTTTTGCTACGGCGTTGTTGTTTGGTATTGCTATTGGTACCTACTCGTCTATCTATGTCGCCAGTGCGATAGCTGAAATTCTCGGTATCAGCCGAGAAGACATGCTACCGCCACCGCCGATAGAGAAAGAAGGCGAAAATACTGACGCTTTGCTGTAATTGCACAGTTAAAGATGCTAAAAATGCCAGTCATTGACTGGCATTTTTTTATGGAGCCACATTAAGATGACGAAGCAACATGCCCCCGGTTTTTTAGCACTGGTTACCCAGGCAAAAGCCCAGATTAAAGAAATTAGCATTACCGAATTACAGGAACATAACCAGCCTTATGTGCTATTAGATATTCGCGAAGATCATGAATGGGCGCAAGGCCACTTACCCGAGGCCATGCATTTGGGTAAAGGCATCATTGAACGCGATATTGAGCAAACTGTTGCCGATAAAAAACAAAAGCTGGTGTTGTATTGTGGTGGCGGTTTTCGCTCGGCTTTATCTGCACAGACCTTACAACACATGGGCTATCAGAATGTATACAGCCTGATTGGAGGCTATCGGGAGTGGCGTGAACGTAATTTACCGGTAGAAGTACCCACGGCAATATAACAGGAGTATTAAATGGTGAAGTTAACCACTAAGGTAATAGGTCTGTGCGCTATTGCGACGTTATTTTGCAGTGCAGCACTACAGGCAGACACATCAGTATGGCGCGTTAGCAAAGGCGCGCAGCAGCTGTATATTGGCGGTACTGTGCACTTATTACCGCCAGAGCAGTTTCCGTTGCCACCGGCTTTTAACCAGGCATATGATCAGGCAGATGTGCTGGTGTTTGAAACCGATGTGCGTGAGTTGGAAACTGCCCAAGGTATGCAGTTGTTAATGCAACAGGCCATGTATAGCGATGGTCGCAACCTAATGCAGGTGCTGTCGGCAACGACATATAAGCAGTTGCAACAGTATGCCAAAGTGCAAGGGGTCGATTTGGCAGCGCTAAACGGTTTTAAACCCGACTTTGTCTTACTTACCTTAATGCAGGTTGCACTGCAAAAAGCTGGCATGGCAGGTGAAGGCGTGGACATGCATTTTCTCAAGCAAGCCGTGGCAGACAATAAACCGTTATTGTTTTTGGAAACCGTAGAGCAGCAGTTGAATATGCTGCTAAATGTGTCTGCTAATAACGAAGATGCTTTTGTCCAACAAAATTTGCAGCAGTTATCAGCATTAGAAACGGAGTTAGCTAATATCATTGCGGCCTGGCGCAGCGGTGATCGGGCGGCAATGGCTAAGCTGGCAATGGCCTATACCGACACGCCAGAAGGAAAGCAGTTTTATGATGTATTATTGGTTCAGCGCAATAAAAACTGGCTGCCACAGCTAGAGAAAATGTTTGCTACACCAGAGGTAGAATTAGTGCTGGTAGGTGCACTGCACCTTGCTGGCGAGCAAAACGTGCTGCAGTTGTTGCAACAGCAGGGCTATAACATTACGCAGCTGTAATACATTTACCGTTGTAAACAAAAAAGCCCGCAGTGCGGGCTTTTGACATTAAATAGAATGGCTCAACGAGACAGCGTTTCTGTCAGGTGTGGCCGAATGCCTTTTAACATGCCGGCTAATACTTTTGGCGCTGCTGCAACCACGTTACCACTGCGCATCTGGTTATTTCCACCAACGAAGTCACAGACTAAACCACCGGCTTCACGAACAATAAGCTCGCCCGCAGCAATATCCCAGGGCTTTAAACCAATTTCGAAGAAACCATCAAAGCGCCCTGCGGCAACATAGGCTAAATCCAGTGCGGCAGAACCGGTGCGACGAATGTCTGCAGCGTCAGCCAGTAATGCGGTTAGCATGGCAGCATGCGCTGGCAAATGGGTTTTGTTTTTAAATGGAAAGCCTGTGGCTAAAATGGTGCCGCTCATATCTGGCAGGTTATTTACCCGGATACGAGTACCATTTAACTGGGCGCCGCGACCACGTGATGCCGTGAATAGCTCACCGCGCAGTGGATCAAAGATCACTGCCTGGTCTAATTTACCCTGGTGTTTTAGTGCGATAGACACCGCAAAATGCGGAATGCCCTTAATAAAATTTGCGGTGCCGTCCAATGGGTCAATAATCCATTGAAACTCACTGGCGCTGTTGCCGTAATCACCATGCTCTTCGCCGACAATACCGTGAGTCGGGAACGATTTTTTTAACACCTGAACAATGGCTTGTTCAGCTTCTCTATCAACATTAGTAACAAAGTCGTTAGTGCCTTTCTGTTGTTTCTGAACCATATCAAGCTGGCCACAAGCACGAGCGATCACGTTACCCGCGCTACGAGCAGCACGAACCGCGATGTTTAACATCGGATGCATAGTCATTACCTTATTTGAAAAGAGCAGTGTAAAATTTGGTCAAAAGAGCGGCGCATATTATAACGATTTATTGTAAAAAGTAAAGATAAAACCAGCCGCAGCGGCATTTTTGCCGCTGTTTATTTTTGCTTACAAAAGCGTACAGATAACCGCTTCTTTTTATTCTAAAATAAGGCCAATTATTCAGATGAAATTCAGCCAGACACGGCAAAGTAACTACTTAGTACATTGCCAGCCAATATCTCTTTAAAGGAATACCAATGAAAACCCTATTAATGTCTGCGATTGTTATCGCTACGCTAAGTTTAACCGGATGTGGGGCGCTACACACTGCTGTTGCCAAGCGTAACCTAGACGTGCAAACCAAGATGAGCAGTTCAATTTTTCTTGATCCGGTAGAACCAGAGCAGCGCACAATTTTTGTTGATATCCGTAATACCTCAGACAAGCCTGAATTTGATCTTAAACCTCAGGTTATTCAAAGCCTGCAAGCGCGTGGTTACCAGGTTATTGATAGCCCGAAACGCGCGAATTACTGGCTGCAGGCTAATGTGCTGCAAGTAGGCCGCAGCAATGCGCGTGACACCAACAGTGCGCTGGCGGCAGGCCCTGGTATAGCGGCAGGCGCGGTAAGCGGTTATGCCTTGCACCGTGCTACGGGTGGCAGCTCTGGCGGTGCGCTGGGCGCTGCAGTGGGGGGGGCTATTGTGGGTACTGTAGTGGATGCCATGGTAGAAGATGTGTACTACAGCGTGATTACCGATATTCAGATCATGGAGCGATTCGATGGTACGGTAAGCGAGCGCTCAAAACATGAACTTATTCAGGGTGATAGTGGTTCAACAACTTCCAGCTATGCCCGCGAAAGTGATATGCGTAAGTACCAAACCCGGGTGGCCAGCTTTGCCAATCAGGCTAATTTAAAGTGGCCAGAAGCCGAGCCTGACCTTACCCAAGGCATGGTGCGGGCACTGGCGGGATTATTCTAAATGCGTCTGGTTGTTCTAATTGCCACGGTATGGGCGCTAAGTGGTTGTACTGCGCTGCATACCTCAGTGGCTAAACACAAACTGGATGCACAAACCCGGATGAGCGAAACGGTATACCTTGACCCGGTTGAACCCGAGCTACGCACCATTTTTCTGGATATTCGCAACACAACGGCAGAATACCAACTGCCGTTGGCAGACGATGTGCGCCATTTTATGCTTGAGCGGGGCTACTTGCTGGTTGACTCGCCAATGCGCGCACAATATTGGCTGCAAGTTAATGTGCGTACCGTGTTAAAAGAACGCCCCGACATAGTTCTGGCGCAAGAATACGGCATGACAGCAGATGAAACGCATGCCTTGCTGCATCCGGGGATGGCGCCACCGCCAGAGTCTGAAACGCCAGAGCAGCGTAGAGAGCGATACGGTCGTAATACGGCGGTATTTGTTGATACCTCTATAGGCGCCAATCTGGACGGCAAAGATATCGCCCGCGCCTTGGTGGTATTGGCCGTGTTTGCCGGTGCTGAATATATTGGTAATCAGTTGGTGAAGGATAAATATTACACCATGCTAACCGATGTACAGATTGCTGAGCGTATTTCACCGGATTCAGAACAAAAAGTACAAGAGTATGCCGAGCATCAATTGCTGCAAGGCGACAGCGGTGCCTTTGAGCAGTTATGGCAGCGCGACACCGACATGCGTAAATATCAGCTTAAAGTGGTGAGCTTTGCCAATAAAGCCAACCTTAAATGGAAAGAGGCAGAACAACCACTACACCAAGGTTTATTACGCTCACTAGCGGGAATTTTCTAGGCCCGCTGTTGGCTATTTCCAATATTGCTCAACCGTAATATTGCCGGGATTACGCCTTAAATTTTTGCTTAACCCCAAGCTTTCAAGCGTGGCCTTGGTGTCGGTTATCATTTGTGGGTTACCACACAACATAACCTGCGATTGGCTGTTTAACGGCTGCTTACACACGTGTTGCAATTCGTTAGTCTGTATCAATTCGGGCAGGCGTTTATCCAAAGCACCGGCATGCGCTTCGCGGGTAACAATGGGTTGGTAATGCAGTTGTCCGTGGTACTGGTGCTGCCAGCTTTGTATTAGTTCACGGTAAGCTAAATCGGCTATGGTACGTACCGTATGCACTAAAATAATATGACGGAACCGCTGCCAAATGAGGTGGGTGCCCAGCATCGACAAAAACGGGCCAATGCCGGTGCCACTGGATATTAGCCACAAGTTTTCGCCATCTGGTATTTCATCCAGAATAAAAAAACCGGACGCCGGCTGACTTATTGCTACTTCATCACCCATTTTTAGCTGTTGCAGTAAAGGCGATAGGGTACCGTCTGCCACGGTACTAACCAAAAATTCTTGCTCGGCGGCGCCTGGGCTATTTACCAGCGAATAGGCCCGCTGCACTTTGCCATCCGGGGTGTTCAATGCTAAACGCACAAACTGGCCGGCAATAAAATCAAACGGCGCTGTTTTCACCTTAAGACTGAATAAATTGGCATGCCAGTGATGATTACTGGTTACGCTGCCGCTAAGCCATTGTGCCATCATATGTTTCCTTTTTGCTGCTCTGGCTTTAGCCTAGCAAAGTTAGCTTGATACTCAAGCCTTTATCTGACAAACATCAGATGTTACCAAGGGGCTAAACTATTCTGCCGCAGCATGTTATGTTGTACAGCAAATAATTAGATACAAGCCATTATGCGCGAAACATTTTTCTTCGGTGACTGGCAGGTAGAGCCTGCAGCAAATACATTGCGTCGGGGTAAACAGCTATGCCAGCTTGAACCTAAAGCGATGGATGTGCTGGTACTGTTATGCTTGCATGCAGGCGAGGTAGTTAGCGCCGATGACATTGTTAGCCAGTGCTGGCCCGGTACCGACACCGGTGACAACCCGCTGCATAAAACCATTACCCAATTACGTAAAGCATTGGGCGATAGCGCCACTAACCCCAGCTACATAGAAACCATCCGTAAACGCGGTTACCGTACCGTGGCAGAGGTGCGCTTTCCGCTGGGGCAAGATCAAAGTGTGCAAGCGCATAGCTGGCAGCAGGGCTCGCCGTTTCCCGGCTTGCAAGCCTATGACGAACGTTATGCCAGCGTGTTCTTTGGCCGTGGTGCCCAAATTGATACCTTACTGCAGCGCATCGCCCAGCAAATACAGTATGGCAGGGCGTTCTGCTTGTTACTTGGTCCCAGTGGCAGTGGTAAGTCGTCACTGATTAACGCCGGTGTTATGCCCAATTTAATGCAAAGCGGCGGTTACAACGGGGTGCAGGTGATGTCATACAGCAGTATGGACCTGGCCGATGTGGCACCAAACCAGCTATTTACCGATTTAGCCAGTGCCATGCTGGATTGGGACATTAACGACACGCCGGTGTTTGCCGGCGACAGCGCTCAAAGCCTGGCCGGGTTGCTTATCTCAACCCCAGAGCAGGTGATACAGCGCTGCGTACAACAATTGCCCAAAGGCGCTGGCAGTAAGCCGCGTTTTGCCTTGTTTGTTGACCGCTTAGAGGTACTGCTGTCGTCACCGATATTTAGCACAGACGAACGTAAGCAATTTACCCAGCTGTTAGAGCAATTGGCTACCAGCGGCGCTGTGCTGGTGCTTAGCGCTTGTCGTAACGAGTTTTACCCGCTATTGGTCGATTACCCCAGCTTAATTGCCGGCAAGGCAAAAGGCGCGCATTTTGACTTAGCTGCCCCCAGCCGGGCCGATTTACTACAAATGATACGCTTACCCGCGCTGGCTGCAGGCCTGAGTTTCGATACCGACCCCGCCACGGCTACGCCGCTGGATGAAATACTCTGCAGTGAAGCGGCCAGTAACCCCGACGCCTTACCCATGCTGCAATACACCTTGCAGGAGCTGTATTTACAGCGCAGCAACGACAACCAGTTGTTAGTGTCGATATACCAGGCGTTGGGCGGCATTGAAGGCGCCATAGGTAAAAATGCCGAGCAGGCCATTAGTGCGCTGGGGGCGGCAGAAAAAGCCAGCTTGCCACGTGTGCTGTCAATGCTGGTCACGCTTAGGGAAGATGAAAAAAGCATAACCAGCCGCAGTGGCCGGGTGCAGCAGCTGCAAACCGACGCTGAACGTGCCTTGGTCTATGCCATGGTAGAACATCGCTTGTTTGTCTCGCATCTGCAAAATGGTGAGCCATGTTTTAGCATCGCGCACGAGGCTTTGCTTCGGCGTTGGCCACGGGCAACGGCCTGGATCAGCGAGCACCACCATAGCCTTAGCGTAAAAAGCCGCTTGCTGCATTTAACCCAGCGCTGGCAGGCAGAACAGCAAAACAGTGCCTATTTACTCGCCGACGGTAAGCCACTGCAAGAAGCGCAAACCCTGTTAAACAACAGTTTGTTTTTGCTCGACGCCGACGAGCTGCGCTTTATTCAGGTGTCAGCCAATAAAGCCCGCTTAAAGCGCTGGACCTGGCGCAGCACCATGGTGTTGTTGTGTTTACTCACTGTCACCGCGATTACCATGAGTGTGCGCAGCTTTAACGCTGAACAGCAAGCCCAGCAAAAGCGCCTGGCAGCAGAGAACCTGCTGGGGTTTATGGTAGGTGACTTTGCCGACAAACTGCGCAGTATCGGCCGCATGGACTTGCTCGACGGTATTAGCAACAAAGCCCTGGAATACTTTACCGATTACTCGGTGGACAATTCGGCATTAAGTACCCAAGCCCGCTTACAACATGGCCAAACGCTTGAAGCCATGGGTGAAGTAGCTTATTCACGCGGTAAAACCGACGAAGCTACAGCGGCATTGCAAGCCGCTCGCGTGCAACTAGAAGCCGTGCTGGTAGAGCAACCGAATAATTTGGAGCTGTTAAAAACCCTTGGTGCCAATGCCTTCTGGCTGGGACAAATACACTACGACGCCAGTAACTGGGAGGCCACCCAACCGGAGTTTGAGCTGTATTACCAGTACAGCCAGCGCATGTACGAACTGGCACCGGATAATATCGATGCCATTATGGAGCTATCCTACGCCACCAACTCACAGGGTTCGCTGGCGATGAACTTGCAAGAATTTGCTGCAGCTGAAAAACATTTTGAAGAATCGTTGCGATTGAAATTATTGGCGCAAAAGCAACAGCCTGATAGTGGTCAACTGCTCGCTGATATAGCAGATACACGCTCCTGGTTGGCAAGCGCTGCACTTTCTCAAGGAGACCTTACTCATGCAATTGAACTTCAAACTGAGCTACAAAAAGAGCTTCAACAGAAGCTTGAAGACATCAAGGCCGTATCTGAACCTTACTTATTGGACATTCTGACCAGTAGTTATCAGATCTTAGCGAGTTTATTGCATTACACGGGGAATTATGAAGAGTCACAGTTGAAAGCCCAACAGGCTTTCAACACTATCTCTCAAGCTTTGGAACAAGATCCGCAAAACAGCATTTGGCAACGACGTAAGCATTACTATTACTTTCAGTCTTTTAAGTTTAAAACCCCAGTGACTGCTGAACAGATAGTGAGTCGCTTTTCAACACACAAACTGGCATTACAAGCCGATCAGCAGGTGCTCTCGGAAGTTAACAAAGAAGAAATAATGACAAGATTGTTGATTACTGCAGCACAACAATTTCAGAGTATTGCGTTATTTGAGCAAAGTAAGTCTTATGCGGATTTGGCAAGTGCGGCCTCTGATCGGCTTGTCGCTCAGTATCCACAAAATACAACTTATATTGGTTACTTGTCTGAGAGCCAACTGTTGCAGGCCAAAGCCTTAGTTGCCAATAGACAGCGCGAAGCAGCTAGTTTGCTTTGCCAGCAAGTCAAGAATAACCTATCTGTGATTATCGATGTAAACAAAAACCCTAACTACACTATTAATTACGCTAAAGCGCTAGATTGTTTGGGACAGTTAGACAGTCACCCTCAAGTGATTGATTTGCTGCAGCAAAACGGTATCGTAAATATTTATTTTTAATAACAACCATAAGGAAATACAAGCAATGCCAACCACTCAAGCCACTGAATTAGTAAAAGTTGTTGTTAGCCTGGTAAATGGCGAACCGGCTTTTAACTATTTAAACAGTGAAGGACAGCAATACGACGGTGATGTTACGGTGACACAAGCCGAAACAATAACGTACCAATTAATTGATGATACAGGCAGAGGTCTGAAATTTGCCAGCGCCGGTTTCTTAACCCCCTTCGATGGCGTAATTGATAGCGTTGAAGTTTCTTCCGATGGTATGCAATTGCAGATGATTGATACTGACCAGACACCAGGTACGACCAAGTTTCAATTCATTTTAACCAATAACAACAATTCATTAATGCTAATAAGCCCAGACCCACAAGTTAAAAACGAACCAAAGTAATTCTGAGCTTTGTTTTAATAAGCTATTCTGAATGTAACACAAGCCCCGTCAGGGGCTTTTTTGTTACTTAAAATCAATGGTTTAAATCGGAAGGTTGTCGGAAGGTTCCTGCGTGTAGTAAAGGCTAAAGTTTGCAGCAATTGAGCTAACGATAGTGCGATAACCCGATGACAACACCGCAGAGTAAATGCCAGGTACTGCCTGAAGCCTTAAACGATGACGCGCTTTGGGGCGACACCATCGATATTGACTCGCCAGCCGGGATGGATGTTGGTGGCTTTATTCAATACCTGGCAGAAGCGGTGTTAGTGGTTAGTCCGGATGGGGTGATTGAATGCGCTAATGCAAAAGCGGCGCTGTTAATATATAGGAATATTTAGGGTCAGAACAAAATTAAGGTAAGCGTCCGGCGAACACAGGTTGACGCTCTAATTTAAGTGTCCACTAGAATATTTAGGGTCAGAACAAAATTAAGGTAAGCGTCCGGCGAACACAGGTTGACGCTCTAATTTAAGTGTCCACTTAATTTTAGTGGACACTTAATATCTTAAATTGCGTAACCTGGCTGGGTGGATAAGTCGATAATATATAGGGTCAGAACAAAATTAAGCGCAATCAGGCCGGTTTACCCTGTCCTTTTGGCCTGCCTCGTTTTTCAGGGTGCTGCCGCCGCCCTGTTAAGTCGGCCACTTCTTGCTTAAAACGTTCATTACCCAGCGCCATGCCACTTTTCGCTGCACTGCGAATATCAGCCAGCAGTGCTTCATCCATCTGACTGAACAAACCGCGGTAGGCTTGCTGTCGCTCAGCGTCGTTTTTCGCCAGCGCCAGGTAGCAGGAATGCGGCTTACACAATGCCGAAGTTTTGCCCAATGCATTGATAGCGTAACTTGACCAGCTGTAGTCTGCCGGCGATGCCACCATGCCTGCCCGCACTGGGTTCATTTCAATGTAGCGATACACTGCCAATAGGTAGCGCTCTTCCTGCACTAAACAAGATTTAAAGCGCCCCTCCCACAAGGTACCGCTACGCTGGTAACGCTGATTAAAGTAACGGACATATTGCCGCCCCATGCTTTGCATCATAAGGCTGATGCCAGAGCTATTTGAAGCGCTGCATAACAAATGCACGTGATTAGTCATAAACACCCAGGCATGCATATGCACCTGAAATTTGTTGGCGTACTCCTTTAACCAGTGGGCGTATGCCGCAAAATCTTCGTCACATGCAAAACAAAGCTGGCGGTTATTTCCGCGTTGAATAATGTGTTCCGGCACACCGGCTAAATGCACTCTGGGCAGTCTGGCCATAGCATAATTTTTCGTTATAAGAAGTGTGTTTAAGCTTAGACTATTTTATTTTGTTCTGACCCTAATTTGATTTTTCGTTATAAGAAGTGTGTTTAAGCTTAGACTATTTTATTTTGTTCTGACCCTAATTTGATGCTGGCTTCCATTACACCTGCGATGCCTGTTAAAAGGCCTTAATTAAGCCGTTAATGCCAACCCTGTTTTTATCCTCAAGCTATAAAGCACAGCATTAGACGATATTCGATTGATAAATTATTTACATTCACATAAAAACAACAACTTATAACTCAAGGTTATCGGAAGGTTATTTCTATTGTGGGGGCTAGAGTTTGTAGCAGTCTAACCCGCTGTGCGAGATAACCTGACGGTAGCTACATATCACGCTTACCTCATTGTTTCTCTCAGCCAGGTAGCTGTTTTAAAACCACTGTTTCAAATTATCGGCGTTGGCTGCGCAGTTTTGGCTCCTTTGCTTAGGTTTGAGAAGACGCAGGCCAGTGGAATGCAAACCGCTTTACCGTTGTAGTGGATCATACACCACTGAAAAAATGGGCGATCTCCGAAAAGCCAAATGAGTAGGAAAGTCGTTATCAAACTTAAGTGAGGAATAATATGTCTATTGCACCTAATCAATGCACGGTATTCGTTCAAGTATGGGTAGATGTGAATGCGTTAGCGCAGGGCTCTACTCGCGGATGTTACGCCGTTTCTAACCGCTCGCAACAATCTTCTGGTGAAGGTAGCGCAAATCTCCATACCAACGTCATTACATCAAGCAATGTGTGTTGGACTGTCTTGCCTATCGATCCTCAATACACCGGCGATTTTTCTATTACGAATGTTGGCGCGGAGTCTGGCTGGGAGCAGCCGCCTGCACCAGTAGCAGGCATGCCCAACGTGTTTACTGGCAAGCTTACCCAATCAACGGTGGGGGGCAGTGTTAACTCGAACATTCAGTTCAGTTTTGACGGTGATAACCAAATCACGGTGACGTTGCCGGTAACCATTACGCCGGTTACACAGTAATTTTCGTCTTTAACATTGAGTATTAAATAATTAAGGAATATTACACATGAACAAATTAATGCGTCAATTTAGCGCACCTGCGGTAGTTCCCAGCCGAGTGATCAATATCGCCGTAGATACAGTTTACTTGTATAGCCAAACCAATGGTGCTTACGCTGGAACCGGCGTTTATATGATGGACAATAATGTTGCAGGCGGCAGCTCTGGCGAAGGTGGGCTAGAGCTTAGCACCCAATTAACTGCTGGCTTTGGTGTGGCTTTTAATGCCGTAGCCATCGACGCGATGGGGGCCCAAGGTGACCATGTAGAAATCATCGGCTTTGAAGTTTCAAATGGTACTAACATATTTGGCAACTTTGGTTTTCCTACTAAACAACCCGACACTTCTCCATACCAGTGGTTAGGTACCGCTATGTTGCAGGGCAACTGCACATATCAAATTAAAATTGGTGTTTCCGTGGGAAGTGCCCCAACTAAATATTTTTGGTGGGACCCGTTCTTAACTTGCACAGCATAGCACCGTAAGTATTAGCTTTACGGCCCCTTTAAGAAGCGACCCGGTTTTATTTAGCTTAAAAAAACATTTACGACAATCTGTCGTTAAGTAAATAAAGGAAATTTTATTATGACTAAGCATCCGTCTTTTTCAGATCAAGCAGTACAACAAGCCATCGAAGCAGCGAGCAATCACTACAATGCTCAAAACCTGCCGCAAGCGAATACCATCTCAGAAGATGATGGCCATCTTGCACTATTGGCTGAGTGCATCACTGTCACCATTGCAAATGGTAAAGCCTGCATAAACCTGCCATTAGGTATTGGAAGTAAGTGCATTCCTGTACCTATTTCATTTGATGGTAAAGTGGCACAGGCATGTTTAACTATTTGCACCCACTGGGGTATTCCAATGGGTGTGAAAGTAAGCGTAAGCGTTGCCGGTATTGTTGTTGTGTCAAAATCTTTTGGTAAATGCTGAGCTTATATTTTTGTAAAAGGATAATTTCATCCTGAAATAAAACAACAAAAAGCCCCGAGGTGGGCTTTTTGTTGTTTAAAAATCAATAGCTTAAATGAGAAGATTGTCGGAAGGTTCCTGCGCGTAGTAAAGACTAAAGTTTGCAGCAGTTGAGCTAACGATAGTGAGATAACCCGATGACAACACCGCAGAGTAAACGCCAAGTACTGCCTGAAGCCTTAAACGATGACGCGCTTTGGGGCGACACCATCAATATTGACTCGCCAGCCGGGATGGATGTTGGTGGCTTTATTCAATACCTGGCAGAAGCGGTGTTAGTGGTTAGCCCGGATGGGGTGATTGAGTGCGCTAATGCAAAAGCGGCACTGTTACTCAACTGCGTTGCCAGGCCCTTAATTGGCCGTAAATGGCCGGAGTTTTTAGTCAGCCGCTGCCACCAGCAATATAACGGCCTGGTAAATATTGTGGCAAAACGTATTTTATCGTTGCAGGCCGGGCCTACTGAAATGGCATTGCGCTGCGCAGATGGTGAAGTAAAAGACATTGAGCTGTCGGTATCGTTTTTACCCGAGCCAGAACCGCGCTTAGTGTTAGTAATGCGGGATTTAACCCGCTATAAAGCGGAATGCAATAAACTGCGCGAGCTGGCGGCTACTGACGCGCTAACCGGCCTTGCTAACCGTCGTGCCTTCGATGAACAGCTGGAAAACCACTGGCAAAAATGTACAGAAGCCAGAAGGCCGCTCAGTGTGGTTATTATTGATATTGACTACTTTAAGCAATTTAACGATAACTATGGTCATATTCAGGGCGATGCCTGCTTGCGCAAAGTGGCGGGCGCGATAATACAGGCGATGCCGTTAGACGCTAAACTAGCCGCGCGCTATGGTGGAGAAGAGTTTGCCCTTATTTTGCCAAACCATAACGAGATTAACGCGCTACAAGTTGCCCGCGATGTTCAGTTTGCGGTGCGTGAACTAAGCTTTGTTGATGCCGGTTTACCGGCAACACTAAGTGTGTCGGTTAGCCAGGGTATTGCCACCGAAATTAATGGCCAATACCGAACCAGTACGGCACTAATGTGTGCTGCCGATACGGCATTGTACCGGGCCAAGGCCGATGGCCGCGACTGCATTAATACCAGCTGCTAGACGCTATAGACATAGGCGCTAAGCGAGCCTGCATTAAACAAGCAGGCTCTAAGCTAACTGGCGCCAAGTACTACGCAAATACTGTAACCGTTTGCCGGCTTATGGCCGCTAATTTGCCATCCGGCTGCCATAATTTTGCAGAAATGTGGTGGTAACCCTCTGCACCAAATTCAATTTCAGCCAGATAACGCCACCAATCGGTGTTAGTAAACGGCAAATCATGCGCTATAAACTCGATAGTCCAGGTAAGCGAACTGGCCGGTGCAGGCTGATTTAGCAAAGTTAGGCTAACCGGTGGCCAGGCATCAACTAACGCTAACAGTTCCAGTATACCGGCTTGGCTGCTCTCACTGCCTGCCATACGAATATCGCCACCCAACTGGCGCAGTGGGCTGGCGCTAAATGGTAGTTGGCCATGGCTAATGCGGTAATCAAAATGGGTGGTAAATTCCGGTACCTGGCCTTGTTTGGGTAAGGTGTGTACTTTTTCTGTTTGCCACTGCGGTGCAGTATCTGCAACCAACTGATGTTGTGATTGTCGCGGCGCACCAAAGCTGGCTAAAAGTACCAGCGCAATTTGACCGTCTTGTTCAATTTCGGCCTGCGCCTGAATAACCGACTTACCCTGGCGCAGAATACGCCGGCGCACCGTTGCAGCCCCGGCATTTAATGGCGCGACAAAAGACACCGACACGGAACGAAGCGGCATACCCGCGGGAATAACGGGTAGCAGATGCGCCATAGCAAGTGCAGCTGCCATACCGCCAAATACCGCACGCCCCTGTCCCCAATGCGGCGGTACATCAATACCATGTTCGTCGCTGTTTTCTGCGTTGAACTGCTGTATAACCTGATAAAAATGCATTTAAATGTCCCTAAATATGGCCAAGTTGCGGCATGCTAACATATTTTTATGAATAACTTCTTGGCCAGTCAGTTGATGATTGTTGTGTCATAATTCTGTCTTAATAGCATGCTATAACTGCGCCGCTATGGATAAATACTTATATTTTTTACGACACGCTACCGCAGAGGTTATTCGGCCAAACCAGCTGGATATAGACCGCTGCCTGATAGAAAAAGGTCGGTTGCAAGCACGCCGTGTCGCAGCTTTTATGCAGCGTAATGCTATTGTGCCAGAAGCGGTGTTTAGCAGCCCGTATCCGCGCGCGGCACAAACCGCCGCCATAGTGCGTAAAGAAGCGGGTTTGCCTGCTGTGCAGGAACTAGAATGGTTGGCACTTACAACAGACAGTCAGTTTGCATATCAACAGCTACAACAGTTGCTAGCAGAACTGCCCACACACGCCTTATTGGTAGGCCACGAACCAGACTTATCGTTGCTTATCGGTAGCTTACTCGGCAGCGAAAACATGGCATTTAAGATTAAAAAAGCGTCTTTAACCTGCTTGTGTTATCAGGCTGACCAAAACAGCTTTCAACTCGAATGGTCAATACCAGCCAAATTTATGTAGTGTAACCAGTGTGGATTGAACCAAGCTTAAACTAAGCCTGGTTCAAATGGGATTAGAAAAAGTAATTTACGCCAAGCGATAGATTATTAGATTCTAATTTAAATGAGTATGAACCGTCGCGGAAAGTTTTATCTGGCAACATGACATACTCCAGGTTAACTGCGACGTTATTGGAAAATTTGAATTCCGCACCAATACCGAGCGCCAGGCCATTTAATGAGTCAGTTTCTGAAAAAGAGTAACCAGGCTCAGACTCTTCGTATTTGAAATCTGTTTTGCTGTAACCAGCAACTGCAAATACTGAAAATTCATTGGACAAGTTATAGCTTGCTTTGGCAACCAACATAGTTTGCATATCTACGCCAAAGCTTTCTTTATAGCCGTCTTCGTTTGATGACTTATCTTTTACTCCAGTACCAAAGCGAGCTTCTACAGCAAGGTAATCATTAAATTTGTAGCCTGCTAAAGCAGTAATGCTGCCAAAATCAACAGAACCAGAAAACCCACTTTCATTTTCTTCTAACGTAGTCTTATTGTATTGACCACCAACATAAAAGTTCTGAACCTCTGCTTGTGCAGCGAAACTACCAATTACTGCAGCAACTAACACCATTTTTTTAAACAACATAAAACATCCTATTTTATTTAACTGCAAAATGCGGCTGAAGTTATATATGAAACGAAAATGTTGGTAAAGTGTTTTATTCGATATTGATCAATGACTAAAAATGCAGAATTATTTGTTTGTCTACGGCACCTTACGCCGCTCTGCCAGACACCCTATGCATAAGTTGCTAGCAACCGGTAGCTGCTTTATTGGTAGGGCGCATTATCAGGGCCGGTTGTATCAGATTGCCCATTATCCGGGGGTTGTGGCATCGTTAAATCCGGCCGATTTGGTCGTAGGTGAGTTATACCAGTTGCTGCAGCCAGATCTTATGCTCGCTGAACTCGACCATTATGAGGCTTGCAGTGCGGCGTTTGCGAAACCGCAGGAATACCGGCGCGAACTGCAGCAGGTGAAGCTTGAGAACGGTGATAACATAACCTGCTGGGTGTATTTGTATAACCTTAACGTTGACGGCATGGCATGCATTCTGTCTGGCGATTTTCTGAATCAGGGTATTGAATGAGCATTTTCAGGCAGTTACTTCGCTGGCAAAAAGGCCGTCAGCTTTCCGGATATGACAAAATGTTGCTGGCTGGCGCATATTGGCCAATTAAGTTTGACTGTTATTTACTGCGTTTTCCGCAAGGCTGCGAAGTACCGCCGCATAAAGATATGCTAAGCAGTGGCAAACATTACCGGCTGAACATTGTGTTAAAGGAGGCTAAAAAAGGCGGTGACTTTATCTGCGCTACGCCAATTTATCAAAGCAGCCGCATTAAATTTTTCCGGCCCGATCTGTGCGAACATGCCGTTAGCAAAGTAGAGCAGGGCAGCCGTTATTTGCTGAGTATTGGCTGGTTAAAGCAATAAATTAAAAAGGCCGCAAAGCGACCTTTTTATAACTAAAGCAAATGCTTAATAGCGCATGTTATTAATGGCGGAAATGACGTACGCCGGTAAATACCATTGCCATGCCGTGCTCATCTGCGGCGGCGATAACTTCAGCGTCGCGCATTGAGCCACCTGGCTGGATCACTGCGGTAATGCCTGCAGCGGCTGCAGCATCGATACCGTCACGGAACGGGAAAAAGGCGTCAGAGGCCATTACGGACCCTTTTACTTCTAAGTTCTCGTCGGCAGCCTTAATACCAGCAATTTTCGCGCTGTACACACGGCTCATTTGGCCGGCGCCAACACCAATGGTCATGCTGTCTTTTACGTAAACAATAGCGTTTGATTTAACAAACTTGGCCACTTTCCAGCAAAACAGTAAGTCTTTAAGCTCTTGCTCGGTTGGCTGGCGCTGGGTAACCACTTTTAAATCATCAGCGGTGATTTTGGCCTGGTCGCGGTCTTGCAACAACATGCCACCGTTTACTTGTTTAACATCTAGTGCCGGTGCAGCTGCGCTAAACTCGCCACACACTAATAAACGCACGTTTGGTTTGCTAGCCACTACCGCTACGGCAGCGTCTGTTGCAGAAGGCGCAATAATCACTTCAACAAACTGACGGCTGACAATTTCTTTGGCAGTGGTTTCATCCAGCTCACGGTTGAAGGCGATAATGCCGCCAAAGGCCGAAGTTGGATCAGTTTTATAGGCACGGTTGTAGGCATCAAGGATTGAATCGCCAATAGCCACGCCACAAGGGTTAGCGTGTTTAACAATAACGCAGGCCGGTTCATTGAATTCTTTTACGCATTCCAGTGCAGCGTCAGTGTCGGCGATGTTGTTGTAAGACAACGCCTTACCTTGCAACTGAGTGGCCGTAGACACAGAGGCTTCGCTAGCGCCCTCTTGCACATAAAACGCCGCACTTTGGTGGCTGTTTTCGCCGTAACGTAAATCTTGTTTTTTTACGAACTGGCTATTGAAGGTGCGCGGGAACTTGGTTGCAGGTTCCAATGGTGTATCGTAGGCCGGTAACATGGCGCCAAAGTAGTTGGCAATCATGCCATCATATTGCGCTGTGTGTTCAAACGCACTTATTGCCAGGCTAAAGCGGGTAGCGTGGGTAGTGGCACCGCCGTTGGCTTGCATTTCTGCTACAACGATATCGTAGTCTTTAGCGTTAACAATAATGGTAACGTCTTTGTGGTTTTTCGCTGCTGCTCGCACCATAGTGGGGCCGCCGATGTCGATATTTTCAATGGCATCTTCCAGCGTACAACCGGCTTTAGCAACAGTGCTGGCAAACGGATACAAGTTAACCACCACTAAATCGATTGGGCCAATGTTGTTGTCAGCCATGACGGCTTCATCCGTGCCGCGACGCGCTAAAATGCCGCCATGAATTTTCGGATGTAGGGTTTTAACCCGGCCGTCCATAATTTCCGGGTGACCGGTGTAATCCGATACTTCAATTACCTTGATGCCTTGTTCGGCCAGTAATTTTGCGGTACCACCGGTAGAGAGAATTTCAACCTGTTGCGCGGCCAGGGCGCGAGCAAATTCTACGATACCGGTTTTGTCGGACACACTTAATAGTGCGCGGCGGATAGGTCTTAATGTCGTCATGCTTAGACTCTCATTTAGCTTGCAGAAATCGGGTTACACTAATTACAGCGAGTTTAGTGCATCGCAGCTGCCGGCTTGCTCTAAGCCAACCGTTGAAGCCCCGGATGGGCGGAAACGAGCCCCCATGGATGGGTTTACGGCGTGTTGGCGTGAGCAAGGTGGCAGCTGCCACAATCTTAGTTCGATATCTATGTTGTCTGTGCCTGAGTACCGGGGTTAATGCGGAATCTAATGCGTAAAATTCCTCAGGCGCAGCCAATAAAAAAGCACCCGAAGGTGCTTAGTAGCGGGGCTAACCCCGCGTGGGCATTAGCTCATGCCGTATTGCTTTAACTTCTTACGCAGCGTACCGCGGTTGATGCCCATCAGGTTGGCTGCGCGGGTTTGATTACCGCGGGTATATTTCATCACTTCTTCCAGTAAAGGACGCTCTAATTCAGATAATACCAGTTCATATAAATCGTCAACGTCCTGTCCGTTTAATTGCTGCAGGTAGTTAGCGACTGCTTTTTGCGCGGCAGTGCTTAAAGCTTGTGGCTTTTCCTGCGTTTGTACGTGGGCGTTAGTAATAAATGGCGAAGTAACGTTCGAATTAAACATTGCTTTTCTCTTTTACGTTAGGTTGCTGCTAGTTGATGAAAATAGTCATTTAAGGCGTTGAGCTGAACATCTGCCTGCTCAATGCCATTGAATTCACTACGAAACACACCGAGCTTGTCATGCTCGGCTAAATACCAGCCCACATGTTTGCGGGCAATGCGAGAACCGGCGAGCTCACCATAAAGCTGGTGTAAACCCTGCACATGTTCCAGCATAATCTGGCGCACTTCCGAAATACACGGCGGCGCCAGTTTGTCGCCAGTGGCCAGGTAATGCACCACTTCGCGGAAAATCCATGGCCGACCTTGTGCCGCACGACCAATCATTATGGCGTCGGCTCCGGTGTAATCCAGCACATAGCGTGCTTTTTCCGGCCCGGTAATATCGCCATTGGCAATTACCGGTATCGTTACACTTTGTTTTATGGCGCGGATGGTGTCATATTCCGCTCCACCTTTATACATGCAGGCTTTCGTTCTGCCATGTACTGCCAGTGCCTGTATGCCATTATCTTGGGCAATACGGGCAATCTGAATGCCGTTTCTGTTGTCAGGGTCCCAGCCAGTGCGAATTTTCAAGGTAACCGGTACCTTTACCGCATCGACCACTGCGCGAACAATTTGCTCCACTAAGTCTGGGTACTGCAACAAGGCAGAACCCGCCAGTTTCTTGTTCACCTTTTTTGCCGGACAACCCATATTGATGTCGATAATATCGGCACCAATCTCAACATTGTACTGGGCGGCGTCCGCCATCTGCTGGGGATCTGCTCCGGCAATTTGCACGGAACGAATACCCGACTCCTGACGATGGCCCATGCGATTTTGTGATTTTTCGCTTTGCCAGACCAGCGGATTGCTCGACAGCATTTCCGACACAGCTAACGCTGCACCAAAACGCCGGCAAAGCTCACGAAAAGTGTGATCAGTCACTCCAGCCATCGGAGCACAAATTACCTTGTTCGCTAACTGATATGGACCTATGCGCACCACTGAATCCAAGGCTCTACCCTTAAGGGGCGCCAAGTTTACGGATTTTTTCCGCCAAAGCAAAGGTTATTATTTAAACAAAAGTATAAATTTATTGGCCTTTGCGGTCTTGACATTCGCTAAACGGCTGAAAATTGGTGTTTTGTAAAGCAGAAGCAACGGTATGATGGGTGCTAGCGGAAATGAAAATTGTAGTGCTGTTGGTTTTGTAACCAGTATTTTGGCGCTATGACGGATGCTGAAAGAACAAACCGGGTTGCCCTAAATCAACCGTTGAAGCCCTGGACGGGCGTAAACGAGCCTACAGGGAAGTATTTACGGCGTGTTGGTGTGGGTAATCCGGTTTGTGACGCTCAAACAAGGCTTAGGGTCTTCTTGTTTAGGTACCCAGCCAATCGACCTGACCGCGAGCCTGGCGCCGTTTAATCATCAGCTCTTCTACCAGCGGTGTTAATATTAGCTCCATCGCCAGGCCCATTTTGCCGCCTGGCACCACCAAGGTATTTACCCGCGACATAAAAGAGCCATTGATCATTCGCAGGTAATACGGGAAATCAACATGCTTGATACCGCGAAAACGGATCACGACAAAACTTTCATCTAATGACGGAATGTCTTTGGCACTAAACGGGTTAGAAGTATCAACGGTAGGCACACGTTGAAAGTTGATATGCGTGCGTGAAAACTGCGGCGTAATATGGTTGATGTAGTCGTCCATACTGCGCACAATGCTGGCTTGTACCGCTTCGCGTGAGTGGCCACGTTCTGAGGTATCGCGAATAATTTTTTGGATCCATTCTAAGTTAACAATAGGCACCATACCAATAAGCAGGTCAACATGTTTGGCGACATCATGCTCGTCAGTTACTGCACCACCATGCAACCCCTCATAAAATAACAAGTCGGTATTGGCGCGTAAATCTTGCCACGGTGTAAAAGTACCTGGTAACTGGTTATAAGGTACTGCTTCGTCAAAGGTATGTAGATAGTGGCGAATTTTACCGCCGCCGGTGTCACCATAGCTGGAAAAAAAGCTTTCCAGGGCACCAAAATCGTTGGCTTCTGCGCCAAAGTAGCTAATGTAACGGCCTTGTTCTTTGGCTTTGCGTATCGCGACTTCCATTTCTGGTCGGCTAAAACGGTGGAAGCAGTCTCCTTCAACAAACGCTGCGTTAATGTCTAGTGTGCGGAAAATATGCTGAAACGCTGTTGTTGTTGTTGTTGTACCCGCACCCGACGAACCGGTGATGGCAATAATAGGATTTTTGTGTGACATAGAAACCGCCCGCTGCTTTAACTGAACCTCACCTTAAAGCAACAGGCAAATAGCACGCAACTGTTTATTGCAATTATGCTTGGGCTTTCAGGGGCAAACAGTGTTAACGGTTTGCCCCTGAACAGGGCCACTAAAACTGAAAGGTCGCGATTAGCGGGTCATGATCTGACGAGCGATAGGGTGTTGGTGCGTGCAGTTGCTGCTGCAAGTTATCACTTTTAAACTCAACGTTATAATCCAACAACGTTGGCTCATCGGCGTTAATAGACCAGTGCTGAAACTGAGCCAGTTGTTTTGCTAAGGCAGTGCTTGCCAGCGCATGGTCAAGCGAGCCGGTACGGCCACGATAAACATAAGAGTACTGCCCGCCATCTTTTGAGGTTAAATACTGCCAGTGTTGTTGCTCAAGCGTGACGACAGGGTCTTCCATCCGGTAGGCATTTAAGTCACCCAAAATAATCTGTTTGTCAGTCTCTATGCCGGTTGGGTTAGTGTGCAGCCAGTCACTTAATGCTTTTGCCGACGTGGTTCTAAGGGCATTCCAGCAGCCTTGTCCATCTTGTTGTTCGGCGTCTTTTGACAGGGGGTCTTTTGGACAACTGCCTTTTGACTTAAAGTGGTTAATGCTTACCGTTACCAGCTCGTTGCTGGCCAAATGACGAAAGCTTTGTGCCAGCGGCGGCCTGCTGCCCCAATTAAAGGGGCTAGACAACAACATAGCCGCGTTACCCTCGATACTCACATTGGCTGGGCGGTACAACATGGCAACTTTAATGTCGTCGGTACCAGGCTGTTCCGAGGTAGTAATAAAGCGATAGGGGGTTTTACTAACAGCATTAAGCGCATTTGTCAGGCTAGCCAGCGCGCTTTGTGCGCCATAACCATTATTTTCGACTTCTAATAGCCCGATAATATCGGCATCAAGAGCAGCTAATGCACTAATCGTTTTTTCCTGTTGGCGCTTAAATTCTGCTAAAGAATCGGCGCCGCGGCGCGTTGGGAACGCCGGTGTTTGATCTGAGCCGTTAAAGTAATTAAGTACATTAAAACTGGCAATGCGTAACGCTTTTTCCGGCTTAGCATCAGGGTTGGCTGGACGCGGGTTTTGCGCATGATATTGGGGTTGCTGTGTCGGAAACAAGAAATAACCACGTTCGTTTTGTAGAATAACGCCTTGTACTTGTGTCACCGTATCGCCAACCCGTACCGTTGTCTGTGCCGTTAATATATTGCTGCCAAACCGCACCGGGTCCGGGTTTTGCTTTATGCTGCCATCGTCTAACACCAGCGTATGTCGCAGTTGTTGCTCAGCCAGTGCCATAGCCTCTTTACCCGGACGCATAATGTCGGTGGGGACCAAAAGGCGTTTATCAGCCAACATGAGTTCGCCATAGCGTCCCAGGCTGTAGGTGTCATTAACGGTTAGTGTTTGCGCAAAGCTAACCAGCTCACCTTCTAGCTGTTCCCACTGTTGTAATGTGGCAACCGGAAGTTGTACGTTTACCGGGGTAATGACGTGCTGACCATCACACAGTTTAATATCGTTGATATTTGCCAGACGGGTAAGCTGATTTACCTCTGTTACGGTACCGGTTACTTGTAATTGCTGGCCTGGCTTATACTGAGCGGCAGCGTTGCTGTCGGCAATAAATAAGCTGTTTGCTGCAGCGCTATTGTCGGGTGCGATAGCACGCAACACGATTCCTGCCGCGTTGGTGCCAGGATACACAATTGCGGTTACGACACCGCGTGTACTCAGTTGTTTTGCCAGCAGCGGGCTGGTCTCAGCAGTGCCTTGAATGGTGTTGATGCTGGTGAACGAGCTATCACACTGCGCCAAAACGTGATGACTAAACAACAAAACACTTAATGCTGAGAGCCGGATAAGGTGTTTACGCATAATGCTGACATTCCAGATTAAAAAGACAGGATAGGCTGCTAGTGTTACCACAAGATAACAACGCAAATTCGGTTGAATTAGCATAGACTGCGGTAGATTACCACGGCTTATGCGAATGACCGCGGCTATCTGCCGCGGTGTTTTGACTAAACTTATTTTTGCTCGCGGGCAATGGCGCGGTAACCAATATCAGTGCGGCAGAACATGCCATCCCAACTAATTTTGTCTACCAGCTGATATGCCGCTTGCTGTGCAGCAGTAACATTCTGGCCTAATGCGGTAGCGCAAAGCACGCGTCCACCGTTGGTTAACACCTGATTGTCTTTAAGCTCAGTGCCAGCATGAAATACTTTTGCCGCTGCACTATCCGCACTGTCAAGACCACTTATTACCTTACCTTTGGCATAGCTATCAGGATAACCGCCAGCCGCTAACACAACGCCTACTGCGGCCTGTTCAGTAAAGTGAATCTGGTGGTTGGCAAGGTCGGTATGGGTTGCGGCTAAGCACAATTCCACTAAATCAGACTGTAAACGCATCATAATAGGTTGCGTTTCAGGGTCGCCAAACCGGCAGTTAAACTCCAGTACTTTGGCACTGCCATCGGGTGAAATCATCAAACCGGCGTACAAGAAGCCAGTAAACACGGTGCCTTCTGCTGCCATACCGTTTACAGTAGGGTAAATAACATGCTGCATTACCCAGTCATGTACTGCTGGCGTAACCACAGGGGCGGGTGAGTATGCCCCCATACCGCCGGTATTAGGCCCTTTGTCACCATTATCACGGGCTTTATGATCCTGTGACGATGCAAAAGGTAGCGCAGTTTTACCATCTACCATAACAATAAACGACGCTTCTTCACCGGTTAGAAACTCTTCCACAACAACCCGACTGCCAGCGTCACCAAACTTGTTGCCTGATAACATGTCGTCGATTGCGGCATCAGCTTCTTGCTGGCTCTGCGCAATAATCACGCCTTTACCTGCCGCTAAACCATCGGCTTTTATCACCACTGGTGTGCCTAATGTGTGAGCAAAAGCCTTAGCCGGAGCAATTTCCGTGAAAGTCTGATAAGCGGCGGTCGGAATACTGTGGCGGGCTAAAAAGTCTTTGGCAAAGGCTTTTGAGCTTTCCAGTTGTGCAGCTGCCTGTGTCGGGCCAAAAATGGCTAAACCGGCAGCGTTAAACGCATCAACCACGCCTTTAGCGAGCGGCGCTTCGGGCCCAACAATGGTTAAGCCAATCTGCTCTTGCTGGGCAAAAGCCAGCAGTTCAGCCACGTTATCCGCGGCAATAGCAACATTGGTCAGGTTTGCTTCCCGTGCTGTGCCAGCATTACCTGGCGCCACAAACACCTGTGTAGCTAAAGGCGACTGCGCCGTTTTCCATGCCAGAGCATGTTCGCGGCCACCGCCGCCAATTACCAGTACTTTCATTGCGCTTTCCGTTAATAACTAAATAAAAAATTATTTTGCTGCAGGTTTAACAAATTTTAAGGTCATGCGGTCACTTTCGCCGATGGCCATATACTTGTCTTTGTCCTGATCTTTTAACCGAAACGACGGTGGCAATGTCCAAACGCCGCCAGCATAGTCTGCGGTATCTTTCGCATTAGCGTTCACTTCGCTGCTGGCTTGAAACTCAAAACCTGCTTGTTCAGCCGCTTTTACCGTTAATGCCTGAGGGAAGTAACCGCTGTTAATCCACTCACCAACCATCTTGTCTGCCGGTAAACGGTGTTCTACTACACCTAATACGCCATCAGGTTTTAATGCCGCGTAAAATTGCTTGAAGCTATTAACCAGTGCTTCATCGCCACCTTGGTTATACCAGTTGTGCAGGTTTCTAAAAGTAAGCACAACGTCGGCGCTGCCTTCTGGTGCGATGGTATTGCTGCCTGTTGGCGAGAATTCAGTGAGTTGTACCCGGTTGTATATTGGGTTGCTGGCCAGTTTCTCAACAAAAGCGGCTCGGCTACGTTTGTAATAATCAGATTCAGTTTCAGCAGGAAAGTGAGCGGCATAGTAGGTGCCATGTGCCGCTAACAGCGGAGCCAGAATTTCGGTATACCAACCACCACCAGGGGAGATTTCAACAACGGTGCTGTTGGGTGTCACATTAAAAAAAGCTAAGGTTTCAGCGGGATTACGGAACGGGTCGCGCACAACATTCGCTGGAGTACGGCTTTGATGTTCAACAGCTAATTGCAAGGCATCAGTAGAGGCATCGGCCATCGTCAGTGAACTAAACAGAACAGCAGACAGTGCCGCAGCAAGTTTTATTGTTTTCATCTTCGTGGTTCCCTGTGGTGAAAGTGGCGGTAGTGTAGCAAAACAAAGTAAAAAAAGCAGGTTGGTGCGGCGCATTAATCAGTATAATTTAGATGGCCAGACTGCTATTTTCTCATCAACAATTATTCCAGGCTGTGCTAGAATATCAGCCCTTTTACGCGGGAAGCCTTATGTTAGACCAAATCCGAATTATTCTAGTGGGTACAACCCATACCGGCAATATTGGCTCGGTAGCCCGGGCAATGAAAACCATGGGCTTGTCACAGCTGTGTTTGGTGGCGCCGAAAGAGCTACCCGATGGCCAGGCATATGCACTGTCGGCCGGTGCCAGCGATATTCTGGCAAACGCCCGGGTGTTTGACAGTTTAAAAGAGGCCATTACCGATTGTGGCTTAGTGGTTGGCAGTAGCGCCCGTTCGCGCACATTAAGTTGGCCGATGCTGGAACCTCGTGATTGTGCTGCGTTGGCAGTGAAAGAGGCGGCAACACATCCGGTTGCGTTAGTGTTTGGCAGAGAAAGTAGTGGCTTAACTAACGAGGAGTTACAACTGTGTAATTACCATGTGTGTATACCGGCCAATCCGGATTACAGCTCGCTCAATTTAGCCATGGCAGTACAAATTGTTACGTATGAAGTGCGCATGGCGATGTTGCAACAGGCTGAGCAAACCGCTGTGGTGGATGAGGTCGCCTATCCAACCAGTGAGCAGATGAACAGTTTTTATCAGCATTTAGAAGATACGTTAAACGATACGGGTTTTATTATTAAACAGCATCCGGGTGTTGTCATGACAAAATTAAAGCGTTTGTTTACCCGTGCCCGGCCGGAAGAAGCCGAATACAATATTTTGCGCGGTATATTAACCTCAGTACAGCGTTTTGGTCGCAATACTATGGGTGATAAGGAGTAACGCATGTTTGCGGGTATCAAAGAAGATATCAAAAGTGTGTTTGAACGCGATCCTGCGGCGCGCAGTAGTTTTGAAGTATTAACAAACTATCCGGGCTTGCATGCTATTTGGTGGCATCGGGTAAGTCATAAACTCTGGCGTGCTAACTGGAAGGGGTTGGCGCGTTTTTTAAGTACACTGTCACGCTGGTTTACTGGTGTGGAGATTCATCCAGGTGCGAAAATTGGACGACGCTTTTTTATCGATCATGGTATGGGCGTTGTTATTGGCGAAACGGCTGAAATTGGTGATGATGTTACCCTGTATCATGGTGTAACACTGGGTGGTACCAGCTGGAATCCGGGTAAGCGTCATCCAACCCTGGCTAACGGTGTTGTTATTGGTGCCGGTGCTAAAGTACTGGGTCCGCTGATGGTGGGTGAAAACGCCCGCATAGGTTCAAATGCGGTGGTAGTTAAAGATGTACCTGCAGGAGCCACCGTTATAGGTATCCCGGGACGCATTGTGGCCAAAGCGGACGCTATTGTCAGTGCAGAGCGCAAGCAATTGGCACAGAAGTTTGGTTTTGATGCCTACGCGGTAGCGGCCGATAACCCGGATCCGGTTGCGAATGCCATTGGCCGGATGCTGGATCACATACAGCTGCTGGATCGTAAAGTGGGTGAATTGTGTCACAGCGTTAATCAGCTCGGTGGCAATGTTTGTGATCAAGTGCCCACTGTTGATATTGAAGAAGAAGACTTTAAATTGGCAGAAAAACGTGCCGCAGACGCTCGTAAACGTGACGTAGAAGCCTTTGACCCGAATATCTGATTATTGCTAGTTCGGAACTTAGTGACCTGAATACTTGACTAACTTACTAGGTTATTAATACTTGACTAAAATAGTCGGGAATGTACAATGGCGCCATTGTTTTCAGGGAGCAAAGCATGAGATTAACGTCCAAAGGCCGCTATGCGGTAACGGCTATGTTAGATGTAGCCTTACACACAGCAACGGGCCCGGTGCCACTGGCTGACATTTCCGAGCGTCAGGGTATTTCGTTGTCTTATCTTGAACAATTGTTCGCCCGGTTACGTAAACACGGTTTAGTTAGCAGCGTGCGAGGCCCGGGTGGCGGTTATCAGCTGGGGCGTGAAGCCACAACCATTTCAGTTTCTGATGTGATCAGCGCTGTCGATGAGTCAGTTGATGCCACTCGCTGTCAGGGCAAGTCTGATTGTCATGGCGGAACCCGTTGTTTAACGCATACCTTGTGGAGCGATCTAAGCCATCGCATTGAAGATTTTCTTACCAGTATTACGCTGGGAGAGCTGGTTAACCAGCAGGATGTACAGACTCAGGCAAAACGGCCAAACAGCCGTATTGTAAAGAACCCGGCAACTGATATCGAAGTTAGCTGCCAGCTGTAGGCAACACGGAGCAAATAATGAAGCTACCTATTTATCTGGATTACGCTGCAACTACGCCGGTTGATACCCGTGTAGCAGAGAAAATGATGCAGTTTTTAACAATGGACGGCGAGTTTGGTAACCCGGCATCACGTTCGCATCGTTTTGGCTGGCAAGCTGAAGAAGCGGTAGAAATTGCCCGCAGCCAGATTGCTGAGCTGATTAACGCTGATCCACGCGAAATTGTATTTACTTCTGGCGCAACAGAATCCAATAACCTGGCGATTAAAGGCGCGGCTGATTTTTACCATAAAAAGGGTAAGCACCTGATTACGGTTAAAACTGAGCATAAAGCCACGCTGGATACCATGCGTCAGCTTGAACGCGAAGGTTATGAAGTCACCTACATGGAACCGCAAACCGACGGTTTGGTGACGGTAGCGATGTTAGAAGCGGCTATTCGTCCTGATACCAGCGTGATCAGTGTGATGTTTGTCAATAATGAAATTGGCGTAGTGCAAGACATCGCAGCCATAGGCGAGATGTGTCGCAGCAAAGGTATT
Organism: Rheinheimera baltica DSM 14885; assembly: GCF_000425345.1. Classification (GTDB taxonomy): domain Bacteria; phylum Pseudomonadota; class Gammaproteobacteria; order Enterobacterales; family Alteromonadaceae; genus Alishewanella; species Alishewanella baltica. The sequence continues at coordinate 23,527 of NZ_AUDG01000025.1, read as the reverse complement.
ATTTTTCACGTTGACGCTGCTCAGGCTGCTGGCAAAGTAGAGATTGACCTGCAAACACTTAAAGTCGATTTAATGTCATTTTCAGCGCATAAAGCCTATGGCCCTAAAGGCATTGGCGCGTTGTTTGTTCGTCGCAAACCCCGTATTCGCTTAGAAGCACAAATGCACGGCGGTGGGCATGAACGTGGAATGCGTTCAGGCACGTTGCCAACGCATCAGATTGTTGGCATGGGCGAAGCTTTCCGTATTGCTAAGTTGGAAATGCAAGCTGAAATTAGCCGCATTACCGTGCTGCGTGATCGGCTGCTTAACGGCGTTAAAGACTTAGAGCAAGTCTTTTTAAACGGTAATCGCGAGCAGCGTGTGCCACATATCACTAACATCAGCTTTAACTATGTTGAAGGTGAGTCGTTGATCATGGCGTTGAAAGATATTGCTGTGTCATCAGGTTCAGCCTGTACGTCAGCCAGCCTTGAGCCGTCTTACGTGCTGCGTGCACTGGGTATGAGTGATGAACTGGCGCACAGTTCTATTCGTTTTAGTATCGGCCGTTTTACCACGGAAGAACAAGTTGATCACACGATTAAAATAGTACACCAGGCGATTGATAAGCTGCGTGCAATGTCACCGTTGTGGGATATGTTCAAAGATGGCGTCGATTTAAACACTGTGGCCTGGGTTGCGCACTAAGCGTTCCGGCTGCACAAGAGGTAATTATCATGGCATACAGTAATAAAGTAATCGATCACTACGAAAATCCACGTAACGTTGGCTCGTTCGACAAAGACGACGCCAGTGTTGCCACCGGTATGGTGGGGGCACCGGCATGCGGTGACGTAATGAAGCTACAAATAAAAGTGAGCCCGGATGGGATTATCGAAGACGCTAAGTTTAAAACTTACGGCTGTGGTAGTGCTATTGCTTCAAGCTCATTGGTAACAGAATGGGTTAAAGGTAAAAGCCTGGACGAAGCGCAGCAGATAAAAAACACTGACATCGCGCAGGAACTGGCATTACCACCAGTGAAAATTCACTGTTCAATTTTGGCTGAAGACGCCATCAAAGCGGCTATTGCTGACTATAAGCAAAAGCACGGAGGCTGAGTGTAATGGCGATTTCAATGACAACTGCCGCTGCTGATCGGGTGCGTAGCTTTTTGCAAAACCGGGGTAAAGGTTTAGGGTTGCGGGTAGGTATTAAAACCACCGGCTGCTCTGGCCTGGCATATGTACTGGAATTTGTTGATACACTGAACGACGACGATGAAGTGTTTGAACAGGACGACCTGAAGCTGATAGTTGACGGTAAAAGCTTGGTATATATCGACGGTACTCAGCTGGATTTTGTTAAAGAAGGCTTAAATGAAGGCTTTCAGTTTAACAATCCCAACGTTAATGGCGAATGTGGTTGTGGCGAAAGTTTCACAGTTTAAGCACTTAATTTAAGTATCTAGAGGCCGGATGAATTATTTTCAGCTGTTTAATCTGCCGGCGTCGTTCGACCTTGATCTAACGGAGCTTGGGTCGCGCTATTTGCAACTGCAGCGCCGTTTTCATCCTGATCAGCATAGTGCGGGTTCAGAGCGTGATAAACTGCTCGCAGTGCAGCAGACCGCTAACATTAATGATGCGTATCACAGTTTAAAGCATCCGCTCCTGCGGGCTGAGCATCTGCTGGCGTTACGGGGTTTGAAGATCAGCAATGAGCAACGTAGCTTTACTGATCCGATGTTTTTAATGCAGCAAATGGAACTACGTGAGCAAATTGCCGAGATAGAGCAAAGTGCCGACCCGGATTCTGTCATTGATTCGATAGAGCGCCAACTACAGCAGCAAAAAAGAGCCCTGCTTCAGCAGTTGGCCGCTGCGCTTGATGCGGATAATACAGCGCAGGATCAACTTGCTGCTGATGTGATCCGTAAACTAAAATTCTTCTTTAAGCTGCAGCAAGAGCTGGAGCTGATAGAACAGCAACTACAAGACTAAACGACACTATGCTATTACAGATCGCAGAGCCCGGACAAAGCGCTGCGCCGCATCAGCACAAGCTAGCGGCCGGTATTGACCTTGGAACCACCAACTCTCTGGTTGCAACAGTGCGCAGTGGTGAGGCTAAAACGCTGGTAAATCAGCAAGGTCGCGACATGCTACCGTCCGTAGTACGTTACACCGCAGATAACGTTATTGTTGGCGATGATGCGATGGCCGCCGCCGCTACCGATGCCGATAACACTATCGTGTCGGTAAAGCGATTAATGGGCAAAGGCTATAGCGAAACGCTGGCGCTTAAAGACAAAGTTCCCTATCAGCTTGTTGACCAACAAGGGTTAGTGGCCATTGATACCGCACAAGGCGTGAAGAACCCGGTTGAAATATCCGCTGAAATTCTGGCTACCCTGGCCAATACGGCCAGCGAAACCTTAGGTGGCGAATTAAACGGTGTAGTGATTACCGTGCCGGCCTATTTTGACGATGCCCAACGCCAAGCGACGAAAGATGCCGCTAAATTAGCCGGTTTAAACGTGATGCGACTATTGAATGAACCTACGGCTGCTGCGCTAGCCTATGGTTTAGATTCTGGCCAGGAAGGTGTTATCGCCGTATATGACTTAGGCGGCGGTACCTTTGACATCTCTATTTTGCGTTTACGTCGGGGAGTGTTTGAAGTACTGGCGACGGGTGGTGACTCTGCTTTAGGCGGTGATGACTTTGACCATGCCATTGTTAGTCATCTGCAACAACTCAGTGGTCAAAGTAGCTTGTCTCATCAGGCCATGAGGCACTATTTAACCTTAGCCCGTCATGTTAAAGAGCAATTAACTGATAACGAAGTAACGCATTTTACGTTGCCTGGCGCTGCAGACAGCATGCAACTGTCACGGGCAGATATTGAGCAATTGATTGCGCCGCTGGTAAAGAAAACCATTCGCGCCTGTCGTCAGGTATTGCGCGATGCTGATTTAACCGTTGAAGACGTTGTTAAAGTGGTTATGGTAGGTGGGTCTACCCGGGTGCCATTAGTGCGACAGGACGTAGCCCGCTTTTTTGGCAATGAACCCCTTACCTCTATTGACCCTGACAAAGTGGTTGCCTTAGGTGCTGCTATTCAGGCTAATGTATTGGTAGGTAATAAAGCCGATAGTGATACGCTGCTGCTGGACGTTATTCCATTGTCATTGGGACTTGAGACGATGGGTGGCCTGACAGAAAAAATTATCCCACGTAACACGGTAATACCCGTTGCCCGGGCGCAGGAATTTACCACTTTCAAAGATGGCCAGACTGCCATGGCGCTGCATGTGGTGCAGGGTGAACGTGAACTGGTGGATGACTGCCGCTCACTGGCGCGCTTTGAATTAAGAGGCATACCACCTATGCCTGCAGGTGGCGCGCACATTCGTGTTACTTTTCAAGTAGATGCCGATGGCTTGCTGAGCGTTACTGCGCAAGAGAAATCGAGCGGCGTACAAGCGAATATTCAGGTTAAACCGTCTTATGGTTTAAGTGACGAGCAAGTTACCACTATGCTGAAAAGCTCAATGCAATTTGCGCGGCAGGATATGCAGCTCCGTTTGTTACGTGAGCAGCAAGTTGAAGCCGAGCGTGTACTTGAAGCGGTGTCACAGGCGCTTAATACCGACGTATCATTGCTTGATGAAAAGGAAGTCGCCGATATTACCCAGGCGCTTGCTCGCTTAGCACAGGTGAAACAGGGTGATGATACTGCAGCGATTAAAGCGGCTATTGAACACACCAATACTTTAACAGATGATTTTGCCGCTCGACGCATGGATCAGTCTATCCGAACTGCGCTCAAAGGCCACAACGTGGACGAGGTATAACAAATGCCACAAATCGTATTTTTACCCCATGCAGAACTGTGCCCAGACGGTGCAGCCCTGGATGCTAATACTGGTGAAACGGTGCTAGATGTTGCACTTCGCAACGGTATATCCATTGAACACGCATGCGAGAAATCGTGTGCTTGCACTACCTGCCATGTGATTGTGCGCGAAGGCTTTTATTCGTTAAATGAAAGCGATGAGCTCGAGGACGACATGCTCGATAAAGCCTGGGGCTTAGAGCCGGAATCGCGTTTGGGCTGTCAAGCGCGAATAGCAGATGAAGACTTGGTGGTGGAGATACCGAAATATACGGTAAATATGGTCAGTGAAGGCCATTAGCCCTCATAATATTAAAAGGCCTGCAAGGGCCTTTTTTTACGTCTATTCTAAGACTTAGAATAATAATAAATATTAAACTCAGGGCAGATTCGCGCACTATAAGCTAGTCTGTTCAAGACAACGATAATGACGGAGCATCTATGCTTAAAAAATCTCTTATTGCATTTGCCGTATCCGGCTTGCTAATAGCGCCTGCTCACGCTGAAGTGCAGATCAATGGTTTTGCATCAATTAAAGCGGGCATGACACTGGACAGCGATGATGAACTTTATGGCTACACCAATGATTTAGATTTTAAGAACGAAAGTTTAATGGCGTTGCAAGTTCGCTCTGACCTGGGCGAAAAACTGTCAGTAACCGCCCAGCTAATGGGGCGCGGGAGCAACGACTTTGATATTGGTTTTGAATGGGCATTCATCACTTACCAGTTAAATGACAACACCATGATAAACGCAGGGCGCTTACGTGGGCCATTTTATAAGTATTCAGAATACAAAGATGTGGGTTATGCCTATGACTGGTCTAGGGTGCCCCGCAGCGTCTATGGTTTGGGCTTTGATAACATCGAGGGTATATCGGTTTATCGTACAGATATTATTGCCGGTTTTGACTCGACGTTGATCGCAATGTATGGCGGCTATGACGGTACTACTGGTTTGGGCGATGGCCAGCTGGATGGGTTTTTCGGCGCAAGTTGGGAGCTAAGCCGGGATTGGTATAACTTTCGTATAGCGTATTATAACGCGGATGCTTCACTGACCTTTGCTAATCAGGATGCGAATAACCTACTGGGGGCGTTAAATGCTAATGGCTTTGCTGCGCTGGCAGAAGAAATTGACTTTGATAAAGACAAGGGCACCTTTTTTGGCATCGGGGCCGGCATAGATCGGGAAAACTTAGTTATTGTGGCGGAATATAACCGTACAGAAGTAGACAATACCTTATTTGCCAACCGGGAAAATTACTTTATTTCTGTTGCGTACCGTTTAGGAAGTATCACGCCATACATCTCGCATGAATGGGAGCGACATGATTCTAAGCCGGAGATTTACCAACCGTATCAAAATCTTGCTAGCACACCTTTAGCGCCATTATATTTTGGGGCTGTTGCTACCGTGGAAAGTCAGGCAAAAGAAGCCGATACCTTAAACATTGGTTTGAGGTATGACTTTCATTCCTCGGCGGCATTTAAACTTCAGTATACCTCGCAGAAAAATAAGCTGTTAGATACGCGTGTTGGCTTATTGGTAGCAGGCGTAGATCTGGTCTTTTAAGGAGAAGCGTGATGATACAAAAAATAGCTCTATTGGTTTTTGTACTGAGTTTTGGCGTGCAGGCAGACATTGCGGTGATTGTAAATCCTGCTAACGCTAACGTTGTCTCCGCAGACGATTTAAACCGGTTATTTTTAGGCCGTGCTTCTAGCTTTGCAGATGGGAGTAAAGCCACGCCATTGAATTTGTCAGAAGGCCAAGTTGCAAGAGACGAATTTGATAGCAAAGTATTAAATCGTTCATCTGCTCAGTTAAAAGCTTACTGGTCAAAGCTGGTGTTTACCGGTAAGGGCACGCCGCCGAAAGAAATGGCAGATGATGCTGCAGTTAAGGCCGCTGTAGCCGCTGATCCTAATGCCATTGGTTATATAAGCAGTGGTAGTGTCGACGGCACGGTTAAAGTGGTTACAACGTTCTAATTGCTGGCAACAGTGTAAAACTACTGTCATTAAAAGCCGCAACACTATGTTGCGGCTTTTTTATCAGCAAAAATAGGTTTTTTTTTACAACTAGCGTATAATTTGCCGCCTTAAAATTTAATCACTCAGTTTATAAACATACTTAATCAGGGAGCCTGTTATGGCGTTAGAACGTACTTTTTCAATTATCAAGCCAGATGCTGTAGCTAAAAATGTTATCGGTGCAATTTACAACCGTTTCGAATCAGCCGGTTTACGTATCGTTGCTGCCAAAATGCTACACTTAAGCCAAGAACAAGCTGAAGGTTTCTACGCTGAGCACAAAGAGCGTCCTTTCTTTGGCGCTTTAGTGTCTTTTATGACGTCTGGCCCGGTAATGGTTCAGGTATTAGAAGGTGAAGACGCGGTACGTAAAAACCGTGAAATCATGGGTGCAACTAACCCTAAAGATGCGACAGCGGGCACGTTACGTGCTGATTACGCTGCAAGCATCGATGAAAATGCTGTGCACGGTTCAGACGCTGCGGCATCAGCTGCACGTGAAATTGCTTACTTCTTCACAGAAGCTGAGCTGTGTGCCCGTACCCGTTAAGCGTTAATCGCCTGCGGTAACGGACTAAGGGGGCAGCAGCCCCCTTAGTGCATGTTGGTACAGTGTTTTATGGCTATTGTTTATTGTGGTAAGGAGTGTTCAGCAAATGACTGAGCAACAAAGCAAAATTAATTTACTTGATCTTACGCGTGCGCAAATGCAGGCGTTTTTTGTCGATATGGGCGAAAAACCATTCCGTGCCGATCAGGTAATGAAATGGATTTACCACTTCTGTATCGATGACTTCGATAAGATGAGCAATATCAATAAAGTATTGCGGGAAAAACTGAAAACGCGCTGTGTTATTGAAGCCCCCGTTGTGGTTACCCGGCAGGACAGCAGTGACGGTACCATTAAGTTTGTTATGGGCTTAAGCGGTGGCCAGGAAGTTGAGACTGTCTGGATCCCAGAAAAAGACCGCCGCACGTTATGTGTGTCATCTCAGGTTGGCTGTGCATTAGATTGTTCGTTCTGTTCAACCGCGCAGCAAGGTTTTAACCGCAACCTAAGCGTGTCAGAAATTATTGGCCAGGTATGGCGCGTGGCTCAAATTATTGGCAGCTACGGTGATACTGGCGATAAGCCTGTTACCAATGTTGTGATGATGGGGATGGGAGAACCGCTACTTAACCTTAATAACGTGGTCCCAGCGATGGAGCTGATGCTGGAAGATTTCGGCTTTGGGCTTTCAAAGCGTCGTGTCACGCTAAGTACATCAGGCGTGGTACCCGCATTGGACTTATTGCGTGACAAAATCGACGTTGCGTTGGCTATTTCATTGCATGCGCCAAATAATGAATTACGTAACGAATTGGTACCGGTAAACCGTAAATACCCGATGGAAGAGTTTTTAGCGGCTTCAAGGCGTTATGTGGCGAACTCTAAGGCCAATGATAAGGTCACAGTAGAGTACGTCATGCTTGACGGTGTTAACGACAGCATGGAACAGGCGCATGAACTGGCGCATGCGCTGAAAGATACACCGTCAAAAATCAATTTGATCCCGTTTAATCCGTATCCAGGCTCGCCGTACAAGCGTTCCAGCAACTCACGGATTGACAGATTTAACAAAGTCTTACAAGAATACGGCTTTACTGTTATTGTACGGAAAACCCGTGGTGATGACATTGATGCTGCTTGTGGTCAATTGGTAGGCGATGTTATCGACAGAACAAAAAGGCTGATTAAAAAGCAGCAAAAAGGTCAGCCAATAGACATAAAAATGCTGCAATAAATCAAGGAAGTGGGTGTGGTGAAGCAAAAAGTTCTCATTGGTATTTCACTCTGTAGTTTGCTGGTGTTATCAGGTTGCGTATCGGAACAAACGTATGTCGGCAGTGATAAGCCGGTATCAGACCGTAGCTTTGATAATATTGAAGCGGCTCGCACCCGTATTTCGCTGGGGTTGAACTATTTACGTCGTGGCGACACCTCACAGGCAAAATATAACCTAGAACGGGCGCGCAGTTTTGCGCCCAATTCCGCAGAGGTTTATAGCGCCTTAGCCTACTATTATCAAAGCGTTGATGAATTAAAGCAGGCTGAAGAGTACTTTCGGCTGTCTATTTCCAAAGACAGCAATTATGCGGATGCTTACAATAACTTTGGTGCTTTCCTGTGTCAGTTAAATCGCTATGAAGAGTCAGAAGAGTTACTACTTAAAGCGATTAGCCGACCTGGCTATATTCGTGTTGCTGAGAGCTACGAAAACCTAGCGCTATGTCAGTTACAACAAAACAACTTTGTTAAAGCGAACCGTTTTCTGGATTCTTCTATTAGCCATAACTCTACCAGAATTAGCTCCCTCACTATGTTAGCTGCGGTATCTTATGCGATGGGGGATAACCGCCAGGCTAAAACGCAATTAGATCGAATTCAGCGTTTAGGAAGGGTTTCTGCTACAACCGTGCTGCTTAGTTACCTTATAGCAGATAAAAATGGTGACCGTGAAACCTTACGTAACGCCGAACAATTGCTACTGACACTCTACAGCGATACACCTGAAGCCAGGCTGTTATTGCAAGGTAAGTTGCAAGACAGTGAGTTTGAGCGACTACGTGAAAGGTACAAAGAAAGCCTGATGGCAAACATTGTATTGCCTGAAGATGATGCAGTAAAAACAGAAGTACCAGAAGCCCCTGTGGCTAATCCCAAGTTAAAGATAGTGCGGCGTAAAAATGATAGTGGTCAGACCGACAACGTTGCTGTTGCTCAAGCGACACCAAGGTCGCAGCCTGCCAAAGCCGGCGCAGAACCCGCAGCGTTGAAAAACGCTACCAGCGACATTGCTAATAGTTTAGGTGGTGTTACGCAAACTGCCGTTGCAGAACTGGCGAATGTCGATGTTTTGCCTGATGAGAAAGTAAACGTTGATAACACCTACGACAAGCAAATTGTTGATGCGCAGCAAGCGGAGCAAGAGGCTGCAGCATTATTAGTGTTGCAAGAGCAGCAACGTGAGCAAGCGGAGCAAGACGCGGCAGTATTAGCGCTGCAAGAGCAGCAACGCCTGCAAGCAGAGCAAGACGCGGCAGTATTAGCGGTGCAAGAACAGCAACGCCTGCAAGCAGAGCAAGACGCGGCAGTATTAGCGCTGCAAGAACAGCAACGCCTGCAAGCAGAGCAAGACGCGGCAGTATTAGAGGTGCAAGAACAGCAACGCCTGCAAGCCGAACAAGACGCTACAGCATTGGCCGTGACAGAAAAAGACAATCTGCAAACTGAACCCTTGCAAACCCAACCTCTGCAAACTGAGCCAGATGTTTTAGCGCAAACCGAACAGAGCGATACCACAGCGGACACCGAGCCTATGCCGTCGGTTGATGCGTCAATCAGTGAAGATTTAGAAAGTGCGACAGCGAAGTCGCAGACCCAGATGCAGGAAGATGAACGTGCCACTGTGCCAGATTCAGAGCAGGCTGTTGCAACAGAGGTATTAGATTTACCCAATTATCATATTGTGCAAAGCGCTGAGTCGCTGTATGCGATATCTGTACAGCATAATATTCGCCTGCAGCGTTTAATGGATTGGAATAAGCTTACGCCTGACTCCGTTATTAAAACGGGGCAAAAAATATGGTTGGGCCCTGTAAGCGAAGAGCAACTGAATGAACAGCCCGCAACAGCCAGAGTTCAAATTGTCGCCTCTGAACCTATGCACATCGTTGCTGAGGGTGAAACCATGTTTGGTATTTCTTATCGCTACAATATCCGGTTAAGTAGTTTCTTAAGCTGGAATAACCTTAGCGAAAACAGTAAATTACAGGTTGGTCAGCAAGTATATGTTATTGACCCGGAAAGTGTTAATCAATGACAACCGAAGATCAGGTATCTGCCAGTGCCGGCCAGATGTTACTGCAAGGCAGAGAACAGCGCCAGCTTAGCGTACAGCAGGTTGCGTTACAGCTTAATTTAAAACCGGAACAAGTTATTAAGCTAGAGCAAGATCAGTTTGATAACATGCCTGAAACCTTTGCCCGTGGTTACGTTAGGGCATATGGGCGCTTGCTTAAACTACCTGAATCACCCTTGATGGCGGCTTACGCTCAGCAAAGCGGTCGTGAGCAAAGCATTACTAAGCCAATGCGGACGTTTTCTAATCGTACTGCAAAGCAGGCAACGGAAAACCGCTTTATGTGGCTAACTTACGGCATTATTTTGCTGCTAGTTGTATTGTTGTTTATTTGGTGGTGGCAAACCGCCAGAGTCACGGTATCCAATGCCGAACAGCCTGTACCTGAGCCTGAAGTGGTAATATCCGCAACGGTAACTGACGTTATAGCTGAACCGCCGCAACCCACACCGGAACAGTTCAGCGAGATGTTAGAACTATTAGTACCTGCAGAGGAAAATACCGCCGAATCTGCAGCAATTGAGCTTGTACCTGTTGTTGATCTGTTAGAAATGCGTTTTAGTGAAAATTGCTGGGTTGACGTTTTGGATGCCGATGGCAACCGGGTTGCATTTGGTACCAAACAAGCAGGTTACATTATGCAGCTAAGTGGCAAGGCGCCGTTTACTGTTACCCTGGGAAACCCTAGTGTCGTGAAGATTAATTTCAATCAGCAGGCTGTTGATATGTCAGCATTAGCGGCTGGTAGAGTGGCTAAATTTACAATTCCTGAGTCAGATTAAGCATGTTTGCAGAAAACCCTATAAAACGTCGCATAAGTACGCAAATTCGTGTTGGCAATGTATTGATTGGTGGCGATGCCCCCATTGCGGTGCAATCTATGACGAATACGCTTACCACTGATGTGGCCGCTACCGTGGCACAAATTAAAGCAATTGCTAAAGCCGGTGCCGATTTGGTGCGGGTGTCAGTGCCAACGATGGACGCGGCAGAAGCCTTCAAGTTGATAAAGCAGCAATCCCCGGTTCCTCTGGTTGCTGATATTCATTTCGACTACCGCATTGCATTGAAAGTGGCAGAATATGGCGTAGATTGTTTGCGGATTAATCCGGGCAATATTGGCCGGGAAGACCGCATCCGTGCAGTAGTCGATTGCGCACGCGATCATAATATCCCCATTCGTATTGGCGTAAATGGTGGCTCGTTAGAGGCAGATATTCAGCAAAAGTATGGTGAACCGACGCCTGAGGCGCTGGTTGAATCGGCTATGCGACATGTTGATATTTTAGACCGGCTTAACTTTGATCAGTTTAAAGTGAGTGTTAAAGCTTCAGACGTATTTTTGGCGGTAGGGGCTTATCGTTTGCTGGCAAAGCAAATTAAGCAACCGTTGCATTTGGGTATTACTGAAGCCGGCGGCGCGCGTGCAGGGGCAGTGAAATCTGCCATAGGTTTGGGCATGTTACTGGCTGAGGGTATTGGAGACACATTACGCATTTCGCTTGCCGCTGATCCGGTGGAAGAAGTGAAAGTCGCATTCGATATTCTTAAATCGTTACGAATTCGCTCCCGTGGCATAAACTTTATTGCTTGCCCTAGCTGTTCGCGGCAAGAATTTGATGTGATTAAAACCATGAATCAATTGGAAGAGCGGTTAGAGGATATCACGGATCCCCTCACTGTATCGGTAATTGGTTGTGTGGTGAACGGACCGGGCGAGGCATTAGTGTCTGATTTGGGAGTCGCTGGCGCCAGTAAAAAAAGCGGGTTTTATATCAATGGTCAGCGCCAAAAGTTAAGGCTGGACAACGAGCGGGTTGCCGATCTGCTAGAGCAACAGGTGCGTGAGTACCTGCAACAGAAAATTACCGTGCGACAGGTTGAATAAGCCGAGCTTGGTGTTTGGTTCCGTTGCGCCTATAATCGCAGCTGTTTTTTAATTTAAACCGATGGAAATGTAATTTTGTCGAAGCAAATTCAGGCCATTCGCGGCATGAACGATTGTCTGCCGCAGGATACGCCGGCATGGCAACATGTTGAACAGGTATTGCGCCAAACGGCGGCTAGCTATGGTTATAGCGAAATTCGCTTTCCTATAGTGGAAATGACCGATCTGTTTAAGCGCTCAATTGGTGAAGTTACCGATATTGTAGAAAAAGAAATGTACACCTTTGCCGACCGCAACGGTGACAGCTTAACGCTGCGCCCTGAAGGTACGGCATGCTGTGTGCGTGCAGGTAATGAGCACGGGTTGCTGTACAATCAGGAACAACGGTTGTGGTATACCGGGCCAATGTTTCGCCATGAGCGACCGCAAAAAGGCCGTTACCGGCAGTTTCACCAGTTTGGTCTTGAAGCCTTTGGTATTGCCAGTGCAGATATTGATGCTGAAGTGATCATGCTCAGTGCCCGTTTGTGGCAACAACTCGGCCTTACGCCCTATGTGAAGCTGGAATTGAATTCTTTAGGTTCAGCCCAAGCCCGTACTGCATACCGTGATGCTTTAGTTGCGTATCTGGAACAGCACAAGGCGGCGCTGGATGAAGACAGCCTCAGACGCATGTACAGTAATCCGCTGCGGGTATTAGACAGCAAAAACCCGGCACTGGCAGACATACTAGCCGCAGCACCGAAGCTGGCTGATTATCTTGATGAGGATTCCACAACACACTTTGCCCGCTTGAAACAATTACTGACACTGGCAGGCATTGAGTTTAGCGTGAATCCGCGCCTGGTCCGTGGCTTGGATTACTACAACAAGACGGTATTTGAATGGGTCACCACTGAGCTAGGTTCCCAGGGGACTGTGTGTGCCGGTGGCCGTTATGATGGTTTGGTTGAGCAACTAGGTGGCAAAGCCACCCCTGCCGTTGGTTTTGCCCTGGGGCTTGAGCGGTTAGTGCTGTTGTTACAAACCTTAGAGCTGTTACCTCAGCTGCCGGCCAGCGCCGATATCTATCTGATGGCACTTGGCGAAAAAGCGGAACTTGCTGCACTTTCTGTTGCCGAACGGCTGCGAGCAGATTTGCCAGGTAAACGCGTTATGGTGCATTGCGGTGGTGGCAATTTAAAGAAACAAATAAAGCGCGCAGATAAATCTGGTGCAGCTATTGGCCTTATCATCGGTGAAGATGAGCTGGCACGCGGGGAAATTAGCGTTAAGTGGCTACGTGAAGACAAACCACAACAAACCTTATTATTAACTGAACTGGCAAAAGCGCTGGCATAGAAAGCTTAACCGGCCTTTGACGTACAACGGAGTAACGCAGTGGAAATTTACAGCAGTGAAGAACAACAAGTAGAAGCGATTAAACGCTTTTGGCAAGAGTACGGTAAAGCTATTTTGGGTGGCGTAGTGCTGGGGCTTGCGGCGTTGTATGGCTTTCGTTTTTATCAAGCGGAACAACGTGGTGCTGCAGAACAGGCATCAACTAAATATAACCAACTGATCATACAGCGTGATGCTGCAGCAGCGAGTGAAGACTGGCTTGCAAAGGCTCAAGGCTTTATTGCCGCGGCAAAAGACGATAACTATGCTGTGTTGGTGGCGTTGTTAGCGGCTAAAGACGCAGTAACATTACAACAGTTTGATAAGGCCGAAGCCCAACTTAACTGGGTGATGACGCATGCTAAATCAGCTGAAGTACTGGCAGTAACTCAGTTACGTTTGGCGCGTTTGCAACGTGAACAAGGTAATGTGGATGCGGCGTTGGTAACAATAAACAAGCCGATGCCAGAGAGCTTTGCTGCACTACAAGCTGAATTAAAAGGCGATATTTTGCTGCAAGCTGATAAAGCAGCAGAAGCAAAAGCCGCTTATGAAGTGGCGTTAAGCACTGCCGGAAGCAATAAGCAGCTACTACAAGTTAAGCTAGATGAATTGGCACACATCACTGCAGTGTAAAGAGGTAAGTGTGAAATTACAGGTTAAACAGGTATTACTGCTGGCTACCTTGGTACTGGCGGGCTGTTCCAGTAAAGACGAGCTTGTATTACCGCCGGTGACAAACATCATTGACCCTGCCGTAGTGTGGGATCACGATGTAGGTTCTGGGGTGATGCATTACGAATCCAGCTTAACGCCTATTATTGTTAAAAACAGGGTTTATGCTGCTAGCCGAGAAGGCCTGGTTATAGCGTATGACCTGGAAACGGGAGATCGCAAGTGGAAATTTGATTTGCGCAAACCAGCGGGTAACTCTTTCTGGCAAGGGATCAGCGATGTTTGGTCTGGCGATAATGCGCGTATTTCCGGCGGCTTAAGTTTTGGCTACGACAAACTGTATTTTGGTACAGAAAACGGTGATGTTGTTGCTTTGTCTGCCGATGGCGAGCTGGTTTGGCGCGTTGATGTTAAAGGCGAAGTATTGGTAAAACCGGCTATCGGCGATGGCCTGGTTGTTGTAGCAACGGGTGCCGGCACTTTGATAGCACTGCACCCTGACACCGGCGAGCAACGCTGGCAGTTTGAAAACGAGCAACCCGCACTAACACTGCGTGGTGTCAGTGAGCCAGTTATTGAAGCCGGTGGCGTTATTTACGGCTCTGGCAACGGAAAATTAGGCGTACTTATTGCTGAGCGTGGATACCAGGCGTGGGAAGAAGCCATCGCGATTCCTACGGGTACTACCGACTTGTCGCGGTTAGCTGATGTTGATGCTAAGCCTGTGGTAGTAGGGGGCACCGTATTTAGTATTGGTTTTAATGGTGCTTTAATTGCGATGGAGTTACGCACAGGCCGACAACTGTGGAAGCGTGATTATGCCAGTTTCCGCAATATGGCGGTTGCCGGTGATATTTTATATGTCGTCGATGCTGTTGGCCGAATTTATGCCCTTGACACTAGAAATGGTACTGAGAAGTGGTCGCAGTTTGGTTTGAATAATCATTACCTTACTGCACCAACCGTATACAAAACTTATTTAGTGGTAGGCGATAATCAAGGTAACTTGCATTGGATTAATCGTGAAACGGGTGATTTTGTTGCCCGCCAAAGCATGGACAGTTCAGGCTTTTATGCCGAAGCCGTAACGGATGGCAGTTATCTGCTGGTACAAAGCCGCAACGGTGAGCTAGTCTTATTACAAACGCCTTAAACCGGGCTTAGCGGTTGAAGTTTTTAGACAGGCCTAACCCAGGCCTGTTTTGTTATTTTTGAGGTTCACATAATGTTGCCTGTCGTTGCCCTTGTAGGGCGAGCCAATGTCGGAAAATCGACACTTTTTAACCGTCTAACCCGTACACGCGATGCACTGGTTGCAGACTTCCCCGGCTTGACACGAGACCGTAAATACGGCTCTGTGAATTTTGATGGCCTGGAATTTATTGTTGTAGATACCGGTGGTATCGACGGCAACGAGCAGGGCATTGAAGTTGAAATGGCTGAGCAATCGCTAAAGGCCATTGATGAAGCTGATGTAGTGCTGTTTATGGTCGATGCCCGCGTTGGCGCGACGGTAGGCGACGAAGCGATAGCGGCACATATTCGCAAAGTAGAAAAGAAAGTATTTGTTGTTGCCAATAAAACCGATGGTTTAGATGCCGACACCGCCATAGCTGATTTTTACAGTTTAGGACTGGGTGATGTGTATGCTATTGCTGCGGCGCATGGCCGTGGTGTGTCGTCCTTGTTAAACCACGCGTTAATACCGCTGTTAACCGAAGAGCAGCAAAAAGTATTAGCCGGTGAAGTTGTGGTTGAGGACGGCCCGGCGCTTGAAACCCTGACCGAAGAAGAGGCGGATGCCGAAGCTGCAAGGCTGCGCAGTGAACATATTAAACTGGCGATAGTTGGCCGGCCGAATGTGGGAAAATCTACGTTAACTAACCGCATTTTAGGTGAAGAGCGCGTAGTGGTATTCGATATGCCCGGCACCACGCGTGATTCTGTCTATATTCCCATGCAGCGTAACGACCGTGACTACACGTTAATTGACACCGCAGGAGTACGGCGTCGCGGCAAAATTGATGACATGGTAGAAAAGTTCTCGGTGGTTAAAACCCTGCAGGCTATTGAAGATGCCAACGTGGTTATTTTGGTTGTGGATGCCCGTTTGGGTATTTCTGATCAGGATTTAAGTATTTTAGGCTTTGTACTGAACGCTGGCCGCTCGCTGGTTATTGCGGTAAACAAATGGGACGGCCTGAACGATTCTGTTAAAGATGAAATAAAACGCGAGCTGGACCGCCGTTTAGGTTTTATTGACTTTGCCCGCTTGCATTTTATCTCTGCATTGCATGGCTCTGGTGTTGGTAACTTGTTTGAATCGGTAGAAGAGGCCTTTGATTCAGCTACCAAGCGCCACAGTACGGCGCTACTAACCCGCATTATGAAGATGGCGCAGGAAGATCACCAGCCGCCATTGGTTCATGGTCGCCGGGTAAAATTAAAGTATGCGCATGCCGGTGGTTACAACCCGCCATTAATTGTTATTCACGGTAACCAGGTGGATGACCTGCCAGATTCTTATAAGCGTTATCTGATGAATTATTATCGTAAAGCGCTGCAAATGATGGGGACACCAATACGGGTTGAATTCCGTGAAGGTGAAAACCCGTTTGCGCCAACGAAAAAGAACACGGAAACGCCGCTGCAAAAATACAAGCGCGAGCGTTTAATGAAAGCGCGTAAGAAGATGGACCAATAAGGACCAATCGCATGAATTTTCGTTTTCCGGTAATTGTTATTGATGAAGACTTTCGCTCAGAGAACATCTCGGGCTCGGGTATTCGTGACTTAGCACAAGCCATAAGCAGCCACGGCTTTGAAGTCGTGGGTTACACAAGTTATGTTGACTTAAGCGCCTTTGCCCAGCAAGCCAGCCGCGCGTCGTGCTTTATTTTATCTATTGATGATGAAGAATTCGGTACCGGCACGCCGGAGGAAGTTGCTAAGGCGTTAGGTGAGCTGCGTACCTTTATTAAAGAAGTACGCAAGCGTAATGCTGATATTCCAATATTCTTGTATGGTGAAACCCGCACCACGCGCCACGTACCAAACGACGTACTGCGTGAGCTGCATGGCTTTATTCATATGTTTGAAGACACGCCAGAATTTGTGGCTAAGCATATTATTCGTGAAGCGAAAAAGTACCTTGATGCGTTAGCACCACCGTTCTTTAATGCCTTAATGGATTACGCTTCAGACGGCTCATATTCCTGGCATTGCCCTGGTCACTCCGGTGGCGTTGCCTTTTTAAAAAGCCCGGTAGGGCAGATGTTTCACCAGTTTTTTGGTGAAAACATGCTACGCGCTGATGTCTGCAACGCGGTAGATGAACTGGGGCAATTGCTGGATCACACCGGCCCTGTTGCCGAGAGTGAAGCTAACGCTGCACGTATTTTTAGCTGCGACCACTTATTCTTTGTTACCAACGGCACTTCTACATCAAATAAAATGGTGTGGCATTCTGTTGTTGCGCCGGGTGATATCGTTGTAGTAGACCGCAATTGCCATAAGTCGATTTTACACTCGATTATTATGACTGGCGCTATTCCGGTGTTTTTAATGCCTACACGCAACCATTACGGCATTATTGGCCCTATTCCGAAAAGCGAGTTTTCACCCGAAGCTATCGCGAAGAAGATTGAAGCAAACCCATTTGCCCGCAATGCCAAGAACAAAAAGCCACGTATTTTAACCATTACGCAAAGTACTTACGACGGTATTTTGTATAACGTAGAAGAAATAAAACAAGAGCTGGGGTCAACCATCGACACCTTGCATTTTGACGAAGCCTGGCTGCCACACGCCAGCTTCCATGACTTCTATAAAAATATGCACGCCATAGGCAAAGACCGGCCGCGCTCAGCAGATACGCTGGTATTTGCTACCCAGTCTACCCACAAGTTACTCGCTGGCTTGTCACAGGCCTCGCAAATTCTGGTGCAAAACGCGCAGAATCGTAACCTTGATACGCACCGGTTTAACGAGTCGTATCTGATGCACAGCTCAACCAGCCCGCAATATGCCATTATTGCCAGCTGTGATGTTGCCGCGGCTATGATGGAAGCGCCGGGCGGTACCGCGTTGGTGGAAGAGTCACTGCTAGAAGCGATAGATTTTCGTCGTGCTATGCGTAAAGTGGATGCCGAGTTTGGTGATGATGACTGGTGGTTCCGTGTATGGGGCCCCGATGAATTACCGGAAGAGGGCTTGGGCACGCGCGACAACTGGACACTGCATGCTAAAGACAGCTGGCATGGCTTTGGCGCGATAGAATCAGGTTTTAATATCCTTGACCCTATTAAAGCCACCATTATTACCCCGGGCTTAAACCTGCATGGCCAGTTTGACGAACAGGGTATACCTGCCGCTATTGTCAGCAAGTACCTGGCAGAGCACGGTATTATCATTGAAAAAACCGGCCTGTACTCGTTCTTTATTATGTTTACTATCGGCATAACGAAAGGCCGCTGGAACTCAATGGTAACCGAGTTGCAGCAGTTTAAAGACGACTATGATCAAAACCAGCCAATGTGGCGCATTATGCCGGAATTCGCTAAAAAGCATCCGCGCTATGAAAAAGTGGGCCTGCGTGACCTGTGCCAGCAAATTCATAATATGTACCGCAAGTATGACGTGGCCAAAGTCACCACTGAAATGTACCTGTCGCATATTGAAACCGCTATTACACCGGCAGACGCCTGGGCCAAGATGGCGCACCGTGATATTGAGCGGGTATCTATTGATGAAATAGAAGGCCGTGTTACCGCCATGTTAGTAACACCGTATCCGCCTGGCATACCGCTAATGGTGCCGGGTGAGCGCTTTAATAAAATTATTATTAGTTACCTGCAATTTACCCGTGCCTTTAACAGTGCGTTCCCGGGATTTGAAACCGACGTGCACGGCTTAGTGCGCGAAATGGTAAACGGCGAGCTGAAGTACTTTATTGATGTAGTAAAAGAGTAAGCGCTTGGTGCTAAGTTTTTAGTCCTTATGGCTGGGTAACCAGCCGCGTTTTGCATTAAGACCGGGATGGTATAACCCTATACCATCCCGGTTTTTTATTATTCACAGTTAGGAGCTTGCACAGTTAGAAGCATGAACACAGTGCCGGGGAAATATCTTAAGCGTATAAATTCTAATACAAACCTCTCCTGTCATTTATTAATTCTAATGAAGAATAAACGTGCAACTGATAACTATTCGCAATATAATTTGTTTTATTGTGATGTAACGCTTGTTGCTGCACGCCGTCGTCCGCTAATTAGTGGTGGTATGGGCATAGTGTATTAACGATGACAGCAACAGGCACTTCAATAAAATGGAGAGGGTTAAATTGAAATTCCGACTAACAAGTATCGCAGCAACCGTTCTGTTAAGTAACACCGTTGTGGCTCAGAATATTGATAACGCCGACAGCGTTGAGCGCATTGTGGTTGAAGGCAAATACTTGTCTGTAAACCAATCAAACTCAGTTAAAACGCCAACCCCAATTATTGATGTGCCGCAAAGCTTATCTATTGTCACTGCGGAACAGATCACTGAGCGTGGTTTTAACAGTATTGGCGACATTATCGACTATACCCCGGGGGTGAATACCTCTCAGGGTGAAGGGCATCGTGATTCCGTGGTATTTCGGGGCGTGCGCTCAACGGCTGACTTTTACATTGATGGTAACCGTGATGATGTCCAATATTACCGCGCGTTATATAACATAGAGCAAGTAGAGATTTTACGCGGCCCGAACGCGTTATTATTTGGTCGTGGAGGTACGGGCGGTATCTTAAACCGGGTAAGCAAAAAGGCCCAGCTGGACGATAATTTTGCAGGTTATAAACTAGGCTTAAATAGCTTTGGCGGCGTGAGCGGCGAGCTGGATACTAACGTGGTTACGACAGATAACTCGGCAATACGTATTAACGCCATGGTTGAGCATCTGGAAGGCCACCGTGATTATTATGACGGCGATCGGGTAGGCTTTAATCCAACGGCACGGCTTAAATTATCTGACGAAACTCTGCTGGACCTGTCTTATGAATACGTTAATCACGAGCGTTTTATAGACCGCGGTATTCCAACCGGTGCCGATGGCCGCCCGGTTACCGCGCTAAAAGACGTTGTGTTTGCCGATGCAGAAAATAACGTCCATGAACTGGAAGCACACGTATTTCGTGCTGCGCTGGAGCATCGTTTCAGCGACGTAATTAAGGGTAACTTTACTGCCCAATATGGTGATTATGACAAGGTGTACACTAATTTTTATGCCAACAGCTTTAATCAGGCAGAAAATACCGTTGAACTGGATGGCTATGTCGACAACACCTGGCGCGATAACCTGACGTTGTCTGCCAACCTGATTGCCGAGTTTGACACCGGTACTATTGCGCATACCGTGATCTTAGGTTCAGAGTTTAGCCAAACCGACTCTGATCAAAACCGTTTTAACCCGGTATTTGACTCTACCTTAACTGACCGCAAAATCTTCAGCATTGAACGGCCACTGAACTTCAATAACTTAACCGGTGTCAATGCTAACGGTGACACCGTTACAGCAAGCTTTAGCGATTTAAAAGACGACACCCGCGTTGACCTGAATGTATTTTCATTTTATCTGCAGGACGAAATTAAACTCACCGACCAGCTTAACCTGGTGCTGGGTGCTCGTTTCGACCGTTTTGATATCGACGTGTTTAACGCCATGCCTAAGGTATTGGAAACCCGCAGCCGCACCGACGAAGAAATTTCGCCACGTGCCGGCCTTATTTATAAGCCGCAGGACAATATCTCGTTGTACGCCAGCTACAGTGAAACTTTCCTACCACGCAGCGGCGAGCAATACACCGATATTAACGGTAGCAATAACCAGTTAGACCCAGACACTTACAGTAATCGTGAGATAGGCATCAAATGGGATTTTGCCCAAGGTTTAAGTTTTACTGCTGCCGTGTTTGAAAATGAGCAAAGCTCACCTCAGGTTGCCGACAGCGACCCATCTACCTTAGATGTGATTGATTCTGATATTTCTGGTTTCGAGCTGCAGTTAAGTGGCCAGATAAGCCAGGATTGGTCGGTATCAGCCAACTACAGCAACATGAGTGGCGAAATTGTCAGCCGTACTGGCCCAACCGGCAAAACACCGACTGAATTACCGGAGAATACCTTTTCGGTCTGGACCCGTTATCAGGTAAATGATGTGTTTGGTTTCGGTGTTGGGGCAACATACCAGGACAAGAGCTTTATTAACAGCGGCAACACGGCGGTATTACCGTCTTACACCCGCGTTGATGTGTCGGCTTACTACGATATCTCTGAAGACTTACGCGTTCAGCTAAACGTAGAAAACCTCACCGATGAGCTGTATTTCCCTAATGCACACTCAACGCATCAGGCATCAGTAGGCGCACCACTGCATGCCGCACTGACTCTGGTTGGCTCGTTTTAATCGCATTTTGTTAATGTACTAAGAAAAAGGCCGGTAAATACTACCGGCCTTTTTTGTGGCAATATCCGCCCGTTTTAATCACTCACTTTTCAACCACTCAGGGCATAAGTAACAGCAACTGCCGTTCAATGGCAAAGACATGCTCATCCTGTTCGTTCATGTCACGTAGTGCCTGCGCCAGTTTTAGCAGGTATTCGCTATTAGGGCCGCTTGGACCACGGCTTTTGGCAATATGGGCGGCAATTTCAGCGTCACTGGCAGGGCCTAAATAAGCCTCGTTATCGGCGCTGGCTAAATACACCACGCCCTCTGTTTGGCCTGGCTCGTTTAGCCAGTGCAGTGGTGTAAACACGCGCAGGTAACCGTTTTTCTCACGATGGTCTAAATGCTCAAAAGTATCTGGTGTAACCTGATACGCCATACCCGCACAGCGCGCGCCGGGTATTTCAACTAGCGTTAACACCCTTCCTGGTGCCTCTGGTGTACCGCGATGATCATGCGAGCCCTGCCAAAACCGCCGCTGCCAGCCATAAATACAGGCAGGCTTTGCGTCTAAATAGGCAAAGTCGGTTTTGTAAATCAGGGAGCCATAACCAAACAACCACACCGAATCGAGGTGGTTCAACGGCTGGCGCTGCTTGTTCAGGGCAATGGTGTTATGCGACATAAGATTCTGTTTAGCCCAAATATGCCAACAGTGTAATTGGCTTTTGTCCGGCAAGGAATGCGTATTCTGGCAGTGGCCCAATCGCAAACCCTGGCATACAGATACGGCAAAGGCATTAAATACCGATATCGAATATGTTCTAGGTATTTAAAGCAAAAATCACTGTGTTTGCATACATGTTTTATAAAAGCGGCGTTCCTGCTTTGTTAGGCGGGTTAACCCGTATTTGTCGCCTGCATAAGTATCAGCTGTACCTATAAGTAATTGTAGTTTTTAAAGATGCGGTGTAATGTTCTGTACATTAAATTTACAAGTACGGGTTAACCCGTGTTTAAGTGCGGGTCGACCCGTCGAATAAGTGTCATGAGTAAGTAAAAATGAAATTCGAGTATTTTAAGCATCCAGAAAAATTTGCGTTCTTTGTTGAAGAGCCTACGGCCTGTTCAGTGTGCGGAACTGTAGATTTATGCTTCGATGCTGGCGGCTACTCTGGAGTAAACACCATCGATTGTATTTGCTATGAATGTCTAAAATCCGGAAAGCTCTTGGAACTAGACATAGAAGCTAATATGAATTTTGATGATGGTACTGAAGCCGCGCATACCATTAGCTACAAAACACCTTCATTCCCAACTTGGCAAGACACTCCATGGCCAATGATCGAAGGTGAATACCCTGTATTCGAATGTATCGCTTCTGTAGAAGATTTTAAGGATAAAGCTGAGTTCATGGATTCATTCATTGAAACCGATCAAACAAAGGCGGAAATAGAATGGCTCTGGGATTGTCTTCCGAAGAAGAAACTTCATAGCTACAAAGACGGTGGAGATATTTCAGTTTACCTCTTTAGTCTAAATGCCGAAAAGTACTGGGTATGGGATGCAAATTAGAACTCATAACAAGGCCAGACACGTTCGCCAGCAAACTGGCTGGACTCGTTTCACTCGCCCGTGCTGGCGGCGTTAGCCATTAAAAGGAATTACATGGACCATTCGAAGATTGCATCAAAAATCTCAAGAAAAGCACGGGTTGCCTTGCGCTCGGCATCGGCACTAGATGTTATGAGATTAAAAAGGCTTCGTTTACCGCAAACGGTCATAAGCTTTTTCAGTATGTTTGAACCATCTGAGACTGCAGAAGTGAATGGTGTAAGGCTCTATCCTGTAGATGAATTAGTTGGTGAAAATACTAACTATGTCCCCGGTGCTAACTTAAGTCCCAAAGGTTATGTCGTGATAGCGACAACTGAGTATGGCGATGCGTATTGTGTCGATCTGAATGATGAAATGCATGGTCATCATCCTTTGGTTTTAATGTCTCACGGGGTCGACTGGCAGGATTTGTCGGATTGTCACCGGCAATGTAAAACTGACCCACTAACGACAATTTAAAATTGACCCACCTGAGGCAAAATTACCGCCGACATTAATTGAATTAAGGCGGTGTAATTTTAATGCTGACTCAGGAGTTATTAGTGGAAATCCATGTGTTGCACCGACAAGGCCAAAGCATTCGTGCTATCGCCAAAACATTACATGTATCACGCAATACTGTTCGTAAGTATCTGCGGGATATTGCTAAAACGCCAGCCTATAGTGAACGTGCTGATCGGGCTTCAAAACTTGACCCCTTCAAGACGTATCTGATGGA
>NZ_AUDG01000024.1 GCF_000425345.1 Rheinheimera baltica DSM 14885 | reverse complement strand
ATCGCTACGAGCAACGCAGCACAATCATCGTCAGTCAATTACCGGTCTCAGAGTGGTATGGCCTAATGGATAACCCGACCGTTGCAGATGCGCTGTTAGACAGGGTGATCCACAACGCTCATCGGCTGGAATTAACAGGTGAGTCACAACGTAAAAAAACACTGGTTCAGGGTGAGGAAGTCGGGTAAAAAGAGAGGATAAACGAAGGTCAGATCATGCTGGCCGGATCACACCGAAATGCCTGGCCGGATGAAACCGGAACAGGTGGCCGGACAAACCGAAATACGCATCATGTTGGTTTGGTCATTGATAACGCGGTATACGTTAATGAATTACCTTTAGAATCAGTTAAATTGCATCCTTCAGTAGTACGCAATATCGACCAGCATCTGGAACAGCAGCTGTTTGTTCGTGGTCTTATTGCCAGTTATGTCGGTAAAGGAGTCAGAGTTATAGCAACGGGAGTTGAGCTGGAGTCTGAATGGTTGACCTTACAAAAGTTAGGTATTGCTGGTGGCCAGGGATTCTATTTTAGCCAGCCACTGAACCAGATAATAGCGCAAGGTCAGATACAGTAATTAAGCCACGATAATGCAGCCCTTTTAAGCCTTGTAGTCCCCCCGTGTGAAATACGCTTAATCTACTGTTTTCTGGAATATCACCTGATGCAATCAGCGAAAACACCGCAGCGAGTGTTTTACCGGTGTATATTGGTTCAACGTGCAGTTGATGTTGAGCCATTTCACGGCAAAATGACAATAATGCTTCGTCAAATTTACCATAGCCTTTACCGACAAAGTTCGTATTAATTTGCCAGTGTTTGGTTCTACTCTCTGGTGTTAGCAACTGGCTTACCCGTTGTGGTAAAGACGTATCTTTCACTACGGCAATGCCCAATGCAGCGCAGTCGTGGCGGTTAATTACACCCGCCAAGGTACCGCCACTTGCAGTAGGACAAATAATGATATCCGCATCACCTTCCGGCGTGGTCGCTAAATTCAGCTCCGCAATGCCTGAAGCGCCAGCATCTGAAGAGCCGCCCTCTGGCACCATCAACAATGTTTTATGCTTTTCTTGTAATTGCTGAATAAAGTCGGGGTTATCGCGTTGGCGGTAACTCGTTCTATCCAGAGCATAAAGTTGCATACCTGCCTGTTGGCAAAATGCCAGCGTTGGGTTCGCCATATCCAGGTCATCGGCACGGACATAGGCCGCACTTTGCAGGCCAAGTAGACGACAACAGGCCGCTACAGCACATAAATGATTAGAAAATGCACCACCAAAGGTTAATATTCCTGAACAGTTTTGCTGCATCACCTGCTGCACGTGGTACTTTAGTTTTAGCCACTTGTTGCCTGATACTTCTGGCACTAAGGTGTCTAAATGGCATACCCATAGTTGTATTCTATGCTGTACTAAAAGCGGATGCGATAGACGTTGCCAACGCTGTTTTGGCGAAATGAGTTGAATTTCAGGTGAATACAGCATGGTAAGAAGCATGACAGTAACGAAAATAGCCGCTAGTATAGCGTTATACTGGGAGCTAATGGCAGCACTATGCTGAGAAAAATAATAAAAGGCCTCAATCGAAAATCAAGCCGTTCTTCAGGCATGCTTGCTTTATACATAAGCAAATCCGACCTTCGCTTGGTGGATGTTGAAACAGCCACAATCACTCATTTTCGCAGTGAGTCTTACGATGCGGATAGCTTGAAGCAAGCATTGCATACGTTATTATCATCCGTTACCAAACACCGTAAGTTGCACATTGTGTTATCTCCAGATTTTTATCAGCTGGTGCAAATTGATAAACCCGCTTTGTCAGAGACGGAAATGCTACAAGCATTACCTTGGCAAGTAAAAGATTTAGTCGATATTAGCCCTGATGACATTATCGCTGACTATATTGACTTACCCAGCTACAACAGCCAAACGTCAAAAATTAATGTGGTCGTGGCAAGCACGAGCTGGTTAAAGCAACTTGTTCAATATGTTACGAGCAGTGAATTACACATTCACTCTATTCAGCCGGAGGAATGGTTGGCTATGGGGCTCATCGCTCCAACAGGCCAGGCAACAATGCTGGTAATACATCAACCCGAAAATGAGTTGTTAATCCAGATAGTTCGTGATGGTCAGTTGTACTTTTCACGTCGTGCCCGTGGTTTTGGTCAGCTGCATTTAAGTACCGAAGCAGAATTACGCGATGACTCGCTTGACAGGCTGCAGTTAGAGCTGCAACGCTCAATGGATTATTTCGAAAGTCAGTTAAAGCAACCGCCAGTTAGAGATATTCGGCTACTGATGGCGCAATCAGCATTGATAACGGATCTATTGCGACAAAATGGTTTTGGCCGGGTAGAGCCGCTGGCTAATTTGCCATTGGCTCAGGCCCTAAGTACCGAGCAGCTGATCAGTTGCTGGCCTGGCGTTGCAGTGTTGAATCGATCGGATTCGGAGTCTGTCGCATGAAGCAGCACGTAAATTTATATCGGGCGGTTTTATATCCGGTTTATGAACGCTTTGGGCTGAGTCGCTTGGTTGCTAGCTGGTTGGTATTGGTTGCCGCTTTAATAGGGGCAGGATTGTGGATTGCACATCAACAGCAGCAACTACAGACAGCATTAGCACAACAACAGCAGCAAAATACTCTGCAGCAGCAAGAAATTTCCTTGTATCAACAAGCATTAACTCAACGACAACCATCGGCTGAACTGGTTAAACAGTATCAGGATATTGAGCGTCGCGTGGCACAGAAACAGCAATTATTGAGTTTTTTAGCTGAACAACAAATGCAAGCAAGCCAAATTTATAGTCCGGTACTGCAGCATCTAAATAAGGTGGATCGTCCAGAGTTGTGGTTAACGAGCTTTAGCTTACAACAGCAATATAGTAGCTTTAATGGTATTGCATTAAGGCCTGATAGTGTGCCGTTGTGGTTAGAGGATCTACGTCAACTAAGTTACTTCCATGGCCAGCGTTTTCGTCAGGTTACTATGCAGCAGGTGCAAGATAAACGAGCAGTGAGTTTTAAACTGTTAGCGCAACAAGGAACACAGCCATGAATCAATGGCAACTACTCTCAGACCGGTTTAGCCAATTACAGCAACGGGAAAAACTGTTGTTGTGGGGAGGCAGCTTAATTTTAACCTTGTGGCTGGTGAGTATTTATGTACTTGAGCCACGCTGGCAGCAAGTGACGACATCAGCAAAACAGCTAAAAACATTGCAACGCCAACAACAAGATACACAACAGTTAGCTGAACAATTAAGGCAACAAATTGCCGTGGATATGGATAAAGAATACCATCAGCGCATCCAATTGTTGCAGCAACAGCAATTCCAGTTAAATGAGCAAATACAGCAAACTACCAGCCATTTTATCGATGCAGAACAAATGGTGCAGTTGTTGCAGAGCATGTTACAAAGCAGCAATACGGTACAAATCAGTCGTTTACAGTCTTTGGAACCCAGGCCTGTGCAATTAGCTGGGCAAACCGCTGATGAACCGGCATTGTTATATCAGCATACCATTAAGCTGGTGCTTGCTGGCAATTACACCGAATTGTCTGAAGTATTAGAACGAATTGAGCAATTGCCATGGCTGGTAAGCTGGCAAGGATTAGGCTATCAGGTTACAGACTATCCACTAGCAGAACTGACATTAGAGTTGGGTACAGTGAGTGAAAATGAAGACTTTATCCGTTTGTAGTTTATGCACGTTAATCAGCGTAGCGGTATTGGCAGATCCCACACGTCCTGTAGCCGGTTGGCAATCGGATACTGAACTTAGCGAGGCACAAGTCCATGCTGCGTTGCCCCAATTGCAACTAATAAAAAGCACCATTAACGGCTATGTTGCACTGATTGACGGCGTATTAGTGCACAAAGGCGGATACTATAAACAACAACGGGTACTGGATATCCAAGACACACAAGTTACTCTTGAATTAAACGGCGTGCAGCAGGTGCTGCCGCTACTTAACACAGCGATAAAACAATATGAAGAATAAAAGCGCTACTACGCTGCTGTGGTTTTGCAGCGGCATATTATTAGCTGGTTGTCAGGCATTTGAACCCACGACCTTGCCACAGCAAGCGGAAAAAGCATTACAACAGGCTAGTCAGCAGCCAACAATTGTCCCCGCGGCACCACAGCAGGTACCTGCAGCCATTACACAGGATTTGCTGTCGAGTAACTATCAGGCACAGCAACCTCAGTTGCCGCGTTTTAACGTTGCTGCAATGCAAGCCAATGTAGCTGATTTCTTTCAGTCTTTAGTTGCTGATACAGCCTATAGTGTGGTGTTGCACCCAAATGTTAGTGGCCAGATAACGCTGCAGCTAAAACAGGTCACGCTGCCTGAAACGATGGCGATAGTGCAGCAGCTGCATGGGTTTGATATTCGCCAGCAGGGTTTAGTGTATAAAGTGTACCCAGCAGGTTTGCGTACAGAAACAATTGCGTTGAACTACCTTATGTTGCAGCGCCAGGGGTTCTCTTCAATCGCGGTTAATTCCGGTGGAGTATCGCAAGATAGCCAGAGCAACCAGGGTGGCCAGAACAATAGAAGTAATAATTCAGCGCAAGGTGGTTTTGCTCAGGGGGGCAACAGTAACCAGAGCATGGGGCAACAGGGACAGCAGCAATTTAATGGCAGTACGATCCAGAGCGAAAGTAAAACCGACTTTTGGAAAGATCTGGAAAAAGCCGTAAGCACTGTGCTGGGTAGTGCGCCTGACCGTATGGTGGTTGTTACACCGCAGGCAGGATTAGTTACCGTGCGTGGCATGCCTGACGAAATTGCTGCAGTTAAAGCCTATCTTGGTCAGTCAGAACAACACTTGCAGCGGCAGGTGGTGCTGGAAGCAAAAATTATTGAAGTAACGTTAAACGACGAATATCAGCAGGGGATCAATTGGCAAAATGCCATGATGAATATCCGAAGCACGGGATTTAATTTTTCCACCAGTGGAGCCATCGCCAGCAATGCTATCAGCTCTTCGTTAGGTGGTGTTACCGCCATTTCCTTTAATAATGCTGACTTTAACGGCGTGATTAATTTACTTGAAACGCAGGGGAATGCGCAGGTGTTGTCTAGCCCCCGCGTTACCGCAATGAACAACCAAAAAGCGGTTATTAAAGTAGGGCAGGACGAGTATTTTGTCACCAATGTTAGCACCGACACTATCGTAGGTACCGGCGGTACAACCAGTTCGCCGAATATTTCATTGCAGCCATTTTTTTCAGGTATAGCGTTAGATGTTACACCACAAATTGATCAAAATGGTACCGTAATTCTGCATGTGCATCCCTCCGTGACAGAAACGGCAGAACAGAACAAAACCATTCAGTTCAGTGACGAGCAAATAATCTTGCCTTTGGCGCAAAGCAATATCCGTGAGTCTGACACCATTATTCGCGCCCGTAGTGGCGAAATTGTAGTGATAGGCGGTTTAATGCAAACGGTCACCAACGACAATGAATCTCGTACGCCGGTATTAAGCGCTATTCCTATTGTTGGTAAGTTGTTTACCAGCATCAACAAAGTGGAAAAAAAGAAAGAGCTGGTTATTCTGCTAAAACCGACAGTGGTAGGGGAAGGTGTATGGCGACAGCAGATCCAGCAATCGTCAGAATACATTTCTGATTGGTATCCAAAATAGCGATGTACGAACGGCACTTTCAGTTAAATCAGATGCCGTTTGGTCTTACGCCTGACACGCGCTTCTTTGTGCCATTGCAGCAGCATCAGGACGTGTTGGCCGTGTTGAAAACGGCGCTGGGTGCCGGCGAAGGTTTTATTAAAATTTGTGGTGAAGTAGGAAGTGGTAAAACACTGTTGTGTCGCAAGCTGCTGCAACAAGCAGACGCCGACTGGCAATTAGCCTACATTCCTGATCCTTGCTTAACGCCATTAGAATTGCGCTGGGCCTTGGCGCTTGAGCTTGGGTTAAAACATTCTGCTAATATCGACCCTCCACAGCTGTTGCAGCTATTACAGCGGCAGCTGTTGTTATTCGCAGCACAAGGTAAAAAGGTTATTGTGTTAATTGATGAAGCACAAGCGCTACCGGATGATACCCTCGAGGCGCTGCGACTATTAACTAATTTAGAAACAGAACAACGCAAGTTGCTGCAAGTGGTACTGTTTGGTCAGCCTGAATTGGATACGAAACTGGCAAGCTACCGTTTTCGTCAACTTCGACAGCGTATTACCTTTTCTTGTAATCTTTCGTTGATGAGTCCACGCCAGGTGGCGGCTTATTTGCAACAACGGTTGCAGCAGGCTGGCTCACAGCAGCAGCTGTTCAGTAGTATGGCACTGCGGGCGCTAAGCATGTATAGCCGTGGTGTGCCGAGATTGTTAAATGTGCTGGCGCATAAGGCGCTGTTGTTGGCGTTTGGTGAGGGTAAACCCTGTGCTGGCTATCAACATGTTCGTTTAGCGGCGATGGATACTGAAGATGTGCAGCCTAAACCCAGGGCTTGGTGGTGGTATAGCGTGGCAGCTGGCGCTATCGTGTTGATGGGTTATGCGGTGGTTACTGGCGGTCATTGGCTACCAGGATGGACAATATTATGAGCGTGTTAAATAAAATGTTACGTGATCTGGAACAGCGTCAACAAACGCCACCCGGTATCACAACGCCGGTTATAAGTTCAGACACAGATCGCCCGTTGTGGCTTACACTGTTACTAGCGTTAAGCGTAATGTTATTGTGTTTTGCGGTGTATGCCATTTTAAGCCGCAGCCAGCCAACTGTTGCTGTTGCGCCGGCTGAGGTAAGTATTACCGCAGAGCAACCCGATACTGCGGTAATGCCAGTGAGTATTGCTGCGGCAGTAGATACCCAACCGCAAAAAACTGAAACTGAAACTGAAACTGAAGCTGAAGCACAGCTGGCTGCAGTGTCGGCAACAATTGGTACAGCAACAGTTACAACCTCAGCAACAGCATCAGCAGACGCTACACATTCAATGGCAGCGGTTAGCACCAGCCAAATATCAACTCCAACTGAATCGGTTATGTCAGATAAGCAAATTAATTTAGCTGATAAGCCCGTGACGGAAGATATCCCGCTGCAGTTAACGCCAGCACAACCGCAAGCTCCAACACAGCCACCAGACCCAAAGCCTATTTCTGCAAAGGCTTCTGCTCAGGATCAGCGTGAGGTGGTTAATACTGTTAGCGTTGGTGTTCAGGTGGAGCGCAAGGCTGCTACACCTGAACAGCGCGCAGCAGCCTTGCGCCAGCAAGCACTTGCTGCAGCTGGTGCCGGGCAACTACAACAGGCATTGCAGTATTGGCAACAGGTGCAACAATTAACGCCTGCCGACCCCGGCGTTTACATAGCCCAAGCCCGGCTTTGGACACAGTTAGGGCAGCCGTCTCAGGCCGAGTTAACGTTGCGCCAGGCACTAAGCCGCAATATTCTCGATGCCGACATTCAGTTGCTACTGGCGCAATACGCAGCAACTAATGCCGCCTGGCAGCAAGTAGATGAACTCTTGCCCGCGCAATTTTTTCTGGCGCAACAGCCTGATTATTACGGACTTAAAGCAACTGCACTGCAACAACTAGGGCAGCAGCAGGCCGCATTGCAGTGGTTTACACAACTTATTCAACTTCAACCGCAGCAGGCGCGCTGGTGGTTGGGTGCGGCTATTGCGCATGATGCACTGGCACAGCGCGAGCAGGCGCATTTACATTATCAACAGGCGCTTAATTGGGGGGATGGCCTGTCGGTCGCCAGCCGGGCTTACATTCAACAGCGCTTAGCCGCCACAGAGTAACGTTATGCAAAGACCTCGTTTAAAAATGCGTCTGGGTGATTTATTAGTGCATGAAGGCATTATCTCAGAACCACAGTTACAGCAGGCGCTAAGCCAGCAGCAGCAAAGTGGCCGTAAGCTTGGAGCTACACTAACAGAGCTGCAGTTTTTGACAGAGCAACAGCTACTGCAGTTTTTGGCGCAGCAGCTTAATGTGCCTTTTCTGGATATTGCACAAAAACAAATAAACCCGAAAACAGTGCAATTGCTGCCCGAAGTTCAGGCCCGGCGCTTTAGGGCGTTAGTGCTGGAAGATCATGGCAGTAAAGTGTTGCTAGGTATGAGCGACCCGGCCGATTTAGCTGCGATGGATCAGCTCGCTGAGCTGTTAGCGCCGCGTCAGATAGAGCTGGCCGTTGTGCGCGAAGGTCAGCTAATTGCTGCCTTTGATACGCTATACCGGCGCACCAAAGATATTGAAAGTTTTGCTTCGCAGTTAAAAGAAGAACACGGCACATCCAACGAGCTAGACCTTAATGCGGTTGATGAACAGGGCGATGCCGACAACACTATTGTTAAGTTACTCCAATCTATTTTTGAAGATGCCGTACAGGTTAAAGCATCAGACATTCATATAGAGCCTGATGAAAAAGTGTTGCGTATAAGGCAACGGGTTGATGGCGTACTGCAAGAAAACATTTTAAACCAGGTCAGTATTGCAGCGGCTCTGGTGTTGCGTTTAAAGCTGATGGCAAACCTAGATATTTCGGAAAAGCGTTTACCGCAAGATGGCCGTTTTCAGATTAATGTAAAAAAACACCAGATTGATGTGCGTATTTCAACCATGCCGGTGCAGTATGGCGAGTCTGTAGTAATGCGTTTGCTTGACCAGTCAGCCGGTGTGCTGCAACTGGAAGAAACCGGCCTACCGGCACCAATGTTGGCAAAGCTGCGACGCATTATTAAAAGCCCGCATGGCATGATTTTGGTCACCGGGCCTACTGGCTCAGGCAAAACCACTACTTTGTATGGCATGCTTAGTGAGCTTAACCAGGCGGGCAGCAAAATTATTACTGTTGAAGACCCGGTAGAGTACCGTTTACCCAGAGTGAATCAGGTTCAGGTTAACCATAAAATTGGCCTAACCTTTAGTAATGTGCTTAGAACCACCTTACGACAAGACCCGGATATTATTATGGTGGGTGAGATGCGGGATCAGGAAACCGCAGAAATGGGGCTACGCGGCGCGTTAACGGGCCATTTAGTGTTGTCTACCTTGCACACCAATGATGCGGTAACCAGTACCTTACGGTTAATCGACATGGGCGCGGCGCCCTATCTGGTGGCATCGGCCTTGCGGGCCATAATCGCACAGCGGCTTATTCGGCGGTTATGTGATTACTGTAAGCAACCTTATCAACCAGACGACATGGAAAGCAACTGGCTGCGACACATTAACACCAGCAAAACCGCAACATATTGGCAGGCTCCCGGGTGTCAGTCATGTAATCACACCGGGTATAAAGGCCGGCTTGGCGTATTTGAATTACTCATGATTACCAAGCCACTGGCCGATGCCCTGCGACGCGATGATACCGCAGGCTTTGCCACGTTAGCGCAGCACAGTGAGGGGTTTACCCGCCTGGGTACCATGGCACTGCATTATGCCCAGCAGGGGGTAACCAGTTTAGAAGAAGTTATTCGGGTATCTGAATATCTGGATGACGATATCGACATAACCGCAGAGAGCAGCTAACGGTATGGCACAGTTTGTATATACAGCGCGCGATAGCGCCGGTAAGGCGGTTAGCGGAGAAATTGAGGCCGGTAATGAAAGCGCGGCAGCCGATATACTGCGCCGCCGCAGCGTTATACCGTTAACGATAAGCCGACAAGATACGCCTGCTAAAACGTCCTTGATGGGGCCGGTACTATGGCAGCGCAAAATATCGTTAACAGACCTTATTATGTTATCGCGGCAAATGTACTCGTTAATGCGCGCGGGCATTCCTATTATTCGCGCCATTGAAGGGCTGGCACAGAGTACAAGCTCAGTAAGGCTACAGGGAATTCTGCTGGAGCTGGTGGACCAACTGCAAAATGGGCGCAACCTGTCACAAGCCTTAGCGGCGCATCCTAAGGTGTTTAGCCGTTTAATGGTCAGTATTGTGCATGTTGGTGAAAACACCGGCCGTTTAGATGAAGCCTTTTTGCAATTAACTTATTACTTTGAGCAAGAGCTGGAAACCCGCAAACAAATAAAACAGGCTACCCGCTATCCTATTTTTGTTTTACTCACCTTAGTTGTGGCCATGTTTATTTTAAATTTGGCTGTTATTCCGCAATTTGCTTCAATGTTTGCCCGCTTTAATGCCGAGCTACCCTGGTCAACCAAGGCATTGCTGGCCAGTTCAGAGTTTTTTATCCGGTTTTGGCCACTGATGTTAATTGGCTTTATTGCGGCCGTATTTGGCTTACGATCATACATTCAAACAGACAAAGGCCGCCGGGCATGGGGCCGCTGGAAAATTCGTTTTCCTATTATTGGCAGTATTATTTATCGGGCAACACTGGGGCGTTTTGCCCGTAGCTTTGGCATGATGCTAAAAGCCGGCGTGCCGATGACCAGCGCGTTAACACTGGTTGCCGACGCGGTAGACAATGACTTCCTCGGCGACAGTATTCGGGATATGCGGCGCAATATTGAGCGCGGTGAAAGCTTGCTGCGGGTAAGCCAGCAAAGCCAAATGTTTACGCCGCTGGTGTTGCAAATGCTGGCCGTAGGCGAAGAAACCGGTGCCATGGATGACATGTTGGCGGAAGTTGCCGGGTTTTATGAGCGCGAAGTTGCTTTTGATTTAAAAAGCCTCACCGCCAAAATAGAACCTATTCTTATTTCTATTGTGGCGGTAATGGTGCTTATTTTGGCATTGGGCATTTTTACACCGATGTGGGATATGCTAAATGCCTATAAAGGTGGTACAAAGTAGCTCAGCGCTTTATTAACAATTTAACGTGTAATTACAAAGTTTAGCGATATACTCATTATAACAAGCAGATGGGAGATACAAGTATGAAGAGACAATCAGGCTTTACACTAATCGAATTGATCATCGTGGTCATTATCCTCGGGTTGCTGGCTGCAACAGCATTGCCGCGGTTTTTAAATGTAACAGAGCAAGCAGAAGATGCGTCAATCGAAGGTATTGCCGGTGGTTTTGCCTCCGCAGTAGGTTTAGTGCGGGCGCAATGGGAGGTGGCGGGTCGTCCGGTAGGTAATAACGCGGTTCCAGCCGACAATGGTACCTTTGTTACATTGGATGGTGTAGATGTTGGCGTAAATGGTGACCCTTCAACCGCAGTGCGTGGCTATCCAACGGGTAACCGTTCAGCAGATACCCGGCTGGCTACGGTAGATGCCGCGGCGTGCGTTGCGGTGCTGCAAAATATTTTACAAAATGCGCCTACCGCCGCTATTGCGTTTAGCGCAGATAATACTTTGTTTGTGCGTTTTGCCACACCCAATTGCGTATATCACCAAACCGCCGGCTTAGCCGCGGCACCAACGGATAATTCAACCAGCAATGGCTTTACCTATAGCCCAACAACGGGTGCCGTTGCCGTATTCTTAAATAGACCCTAAGCATTAAGGTAGTAATTATGAAGCGCAATCAAGGTTTTACATTAATAGAGTTAATTATTGTTATTGTTATTTTGGGTATTCTCGCCGTAACGGCAGCGCCACGGTTTTTAAATATATCGGGTGATGCCAAGGCGAGTGTATTGGATGGGGTGAGCGGCACCTTGGCTTCAGCGGGCACAATCGTATACAGCAAAGCTTTAATTGCTGGCGTGCATACATCCGGGCCAACCGGCACAGATACCGTAGGCGATGATAACATCCCTGTTACCTTCGGTTACCCTAAAGCCACGGCTGCAGCACTCAATTTGTCTATTGAACGACCGGATGGTTGGGTGTATAGCACCGATGCTGCCTCTGGCTTAATTGCAGAGGCTGTAGGCACCGCAGGTCAAATTCGTTTAGCAGCAATAGCTGCAGATTTAGCTGATGCTGGCTGTTATGTGCAATATGTTACGCCAACAGTTGCGGGTAATAAGCCGGTTATTTCTGTTGAAAAAGCTGGTTGTAAGTAACATCGGTTAAACTATGAAAGCTCAGCATCCACAATCTGGCTTTACCTTAATAGAGCTTATTGTGGTGCTAATTATAATCGGGGTACTGGCGGTTAGCCTGTTACCCCGTTTTTTTACCGCGACGGGTACCTCTGAATATGTCTATCGTGATCAGGCATTAAGCTTGTTGCGACAAGTGCAGATGCAAGCCATGCAGTGCACCTTTTGTTCCGCTCCCTCCGTTACCATTAGTAGCGATAGCCTGGTGGCTACCGGCCTGACTTGTGCCAGTGACAGTAGCCTGGTGCTGTGCCCTGCTACGCGGGACAATATCCGTTTTTCCAGCACCAGTACCAGTATAGGGTTTGATAACATGGGCCGGCCGTTAGGCTGCGTTGGTGCGTGTCAGCTAACTATTGAAGGCAGTGCACCGCTATTGCTGTGCATTGAAACCGAAGGTTACATTCACCCATGCTAAAGCGCATGGCAGGGGTA
Source organism: Rheinheimera baltica DSM 14885 (assembly GCF_000425345.1). Lineage (GTDB taxonomy): Bacteria > Pseudomonadota > Gammaproteobacteria > Enterobacterales > Alteromonadaceae > Alishewanella > Alishewanella baltica. The sequence goes on along the minus strand of NZ_AUDG01000024.1, from coordinate 46,489 downwards.
ACATTAATAGAGCTTGTGATCGGCATTGTGGTGTTGGCCATTAGTTTAACCATTGTTACCTCGGTATTGGGGCCGTTAGCGATTAAAAGCGTCGACCCCTGGCATCAGGTTCGGGCGGCTGAGCTTGGCCAAAGCCTGATGAATGAAATACTGGCGAAGTCTTTTGATGAACAAAGTAGCCGCAGCGGCGGCTTATTGCGCTGCAATGAAGCCGGAGCGTCAGCCTGTACGGCGTCAATAAGTTTAGGGCCTGATAGCGAAACGCGTGCACAATTTGATGATGTAGACGATTTTCATAATCTGGATCTTAGCGGCAACGCCATTAACAATATTTTTGGCGATGATACCAGAATGGAGAATATTTACCGTGCTTATCGTGTACAGGTACAGGTAAGTTACGACAGTGTGCTGACAAAACGCATTGTTATAACTATGACCACGCCAACCGGTGATGTGGTTGAGTTTGCCGCTATTAAGGGAAATTGGTAATGCGTTGCCGTGGTTTTACCCTTATCGAGCTAATTGTCACAATGGTGCTATTGGGGATTTTGGCAACCGGCGTTAGCAGCTACCTTGGTTTTGGTGCCCGGCTGTATTCCGACGTGGCTCAGCGCGAACAAATACTGGGCCAAAGCCGTTTTGTCGCAGAGCGTTTGGTGCGCGAGCTTAGAAATGCTGCGCCAAATAGTGTGCGGCTTAACGAGTTACCCGGCGTGATAAGCTGTTTAGAATTTACTCCGGTGGAAGCTAGTGGCGTATATACAACGCTGCCTGTGTATCCTGTGTCGGATACGGAAATACATCTACAATTGTTTAACTGGGATAGCAGTTTACTGAACTTGCCGCTGATTGTGTATCCCACCGAAGCCAATGATTACTATGGCGTAAGTACTCATAGGGTTAATTTGGCTGCCACCGTGCAAAATGCCGCAGCTATTACTGATCCGGCCAATGGCGCTTCAGTTGAGTTACAGCTAACAGCTGCACACAGTTTTGCCGCCCATTCGCCAGAGCGGCGCTTTTATATTTTGGCCACGCCGGTTAGTTATTGTGCCAGCAACGGTGAAATTCGCCGGCTGGTAGGGCATTCATTCGCGGCAGGCTTTCCCAGTGCTGGCGCTGGTGTGTTAATGGCACAACAGCTTAGAGACGCCGCATTTAGAGTGTGGGAGCCGGTGTTAAACCGCAATGCGGTAGTGAATGTGTTTTTACAGTTTGGTAGCGATAGCAGTTCAGACATGTTTTTTAACTATGAGGTGCACCTGGCCAATGTTCCTTAAACTTCAGGCTCAGCGAGGCAGCGCATTGGTGATTGCCGTATTTATTATTGTCGTGATGTTGCTGCTGGTGTTTAGCGTGTCGCGGCTAATACGCAGCAGCAGTGAAACCGTGGTGTACGAAGTACAGGGCACCCGCACCTTGTTTGCTGCCCAAAGTGGCTTAGAGCTGGCGCTAACGGAATTATTTCCGTTAAACAGCGGTACGGCGAATTGTGCGGCAATATCACCTGCTTTTAGCTTTAGCGGCGCAGCGCTAGACAGCTGCAATGCTGTTGTAACGTGCAGTTCCTATTTAGCGGCAGAAGCGGGGTCGGTGCGCATTTTCCGTTTAAATAGTACCGCCAATTGCAGCGCTGCAGATGTGCAAACTAGCCGCACCATCCAGATTGAGGTGCGATGATATGCGAAGCGGATATCTTCTTGCGGCTTTATTTTTCAGCAACATGGCGCTAGCAGTAACCTATAACCTCAGCTTGGGTCAGTTTCCGCCGTGTTCAACAAATTGGAATACCAGCGGTTCAACTTACAATTGCAATGGTAACGGCAGGGTCACGTTAAATAGCGGCGATATTGTTATTGCTAACGCCAGTTCAGCTATCTCAGCCAACAATGGTTTTTTATTGAATGGGGCTCAAATAGGCACTTCTGCCAACCGTATTAATTTGCTGAGTAACTATGGCAGCATTATAAGCACCAATAGCAATACCTTGTGGGGTGATATTCAAGCCAACAGCAGTGCAATAACGTTAAATAATTTTAGTGTGAATGGCAGCATTACAACATCGGGGTCAGTTTCGCTTACCGGGGGGGCAATTACAGGCCTTGTTACCAGTAGCAGCAATACCATCACAACCAATAATACTAATCTTTTAGGTGGTGCTACGGCGCGCTCCGGCATGGCGTTTAGCGGTGGTACCTTGTCAGGGCCTTTTACTCAGACCTCAAACAATACCATGTCGTTAACTAATGTCATCATGACCAGTGGCACCCTTGTTGGTTCTAGTAGCACGACAATTAGCAACTCCGTCATTGGTAGCGCGACGTCCTTGGTAACGGTAAGCAGCAATAGTGGCGCAATTAGCGTAACCAATAACAGTGTGGTGTACGGCGTGTTGACGGCGCCGAATTATTCTACCGTGAATGTATTATCCGGCAGCCAGGTTTATGGCCAATGTTTACCCAATTCTACGCCAGCTGATGCTTGCCAGCCTGTTCCGGTAGCACATTATGCTTTAGATCTGTGTACTGCGGTAAACAATGGTGTGATTGACGATCTAATGGGGACTTACCCCGCTACAGGCTTTAACGTTGCCTCACAATTGGATGGACAGGTACTTGAAGCCGCGGGCCTAACCGCAGCGGGTGGTGACTATATTAGTGTGCCAGCTGCGGTACTAAATAACCGGGCAAACTTTACACTGTCACTTTGGTTTAACCTTACTGCAGGCAGTGGTTTTAGAGAATTGTTTTCAGCCAGCAGCAACAGCTCTGATACAGAGGTAGAACTGTATATCAATAGTAGCAATGAGGTGCGTGCTGGTTTAAAAGGTAATTATTATAGTTTTGCCGGCGGTAGTAGTTCCGTTGTTGTGAATAACAACAGTTGGACGCAAGCCCACCTGGTTCGAAATGGTGATCAGCTATGTCTGTATCTTAATGGCAATTTAGTGCGTTGTGTTACTGCAAGTGCGACAAATTTAAATGTAACCCGCTCTGCGATAGGCATTTGGTGGCAAGCCGACGGGAACACCGCGGATGATTTTCGCGGTGATATTGACGAAGTGCTTATTTTTAATCAAGCACTCAGCGATGTGCAAATTCAGCAGATGTACCAAAACCAGTTGGCTGGCAATAGTTATGACGGCCGTGCTCGCACCAGTTTATGTACAGCATGTTTAGCCGACGACTTTAGCGCTGCTAATTTAGCCGATACTTGGGTAACGGCACGAAGTAATGGCAGTTTTACGCCGTCTGTGGTGAATAGCCGTTTGCGCATGACACAAGCAGTAGCGAATCAGGCTACGTCTGCCACCTACCAGCGTTTATATCCTGCGGCAAACAATTTAGTGGTTGTTGAGTTTGATTATTGGGCATATGGCGGTAGCAGTGCAGATGGCCTTGCGGTGGTGCTGTCAGATGCCAGTATCACCCCTCAGCCTGGTGCTTTTGGCGGTGCTTTAGGTTATGGCTATAAACCGGGTATTCCTGGTTTTGCTGGTGGCTGGCTCGGCTTCGGACTAGACGAGTTCGGTAATTTTTCTAATGAGGGTGGGGTCGGCAGCATTGGTCGAAGACGGCAGTCAGTGGTCATTCGGGGATCAGGCTCTGAGAACAGCGGCTATCGTTACTTGCGCGGCACCTGCAACAACGGCACAACCAATACCGGAGGGGCATGTTTATCGCCCGCCGTAGATGGCAATCAAAACACGCCGCATCGGTATCGATTTACCATTGACTCACGCACCGCTGGCACAACGTTGGTGTCGGTAGAGCGCAATACCGGTAGTGGTTTTGTCACGCTTATCGCGCCTTTTAACGCACAAAACCAAACCGGGCAGGCACCGGTGCCAGAGAATTTCTTTTTATCACTTACCGGCTCTACCGGCGGGTCAACCAATATTCATGAGTTAGACAATTTAAGCATCTGTGCGTTGCGGTCATTACCCGTGGGCCAGCAAATTGATCATTTCGAGTTTGATTACACCGGGCAGGCGCTTACCTGTAAGCCGGAAACCTTTACCGTGCGGGCGTGCAAAAATGCCAGTTGTTCGGAGTTAGTGACGGAACCGGTCACGGCTAGCTTAAGCCCGGTTAACAGCGCTAATGTTAATTGGCAGGGCGGCAACGTGCTTAACTTCAGCGGCGGGCAAACTACCGTAGCGTTGCGTCGAACTGTGGTAGGAAGCACAACTATTGGTGTAAGTAGCTCTGTGCCTAATACCAGACCGCTAAGCCAAACCTTATGCCGGGCTGGCGCAGGAGCCCTTAGCACGCAAGCTTGTAGCATCACTTTTGCTGACAGTGGTTTGATATTTGATGCACCAGACGGCATAGCTAACCTGCCTGTGCAGAATATTTTGCTCAGTGCGGTGCGCAAAGACAACGTCAGTCAGCAATGTGTCCCCGAGTTTGCTAACGTAACCCGTAATGTGGCCTTTTGGAGCGATTATATTTCACCTGGCGCAACAGGGCGGCCAGCCAGTTTGGCGGTAAGTGTCAACGGCACTAATGCCGGCTTGACCGAAGCCAGTCGAGTAAATGTGCCACTGAATTTTAATGCTGCCGGTCAGGCTACGATAGCGGTGAATTATGCCGATGCAGGCCTGGTACAGCTAAATGCGCGTTATAGCGGAGCCGTATCGAGTAATGACAGCGGCTTAGTGATGAATGGCGCAGATCAGTTTGTGCGCCGGCCACAGGGCATGTGTATAGCCACGGGCGGTGAATGTGCCGCTGGTGATGCCAGCTGTGGGGTGTTTCGTCAAGCTGGGGAGCCCTTCACGCTGCAAGTTACCGCACACCGTTATGAAGCAGGTAGTGCCGATCATTGCCTCAACCCGGTAACGCCGAATTTTAGCCAAAATAATCTTAGCTTAACGCATACGCTTGTTGCGCCGTCGGCTGGGGTTGTCGGTACCCTGTTAACATCGCAATACAATCACAGCGCTTCGTTAAATGGGCAAAGCCTTGTGTCGCAGGCAGTATCAGAAGTTGGCGTGTTTCGTTTTAACACTCCGGCTTTTAACTATCTTGGTATGACAGACCCAGTGCCAAACGCCAGCAGTTTGCCAACAGGACGTTTTATACCCGCTTCTTTTAGCGTTAACGCAGGTGTGGCGACTGCTGCATGCGGTAGTTTTACTTATTTTGCTCAGCCGTCCTTTAGCACGGCATTTACACTGGAAGCGAAAAATAGCAATGGGCAGATTACGCAGAATTATCAGGGCGATTTTGCCCGGTTAAATGTGCAAACCTGGACGTCAGCATCGGCATCTTCTGGCGTGCGCTATAGCGCGCCTGATTTGCCTTCAGGCGCAGAGCTATCGGTAGGTGCAATTGCACCTATTGGCACATGGCAACTTGGTTCGGCGCAGGTCGTTGCTACACATCAAGCTAGCCGGCCTGATGCGTTGGTCGCACCGCTGGCGTTAAATGTGTTTGCTGCGCCCATCGATACAGATGCAGTAACGAGCGTTGGCTTACAAACGCTTAGCAGCAACACAACAGTGCTGCGCTATGGCCGGTTGGTAATAGAAAATGCTGCCGGGCCAGAAGAAGAACGGCTACCGCTAACGTTTCGCACACAATATTGGGATGGTAGTCAATTCCAAACTAATTTGGCTGACAATTGTACTGTGTTAAATAGCACGGCCGGGCTGTTAACCACAACACCGTCATCGCCGGGCCTGAGTTTGGCGGGCAGTGGCGGCATGGTGTTACAGGGGCAATTGCCGCCGCAACGTTTGTGGCTAAACCCCTCAGGTAGCCCAGGGAATTGGCAAGTTGAATACGAAACGTCGCCCTGGTTGCAATATTATTGGCGCGGTACGGTAGAAGATGTGCAGCAGAACCCTTCTGCAGAAGTGATGTTTGGACGTTTTCGTGGTAACCCGCGGCAAATTTCCTGGCGCGAACTTTTTCAATAGTCATTGAGTTTAAGCCATTATGGAATGGCCTTTACCGGACCTGACAGATAAATGCGGCGGTTACTTGGTTTAATTGCACAAAAATGTAAGATAAAGCTATTCACATGGCGGGGACTTACTTAGAATAACCCCAGCTATATTTACCACTCCTGTTGTGCTGTGGCGCGGCAGAGCTGAGTGATGTCTGGTTGCTCAGGTTTATAAGGATCCGGTTCTTTCATGTTTAATAAATTGCGTGGCCTTTTTTCAAACGACTTATCTATCGATCTGGGTACAGCGAACACTCTGATTTATGTTAAAGATCAGGGCATAGTGCTGAATGAACCCTCTGTAGTAGCCATACGGCAAGAGCGCGCCGGCGGCCCTAAAAGCGTAGCCGCTGTTGGCCATGCCGCTAAACGGATGCTTGGCCGAACGCCAGGTAATATTAAAGCCATTCGGCCAATGAAAGATGGTGTAATCGCCGACTTTTATGTCACGGAAAAAATGCTGCAGCATTTTATTCGCCAGGCGCACAGCAACAGCTTTTTGCGTCCCAGCCCACGAGTTCTTGTTTGCGTTCCTTGTGGTTCCACTCAGGTTGAGCGCCGGGCTATTCGCGAATCGGCACAAGGTGCCGGTGCCCGCGAAGTTTACCTTATTGATGAGCCAATGGCCGCGGCAATAGGCGCTGGCTTGCCAGTGTCTGAAGCAACCGGCTCAATGGTTGTCGACATTGGTGGTGGCACCACCGAAGTAGCAATTATTTCACTTAACGGTGTGGTGTATTCTTCCTCTGTTCGTATTGGTGGTGACAAATTTGACGATGCTATCGTTAACTATATCCGTCGCAACTATGGCATTTTAATCGGTGAAGCGACGGCCGAACGGATTAAAACTGAAATTGGTTCGGCGTATCCTAGTGATGATGTATTAGAAATTGAAGTTCGGGGCCGTAACCTTGCCGAGGGCGTGCCACGTAGCTTTACCATGACCAGTAATGAAATTTTAGAAGCCTTACAAGAGCCACTAGCGGGTATTGTTAGTGCAGTGATGGTTGCGCTTGAGCAATCGCCCCCTGAGTTGGCTTCAGACATTTCTGAGCGTGGAATGGTATTAACTGGCGGCGGTGCTTTGTTGAGAGATTTAGACCGTTTGCTGATGGAAGAAACCGGTATACCGGTAGTTGTCGCCGATGACCCGTTAACCTGTGTCGCCCGTGGTGGCGGTAAAGCACTGGAGATGATAGATATGCACGGTGGTGATGTGTTCAGTTATGATTAACTGAGCCGGTTGTCCGTGTTTACACCAGTATGAATCAAAATTATAGTCGGGGCCCGTCACTGACACTGCGGTTGTTCATAGCCGTAGTGTTTAGTGCTGGCCTGATGTTTCTAGACCGCTATACCGATAGTTCTACCCAATTACGTAGTTACTTAACTGCGGCAGCCAGTCCACTATTTTACGTCGCAAGCTTGCCAGAGACCTTGTTTTCAGGTGCGTCTGAGCAGTTTATGTCGCAGCAAACCGTTTTAGATGAAAATTCCCGCTTAAAAGATACCCTGCTACAACAAAGTGGTCAGCTACAGCTGTTACGCTTTTTACAACAGGAAAACGAAAAATTGCGAGCGTTACTTGGCTCTGGTGCAGGCGTTACAGACAGCTTTTTAGCCGCTGAAGTACTGGCAGTATACAGTCATCCATTTAGTCATCAGGTTGTGTTAAATAAAGGCAGTAGCAGTGGTGTTACTGAGCAACAGCCCCTTATCGACGAGTTGGGCGTTGTAGGGCAGGTGGTGAGTGTTGGCCCCAACAGCAGCCGGGCGTTACTGATTTCTGACAATACCCATGCGTTGGCCGTACGTGCAGAACGCACAGGGGTTCGTGCTATTGTTGAAGGGCTTGGCCAATGGGACTTGTTAAGAGTGATGCATCTGCCACACAGCACGGATATTCGTGAAGGTGATCGTCTATTAACATCAGGGTTGGATGGTCGCTTTCCAGAAGGTTACCCTGTGGCTAAAGTGGTACGCATAAGTCAGGACGCCAGCCAGCCTTTTATGGTGGTATATGCAGAACCTTATGCTCAGCTTGATCGCATTCGTCATGTACTGCTGTTGTCTGGCCGTACTGCGGTGAAAGAAGATACCCCTGCACCGGAGCAACCCTGATGCGTAGACCTCAGCGTTTAAGTTTTATTTATCTTTCGCTCTTTGTTGCGTTGCTGCTCACGGTTATGCCTATGCCACAGCTTGTTAAGCTGGCAAGGCCAGACTGGGCGTTATTGGTATTAATGTACTGGACCATGGCATTACCACAACGGGTGGGTGTATTAACCGCCTTTTTTACTGGTTTTGTCGTGGATGTATTAGTTGGTACCGTACTTGGCGTAAATGCGTTGGCCTTTTCCGTGGTTATTTTTGTGGTTGCGCAGCATCATCTTAAAATGCGAAATTTTTCGGTGATACAACAAGCCCTATTGCTGGGGATGTTATTAGCGCTTTACCAACTATTGCTGTTTTGGCTCAGTCATTTCTTAACCGGGGTGTATTTTCGGCCGCAATATCTGTGGCCGGTATTAACCGGCATGCTGGTGTGGCCCTGGTTGTTTTGGTTGTTACGTCGCTATCGGCGGCAACTGAAAATTCAATGAACTTTCTTTAATGAACTTGCTTTAATGAACTATCCTACCATTGCTTTAGCCTCATCTTCTCCACGCCGGCGTGAACTGCTGGCGCAATTGGGTGTCAACTACGAACTGGTCAAAGCCGATATTGACGAAACGCCGTTGCCTGGTGAGTCCGCAGTAGAGTATGTGCAGCGGCTGGCATTGGCAAAAGCCCATGCTGGTTTAGCCAGACTAACCACTTTGCTGCCGGTGCTGGGAGCAGATACCATCGTGGTTGTTGATAATGACATTTTAGGTAAGCCAACTGATTTTGCTGAGTTTCGCCAGACGATGCAGCGCTTGTCAGGGCGAAGCCATCAGGTGGTGACCGCAGTAGCCCTCGTTAGCCCAGTGCGGCAGTTGCAACAGTTGGTCACAACGCAAGTGTACTTTCGCCCGTTAACTGAGGCTGAAATTAGTGCTTACTGGGCCAGTGGCGAACCGCAAGACAAGGCGGGTGGCTATGGTATTCAGGGCTTGGCCGCAAAATTTGTGCAGCGGATTAACGGCAGTTACACCGCTGTGGTGGGGTTGCCGCTGTGTGAAACGGAACAGATGCTACAACAATGGCAGGAATCGCTATGAGTGCAGAGTTACTGCTTAATGTTACCCCGAGTGAAACCCGGGTTGCACTGATTGAAAATGGTGTATTGCAAGAGCTGCATATTGAGCGGCAGGCAAAACTAGGGCTGGTAGGTAATATTTATGTCGGCAAAGTAAGCCGCGTGTTACCGGGTATGCAAGCTGCTTTTGTTGATATCGGGCTGGAAAAAGCAGCATTTTTGCATGCCTCTGATATCGTACAGCACGACAGCGTGACAGATGCAGACAACAAACCCGCTGCGAGCAAAGATATTCGTGTATTAGTGCGGGAAGGTCAGTATTTACTGGTGCAGGTAGTAAAAGATCCTTTGGGCACCAAAGGGGCGCGGTTAACAACTGACATTACACTACCGTCGCGTTATTTAGTTTTTATGCCAGGGTCGCCTCATGTCGGGGTATCACAACGACTGGATACTGAAACCGAACGCCAGCGCTTAAAAGACATTGTTAGCCAATATCTTGACGACACGGGTGGCTTTATTGTGCGTACCGCTGCAGAAGGTGCACGTGAAGAAGAGCTGGCTCAAGATGCTAAGTTTCTGAAAAAACTCTGGGCTAAGGTGGTTAAGCGTAAGCAAAAAACCCGCAAAGAAGGTGTGGTCTATGAAGATCTCACGCTGACTTATCGCATACTGCGAGACTTCGTTGGCACTGAGTTGGAGCGTGTACGGGTTGATTCGAAACTGACCTATCAGCAACTTACTGCATTTTGTGAAGAGTTTATTCCGCATTTATCGCCGTTGTTGGAATACTACCCCGGCGAGCGGCCAATTTTCGATATGTTTGATGTTGAAAATGAAATTCAGCGGGCGTTAGAGCGTAAGGTGCCATTAAAAAGTGGTGGTTATCTGATTATCGATCAAACCGAAGCTATGACTACCATTGATGTTAATACCGGTGCTTTTGTCGGGCATCGAAATTTGGAAGAAACTATTTTTAATACTAATGCCGAGGCGACTCAAGCTATTGCGCGGCAGCTACGGCTGCGCAATTTAGGTGGTATTATTATTATCGATTTTATTGATATGCAAAGCGCAGAACACAAAAAACGTGTGTTTCACAGCTTAGAACTGGCGCTGGCGCGTGATCGGGCTAAAACTAATATTCATGGCTTTTCCGCATTGGGCCTGGTGGAAATGACCCGCAAAAGAACGCGGGAAAGTTTAGAACATATTCTCTGCTCTGAGTGTCCTGTCTGTGAAGGGCGTGGCAGTTTAAAAACCGTTGAAACGGTTTGTTTTGAGATTTTACGCGAAATTGTGCGGGTAAACCGGGCCTATAGTGCCGACAAGTTTATGGTCTATGTGTCGCCGGCGGTAAAAGACGCCCTGACAAATGATGAATTTCATAGTCTGGCTGAATTGCAGGTGTTTATTGGCAAGCAAATCAATATTAAAACTGAACCTCAATACAATCAGGAACAGTTCGATGTCGTCATGACCTAATAGGTGTCACCCGCTGCAACGCAGTGATTGACGCAGGCTGGGCATGTATTTTTATTTTGTTGAAATGGCTATAGGTTAGTGCAAAAAGCAAAACGGGTGTGTTTTTACTGTTTACATAAACTCTGGCTCGCACTTGCGGTGATGCTGGTGTTGCTGGCTGTGCTAATTTCAGTGCTGCGCTACAGTTTGCCTTATGCTGATGACTACAAACACTACATAGAGCAATTGATAAGCGACCGCTATGGTGCACAGGTACAGATCAGTGAACTTAGCGCGGGCTGGCAAAAATATGGTCCGGCTTTATTACTCAAAGACATTAGCCTGTATAACACAGAGCAACAACTTCAGCTAAGTATCAGTGAAACCCGGGTGCGGCTTGATTTTTGGCGCAGCGTGTTAAACCGGCAATTGACGGCGCAACATTTTGAACTCAGCGGCCTAAGGTACTATGTTGATGCCGATAGCGTGCTGGGTAATGAACAGCAAAATAGCTTAGATACAGCACCTGTACTTGCGGCATTAGAAACGCTGTTTTTTCAGCAGCTTGCTTATTTCTCTGTCGTTGATAGCCAGCTGGTGCTGCAAAACGATAATGCTACTGACCTAGTGTTAAATATCAAACAGTTGGATTGGGCCAACAGTGGCAACAGGCACCAGGGATTTGGTGAACTGTCTTTGGCAGGTGTGACAGCCAATACCTTGTCATTTACACTCGATCTATACGGTGCCAAGCTTGCAGATGCCTTTGGTCAACTCTATTTAGAAAGCGAGCGGTTGGATGTGCTGCCATGGTTTGCTAACGTCTTGCCCCCCAGCCAAAAACTACAGCATGCCAGTATTAACTTTAAAGCCTGGGGCCGTATTGATGGTGGTTTACTACGCCGGTTTCAGGTAGAACTTGCCGACAATAGTGTTAGCTGGCAGCGAGACAATGAGCTGCATCAGCTTCGGCTGGGGCAGGGGCAATTGTTGTGGGAGCCAACCGCTTTTGGCTGGTCGCTGTACTCGGGTGCATTAACCCTGGCTGCCGAGCAGGAACAGTGGCAGGATTTACAATTGCAGCTGCACTACCAAAATGGCGCCTGGCTTGGCAGCTTAGACAATTTTAGGCTAGAGGCTGTTACTCCACTAGCGAACCTATTAGCTGACGATATTGCACTGTTACATCGATTAGTGGCATTTCACCCTCGCGGGCATTTACAGCAATTGCAGTGGCATATTAACGAGCAGCAATGGCAACTTGCCGGTCAGTTTGATGCTCTGGAGTCTCAGCCTCAAGGTGATATTCCTGGTATAAGCGGTATTGCCGGTCAGTTTTGGCTCAGCGATACCGTTTCTAAACTGGTGTTACAAGGCCAGCAAGGTGAGCTGCGCTGGGATGGGTTATTTACCCAACCAACGGTGTATAGTAATTTGGATGCTATCTTATATGTGCAACCTGTTGCTGAACAGTGGCGCTTTAGTGTGCCATCACTGCGTTTAACCAGCCCAGAATTACAATTAGACGCCAGTTTTCAGTGGGATGAACGTTTGCAAATTCTGGCGCGTGTACAAAATGTAGACGCCGCTAACATTGAGCAGTACTTACCGCAACGCTATATGCCCGCTACGGTGCGGCAATACCTTGAACCCGCTATCCGCCAGGGTAACGTTACCAATGCAACCGTATTGTGGCATGGTGCCCCATCTGGGTTCCCTTATCATGAACAGCAAGGGGTGTTTCAGGTACACGCCGAGCTGGATCAGGGGGAATTTGCTTTCGCGCCGGATTGGCCTGCCATTGAACAGTTAAAAGCGCAGCTGTGGTTTGAAAATGCCGCTATGCAAATAGACGCCGAGTCGGGTGAACTGGCAAGCGTGTCGCTGCAGGGTGGGGTAACGGCCAAAATTGCTGATTTGTTTCATGCTGACACCCTGGATATTCAGATTAAACAGCAACTACCTGCACAAGCCGTTACCGATTTAATATTGCAATCGCCACTGCAACATAACTTGGGTAAAACGTTACAGCACCTTGGCCTTAATGGCGAGGTGCAAGGTGATGTTACTCTGGCGATAGGCCTTAAGCAGCGCTCTGTTCTGGCTAGCGGTGAGGTCAGTTTTGACCAGCTTAGCCTGGCATTACAGGCGCCTGATATGCAGTTGAATCAGGTTGGTGGTAAGGTGTCATTTCGCAATGAGCAAATTCATGCTGACAATTTAACTTTGCAATGGCGAGGCCTGCCATTGACCGCTGCACTTAACGGCGAGCAAGTAGACGATGCCTATCAACTGGCCTTGCAGGTTAAGGGTAAGCAACAAGCAAAACCGCTGCTGCAGGCGTTATATGCACCGGCCGCTGATCTTGTTGATGGCACCACTGACTGGCAGTTGAATGTAGCGTTAGCACTACCGCAGCAAGGCTTTAGCTACAGTGCAGAATTAACGTCAGCACTAACCGACACCGCACTATTGCTGCCAGCGCCTTTTAGTAAAGCTGCAGATAAAGCTGCTGCGCTAACCATTACGGCTAAAGGCGATGCTGCTCAATCGGTGATTGCTGCACACTATGACCAACAGCTGCATTTTCATGCCGAGTTACAGCACGACAGCCAGCAGTTTAGCCGGGTGCATCTTATTGCCGCAGAACAGGATACCGGCATCAATAGCACCGGCTTTAACATTAGTATAGATTTGGCAAAACTCGATTTTTTGCCTTGGCTTGATGTGTTACAACAGCAATTGGCGGGTAGCCCCACCGCAGAAAAGCCGCTGTTTCCTCCCCTTGCGCAGGTACGAGGCAAATTACGGCAGCTAGGTGTCGCGCCGGGAGTGATACTAAACAACACGGTGTTTGAACTTAACCAGCAACCGCAGCAGTGGCAACTGCAATTAAATGGTACCGAAGTTGCCAGTCAGTGGATGTTTAGTAAAGACTGGCAAGGGCAGGGTATTACCGCCAAGCTGGACTATCTGCACTTGCCGCTACCTTTAGCTGCTGTGGTTGACGATGCAACAGACGGCTTGGTCCTGACACCTGAGGTGCAGCGTTGGATGTTGCAATTACCGCCGCTAAGGGTTAGCTGTACAGATTGCGCTATTGGCAGTTATCAATTTGGTCAGGTGCAGGCGCAAGCCCATAGCGTTGATGATAAGTGGCTGCTGACTGATTTTACGGCGAAGTATAAGCGTAACCAATTAACGGCCAGCGGCTATTGGCAGGACGATGATGCGCTGGGCGTTAGTCAGTTTAGCGGTAAGCTAACCAGCAATAACTTAGGTGCCATGTTAGATGAATACCAAATTACCTCTGCCATAGCCGGCAGTGCCGCTGACATTAATTTTGCCCTGAATTGGACCGGGGCGCCCTCTCAGTTTGAGCTGCGACACCTGGCAGGTAACATTGATTACCGGTTAGATGAGGGCTCACTGACTGAAGTCAGTGACAAAGGCGCCAGATTGTTTTCTATATTTAGTTTGGATTCATTGCTAAGAAAGTTAAAGCTGGATTTTCGTGACGTGTTTTCCAAAGGTTTCTTTTATAACAACATGACCGGTAACCTGACGTTGTCGCAAGGTGTTGTGCAAACCAGTGACGCGGCCGTTGACGGCGTACCGGGCAGTTTAAATATTCAGGGTTACGCCGATTTGGTCAGCAAAAAAATGGATTACCAGATGGCCTTTTCACCCAAAGTGACTTCCAGCTTGCCGGTGATTATTGCCTGGATGGTAAACCCGGCTACGGGGCTTGCCGCATTGGCGCTAGACGAAATGTTTCAAAGTGCTGAAGTGATTTCAAAAATAAACTTTACGGTGACCGGCAGTTTTGACCAACCCGTAGTAACTGAAGTTAACCGGCACAGTAAAGAAGTGCCGGTACCCGTTCGGATGGCGCAACCCGAGTTGACAATTGAGCAACCCGACAATGATAGTCCCGAGCCGGCAAGGAACCTGCCCCATGGCTAACTGGCGTGTGTCCGCCATTCAACTCACGAGTACGCCACAGCCAACAGAGAATTTTGCTGCAGTGGTGCATTACCTGCAACAACTTAGTCGCGCCTATCAAGATGGCTTGCCGCATCTGGTGGCGTTGCCTGAGTGCTTTGCGGTATTTGGCGGCCGTGATGGTTTACAGCAGCAGTATCAGGCCCCGCTGGGGCAAGGGCTGCTACAACAGCAGTGTGCGGCGCTGGCACAGCAATTTGGTATTTATCTTTTGGCCGGTTCCTTACCCACTGCCAGTGCTGATCCGGCGCGCTTTGCATCCAGCAGTATTGTGTTTGCCCCTGATGGCAGTATCATAGCCGACTATCAAAAAATGCATTTGTTTGATGTCAGTGTAACCGACAATACAGGCAGCTATCGCGAGTCAGCGAGCACCTATGCTGGCCAGAAAATAACGTTAGCAACACTGGGTGAGTTAAAGCTTGGCTTATCGGTGTGCTATGATGTGCGTTTTCCGGGGCTGATGCAGGCATTAGCCAAACAAGGTATGAACCTGTTATCTGTGCCATCAGCCTTTACCAAGGTTACCGGCGCCGCTCATTGGCATACGTTGTTGCAGGCAAGGGCAATAGAAAACCAGTGTTTTGTCTTGGCACCTAACCAAACAGGTACACATGCTAACGGCCGCGAAACCTATGGCCATAGCCTGATTATTAGCCCTTGGGGTGAGGTTATTGCCGATGCTGGCACAGCACCTGGCTGGATCTCAGCCGAAATAGATTTAAACGACTGCGCGCGGCTTAAGCAAGCTATGCCGCTGGCGCACCATAACCGATTTAATAGTGAGCTCAAACCATGACATCACCCGAGCACAACCTTATTACCGCCTCTGAACTAACTGCTGATGATTTACAGCAGACACTGGGCTACTTATTCGATCATCAATTGGATTTCGCTGACTTATATTTTCAATCCAGCGTGCATGAGTCCTGGGTGCTGGAAGACGGCTTAGTTAAAGATGGCTCTTTTAACATTGAGCGTGGCGTGGGTGTGCGGGCAATCAGTGGCGAAAAAACCGGTTTCGCCTACGCCGATACTATTAGTGCTGCAGCCTTAAAGCAGGCCGCAACCGCGGCACGTGGTATCGCGGTACAGGGGCAGCACGGCAGCGTTAAAGCGTTTAGCAAAAGCGGTAACAGCAATATTTATCTGCCGTGTGAGCCACTGCAAAGCTTATCTAATACCGACAAAGTGGCTTTGCTGCACCAGGTTGAAGCCTATATTCGCACGCTGGACAGCCGTGCTGAGCAGGTCATGGTAAGTTTATCAGGCGTTTATGAAGAAGTATTAGTTGCCGCCAGTGATGGCACTTTCGCCAGTGATATCCGGCCTTTAGTTCGTATAAATTGCTCGGTGTTACTGCAGCAGGGTGAGCGTCGCGAACGCGGCAGTGCTGGTGGTGGTGGTCGTACAGACTATAGCTATTTTTCTGAAGACATTAACGGCGAGCCGCGCTGGCAACATTATGCACGTGAAGCCGTGCGACAAGCGCAGGTTAACTTAACCGCTATTGACGCGCCGGCTGGCTCCATGCCGGTAGTGCTGGGCAGTGGTTGGCCTGGCGTATTATTGCATGAAGCAGTAGGACATGGCTTAGAGGGCGATTTCAACCGTAAAGGTTCTTCTACGTTCTCAGGCCGGGTTGGCGAACAGGTTGCATCGAAGCTTTGTACTATTGTTGATGACGGCACCTTAGCGCATCGGCGTGGCTCACTGAATATCGACGATGAAGGCGTACCAAGCCAACACAACGTGCTTATCGAAAACGGCATTTTAAAAGGTTATATTCAGGACAAACATAATGCCATGCTAATGGGCGTGCCACCTACGGGTAACGGCCGCCGCGAGTCGTTTGCGCATTTACCTATGCCACGAATGACCAACACCTATATGTTGGCGGGGCAGCATGATCCAGAAGAAATTATCGCCAGCGTTAAAAAAGGTATTTATGCGCCCAATTTTGGTGGTGGCCAGGTCGATATCACATCTGGTAAATTTGTGTTTTCAGCATCAGAAGCTTATCTGATCGAAAACGGTAAAATTACCTCGCCAATTAAAGGCGCTACCTTGATAGGTAGCGGGCCTGAAGCGATGCAACAGGTGTCTATGGTCGGCAATGATCTTGCGCTGGATGCTGGCGTGGGCGTATGTGGTAAACAAGGTCAGAGTTTGCCGGTTGGCGTAGGCCAGCCGACACTGAAGCTGGATGCCATAACCGTAGGCGGTACCCAGTAAGGTGCCCGAATTCATAGATATAAACCGTAAATAGAACAAATCACAGGGACATAACGCAAAATGGCAGCATTTGGCACCGTATTTACCCCCGAGATGATCATCTCGCGTTTTAATGACAACAGTTGGAGCACGCCTGAAATGGTCGCTTCAGACAGTATAAAGTTGCACCCTGGTGCACATGTGCTGCATTATTCCAGTACCTGCTTTGAAGGTTTAAAGGCGTTTCGGCATGCCGACGGCGGTGTGTATATGTTCCGCATGGAAAAAAACGTCGCGCGCCTGCAACAAAGCAGTAAGTTACTGGCTCTGCCCCAGTTTGAGGCTGCCATGTTAAGCCAGATGATTTTAGACATGGTGAAACGTTTTGCCGCTGATGTGCCCACACCGCCGGGTTCAATGTATATTCGGCCAACCCATATTGGTACCGAGGCTTCAATTGGTAAAGCTGCAGCCCCCAGTTTGGAGTCTTTGTTGTATGTGTTGTTATCACCGGTTGGCGACTACTTTGCCGGCGGTAGTAAAGCACTGCGTTTATTGTTAGAAGATAACGCCCGCTGTGCTTCACATATGGGCATGGTTAAAAGCGGTGGTAACTACGCCAGTGCGCTTCAACCAATTATGCAAGCGCGTGCAACCGTGCAGGCTGATCAAGTGCTGTTTTGCCCCAATGGTGATGTACAAGAAACCGGTGCGGCCAACTTCCTGCTGATCGACGGCAATGAAATTATTACCAAAGCCTTAGACAGTTCTTTCTTGCATGGCATAACACGTGATTCTATTTTAACCCTGGCGCGTGATCGCGGCATGGTAGTCTCCGAGCGCGAGTTAACCGTAGATGAGCTACTGGAGCGCGCGCAAAAACCAGGCGCCGAAGCGGCATTGTCTGGCACTGCAGCTGTATTAACACCGGTAGGTACGCTAATTCACGCCGGCAAAGAATACACCGTGGGTTCAGGTGGCGCTGGCACCACGACAAATGCTTTACGACAGGCGCTGAACGATATTCAGTGGGGTAAAGCCGAAGATAAACACAGTTGGTTAACGAAAGTCTGCTGAGGCCGGTAAGGTTTTACAAGGGCGCAGAGTTGCGCCCTTTTTTGTGCCTGCACTACTTTTCTGCATGCAACAAAGAAACGCGCAAAAGCAAGGCTACACGGTTATAACCGCGGCAAGTTAGTCGGTAATAATTAGCGGTTTAATAAGTTGAAACAGCTCGCGGTAGGCTTTTGGCGGTTGCTGCTTTTCCTGCTCTTTTTTGGCATTACGAATAAGCTGGCGCAGCTGCTGCACATCCACATCCGGGTAGCTGGCAATAAACTCGGTAACCGCGTCATTGTCGCTAATAAGCTTGTCGCGTAGTGTTTCAACCTTGTGAAATTGACGGGTGGCTGCCTGATTAGTATTGCGAAGTAGCGCCAGTGCGGTTTCAATCGGCTCTAAATCCCGGGTACGCATTAAACGGCCAATAAACTGAATATGCCGGCGTAGCGCTTCACGCTTATTACCCAGCTGGTCTGCCAGTTGCAGCGCATCTTTTAATTCATCATCTAATGGCACCCGGGCGCGTGAGGCGGCACTTAGCGACACCAGCTCTTCACCCAGAGTCTGCAGGGCGTGCATTTCACGCTTAACCTGCGACTTACTCTTACCTTCTTCTTCGTCCCAGGTGTCGCCATTTATAAAATCAGTCATTGTCTCAGTTCGCATTAAGCCATAATGTTGCTAAGTATACATGATAGTGATGCACAGCAGCAGCCAGCTTTAGCAGACTATGATAAGCTTGTGGTAAATAATTTAGCTGAACTGACATTATGCAAGTAACACAACCGACTATTTGGCAAGAAATTGATGAAGTAAAGCAGGCTGTAGCCGACGTTCTGGCGCATGCAAAGCAGCTTGGAGCCAGCAGCGCAGAAGCGTCTATGAGCCGCACCAAAGGGTTAAGCGTAGAAACCCGGCATGGCGAAGTGGAAACGGTAGAGTTTAATCAAGATGGTGGCTTAGGGATTAGCCTGTATTTTGGCCAGCGCAAGGGGTCGGCATCGACTGCTGATTTAAGTCCTCAGGCCCTACGTCGCACAGTAGAAGCTGCTGCCGACATTGCCCGTTATACATCGGAAGACCCCCACACCGGTTTAGCAGAAGCCAGCTGGCTAGAGATGTCTCCGCCCGATTTAGATTTATACTACCCTGAGACAATTGGTACCGATGAGGCCATTGCCTTGTGTGCCGGCTCTGAGCAGGCCGCGTTTGAAACTGATAAACGTATTACCAATTCAGAAGGGGCATCGTTTTCATCACACACCGGTTTAAAAGTGTATGGCAACAGCCATGGCCAGTTGGTAGGGCACCCTAGTTCACGTCACAGTTTTAGTTGCGTTGTTATCGGTGAAGATGGCGATGATATGCAGCGCGATTATAGTTTTACGGTTGCGCGCCAGTACAATAAGTTATTGGATCCAAAACAAATTGGCCGTGAAGCCGCATTAGAAACCATTGCCCGGTTAAATGCCCGGCAAATTCCAACGCAAAAAGTACCGGTGATCTTTCGTGCTGATATCGCCAGCAGCCTGTTTGGTCATTTAGTGTCTGCGATTAGCGGGGGCAGTATTTACCGTAAATCCAGCTTTTTAATGGATAAAGTTGGCCAACAGATCATGTCGCCGAATGTCACTATTCAAGAGCTGCCTCATTTAAAGCAGGCATTGGCCTCCAGCCCGTTTGATGGTGAAGGGGTTAAAACCCGGGATTTAGCGGTTATTGAGCAAGGCGTATTAACAACCTATCTCACGACCAGTTATTCTGCCCGTAAGTTAGGCATGGCCAGTACGGGCCATGCTGGCGGTATTCACAACTGGCTGGTTCAGCACGGTAATGAAGATTTGCTGCAGTTGTGCCGTACTATGGGCAAAGGTTTACTTGTTACTGAGCTGATGGGACAAGGCGTGAATACCGTGACCGGAGATTACTCGCGTGGTGCGGCGGGTTTTTGGGTGGAACATGGCGAAATTCAATTCCCGGTATCGGAAGTCACTATTGCCGGTAATTTAAAAGACATGTTTATGCAAATTGCGGCTGTTGGAAATGACGTTGACCGCCGTGGTGGTGTATTAACCGGCTCTATACTGATTAATCAGATGCAGGTTGCTGGCAGCTAAAGTGCCTTCTTTGCTTAGATAAATGAAAAAGCCCCGCTGAATTGCGGGGCTTTTTATTGCGGCTATTTTAGTGAAGAAAGTCGGTTTGCTTTAAGTAAACCGGTTTTCTTCTAATCATCATTCAACTTTAGTCTTTAAGCCACGGCGAATTAACAGTGCATCTGTAGTAGGTTCCTGGCCACGGAACGCTTTATAAGACTCCATTGGCGGACGTGAGTTACCTACAGATAGAATGTTGTCGCGGTAGTTCTGGCCATTTTCCAGTTTTAAACCACCTTGCTGCTGCACATAGGCAAAAGCATCGGCCGCCAATATTTCACTCCACATGTAAGCATAATAACCGGCAGAGTAGCCACCACCCATAGAGTGTGAGAAGTAGGTAGATTTATAGCGTGGTGGCACTGCAGCTAAGGTGATGCCGTGCTTTTTCAGTGCTTGGGCTTCAAAAGCATTTACATCCTGCAATGGTTCATCAGCTGAAAGCGAATGCCATTCCATATCTAATAGGGCAGCCGACATATATTCCAAGGTGTCAAAGCCCTGGTTAAAGCTACGCGACTTCATTACTTTTTCCAGCAACTCACTTGGGATCGGCTCACCGGTTTTATAGTGTTTTGCGTAGTTAGCGATCACTTCCGGATGCGCTGCCCAATCTTCTTCAAATGTAGATGGGAATTCAACAAAGTCACGTGACACCGAGGTGCCTGCCAGTGTTGGGAATTTTACGTTTGACAGCATGCCATGTAAGCCGTGGCCAAGTTCGTGGAACATGGTAGTCACATTGTCATAGCTCACCAGCGTTGGCTCGCCTGCTGGCGCTTTGGGAATGTTCATTACGTTAACCACAACAGGCTTTTGGCCGGTTAAATGTGATTGACCCACAAATGAGCTCATCCAGGCGCCACCACGTTTACCTTCACGGGCAAAATAGTCGGCGTAAAATATTGCCAGGCTGCTGCCATCGGTATCAAACAGCTCGTAGGCTTTTACGTCCGGGTGATAGGTGGGTAAATCTGGACGTGGTTCAAAGCGAATACCGTACAGGCGTTGGAAAGTAAAAAACACGCCATCTTTTAAAACACGCTCAAATTCAAAGTACTGTTTAACTTCGCTCTCATCCAAATCAAATTTGGCCTGGCGGACAAATTCGCCATAGTATTCCCAGTCCCAAGGCTGCAGCTCAAAATCACCGCCTTGTTGCTTGATCATTTGGCTAATGGCGTCTGCTTCTTTATTGGTATTGGCAATAACAGCGGGCACCATAGACCCTAGCATGTCAAATACAGCCTGTGGTGTTTTTGCCATTTGCGATTCCAGGCCGTAGCTGGCCCAGCTGTCGTAGCCCAGCAGCTTAGCGCGCTCGGCGCGTAATTGGGCTAAACGGGCAACGATAGGACGGTTGTCGGTTTCGCCACTTTGGTTACGGTTGGCTGATGCTTCCCATACCCGTTGGCGCAGTTCGCGGTTGCTTAGCTGGCTTAACACCGGTTGGCGTGTGGTGTTGGTAATGCTAATAAGGTATTTACCGTCATGGCCAGCTTCTTTTGCTGCATTAGCCGCAGCCGTAATTTGCGCGTCGGATAACCCTGCCAGTTCTGCTTGGGTATCCACTACAACCGCAATTTTTTTGGTTTCTGCTAACAAGTTTTGTGAAAACTGATTAGTTAGCGTTGAGTGCTCTTCATTTAAAGCACGAATGGCGGTTTTTTGTTCTTCCGTTAGCTGAGCACCTGCGCGGACAAAACGCTCATAATAGACCTCAATTAAACGTAGCGATTCGGCATCCAGTTTTAGCGCTTCACGCTGGTTGTACAGGCTTTTAATACGGGCGAACAACTGTGGGTTTAAGTTGATGTTATCTGAATGCGCGGCCATTTTGGGTGCCAGTTCAGATTGAATTTCACGGCGCTGTGGGTTAGAGCTGGAACCGGCCAGATTGTAGAAAATGCGCGATACGCGTGTAAGCAATTCACCACTTTTTTCCAGCGCAACTAAGGTATTGTCAAAGGTTGCTGGTGCTGGGTTATTGGCAATAGCGAGCACTTCGGTCATATGTTGCTTCATGCCTTCTTCAAACGCTGGCAAGAAGTGATCGTCTTTTATGTCGTTAAAGTTAGGAGCTTCGTATTGCAAAGTGCTTTTCACCATTAGTGGGTTGCTTGAAATAGCCTCTACCGCAGTAGCAGCTTCCGCCACCGTTTCAGTAGCCGTTTGTGCTGGGGCGGTATTGTCGCCACAAGCAGCAAGCGCGAGTGCGGCTGCTACCGTAGTGGCTATAAGTGTTTTACGCATAAAATCTCCCTGGAAGATGTCATTGTTATAATAAGTACGCTTTTGCGCATAGTTATCCTGAGTATGCCAAAAAGTACGGGGCAATCACGCAGTTTGCAGCCAATAGCCAACAAATTAAGATAAAAGACAGTTTATAACAACCGCTATGCTTGGTCAGCTTGGATATAAGGCAGTTCAAAGTAAAAACAGCTGCCACTCTCAGGCGCCGGTTGATACCCCATGCTGCCTCTCATCTGGTTAATAAGATTTTGGCTAATCGACAATCCTAAGCCAGTGCCGCCGTGTTTGCGGCTATCAGTACTGTCTGCCTGGCTAAACCGGCTAAACAGTTTTGGTACGAACTCTGGTGCGACACCTATACCTTGATCCTGCACAGTTACCCGCACAAAATCAGCCTGACGGGTTACGGATACTTGAATGTTTGCGCCAGTGGGTGAAAACTTTACTGCGTTGCTAAGTAAATGATGTATAACATGCTGCAAATGGCTGATATCGGCATTAACCTGCAGCTGTTCTAGTGCAGGCAGGTTTTGCAATTGCAATGTTAACGCCGGATGCAGCAGCTGCATTTCATCAACACACTGCTGCACCAACGGTAGCAACGCTATTGGTTGTAGCTGCAACGCCAAGGTGCCGCTTGATATGCGTTCAACGTTGAGCAAATCATTAACCAGTGTGGTTAACTGCTGGGAGCTGGAATAAGCTAACTGCAGCATACGCTTTTGTGATGCGGTTAACTCGCCTAATGCACCGGATACTGCAAGTCCCAATGCGCCAGAGATAGATGTTAGAGGTGTGCGTAATTCATGGCTAACCGTAGAGATAAACTGCTGTTTTAACTGTTCGGTTTGGTGGCGTTCGGTTAGATCCCGCAGCACCAATAGCTGCTTAGACTGCTGCTGCAACCTAATCTGGCTGCGGTTTACCGCCATAGGAAATTGGGTGTTATCGCGCCGTTTGCCCTGTGTTTCAAATTCAGTTTTTGCGTTGGACGTGGCGCTATAGAGCTCATCAAGCAGTTGAGGCTGAGCCAGCAGTTCTGACCAGTGTAAGCCGGTTAGTGTAGTGGCGGCGTAGCCAAACATGGGGTAACAAGACAGGTTCACCTGTTCAATGGTGCCATCCAACGACGTTGTAATAATGGCATCAGTGACATTATCCATAATACTGCGTAAATAAAGCCGGCTTTGTTTTTCTGCTGTCACACTGTTGCGTAAACGTTGGCGTGATATTAGCAACCATGCTAATAGCACTACGAGTAATAGCGTTAAGCTATAAGCGGTTGTTCTAATTTGCCACGACTTATCACGAACAGGTGCAATAGAGCGCACCGCCATTTGCCACAATGCACCACGCAAACTTATACGCAGTAGCAGGCTGTCATCATAAAACAGGCTGCTATCGCCGTAAAAAACTTTCCCACTATCACCTAATTCAGATAAATTCCGAATAGCGACCTGTACTTGCTGCTCGGTTGTTTGCTTTTCCAGCAGCGACCACACTGAGTCAATATCGACGACCGTGCTAATAATACCCCAGTAATTGTCAATGCCAATAAACACTGGCAGGCGATAAATAAATGCTTGTCCGCCTTGAATTAAGTCGATAGGGCCAACGAGCCTGGCTTCTCGCTGGGCAATAATAGCGGCAATGGCAGGCCATTGTTCCATTATGTCGGGATAGTGCAGGCCTACTGCTTTTTCATTACCCTTCAATGGATAAATGTAACTAAGGGTATTTCCCGGTGCGACGCCAATATTGCGGATATGGCGAGCTTGTTGTACCAGCTCTGGCAACAACATTTGAATTTCTGTGCCCGAAATATTGCCACCCACCGCTTGCACATGGGCGGTAAGACCAAGGGTAAGGTACAGGGGAATATTTAGTTCAGACTCAAGCAAGGCACGCAATTGGCCGGCACTGGTAATTTCATGCTTATACTGCTGACCACGGGCATACTGTTGCTCGTGTTTTACCAGCGTTTCAGTAGCGTACATAGCGCTTAAAAACAGTGCTAGTAATAACAACCATTGCCAGAAAGAAAGAATAAATTTATTCCGCATTAATGATAAATAAGCGCCTGAATTAAAGCCAAGCATCACTCTATCGCTAAGCTATTGAACTTGTAAACAACCATCATCAATCTGAGTGTTGAAAAAACGCGCAGCTAAGCGATAGACACGCAGGGTAAGGCTGTCTATAATGCGCAGCTTCTGCAAAAGCAGATTGTGCACCCGTAGCTCAGCTGGATAGAGCGCTGCCCTCCGGAGGCAGAGGTCCCGCGTTCGAATCGCGGCGGGTGCACCATAAAACATCAAAACCACCTTAGGGTGGTTTTTGTGTTTTAGGTACTCTGTCCGATAAGAATGCGTTGTTCGACCAATTTGCCTGGAGCAAATTGGAACAGCTTCAGCTGGCCCGAAGGGCGAGGGCAGGATAGCCCGAGTAATCCGGCGGGTGCACCATAAAACATCAAAACCACCTTAGGGTGGTTTTTGTGTTTTAGGCACTCTGCTGTATCAAAGCCATAGGCTTTGGCGATGTTAAGACACAGGTATTCATTCTCAACACTGTGTGTCATATCAATAACATGATCATCCGAGTGTATTTCGCCAATGGGTAGCTTAATAATGTGTGTTGTTGGTGTTGCATTATTAACACAATAATTCACGGCAAGCGCGTACAACCCTTTACCATGCAAACTGCAGCCTTACTTAGCAGAATGCATAGCACTGCACCGCTGCCATTTTTTGCTTCTGTGCCATGTTAGTCCATTTAGCAAAGGGAACAGTAAAAAGTAACTGTATCCGGCCCAGCCGATGTAAGGTATTGGCAAAAATAACGACAGTAGCAGTGCGGTTATACACATCATGGCGGTACTCAGCCAAACAATGATCTCGGTGTTGGCCTGGTATTTTTCGTAGTCAGACAGCGCAGTCATCAGTTGGGCGCGTTTACCATGCCAGTACAATGCAACGAAATTGATGCTGAGCAGCAAAAAACCCAGACCAAACAGGATAAAAATAAAACGCACGTCCCATTCGCTTTTAAGCTGAATAAGGCTAGGCAAAAAACCATTACTTAATACTGCAAACAATGCCTGCATCATAATACGTAACGGATACATATATATAAGCACCAGCAGGATCAGTAGACAGCTAAAGACGACTGTTTTGGTGTCTTCAAGGCCAAAGCGTCGGCTCCACACGGAGTGCGTATGCCAAATCCAGGTAATAACGGCAAAGCTGGCAGTAAAGGCTGGAATTTGCTTGGTAGCTTGCATTAAATCGGCCAATGAATTCGGAATGCTGCCAACGGAGATCACCACCATTGTTACAGCAAAAGCACAGGCTGCAGCAAAAAAGGTTTCAATGCGGGTCATGCTTTCGCCACGCATGGTCCAGTTATCTTGTCTGGTGTTACTAGAGTCTGTCATAAGCCTACTTATTATTGTGTTCCAGTGTCTATAAACACTGAGTAGCTTTGTTTTATAGAACGGTTAGTGCCAAGGGTAACAAAGAATAGTGCAATAGGTCATCAATTTGAAAGTACTTCCCCGGGGGACGGTTGACTATACGTGGCTTGCTGTTTTACACATCTTAGTGCAGGCATAAATAATGATATTCATAAGATTTCAGAATTATTCATCGTGCTTTTTGAACAAATAATGCCACCTGAGATTATAATCTCACGGTATCTTGGCATAGGGGGCGGAATGAATGAGATTGGTATTTCTGATTGCAGTAACAACAGTGTTGTTGGTAGGGTGTGGTGGTTCAGATGAGAGTAGTGAAACTGCTAATACAGCACAAGGTATTGCACCGAATTTCTCGGTAGATTTAAACAGTTCCCATACACTGCAACACGCCCCTTTTCATATTGATATCTACGCTATCAGAACGACTAATCCTGGCACTTTCGCTACAGCAGTAAGTTATGGTGATTACAATCAGGATGGCGCTGTAGATGTTTTCATCGCCGCTGGTGATAACAGTAAAAATACGACGCCATTTGAATTATATCTGAACGATGGTGCAGATAATTTTAGTCTGGATCCGAGTTTTTTTAATGGTAACCCGCCAGGGCTAGTGTTTCCGCGTAAGGCAATCAACGGCGATTTTAATGGTGATGGTAAGCTAGATATTTTTGTACTTGGCCATGGTTACGATAAGCCACCGTTTCCGGGAGAGGCGCCGATGGTATTGTTGTCCTCTGCAAATGGCTTTGTGTCAGGAACCGGGTTATCCGCTCTTATCGGTTTTCATCATGGCGGCGCCTCAGCCGATATTGATGCGGATGGCGATCTGGATGTGTTTGTTACCGATATTAACGCACCATTTTTTTTAATTAATGACGGTGCCGGTAATTTTACTAAAAACACGTCAAGGATATCCGGGTTGAACAATGCCAATTTGTTTACCGCAGAACTGGTTGATCTCGACAAAGATGGATATGTCGATTTACTGGTTGCTGGCCATGAGTATGAGCGCTTCTCCGGGCGTATTTTGTGGGGTAGCAGTAGCGGAAAATACACCGTTTCAGATTCCACACTATTACCAGCGGTGAATGCTTATGGCGTCACCATCGATATTGACGTTGCGGATCTCGACAATGATGGCGATAAAGATATCGTACTAAACCGCACAGGCGACGGCACAGGTGCAGTGAGTTTTTACCAAGGGTATTACCTGCAACTTATTGAAAATAAAGGCGGGCGTCAGTTTGCGGATAACACTGGAGATAGGCTGCTTTCAGGCAGCAGTGCTTATGGTAGTGCTGTTGACTGGATCCGGTTACGGGATATCAACAAGGACGGCAAAATTGATATCTTTGTAGACGATTTAGCCCGGAATCTTATTTGGCTAAATGATGGCACAGGGCACTTTCAGTAGTGTTTCGGCTTAATATTGGTTACCGATTAACTTGTTTCTGCCTCAGGCCATGCTGTTAAAGCTTCGAGACAACTTCAACAAAATCCAGTGTGAGGAAAATATAAAAGGTGAGACTTTCTAGGCACTGGAAATTTATGTTTCTCTAAAAATTTTTACGGACATAAACAGAAGGAGTTACCATGAAGAATAAGACAATAGCTAAGGTATCGCTTAGTGTTCTTACCTGTGCGGTTTTGGCAGGCTGCGGTGGCGGTTCTAGTGAAACAGATAATGCGCCCACGGTGTCGGTTAGCGCTTCTGTTGCATTAAAAGAAGGCCGTTCAGCCAATATTGTTGCAACGGCGACAGATGATAAACAAATTGCCAGCTACCAATGGTCACAGGTTTCAGGCCCAACCCTTACCCTAACCAATACTACTGCAGCAACGGTTAGTGTTACCGCGCCTGCCGTAAGTAGCGATAGCGATGCCGTATTACGTGTCACAGTTACCGACAGCGCAGGACAAACGGCAAGTGCGAATGTTACGGTTAACGTGGCGAACAACAGGCTGCCTGCAGTAACAGCCTCGTTTGATAGTGCAGCGGAAAAATCCAACGTGACGTTAACTGCAGTAGCTACTGATGAGGATGGAGACATTGTTAGCTATAACTGGCAACAAATTTCTGGCGAACCGCTTACGTTAACCGGTGCTGATTCCGCAGAGCTAAGTTTTGTCGCCCCCAACGTTACGGTAGACACGGATTTAATTTTTAGTGTTACGGTAACCGACGATGACGCCGAGACTGTTACGATAGTTGGTGCTGTAACCATTACCCCTGTATTAACCACATATACAATAACAGGTACCGTAAACGAAACGGCATTTGCAAATGCTCAGGTGAGCGGCGAGCTGGCAGGGCAGTCATTTAGTGTTACAGCCGATGCTGAGGGTGCGTTCTCGCTACCATTAACCGCTGACGATGACGAAACAAATTTGTTTGCCAGTATCACGGTTAAACAAGCTGCGGATACCGGCGTAGAGTTTTACAAGTTTGTGCCGAGCCTTACGGCAGATAGCGCACAAGTAGCCCCGCTTGAAAAAAACAACCCCGTAGTGCAGGCCGTTGCGGCAAGTGCAGATGACATTTCTAATCGGGTGTCGATAAATGCAGTTTCTACGGCGTTATATTCGTTAATCATTGCGGCAAATGGTGGCACTGCGCCAGAGAACCTGGATAGCTTTACATTAGTTGAAAAAGCCATTAGCCCGGATGAGCTGATTGAAGCGGCTGCAGTGGCACAGTTGGTGTCGCAAGGTGGTGCTTTTGCATTACCAGAAGGTGTTACGAGTATTTTAGAGCTGCTCACAAATACTGAAACGTATAACGAATACATTGCAGCGGCAGAGGCGGCTTCACCAGGTATAGTTACAACGACAATAGACGATATTATTGCGGACCCGGAGCTAACCGAACCTGTTGATGAAACCAGCCTTGCCAGTATTTACTTCGAAGTTTACCCTGCTGCAAACGGCTTTTTGTCGCGTGGCGGCAACCGGTTTGACTTCAACAGTGATGGCTCGGGTTCCGAGACGTTTAGTGCCGGTGTACATCAATTTAACTGGAGTCTAACTGACGGCAAAGTACAAATTACTTACGCAGAATCGTCAGGCTCTACGTCTTTTTATGCTGTTGGCAGCGGTGTGTTAGGTTTAACGCAGGAGCAAGTAGACCGACTTTTTGCCGCTGGGTATTTTCAGGTAGAGGTACGACAAACACCGCAAAATGCGAGTATGACACGCATTATTCAGGGTGAAAAAACCGATACCTATCGTATTGTTTCATCGGTTGTCAGGGCTATGGTGCCGGTTACCTTGCCAGATAGCACCGTTATTAGCACTGCGCCAATAACACTTGAAGTATCCAAAGATGCATTACTGCGCAACGCAGACAAACTTGATGATATTAAATTCACTGCAGCAGAGCTCAGCGGCGACTGGGTGTTTGAACATTATTATTTTGCCGGTGAGAATGGTTTGGGGTATGCAAACATGTTTGCTGATGTGTTTGCGTTTAACAGCGACGGCACAGGAAGTACCGTTGATACCGGTAAAACATTTAATTGGCAATTAAATGATATTGGTACGGTAGTTGTTGCGTTTGCTGATGGGTCGAGTACAGAAATTATTAAACTCGATCAGTTGGATACAGACATTCAGGTGTTTAGCGCGTCTTATGACGCACAAGGCAACCTGGTTGCAGCAGATGCAGATTATGCATTAAAACTCGATGGTAGCGACTTTAAAACTTATAATTTAAGCAATATAGAAAGTCGGTATTGGAATACCACCATAAATGCCTGGTTTAAAGAAGCGTGGAACAACGATGTTTTATTGTGGAGTGAGGGCATCAATTATTTTGGTTGGCAGCTACTTGCATCTGGCGAGGGCTATCAAATGGGAAGTACGGTTACGGCGCCACCAGTTTTCGAACCATTATTTAATGCGCGTTTAGCTTGGGAAACAGAGGATATTTCGGACACAGTATCTGTGGTTAATTTAAACCGGTCTGTGTGTTGGGATGATCAGACTCAAGCATGTACTGTGCGCACTTGGCGTTTGGTGAAATCAGGCCAGGGAATCTTAGGCCCGCGTATGTATGTGCTGGAAGTGCAGCGTCGGCGTGACAGTAGTACCTCGCCGTGGGCAGTACAAAATGGTCTGGGTCCGCGCTTGAATATTTACGAGGAAATTGCATTTGAATACTGGAATGACACGGCCCAAACCACAAACGATGCAACATTAGCAATCAGCCAGTCATTACCTGCTGTTGCTTCAGGTAAGAAACAACCGGCAGTGCGCACTATTCTGGAGCCCAACATAAAAGTGAATTTAACGCAGTAATTCTTGGTATGCTGCACACCCCCACGGCAACAAGGCGTGGGAATGTGCAGCAAATGTTATTTTGTAGATGTATTTTCCTGCGGTTGAGTGTGTCACTTTTGTAATAACACACGCCAATGATCAACGCTTAAAGGCTTAGATAGCAAGTAACCTTGAAGCGCATCATACCCTCTACTTACCCGATAATCATATTGTGTTTGCGTTTCAACACCTTCTGCAACGACCTCAAGGTTTAGTGATTTTGCCATGTCGATAATCACATTAACGTTACAACGTTAAAAATGCTAGTTTATAAATTACTCAATTAAAAATAACAGTAAAAACATATACTTATTAAAATAGGCAATGTCTTGAATATAGGCTAGTTCTAGTCGGTTGGATGTTTATTGGGTATCACTCGCGGCAATACCAGCATTGGGTTAAAAGCGTTAGCTAGCAGGCAGTTTGTGTCGGTGTAATACAAGCAAGGCCGATGTTTTAAAGTACTCGTAAATTTATTCTTGTTGCGGTGATGTTGTCTATCGACTAGGCTCGGCTGTATCTTCTGCTTTTAACCATTAATAAAAAGGTCTCATTAATGAACAAAACATCAATAGTACTCAGTGCTTTTGTCGCTTTGCTGCTCTCACTAGGGCAGGCATCGGCCGGTGTACTGAGCTCAGATCAGGTCGTCGCGCAGCAACAGCAACATTACAGCCAGCAGCAGGTGTTGGCTTTTGTTGATAGTGCCGAGGTGCAGCAAAAGTTAATCGAGCTGGGCGTTAGCCCGGAAAATGCTAAACAACGTATTGCTAGTATGACCACTGCTGAGTTGGATGCGCTGAATAATCAACTTAACGATATGCCGGCGGGTGGCATAGTAGGTACCATTATTACGGTACTGGTGGTGGTTGCCGTACTGGACCTGATGGGGATAACCGACGTTTATCCTTTTATTCGCCCGATTTAACGCTTACGCTTTGGCACATCAACTGATCCAGACCAGCCTGCGTGCTGGTCTTTTGTTTTTACTTGGGCTGCTTAGTGCTTGCCAAACGCCGCCTCAAACGTTGCAATTATTGGCCACACCACCTGATATTGCGCGCCAGCATATTATGTCGCAAGTCCCTTTTTACCCACAGCAACAGTACTTTTGCGGCCCTACGACCTTGGCCGAGGTAGCGGGTTTTTATGGCTTCAGTAAAAGCCCGGACGATATAGCCCCAAACACCTTTATTCCTGGCCGGCAAGGGACATTACAAATAGAAATGGCTGCCGCCACACGCCAGCTTGGCATGCTGGCTTATGTGCAGCCTCGCGCTACAATGGCACAGCTTTTAAGCTTGGTGGCAGAGAATATGCCGCTTATTGTGCTGCAAAACAACAGTATTGCCTGGCTGCCGCAATGGCACTACGCCGTCGTCATCGGGTATGACCTGGATAGCGCCGAGGTTATTCTGCACACGGGGGTTACAGCACAGCACCGGCTAAATTTTGCTACCTTTGAACGCACCTGGCAGCGAGGTGATTATTGGCTGCTGGCCATGTTGCCACCCGATAAAGCCAGCTCTCAGCTAGACCCGTTTTTATATACCAAAGCCTGTCAGGATTTGCTCAACACTGGCCTGATTGCCGCTGGAGTGCTCGCACTGGAAACGGCCACACAGCAGTGGCCCGATTACTGGTTGCCGTATTTTTTATTGGCTAATCATTATTTTACTGCCGCCCCCTTGGTTGCGGCCGCCTGGTTTGAGAAAGGCTTGGCTGCAGCACAGCAGCAAGCAGGTTATTTGAATAACTATGCTTTGCTGTTAAGCGGGTTAGGCTGTCATCAAAAAGCAATAGCACTTATTAACACTGCTGTTGAGTTGTCACCGCGGGACAGTAATCTGCTGGATAGCCAGCAGCAAGTTTTTCAGGCGCAGCAAGCAAGCGCTGATGCCTTATCGCAATGCCAAATTATGCCCGTAGGACAAAATCCTGCGGGGATGCCGTAATAAATTTTGCTTTAACAGGGTCTGGTTGGTATTACGAATGAGCGTTAATTAACGGAGGTTTTGTTAAATATGAAATGGCTTACTTATCTTCTTGGAGTGATCTTTGCTGCATCGGGTGTTGCCAAACTTGCCGCATTGCCATTTGAGGTTGAAGCATTTAGCCGTTGGGGTTATTCACCAGAGTTTATGTATTTTACCGGCGTACTGGAAGTATTAGGGGCTATCGCTGTAGTCATACCCCGTCTATCCATGTTGGCCGCCAGCGGCCTTGCTGTGTTAATGCTTGGCGCTATGGCAACGCACGCGACACATGCTGAATGGCCAATGTTAATCTTGGCTACAGGTATTTTTGCTTTATGCGCGTGGCGCGGCTGGCAGGGTAGAGCAGCACAGGTTTAATTTTACTTTACCACTGGCAGCTGTTGCCAGTCGGTAGTATAAGCCGGTGACAACAACTCGCGTTTCATGCTCCATTCCTGCTTGGTGCCCTGACTGGCAAACCACAGGGTTTTGCTGTGCTTGCTGTTAAGCGTGTCCATCAGTTGCATCAACTTTTTGTCAGTGTCTTTTTGCACTGGCGGGGTATCAAACAGGCTCGGCTGGTATACGCCTGGGTCGTAAAAGTCGGCCAGCATCACGCCAGCTTTGGCATAGCGGTAACCGTTAACCCACAATGCCTCTAGTAGCTGCATGGCTTTTGCTAAAAATACCCGCGTGTCGCTACTTGGCGTATCCAGCGCAATACTTTTGCTGGCACTGTAAGGCGCGTCTGTATCGCTAAACGGGCTGGTGCGCAAAAACACTGTGAGATGCTGGGCGTGCTGTTGCTCTTGTCGCAGTTTCTTGCACGCACGGCTAACATATTCACTTATTGCCTCTTGCATCTGCTGTTTATCGGTGATGCGATCACCAAAGGCGCGGCTACTGATAATTTGTTTCTTGGTAGGGGCCAGTTGTTCCAGTGCAAGGCAACTTTCACCTCTTAGCTCACGCACTGTGCGCTCTACCACCACCGAAAAATGTTGGCGAATAAATTCTGGCTCGGCATCGGCCAGTTGCAGGGCGGTATCAATACCTAGCTGTTGTAAGCGCTTGGTTAACTTACCACCAATACCCCATACTTCACCTACAGGCAACAGCGCCAGTAACTTTCGCTGGCGCTCAGTGCAGGTTAAATCGACCACGCCGCCGGTTTTATGCCAGGTTTTTGCCGCATGGTTTGCCAGCTTGGCCAGGGTTTTCGTCGGTGCTATACCTACGCAGACGTTAATCCCTGTGTGTTTGTGCACAATCCGGCGCACTTGCAGGCCAAACTCGGTTAGACTCAGGCTGTAGTTTATGCCGGTTAAGTCTAAAAACGCCTCGTCGATATAAAGGAAAGATAATCAGCTATGGACATATTACATTACTAGGCCACACTTCAACTTATCTCCATAAAGGTTGTCCATAGGGAAAAAGTTTTTCTACGTAATTTGGGTTAGTTATGTCCATACAGTACTGGCTCAATTGAAGTCCTGCGGTAATCATCCCTGACAGTCAGTTATGAGCGAGTTGTAGCTTTTCAGATCAGACGGTCTCGAATAAACGAATCTCTGCTTTGCCTTATTTGCAGACATTCGTTTTTTCGTGAGCCCTTCGAGTTATCTCTAAATAGGTGCCCAAATTCAATGTGCCACTTCAGGTTGTAGTGGTGAACTCATTCTGGCCACATCTTAATAGTCTGAGTTCTGGTAATCAGTAGAAACGAGAAATGGATAATGCACGTTTTTTTTACGACCTGGCAATGCTCGAATGTCTCGAAATTTTCGAGAGCCGAGGTTGATCTGATCCGCCAACACTGGACACGCCACTAAGCTATTTTCTTTGGTTCATAGTTTTCTTGGCTGAGATAGCCGATAGCACTATGCCGTCTAGTTTTGTTGTAATCAACTTCAATATATTCAAATACCTGTTGTTTCAGCGTGGTCCGGTCCGTTAACGGTTCATCTTTGAGCAATTCGACCTTCAGCGTATGGAAGAAGCTTTCCGCTACCGCGTTATCCCAACAGTTGCCTTTTCGACTCATGCTTTGCGTAAGCTGATGTTTTGCAATCAGATCCCGGTATGCCATTGAGCAATACTGGCTGCTCCGGTCGCTGTGCACAATAACGCCATTTGGGAAGCCACGCCGAAACAGTGCCATCTTTAATGCATCGCACGTAAGCTCCGCTGTCATCCTTGCATTCATTGACCAGCCAATCACCGCGCGCGAGTACAAATCAATGATCACCGCCAGATAAAGCCAGCCTTCGTTGGTCAGCAAATACGTGATATCTCCCACCCATTTCTGGTTTGGCGCATCGCT
This sequence comes from Rheinheimera baltica DSM 14885, assembly GCF_000425345.1. Lineage (GTDB taxonomy): Bacteria > Pseudomonadota > Gammaproteobacteria > Enterobacterales > Alteromonadaceae > Alishewanella > Alishewanella baltica. The sequence goes on along the minus strand of NZ_AUDG01000024.1, from coordinate 12,105 downwards.
GCTGAAGTCCTGTTCCAGCAGATTTGGCGCCACTGGCAGCTGGTGATTACTATCTGTGGTTACCTTGAACTTCCGCGCTGCTTTGGCCTTTAATCCCTTTCTTTTCATGCTGTTAAATATCGTTTTCAAATCAACTTTATCGCCATTTTCAGCAAGCCCAACCTGAATACGGCGGGCACCGTCTCGCTGTTTGCCTTGCGTAAAAGCCTCGCTGATTTTCTGATCCAGCGCTGCCCGTCGTTGTGCTTTCTCGCTAGGCTCCTGACCTGTCCGACGCCACTGATAATACCCACTTCGCGACACACCAAACACGGCCGCCATGCGCTGCAGACGGAACCGGTGTTGGTGTTCCAGCATAAATTCAAAAGTTGCTACTTTTGATTCTTGGCGAAGTAGGTTGCGGCCTTTTTTAGAATGGCTAAGTCCTCAGCCTGATCTGCCAGTTGGCGTCGTAACTTCGCGACCTCAGCGGCCAGTTCAGCTTCGCGCTGGCTGGTTGTGGATTTTTTCTCTACAGCATTGCGCCAGTTGTAAATCTGAGTTTCGTAAAGCTTCAGCTGCCGGGCGGCTTCGGCCACACCGACACGTTCAGCTAGCTTTAGGGCTTCTGCTTTGAATTCTGCGGTATAGGTCTTGCGGTTCTTTTTGATTGTCATAGGCACCTCGTTATGTGATTTTACTCACTTAGCGCGGTGTCCAGTACTACTGGATCAGATCAGTCCAGGTGGTCGATAAAGCTCATACTCAAGTGCCAAAAAAGGAAATTTGTGATCTGATCATCACGTATCACAAAAGTTCCCTAAAAAGTATGATCCTGCCCTGCAGTCAAACAAGTGTAATGTAAGCATAGTGTTTACAGTCTTATTTTTTTCTTTATACTTTAGCGGAATTTTTGCAAACGGAGTGTTAGGGAAAATGACGGAATGGCAAAAAACGATCGTCTTCGATCTTGACGGAACTATTGCTTTTAATGGGGCGCCTGTAGAGGAAAGCATAGGTTTAGCGATTCAGAGAAAAAAAGCTGAAGGTTTCGACATAATTTTTGCGACAGCAAGACCCGCAAGAGATGCTTTACCACTATTGCCTGCTTACCTTCATGATGAAACTATTATTGCCTGCAACGGCGCAGTGACGTCGAAGAAAGGTAAAATTCTTAGCCATATTCATTTTGATGATGAAGCTTCGCATTCATTGTTCAATTTTTTGAATAGAAATAATATTCCTTACGTCATAGATGGTTTGGAAAATTATTCCATATCAGAAGTGCATCACGAGTTTCATTGTTATATCAGGAAGCTAAGTCGTTCTCCTGTGAGTTATGAAGAAGTCCTTGCCGAGAAGTTAACTAAATTTCTTATTCTTGATAAAAATCATCAAGAGGGTATTGTAAAATTCATCACTGAAACCGGTATAAAATGCAATATCAACTATCATAAAAAAGACAATATTTTTGACTTAGTTCCTGATGAAGTCAATAAATTCAACGCACTTCAACAGCTTGGAATAAAAGAGAGAAGTTACATTTGTTTTGGTAACGATAAAAATGATGCTTTGATACTTGCGAATGCCAGAAACGCCAATGTTGTTGGAAATGAAATGACTTCGGCTAATGCGACATATCTGCTTCCACATGAAGTTTCTTCAAGAATACTGGAAGTGATGTGATGGATAAATTTCAAAGCCTGTTGAAACAAAGCGAGTTGTGTTTGGAAAGTATGATCGCTCTTGTAAGAGTGTTCGCAAGCTTCATCCCTGTTACATCTTCGTATCGCAATAAATGTCAGATTGCAAAATCTCTTTCACTACTTTCTTATGCAATAAGACCCTTACATGATTTGAAAATTAGCGGAGATAAACTAAACGAGATTGAAAATGAATTCTCTCCTCCAGGTCTTGACGTTCAGTCAGCTGAAAATACGTGTAGAGAATATGTTGAAAGCAGAAATTTATTGTTCAGCCCTGTGCTGGAGTTTAAATACTGTTTAGAGAAAATATCGAAAGAATGTAATGATCTTGTTTATGAAAGAATAAAGTGGTCAGTTGATAGTAGTCTGTTAAAACTTAATGAGTTGATGGACTATGCAACCTCAGAACAGATAACTCCGGAATTTGGTGTGAATACGGCAGACGTGTTGTTCTTAAAGCAAACAAGCCCAGAGACTCCAAGCAGGGAGTTTCCATCTAATCAGAATAAATTAAATCTGCCTGCACAAACTATCACCCTAGGGTCGAACTTCATAAATCTAGAAATTCCTACCATAGAGTGTTGCGCGTCAATTTTGAATGAATTTATTTTTGATGTAAAAAACACGACATTACTGTTGGAAATCTGTATTCAAATTGATGAGGAGCGAAGACATGCAGAAATACTTAGAGCTGAGTTTGAAACCAGGGGCGGAAAGATCGAGGAGCTGAGTTTTCATCTGAGATTCTGGATGATGTCTCGCGATGAGGATCTGGCTACACGGCTGTACATACACCAAAAATTAGGTGAATGGATAGGTATTGATGCCGCTATGTTTACTGTGAAGGATAAAAGCAACGAAGCGGTCATTCGGGAAATATACTCTTCAATTCTATTGGACGAAATAGACCATGTCTCCCTTGGAAATAAATGGATAAGAAGGCTTACTCCCGACCTTAACCTCGTTAAAGAAAAAGCGCTAAGTAAACGAAAGCGTTTCAATGAGACTGACGAAGGCCCCCTCAAATTTAAACTTAATGAAATGATGTGCAGGTTTTCAGGCTTCTCCATAGAGGAAATAAATGCATTTCGTAAAAGGCAAGAAGAATATGGAGTTATAGTCAGATGACCATGAATATAATGTTGGCAACAAACAACCTAAACAAAGTTTCTGAATTTAATAAGATAATTTTGAAAAGTCGGAATGATATAAATATAGTTCCCGCTAGTCGACTAAGCCCATCGGATGTGGACGAAACAGGGACTTCTTATCTGGAGAATGCGTTATTAAAAGCAAAGGCATTTGCAAAGTGTAGTGAGTTTCCGGTACTTGCAGATGACTCAGGCTTTGAGGTGACAGCTCTTAATCACTGTCCCGGAATATTTTCTGCCAGATATCATCCGACGAACCCAAATTGCTCAAACAACCTGAATTATTTAGTGAGTCAGTTACTGGATATGGGGTTAAATTCATCTCGGGCATTGTACAGATGCGTATTAGTTTATCTGCGTAACTATGATGATCCTGTTCCAATTGTATGCGAAGCAACTTGGGAGGGAACTGTGAAAACAACAGCTCAAGGCGTGAATGGTTTTGGTTATGATCCAATATTTTACCCCGATAACTATAAAGTTAGTTCCGCCGAACTAGCCGATGATGTGAAACTATTAATTAATCACAGAGCCATGGCTATACAAAAGTTATTGTCAAAAATAAAGCGATAAATCATGAATGCAAATGATAATGTAAGACAAAGTTCGTATATATTTTTTCTGTATTTCGGTATATTTGGTATTCTCGTTCCGTTTACCGGCCTTTACCTGAAGGGGTTGGGATTTAACGAAGGCATGGTCGGTGTGGTTCTTGGGGCCTGTATTTCTGGAAGAATATTTGGTCCTTTTTTATTCGGCAAGTTGTATCACAAACTGCCTCTGAATCACTTGGCTAATATTCTAGGTATCAGCTTGCTGCTTTTTAGCGCTTTATTGTTTTTTTCAGATAGTATACGGGTTGTTTTTCTGTCTCTTTTTTTTATAAACTTTTTTTGGATGGCTCTTCTGCCAAATATTGAGACAATGGTGTTAATGCCACTATCTGGGAATATGAAAAAGTATGGCTACATCAGGATGGTTGGTAGCTTTGGCTTTATTGTTGTCTCTTTGAGTTTGGGCTTTATTTTAACCGATATTGATGTGAACTATTTCACCTTGGCTTTGTTTGTAATGAGTTTTCTACTTTGTTTGTCTTTATGGATTACAAAAGATCAGTATCATTCAAATTTCAAAACCAAAAGTTTTGATAAATCGAGTATTAAAGAATTGCTCAGCCGAAAATGGATAATATTTTTTGCTATATTTACTCTTTTCGAAGTGACACACGCTCCATACTACAGTTATTTTCCAATTTACTTGGCAAACCTCGGCCATAGCGGCACCACAATTGGCTTGCTGATCGTATTTTCTGTACTTGTTGAAATACTGGCATTCAGACTGATGGGGAAATGGGTTGACTTATTTAACCCCTATCTGCTGCTTTCAATCTGTACCTTCTTGACTGTGATCAGATGGTTGATGTTAGATTTTTATCAAGACTCTCTAACTATAATTACTCTGTCTCAGGTGTTACATGCCGCGTCTTTTGCTGTTCCTCATTTAATAGGCCAAAAACTGATGTGTGAAGAATCTACAGAGTCCAGTCTTGCATCCAGGCAAACCATCTATACCGTGATGACTTTGGGGGTTGGAGCTTCACTTGGCGCATTGCTGGCTGGCTTCTTTTGGAAAATTGATGGCTCCGGGATGTCTTCATTTGCATTAGTCGGCTGCTCATCGGCAGTTTTGGCTTGCCTGATGTCGTTTTTCTATTATTACATGCGGGCTCCCAAGCTGGTTGAAACTTAACTTAATTCGTTCTGATTTGTTATTTGTAACGACGCAAATGTTTACTGAGATGGCTATATCGTTTATTAAGTCATTTGCAAGGGGAAACTTAAAGCGGTTTGCACGATCGGAGCTGTAGCCTAACAGAGTTGAGGATGCAAACCGCATTGAATAAAATAAATCAGAGCTTTCTTGCGGCAATACTATCGCTTAATGGATAGCATGGCATAGGTTTCGAAAACGTCCAGTCACCTGAATATTTTTGATAAAGAAACCTCCTGACGCAGTTATTTTAACTGAGTTAGGAGCAAAAAACGTAGATTGCCAACTATTGATAATCACCCTGTGCCAGGCGGTCAAAGTAGGTCTGATATCGCCCGCTTTGTTTAAATTGCTGCAGTTGCTGATTAAACAGCGCAGCTAACTGCACACTGTCTGGCATTTTATGGGGGAATAGCAAAAAGCTTTGATTAATGAGCAGGGGTTTGGGGTGATGGCTGTAGTGGTCAACTAATTTTGGCCACATCGTTATAGTATGAGCATTGGTAACCTGCAGAAAAAGGAAATGGATAAGGCACGTTTTTTTACTTTCTGGCAATGCCAGAAAGTCTCGAATTTTTCGAGAGCCTTGATTCATTCGAACTATGAAATGTCCGCTTTCAGTGAAAAGCACCAATTCGCTATGTAGTGAAATATGGGATCATCGAACCCTAGGCAATCCCTTCCAACTCGTAGTAAACGCAGGCGAAAGCAACTCTCGCTTCATGCCCCATGTTTGATTGGTGCCTTTGCTGGCGAAATAGAGTGAATTAGGGATTTGCTCGTTAATTTGGTCCATGACACCCATCAGTGCCGAGTTGCACCTAACAACATCACTCGATAAAAAGAGCTCCTGCTGCACAGCGCTATGGTTATAAAAGTCAGAGAGCATAATCCCAGCCTTCGCGTACCGGTAACCATCTTTCCATATTGCTTCGAGTAATTGACTGGCGACGTGCAGAAAATCCCGAGTATCATCCGATGGATAACTTAGCTCCCCTGAGCGACTATTTGAGTAGTACGGATCACGCTGATGATCACTAAATGGACTGGTTCTTAAAAAGACCGTGATACGCTTGGCTTGGCATCGCTCATGCCTAAGTTTAATGCAGGCCCGATGCACATACTCGGCAACCGCTTCATGCATCATGGTGAGTTCTGTCACTCGCTCACCGAAGGCACGTGAGCTGACAATTTCTTTTTTAGTCGGTGGAATGTCTTCAAGTCCGATACATGATTCCCCATTAAGCTCCATCACAGTGCGTTCAACCACCACCGAAAATTGCTGACGAATCATCTTTGTCGGCGCATCTGCCAATTCGAGAGCCGTACGTATACCAATGTCCTCAAGCCGCTTGGTCAACCGGTTGCCAATACCCCACACCTCGTTGACTGGCAGTAACGCCATCAATTTACGCTGTCGTTCGTTGCTCATCAGATCAACAACACCGCCCGTTTTAGGCCATGATTTGGCTCCGTGATTAGCAAGCTTTGCCAGGGTTTTGGAAGGGGCAATCCCCACACAAACCGTGATACCAATCCATTGTTGAACCCGCTCGCGAATTTGATAACCGAAGTCCGCCAGATTCATGGTGCTCTCAAACCCTGATAAATCCAAAAAAGCCTCGTCGATGCTATAGACCTCTAGCGCAGGCGACATTTCTTCTAAAGTGCGCATCACACGGGCTGACATATCCGCATAAAGCGCATAGTTGGACGAGAACGCGACCACCTGATGTTTTTCTAAGAGTTCACGTATTTGAAAAACCGGCACTCCCATTTTAATGCCCATAGCTTTTGCTTCTTTCGAGCGAGCGACCACACAGCCGTCGTTGTTCGACAGAACCACCACCGCTCTATTGACCAAATCCGGGCGAAAAAGCTTCTCGCATGAGGCATAGAAATTGTTGCAATCAACTAAAGCAAAGACCTGAGTCATGACTGCTCAGCCTTTGGATGATCGATGCATCTGCCGTATAACGTTCGTTACCACGCCGAAAATCTGGAGCTCTGAGTCGTCAACAAATGAGATGGGCTCAAACGCACTATTTCGCGGAATGAGCATCAGGTTCGGCCGTAAACAGAGCTCTTTCACAGTAAACTCACCATCAACTTGCGCAACCACGACATCGCCATGCGTAGGTTTTACGGATCGATCAACGATGAGAATGTCATTGGAAAAGATGCCTGCATCTATCATCGAATCGCCATCCACTCGAACAAAAAACGTTGCTGAAGGCCTTTTAATGCAGAGTTCGTTCAAGTCGAGTGTCTGTTCGACATAGTCTTGCGCAGGAGATGGAAACCCTGCAGACACCTTACTGATAAATAACGGCAGCTCTAATCTGGATCGAACCTCAGAAACTCCGATAAACTGAATTGACATAACAATACCACTGTACATAAACACAGTTAATGATCGCACGGAATGGTGGCTTGTCAACCTAGTTATGAGATCTCATTTATATCCATTTTGATTGAGAACAGCTTTAGCAACCGATAGAACTTTCTAGAGAATCTGTTTTTGTCAGAGGTGTATTTGTTTTTACCGCCTTCAGGCGGAATTGCCAGGGAAAGAGAACTAGGGCTTAACGTAAGTGGTCAATAAATACAGCTTGTGGTCTGCTGCACACTATTTTTTAGCGAGGTATCTGATTTGGAAAAAGGCAGATTTTGGCACAAAGCTCACCGCCAGATCATGTATGAGTCAGCACAATTAAGGTGAGTTGCAGGTTGCATGCTAGTTAGTTGCTGCGATAACTTGCTTTAGTTGGTCAATAGCCTCTCTCTCCATACCAGGATTTTGTTTGGCGAATCGGTGGACCATTGCATGGCAATTTGGGCATAGAGGCACCAAATCTGCAATTGGGTTTACGACATACTCACGCCCGATTTGACTGACGGGAACCAAATGATGTACGTGGATAAATCCAGCACCTATGGCCCCATAAACCTTTTCAAAGTCTAAACCGCATGCTTTACAAGAGATCCCATGGTGCTCGATACATTGCCGCCGCGCTTCAGAGTTTCTTTCAAACTTGTTCACCAGGACTGTAGTTGTTGCCCCTTCGACTAATTGTTCTGTCGAATCAACCTCATTAGGATAGAGATCGTATTCTGTGGGCTGTACGAGACATCCGGCATAAAAGTGAATAGCACCTGTCAGCTCTGCGGTTGTGGTACAGCGCCAAAAAGGCTGATGAGGTTGAGGTTTTGTTTGCTTGTAGCCGTCAAAAGAACGCCCAAACATTGTTTGCATGCCAAGGATCCTTGAGTTGGACTCTGGTGTCCCATTCATCCCGATATCACACCGCTGAGAGTACAACTGCAGCCAGAGCGTCCCTTCCATACCCGTTACACTGATATTTTCTATTCGGACAGGCTGTGGCTTGACAACTAAGTTTGCACCTTCTTTTTTAATCAAGTCATTGCAGATGTTGTGCACTAGAACGAGGAATGCATCAACACTCAGAGGTAAGTTGGCCATTTAATTTCCTGCTCCTGGCAATACTCTGCTGAAATGTAGGGTTTTAAGCAGGAGATTTTAGTCAACTAAAACTAATTTGAAGGGTATTCGATACAATAAAGATGGCAAAGTCCTTTCATACCGATTAATCGTTGCTGGATATTTGATCTTTCAGGAGTTTCAAGACTTCAGCCTTTTGTTCGTGTGTGATTCGGCCAAACATTGCCACCAACTCCGCTTCGTCATCACCCTCACAGAAAAAGTAAGCCAAAGGGACATTCAGCTCCTTCGCCATCCTTTTCATAGCCTCTAAATCTGGCAAGTGTCGGCCTTTTTCGTAGTGATTCATTCTACTACTCGCGGAACCTGGATCAAAACCACTGCGAAGACCGAGCTCCGTTTGGCTGATGCCTGCAGCTTTTCTAGCTTGCTTAAGTCGAATGGTAAACGTTGTGAGTTGAGACACGGATGCATACAGTTGGCTCTGAATACTTATATTGTCTAAGGAATGCCTAGGGGAGTATACTTAGGAATCCTACAAATTTCCATGTTCATTTATGCACTCCCTAAAGAGAGTGTCTTGGTAAGGTAAACATTCTCATGCACCAAATGTCGGATCAGCAGTTATCCCCGACGTTCGTCGTTAAATCACTGCTAAATAATGGTTTTACTGAATTTTCTTTTGCTGATCTCCATCAGGAGTTTAAAAGCCGCTTTCCAATGCAAAGTGCTAAATCGGTGTATCAATCTCTCTACCGGGTAGTCGACCGCTTTGTGAAGAAAGGCTATTTGGTTAAACATACTCAGCCTGATAATACTATCGTGTTTAAGCAGACTGATTTGTTACCTGATTTAGGTGAAAACATCCAAGCGAATGCAGTGGAGGATGCATTGAGTCACACAGCTAAACGACTGCGAGATGAACTGGCCTCAGCCGAACGTGAATTGTGGGTGAGCAGTAGCGCTGCAGATCAGTGTCAGCAAAAGATGCTGGCTTACCCTCAAATGCGCTCAATGCTCACCAAGATGCACATGGAATACAAGGAAAAGTCCCTGAGTAAACTGGGTGAGGTTGAAGTACTAAGACGCATGTTGGCCGAGAGTGAAAAACTATGAAACTACGTTTCTGGCAGCAGGAATGTATTGAAACAGCATTAGCACGTTATGTTGACGGCCACAGGCATTTTCTCTGCTTAGCTACACCCGGTGCCGGCAAGTCTTTGATGGCTGCAACATTAGGTAAGCAATTACTTAACCAGCGGCAAATCGACTTTATCCTTTGTTTTTCTCCATCATTAACGGTCGCGCAAGGTTTGAAGGAAACATTTGGGCGACAATTAAAGGGTGGTTTTGATGGCGAATTCGGTGACGTTGGCACATCTCTCACGTATCAGGCAATGCTAAATCTGCCGGAGAAGTTTTGGTCCTTATTGCGCCGCTTTCGGGTATTTGTAGTCTTTGATGAAATCCACCACTGCGCGGGTGATGAGGCTGGCCTCAATGCCTGGGGGCAAGTCATTCTGCGCCGCATCCAAGAACATGCTCGGTTTACGTTAGCACTCACAGGCACTCCGTGGCGCTCAGATCAATTACGTATTGCTATGGCTAAATATTCTCAGCCGGATGGGCGCATACTGCTGGATTACAGTTATAGCTTACGCCAGGCTATTCAAGATAAGGTCTGCCGAATTCCACATATCGTGCTGATTGATAACAACAAAATCACGGTCAATAATGGTTCTGTTTCAGCGCAATTTGGATCGTTTGCAAGTGCACTCGATTCTGGAGAAGTCCGATTTCAGCAGATGTTGTTTAACCCAGATGCACAACGTTTTGTGCTCAGGCAAGCAGTACAGAAACTTACTAAGCTGCAGCAAGAGCATCGGCCTGCAGCTGGATTGGTGGTTGCTGCAAACATCGCTCACGCCTATCAGCTAGCACAGTTACTGAGCAAAGAGTTTGGTCAAACTAGCGTGGTTGTCACGTACAACGACCCAAACGCCCAGCAAAAAATTGAACATTTCAGAACGAGTTCAGATAGTTGGATTGTCAGTGTCGGGATGATAGCCGAGGGGACTGATATACCAAGGTTGCGCGTCTGCTGCTTGTTAAGTCTGGCAAGAACCGAATTATTCTTGCGGCAGGTCCTCGGGCGAGTGCTTCGACTGCTGCCTAATATGCTCAACAATTCAGGATGGCTGTATTGCCTCGCAGAGCCTAATCTCACCAGATATGCCGAGCAGCTTGAGCTGGAAATTCCAGAACAGCAGGTGACCACCCGACTGAATATGAACTCAGAAATTGCAGGTTCAAAGTCCTCAAATTCAAATGGCCAAGCATCCAGAGGCCAACGTGGTGGGAAAGAAAAGAAGCAAAGCGAGCTTTTGCTTGAAGGAATGTTTCAGCCTCACACTACAAACACAGCAGGGATTAACGACGAAGAATTGTTGAGTGTCTGGATGCAGGGTAAGTTTACAGAAAGGGTGTTGGCACTGATTGGATGATCCCGCATGAGTAGAAAACTACCCAAATCAACGGATAAGCTATCAAATTGGGTAATTAATTACCCATGCTAACTGTTGGGGAAATCAATATCTGCTGATATACCCAACTATTTTTGATTGTCGATGTATTCATAATTGATGCCTGCCTGGGAATAAAAATGACTAATGACATCACTGATCATCAACAGTATCTCGACTTGCTTGCTCAAATTGATAGGCTGTTTGACGACTATGAGACCAACAAACGACAGATAGACCAACTGGTACCGCTGGTGGACAAGTATGAAGAAAATGCTAGTTACTTTGCTTCGTTTAACCAGTCCTTAGCGGATGTATCAAATATACAAGCTTTGCTTAGGGTGTTGATGGACCAACATGGTTTGGGTATCGATGATTTTCAGAATGAATTACGCGGGCCTGGTGACGTCACTGCTATTTTAAACGGACAACTGACACCAACGCCTGAACAACTTTTTGCGCTATCAAATCGGTTTGGTTTCGAGATACATAGTGTTATTTCGAGCGAACTTTAATGCGGCTGAGTGAACTCAGTATAGACATTGTGCCCTAGCTCTTAGAGCTAACAGGATTCAAAACGTTATGCTGGCGCATCCGGTAATAATGGATCCCACATTAACTGAGTTTGATTTCAATCTTTTCTGACGCTAGGAACATGACGGCACAAGTTGTCAGATTAGATCTTCAACGAGTAAATGAGGGTATATCGTGATTAAATTTACAGACCCAGAAAAATTGAAAAATCATGCTCTAGCATCCTCGAAATGGCTTAGGGTACAAGATTTTGACCTGCAAGCACCTCAAACAGACGGTGTAAGACTTGTAGAACAATGGAAACAAGAATCCAAGATTTTTTCTTTGGTTCATGAAAATGTTGAGTTTATACCAGAATACGTCTTGGACCAGGACAGAAACCCCAAGTCCATCATCCAGGCAATATTGCATTTATTCGAAGGTAAAAAATCGTCCTTGGCAATCGCCATTTGGTTCATGTCCGTTAATGGCTGGTTGCGAGGAAATACACCTATAAGCTGCTTAGAAATGTCACCGGATGCTGTGCTTGAAGCAGCAAGAATGGAAGCATTTCCAAGTGAGCATGGATGATTGTATAGCGCCCCTAAGTTGCAATAAGCTTCGGCGGAACCTTCCCATTGACTGCAATTACCGCGCACCAACAACATGGATTCAGCCATGGACTGCTTTGAGCGCAGGCTGTGTAAAAACTCATATTTTCCGCTCTTTCAGCGGTTGGCCAGTATGCACTGTTAGTGCCTCGCTGAAGTTATCTGTGTGCGTTTTAGTTTTCATTCAGTGCGGTTCGGAGGCTCATTAAGTCCGATATTGAGCGCTATTGGTGTGGTATCAGGAGCTAAAGCGACTACAGCCGCTAGCCGCAATGCTCTTGCAGTTTAATGGCTAATCCTTCAGTACCCCAGATAGACATCATTCTTTTGAGGTTATAAGCCAGCACATGCAAACTGATTTCCGTGCTGACGTTTTTAAATCTTCGTGTG
>NZ_AUDG01000023.1:13737-59326 GCF_000425345.1 Rheinheimera baltica DSM 14885 | reverse complement strand
GATTGAGTGGAGTTGCTCCTAGTACGAGAGGACCGGAGTGAACGAACCGCTGGTGTTCGGGTTGTCATGCCAATGGCATTGCCCGGTAGCTACGTTCGGAACGGATAACCGCTGAAAGCATCTAAGCGGGAAGCCGGCCACAAGATGAGTCATCCCTCAGACTTTAAGTCTGCTAAAGGGTCGTTGGAGACCACAACGTTGATAGGTGAGGTGTGGAAGCGCAGTGATGTGTTAAGCTAACTCATACTAATTGCCCGAGAGGCTTAACCATACAACGCCCAAGATGTTTTGCGTGATAAAGCGCTAAGAAAGTACAGTGTGCATTTACTAATCAGATTGCCAAATACTGGAACGAGTTTTTATCAATTCCTATCCTGGAATTGACCCTAACGGGCCGCACTAAAGTGCGTTAAAACTTGTTCCCTACAAGTTTTTGCCTGGTGGCAATAGCGCTGTGGAACCACCTGATCCCATTCCGAACTCAGAAGTGAAACGCAGCTGCGACGATGGTAGTGTAGCATTCGCTATGCGAGAGTAGTTCACCGCCAGGCTCCCAATACGAAGCCCCGCTCATCGAGCGGGGTTTTTTTATGCCTGATATTTAGTGATGATAAATTTCAATTCAGGCTGTCATGGCTTAACAATCTTTATAAAGCACCGTCAGTTGGCTTCTTAGATACAAAAAAGCCCGCATTGCGGGCTAATTAATTAATGCTAATCTATTAATTTCGAAGCAGATTGCCGTGTATATCATATCGCCATTCTGCATTTAACAATATCGATAGGTAAGGCTTGGCTTTATCCGATGAAATTGCTTTTATAAAGTGGCCATTTTTATCTAAAAATATCAGCCATTCTTTCGCTGTTGAACTAAATTCACGCTCGGAAAGCTGAATATGCATGCCAAGATATTGTGAGATATTACTACGCCAACCATATTGTACTTTGAAAACGTAATTGCTTGCGTAGTCAGGGTGTAAATAGTTGGCTTGTTGAACAGCATTTAGCAAGTTTTTATCCGTAACACTGACTAATGCAATGGCGTGACTGCTGGCAATAAGTTGTTTTACAGCATTTTGCTCAGCGTTTGAACGTACTTTAGCTGACGTTGTTTTGCTACGTAGGCCATTTTCAATGGGCATAGAAATTTCTAGGGAGAATAAAGCGACTTCATAGCTGTCCATTAATACCTGTAGGCCTTTACCATCCATACAGTCTTTAGGTGGAACGATGCTGCTTTTAGCTCGCCTTGTTAGCATGTTATCTGCAGCAAGTAACTGCTCGATATTTTGGCTGCCAACTCTTTCTTGTAGTAATGCCAACATCTTAGATTCAGATTTATCTCTCATGACAAGTTCTGGTTCGCCTGCCTTTGCAGGTTCTTTGCATTGTTGATAAAAACGATTAATTTCTGCTGAGTGAAGTGCACTACTGATAGCCGATTGTAAGGTGCGTTTTTCTGATGACGAATAGCTGCTGGCAATGGCTGGCATTGATGAAAGCGCACTAAGTAGCGGTAACACAATAAACATATAAAAATACCTACGAAATGTTGGCGGCACCATAGCCTGACTGGATAAAAAAAGAAAGGTTTTACTGGTTTTATCTGTCTGAAATGTTAATTTTATCAATCATATTTACGTAGTAGCGTGACAATATGATTAATACATTCTTTTTTGCTGACAAACGAGTAGCATTGTAAGACAACAGACCAATCTGATTGCTGCCATAATAACGCCGAAAGAATCTGATGTAACTGTGAGTCTGGCTGGTATTTTTGTTGGTCGAACCATTGAAGTAACAGCGGTCTTATGAGTTCGAACGGGCGTTTTCCCTCACGGAATAAACTTAATTGTTCAAGTTCATTGTGAGTTAACGGTTTTTGTTTTTCAGGTTGAGCTAACATCAATGCTAACTTACTACTAAGTGAAGGATATTGCGCAAGGGCTCGATATAGTTGATGGCCAAATCGCTGTTGTAGATTTAAAGGTATATCCGGCGAGGCACTTACTGAGCGAAGCATAAGAATAGAATACTCTGCACTAGCCTTGTCAAAGGTTGAGCCTAATCTTACCGGCAGATATGATGAATGCTGCCAAAATTTGACTAAATTGGCTGTGGCCCCAAAGCTAGTACCCAGATAATCTATCTCAGCTATTTTTGCTGTTTGATAAAGCTGTTCGAGAAGCATGGCGCCGAGTTTTTGCCGCTGTAGTGCTGGTTGTACAGCAATTCGCATAACTCGCCACAACGCTGTTGTTGCTAGTTGTGGTTGGGCAAGATGAAATGCCAAACTCTGCGCTAGCAGGTGCCCTTGCACCCGGCGCTGTGCATGATAAATTTGCGTACAAAGCTCAGTAGGTAAATTGCCTTCGCGACTAATTAAACCGCAAGCCAGCAGTTGATTATCCTGCTGTAATGTTATTACGGTAAGTTGAGGGTTATCTAGCAAAGCGGCTAAATCTTTTACTTGTGTTTGATAATGCGCGAGGCTAAGCAAACCGAAAACCTGCTGCAATTGTATGGGGTGCGTAAGCCAGTCTTTTGCGCTGTAATAGATGAACTTTATAGCCATATTGGGCGCGTACGAAGGCTGATTGCAGGTTTGGCTTAGCAAGAAGCCATTAAAGATTAACTGTTCCAATGGGTCGGCCGCTTGATACCGAATAGCTTGGTGCATATGCAGTTTATGCCAGCCAGGACATTGTTCTGATAAATATTGCTGGAAGCGCAGCTGAAATCCCCGCCCTGTACCTTCATAGCCGTGTTCTGTGGTTGCGAAAACGATACGGCTAAACCGGCCAAGTAATTGCTGCAACACGGGAGCTGGAATTGCAGCGGCCTCATCTATTAGCAGCAAATCTGTCTTAAAGACGCTGCGTAACAGCTCATCGTAGGGAACAAACTGTAATTGATGCTGCTGATCAGCCGTGGCTAGCATCTGAAAGTGCTTTAACGCGGTTTGCGCAGCCTGCGGTGATGGTGCTGTAATAAGTATGTGTTTATTTTCTCCCGCAAGCTGCGCCGCAGCGATACCTAAAGCAGCTGACTTACCGCGTCCACGATCTGCTGTTAATACTAATGGCCGACGCCGGTGCCCAGTAACCACTTTCATAATGGCTGCAACTGCGTGTTGCTGCTCGTCGGTAATACAAGGCGGCGGGACGTTTTTTAATGCAGGCAAGGCCGGCCAGTCAAGTTGTTGTATCAGGTTTTCATTATGCAAAATAAGTACATTCTGCAGCTGCAATTGCTGTAGCCAGAAAGGTAAAAACTGCCCAACATGATTATTGGCGTTTATTGGATAAGGTAGCAGGCTTTTGTGTGCCGTATTTGGCTGCATTATCCAAGATGAAAAAGGTGGACAAAGTAGTAACCAAATGCCGCCCGCTTTTACGCATCCGGCAGACGCTGCAATTAAATCTGCAGGAAAACCATTGAATGCGTTGATCACCAAAACATCACATTCACTGCCAAGCAGCTGGTAATTGTGTTTGCCGGTTAAGTTTGTAGCATCAGTGGGCGCCTGCTCACCTATCCAATACAGTGTTTTATAGTTGATTAAGCCAAGTAGCTGCCGAGATACATCGAGCATTGTATCCTGCTCGCCCTGCCATACTATCGGCAAGCGTATATGCAACTGCGAGGCTTGCTGTTGCCATTGTTGTAGCTGAGTTAATAATGCCGGCAGTGGCATTTAACCTACTGCCTGTAACCGGGCATAAGCCGTTACCAACCATTTACTGCCCAAGCCATCGAAGTTGACTTGAATGCGTGATTGGCTGCCCGTACCTTCATAATTGAGTACTGTACCTTCACCAAATTTATCATGCAGTACACGCTGCCCTAGCTTAAAACCGGTATTTTCAAAAGCAACATGTGAGGCTGCACTGCCAAAACGGTTAAACTGTGTCGGCCGGCTCACCTGAGTTGTAAGACGGATTTCTTCCAGATACTCTGCGGGGATTTCACGAATAAACCGCGATGGTTTGTGGTATTGCTCCTGACCATATAAACGGCGGCTTTCGGCATGGGTTAAGTACAGCTTTTTCATCGCCCGTGTCATGCCGACGTAGCACAGCCGTCGCTCTTCCTCTAACCGAGTTGGGTCATCGCCACTTTGTTGGCTGGGAAACATGCCTTCTTCCAGGCCACAGATAAACACCAGCGGGAATTCCAGCCCTTTGGCACTGTGTAGTGTCATCAGTTGTACAGCATCGGAATGTTCCTCTGCCTGATATTCGCCGGCTTCCAGCGCGGCTTGAGACAAGAAAGCCGCTAGGGGCGTCATATCTTCAGCACGACGTTCATCAAAATTCTGACAAGCAGTAATTAATTCGTTTAAGTTTTCAATACGGGTTTCGGCTTTTTCGCCTTTTTCTGCCTGATACATGGCATACAAGCCGGTTTGTTTAATGGCATGTTCGGCTTGCTCATGTAGTGGCAAATCCACTACTTGAGAGTCAAGTTGTTCTATCAATTGCATAAAGTTATCGATGGCGGTGGCAGCACGGCCGGCTAACTGCTTTTGTGCCAGCATTTGTTGTAAGCTTTGCCATAGTGTTTGTTGCTGGCTGCGGGCATATTCACGCACTTTATTTAAGGTTGTATCACCAATGCCGCGTACCGGAGTGTTTATAACACGCTCCAGCGCAGCATCATCCTGACGGTTATGCAACAGGCGCAAATAGGCTAGTGCATCTTTAATTTCCTGCCGTTCATAAAAGCGCAGGCCGCCGTAAATACGGTAATGTAAACCTTCCTGAATTAACGCTTCTTCCAGTACCCGCGATTGGGCATTGTTACGATACAAAATGGCGGCTTCACTTAGCCTGTCGCCCTGTTTGTGCCAGTCTCGAATTCGGCCAACAATAAAACGCGCTTCGTCCAGTTCATTAAAAGCGGTATATAAAGAAATTACCTCGCCCTGTGCACCATCGGTCCACAAGTCCTTACCAAGCCGACCGGTGTTGTTGGCAATAACCGCATTGGCAGCTTTTAAAATGGTTTCGGTGGAGCGGTAGTTTTGCTCCAATCGGATTGTTTCTACATCAGGATAATCTTTTAGGAAGGTTTGAATATTCTCTACCCGGGCACCACGCCAACCATAAATAGACTGATCATCATCGCCAACAATCATCACTTTGGCCGTGCTACCGGCCAACAGACGCAGCCATTGATATTGAATAGCGTTGGTATCTTGAAACTCGTCTACCAGTATATGGCGAAAACGTTGCTGATAGTGGCCACGTACTTCGGCACTTTTCTTTAATAACTCGAAGCTGCGCAGCAGTATTTCTGCGAAGTCTACCAAGCCTGCCCGGTCGCACATATCCTGGTAAGCGGCATAAATTTTTACCATTTGTTGCAGGCTAAAATCACCTGCTGCGTCAATCATCCCAGGGCGCAGGCCGTCATCTTTGCGGGCATTAATAAACCATTGAATTTGCTTGGGTGGCCAGTGTTTCTCATCCAGGTTTAATGCTTTTAGTACACGCTTTACCAGCCTATACTGATCATCGCTGTCAATGATCTGAAAGCCCTGTGGTAAGCCCGCTTCCTGATAGTGCGCCCGCAACATACGGTGCGATAAGCCGTGAAAGGTGCCCATCCACAAGTTGTTTAAACTAACACCAATGGTGCTTTCAATACGGCTGCGCATTTCTTGCGAGGCTTTATTGGTAAAGGTCACCGCCAGCAAACTAAAAGGCGCTACCCGTTCTACCTGCATTAACCAGGCTAAGCGATGTACCAGTACGCGGGTTTTACCACTGCCGGCACCAGCCAGCACCAGCATGTGCAGCGGTGACGCGGCCACTGCGTCGCGTTGTTTATCGTTTAGCCCGTCGAGCAGGTAAGATACATCCATTAGTTCGTCTCGCTATTAACAATGGTCGCCATTATAGCAGGCAAAAGCGAGGCGCCAAGTTAAGCTGGAAATTTAGTGGATAAATAACCAGTTACTCTCAAAATCAGTACCGCACTTATCACATTGCAGCTTTTTACAGAATCGGGAAGGATAACAGCCAGCGTGATGCTACTATTAGAAACAGCTCATGCTATCTCTCGGCAACGTTAGAAAACAAGGTGATAAATTGGTTAGAACGTTACTCTTGGCTCTGCTCATTGTTTTCTCTCAAGTACAGGCGGCAACGCTTACACTGGCGTTTGACACGCCGGGCATCGAAATTTCAACTCAAGAGCAACTTAAGCTGATACAGCGCGTTGCTGAGATTAGTAATGCGGATATCCGTATTGTTACTAGCGGAAACTCTGCTGAAGCAGATTTGCTTTTGACTACAAGGCCATCTTTAAACTCCTGGATATTCAGCCAGATTGTTGTGAGCTATGTACCATCACTTATCGCATTGTCTCTGCAAGATGTGGATTTGCTGTCAGGTGCCAAAATTGCACAACTGCCCAGAGCCTATACTTTAGCTGACAATGATGTGGATCGCATTCCAGTAGATAGTAATGTGCTGTCTTTACTTCAGGCAAAACGATATGACGTTATTGTCGAAGTCAGTAGTGGTGTATTTCAACACGACATTAAGTCGCAGTTATATCGGCGCAGTCTTTATCCCGGTCGGTATATTCGTTTAGCAATGAAGACCAATGGGTTAAAGGATGGCATCGAGCAACTGGCGCAAAGTAGTGTTAATACTGAAGTTAAACTTCTCGATGAGTCTGCTAGGCCTGTAAAAATTCAATTGATTGCAAAGTCTTTTAATCCAGATAAATACTTGTTGCAGGAAACTACAGAAGACTTAGGTTTTTTTTCATTATTGCAGCAGCAATTACCGCAGTCTTTTCTAACGTCTGTTGTCACATCGACAGCGGATGCTGCAGCAACATTGCAGCAACCGCTACCCGCTTGCATCGTCAATTATCGGAAAAGAGCTGATCGTGATCATTTGATTTTTTCACTACCCACTCAGGTTTACTTAGGACCCAGGCTTTATGTTGCAAAGACAAACCCCCTTGTTGGCACCTTGACGGCGCTGTTGGAGGCAGGGGCGGAGTTGTCGTTTCAGAACATCGCCAGGCACGCACCAATGACAAGATTGGCAACGCTAGAAGCGCTGAAGCAAGATGTCTCGGTACCCAATGCCATTGAACAGCAGCACCATTTTTTACCTCTATTGCGTTTTGATAGCTCAGTTAGCTTGTTGCAGCGCAACAGAGTCGACGGGCTGTGGATATACCCGGTGATGTTTAGATTTAGCCTGGATGACGTCGCTAATGCCAGTGATTTTAGTAGCTTTATATTGCAAGAAACGGCCAAAACGACGCCGGTATATCTTGCCTGCAACAACACTGTTGAAACGCATCAGTTAATTGAAAACCTTAATCAATTACTTTCTGATGCTAGCTTTCTGGCCAAACTGTTAACGCACTACTCCATAGGGCTAAATCCAGCGGATGCTGAAGACTACTCAATTCAATACAGGCAAGTGTTAAAAGATGCCGCGCAGTAGCGCAAAGTGCCGGTGATCAGATTAGTGCAGTAAGTTCATTAATGTGCTGAATTCTGATATGCGGCAACACAGGCACCTGGCTGTTATGATGATCCAACCAGGCTGTCTGACAACCAGCGTTTAACGCGCCCAGAACATCGGCGCGGTGACTGTCGCCAATATGCAAAATTTCCGCTGGTGGAACCTTTAGTCGTGCGGCGGCGAGTAGAAATAAGTCGGCATAAGGCTTCATTCGGCCATCTGGCCCGGCTTGTAAACTGAATTCAAATAATTCACCGATACCCATCTTTTGGATACAGGCATTGCCATTGGTAATGGCGATAAGCCGATATTGTTTTGCTAGTGCACTAAGTAACTGCTTTATCTTAGGTTGCACACTTATTCTGGTGCGCTCGGTAAGAAAGGCGTCATAGGCTAGCTCGGCAATTTCACCGGCTTCACACTGTGCCAGCCCCAATGCAACTAAACCGGCTTCTACTCCAAGTAATCGCCAACGGCCAATATCATGGCGTATTTGAGGTGTGGCCTTTGCCAATAAACGCCGTTGCTGCCACCAGAACTCACTATCTGTCGTCACTGTGCACGGCGCATACTTTGCCAATACGTTTAACATGACCTGTTCAGCCGCGGCGATGACCGGCTTGTTGTCGTAAAGCGTATCGTCTAAATCGAAAGATAATACCTTTATGGGGCTTAACCCTTTAAATAACTGCATAGTGCTACCTAATAAGTATTAGTGTGACAGCTGCAAAACATGCTGCCATGCTACTGCGGCGAGTTGTTGGCTAAACCAGCTCAGTGCCATGCCTTCGCTTTGTTTTTGCCATGCCAGATATAACTGGATATTCGCTCTGGGTATACTGCACGCTTTGGCAATCAGTTCACCACGTGCAAGCTCATTGCCAACCAAATGTCGCGGCACAAAGCCAATACCTAAGCCTTGTTTTTGCGCATCTATTTTAGCCTGCATATTGCTTACAGTGACACGCTGGCGGGTGTCAAACAAGCCAGATGAGCGCTTGGTTGCGTCGATAGCTGAGTCGGCGACGATAATCGCCGTATGTTGCTGTACATCTTCCTGGCTTACCACCCGGTCTAATGCGGCTAGTTGATGATGCGGAGCTACCGCAAACACAAACTCGACCTCGCCTAGTGGTAGCACGGTAAACTGCCCTTTGGCAAAGTCGCCAGATAAACCCACAGCAATGTCGGCGCGGCCAGTTTGCAGTGCTTCCCAGCCACCTGCCATCACTTCTTCTTTAAGATTTACTTGGGTAATTTTGCCCAGTTGAAGAAATCGGTTAATGACATCAAGCACGGGGGCATTAGGCACAATGCTGTCTTTGGCGATAACCAGCTCAGTTTCCCAGCCGGTATCAAGCTGTTTTACCGCATTTTGTAGCTGATTTGCTGCATGCAATAGCGTACGGCCCTGATCAAGTAATAATTGGCCGGCAGGTGTGAGTTGTGCACGCTGCTTGCTACGGTCAAACAATGCTACACCCAAGTCAGATTCCAGTTTGGCGATAGTGTAACTTAGTGCTGACGGCACCTTGTACAGCGCTTCAGCTGCAGCAGCAAAGCTGCCTTTACGGTCTATTGCGTCTAATGCGCGCAGTGCGTCTAAGCTCAATACATTTTGCATGTTGGTATCACCCAGGCTTGATTCAAATATTTTGAATAGTGTAGTCAAAACATTGCGTTTTTACAGCTGGAATTATCTCGTTATAGTTACTCCATCGACACAAGGCTGCTGTCGACAGGCAGTAAACTTAACTTTAAACAATTTGATAGGTGATATTATGGCTACTTCAATGATTCAGAAAGTTTTAACATCAAATGCGGGTATTGCTGCATTAGCGCTAAGAGTTCCGGTTGGTATTATCTTTGCTGCTCATGGAGCACAAAAGTTATTCGGTTGGTTTGGTGGCTATGGTCTCGAAGGCACTGGAGGCTGGATGGACAGCATAGGTTTATCTCCGGGCATTGTGATGGCATTTTTGGCCGGTGCTGCAGAGTTTTTCGGTGGTATCGCCCTGGTGCTGGGCCTGTTAACCCGTCCCGCGGCACTTGCGCTTAGCCTCGCAATGGTGGTGGCGATAGTGGCAGTACACCTGCCAAACGGCTTGTTTATGAGCAACAACGGCTACGAATTTGGTTTAGCTCTGTTAGCTGCTAGTGTGTCCCTGCTATTTAGTGGCGCTGGTAAAGCCTCACTGGACAACCTGCTGGCCAAACGCTTTAACTAAGAAAGTAAAGTACACCAAGCGCCCGGTTCTGCCGGGCGTTTTTATTGCTGTTGAAATTGGATGTGTAACCAGAACCGCTATACCCACAGCAACACGCCGTCAACCCATCCATGGGGCTCGTTTCCGCCCGTCCAGGGCTTCAACGGTTGCTTTAGGATATAACGGTTCTGTATCGAGTTGCGTTAACTAGCCAGACTTCTTTTTCGCCCTTGGATGAGCATTATCGTAAACCTTAGCTAAGTGGGCGAAATCCAGATGGGTATACACTTGAGTGGTGCTTAAGTTAGCGTGGCCGAGCAATTCTTGCACCGCGCGTAAATCCTGGCTGGATTCCAGCATATGGCTGGCGAACGAGTGGCGAAGCATGTGCGGGTGTACATGCTGGTTTAGCCCTTGCTGTTTTGCCCAGAGTTGCACGCGTTCACGCACGTGTCGGGCGCTAATACGTTTATGCTGTTTGCTGAGAAACAACGCTTTAGTATCTGCCTCTGGTAGCTGCGCTGTAAACGCAGGGCGTTGTGCCAACCACGCCTTGACTGCCGTCAGTGCTATTTTACCCACCGGCACAATACGTTGCTTGCTGCCTTTGCCGGTAACACGCAAAAGCTGTTGCTGCCAGTCGATATTATCAATGTTGGCATTCACCAGTTCTTCTAAACGTAAACCGGAAGAATAAAACAGCTCCAGCATGGCTTTATCACGACAGGCCAGAATATCGTCGTGACTGTCAAAGCTCAGCAAGTGGTTAAGTTGATCAACACCAAGATTTTTTGGCAAGCTGCGTGCTGCCTTGGGCACAGACAAGTATTGTGCCGGGTTATCGGCCCGCAAACCTTGCGCCTGCATAAAGCGGTAAAAGCTACGTAGTGCTGCCACTTTTAGGGCAATGGTGCGTGGTTTGGCACCACTGCGACGCAGTTGAATAACATGCTGTTTTAACTGTGCTTCACTAAGCACTAACCAATGCGAGTCTGCTGCTGCAGGGCTTAACGCGACCTGTTGTAGCTGGCGCTGATAACTGTCCAGCGTTTTACTGCTGTAGCCGCGTTCATACTGTAAATAGCGAAGAAACGCCTGCAGCGGCTGTTGCCACTGCGGCGATAGGGTGGTGTCAGGCTGCGTCATAACCGGGTAACAGTTGCGACAAAATGGTCGCCAGGTGACTAATAAACAGCTTATCCATAGACGGCTGAAAATGGTCATCTTGTTCGCTGCCAAAGGCGAGTAAGGCCTGCGGTTGTTCTGCCGTAACAATAAGCACCAGAGCAACAGAATGAATGTTGTCGCCAAACAAGCCTTGTTGTTCTTCTTTGTTTAACCGGCCAAGGTAAACACCCTGCTGATTTAACCGCCGCGTGAGCAACATTTGAAACGGATGTGTGCTTTGCTCGTCACTAAAACGCACTAATCGGCATGCCTGCACTTGCGGCATGGCTGCCGTAAATTGTTGCAGGTTAGCTTGTGCCTGTTGCAAGGTGGTTGTTTGATAAAGTTGTGCCTGCAACTGGTTAAATGCCAGAAAGATTTGCTCGTTTTGTCGGGCAACTGACATTAGGCGGGTAATGTCATCTTCCAATGCTTGTATTTTTTCCCGCTGCAGTTCCAGCTGACGCTCTACCAGTGAAACACTGCCACGCTGTTGGTGCGGCAGCCGTAAATTAGCCAACAATTGTGGATATTGTTGAAAAAATTCCGGGTGATCCTGCAAATAGTCGTACACCACGTGCGCGGCCAGTAAGTCGGTTTCTTTAATTACATTGTCTGTCATAGCAATATTTGTCCATCATAAACATGCTCAGCCGGGCCAGTCATCTTCAGCGGTTGGCCAGGGCCATTCCAGCGAATATGCAAGCTGCCGCCGGGTAAGTCTACCCGCACCTGCTGCTGTAGTTTTTTTTGTAATTGTCCCACCACTACCGCAGCACAAGCGCCGGTACCACAGGCCTGAGTTTCTCCAGCTCCACGCTCCCATACCCGAAGTTTAATGTGCCCCGGGTTTATCACTTGCATAAAACCAATATTGGCCCGTTCCGGAAAGCGCTCATGCAGTTCAAACAGCGGACCTTGTATCTGCACCGGTGCGGTTACCACATCGTCCACTTCGACTACCGCATGTGGGTTGCCCATAGAGACAACACCGCAAAGTATTGTGTGGTCGTTGGCACGCAAAATATAGGTAACTTCCTGTTTTTGCGCTTTAAACGGTACTCTGGCTGGGTCTAGTTGTGGCTCGCCCATGTTAACCGTTACCTGGCCATCGGCTTCAACATACAACATAATCTTGCCAGACTTGGTGCTAACACCAATTTTATGCTTGTTAGTTAAACCGCGAGCCCGGACAAACTTGGCAAAGCAGCGGGCTCCGTTGCCACACTGTTCAACTTCAGAGCCGTCGGCATTAAAAATACGGTAATGAAAATCTAATTCCGGATCGTACGGTGGCTCCACCATTAACAGTTGATCAAAGCCAATGCCGGTGTGGCGATTAGCCAAGGCTTTGATCTGCTCTTTGGTCAGAAACACATTTTGGCTTACCGCATCGACCAACATAAAGTCGTTACCCAAGCCATGCATTTTAGAAAAATGTAACAACATCTGCGCCCCTACTTAATCGGTGACGATTTGTTCGCCACGCCATAAATCCTGCCATTGTTCGCGGGCGCGGATTAAATGCACATTACCACCATCTACCAGAATTTCGGCAGCGCGTGGGCGGCTGTTGTAATTAGAGCTCATGGTGAAGCCATAGGCTCCGGCAGAGCGCACGGCAAGTAAGTCACCTTGTGCAATAGCCAGTTCACGATCTTTACCCAGAAAATCACCGGTTTCGCACACTGGGCCAACAATGTCATATATTGCCGCGGGTGCTGCGGCATTAATATCTACCGGCACGATGGCTTGCCAGGCACTGTAAAGTGCTGGGCGGATTAAATCGTTCATCGCGGCATCAACAATAGCAAAGTTTTTTTCTTGCCCCGGTTTTAAAAACTCTACCTTGGTTAATAGCACGCCAGCATTTGCCATAATGGCACGGCCGGGCTCCATAATCAGTTCAAGTTGCGGGTAACTTTTAAGCCGTTCAACCACTTTACTGATGTAGTCGGCCGGTGATGGTGGCGTTTCTTTATCGTATGTTACGCCTAAGCCGCCACCAATATCGATGTGCTTAAGCACTATACCGTCACTGGCCAACTGATCAATTAACGTAAGCAGCTTTTCCAGTGCTTCTAAAAAAGGCTGTGTTTCTGTGAGCTGTGAACCAATATGACAATCAACACCCACCACATTTAAATGGCTGTAACTGGCGGCCTTACGGTAAATATCTCGAGCCAGCAGGATGTCGATGCCAAATTTATTCGCTTTTAAACCGGTAGAAATATAAGGATGTGTTTTGGCATCAATGTCCGGATTAACCCTTATAGAAACTGCTGCTGGCATATTGAGTTTGCTGGCAACGTGTTGCAGGCGATCCAGCTCGGCAATGGACTCTACATTAAAGCATTTAATGCCCAGCCCCAAGGCAAAGCGCATTTCGTCTTCGGTTTTCGCCACACCAGAAAACACCACTTTTTTCGCATCGCCGCCGGCGGCAATAACGCGGCGCAACTCGCCACCCGATACGATGTCAAAGCCACTGCCCAGTTTTGCCAGCAGGTTTAAAATGGCCAGGTTGCTGTTGGCTTTAACGGCATAGCACACCAAACTGCTTGGGTGTTGTGCTGCCGCACTGGCAAATGCTTTATAATGGCGCTCTATGGTCGCGCGGGAATAAACGTAACAGGGTGTGCCAAATTCGGTCGCAATGTCGGTCAGGGCGCGTTGTTCCGCAAATAAGCGGTTATTTTGGTAGCTAAAGTGGTCCACGTTGTTCATCCGTTTGTTGAGTGGGAATGGGTGTGTTTTGCTGCGGTTCTGCCACTTCTGGCGCCTGTTGTGGTAAGGTAAGTGGACCTTTTTGACCACAAGCACTTAGCAGGCTACACAGTAGAATTACTGCAGCAATAGTTAACAGCGGATCTTTGGTTGTAAAAGCATGCATGATGTTATTTTTTTATGGTGATTGCGCTCTATAATCGCATCCTTAGCGATAAAAGCAAACAGGTGAAGCAGATGAATGACCTAGAATATGATGATTTGACCGATAGTGTGTTGCTGGCAGTAGAACAAGCCGTTGATGACGCTGATGCCGATCTGGATTATGAATCGCATGGCGGCCTGCTTAGCATTAGCTTTGCTGATGGCAGCAAGATTATCATCAATAAGCAGCCTCCGCTGCAGCAACTGTGGGTTGCCACTAAGTTTAATGGCCATCATTTTGAATGGAAAAATGGCCAATGGATAGATAACCGTACCGGTGCTGAGTTTTGGCAATTAGTAAATGATGCCGCGAGCAAACAGGCTGGCGTACCACTGAATCTGGCGCCTTAAGCGCTATTGTTTTTGGAATTGTGTAATGGCTTTACTCCCTTTTGTTGATGTTAAAGCACAGGGCGATACTCGCGCTGTTGTGGTGTGGTTGCATGGGCTGGGTGATTCGGGGCATGGTTTTTCGCCGATAGTGCCTGAATTACGTTTGCCGGCTGATGCGGGCATTCGGTTTTTATTCCCGCATGCCCCAGAGCGTCCGGTAACGGTTAATGGCGGCATGCGTATGCGTGCCTGGTATGATATTAAAACCATGGAGTTAACCAGCCGGGCAGACGAAGAGGGAGTGCGCGAATCGGCTGCGGCTGTCCAGCAACTACTAGATAAACTGATTAGTGACGGCATAAGCAGTGAACGTATTATTCTGGCTGGCTTTAGTCAAGGTGGGGTAATAGCCCTGCATTTGTTAGCTCGGTTACCCTATAAGTTGGCGGGAGTCATGGCGTTGTCTACGTATATGTGCGCGCCGGAAAAAATAAAAGAAGAAGCCAATAGTGTAAATAAGTCGACACCAGTATTGGTCGCGCATGGTAGCCAGGACCCGGTTGTACCATTATTTGCCGGGCAGCAGGCGTATCACGTGCTTAAAAATGCGGGTTTTAACCCCAGCTGGCACGAATACAAAATGCCGCACAGTGTTTGCGCGCAAGAAGTGGCAGACATTAGCAGCTTTATCCAGCGACGTTTGTTGATACAGGCAGAAAGTTAATATGAACACTATTCGTATCGCCACCCGTAAAAGCGCATTGGCCTTATGGCAGGCTGAATATGTAAAAACAGAACTGTTACGCCATCATCCACAGTTAACCGTTGAGCTGGTGCCAATGTCGACACAAGGTGACAAAATCTTGGATACCCCACTGGCCAAAATCGGTGGTAAAGGGCTATTTGTTAAAGAGTTAGAACAGGCTATGC
The DNA here is from genome assembly GCF_000425345.1 of Rheinheimera baltica DSM 14885. Classification (GTDB taxonomy): domain Bacteria; phylum Pseudomonadota; class Gammaproteobacteria; order Enterobacterales; family Alteromonadaceae; genus Alishewanella; species Alishewanella baltica. The sequence continues at coordinate 44,259 of NZ_AUDG01000023.1, read as the reverse complement.
TCGAAGGGCGGGCCGATATTGCGGTGCACAGTATGAAAGATGTGCCGGTAGAGTTCCCCGATGGATTAGTGCTGCACACTATTTGTCCGCGAGAGAACCCGCAGGATGCTTTTGTGTCTAATCAGTTTAGCAGCATTGCCCAGTTACCCGCAGGTGCCGTAGTGGGAACGTCCAGTTTGCGCCGTCAGTGTCAGTTAAAAGCTCTGCGCCCCGATCTCACCGTGCGTGATTTACGCGGTAATGTAAATACCCGCTTAGCGAAGCTGGATAACGGCGAATATGCTGCCATCATTCTGGCCGCGGCAGGGTTAATACGACTTGGTTTTGAGCAGCGTATTGCCAGTTTACTGCCCATTGAAACCAGTCTGCCTGCCAATGGTCAGGGCGCGGTAGGTATTGAATGTCGTAGCGACGATATTGCCCTGCAGCAGTTGCTGGCGCCGTTAGAACATAGTGTTACTCGTAGCTGTGTACTGGCAGAGCGTGCGATGAATCGAACGCTACAGGGTGGCTGTCAGGTGCCGATTGGTGCTTATGCAGAGATTAACGGTGACACCTTATGGTTGCGCGGTTTAGTTGGTGCGCTGGATGGCAGTGAGATTATCCGCCATGACGTTCGTGGTCCGGTGGCACAAGCAGAGCAGTTAGGTGTTAGCCTGGGTGAGCATTTATTGCAACACGGTGCAGATCGTATTTTGCAGGCGGTATATCAGGCTGCACCATGACAACTGCCATGTTAGAAAGCATTCCGTTTTTAATTACCCGGCCTGCAGGTAAGGCTGACAATTTGTTGGCCTCGCTAGATAGTCTTGGAGTAGGCTATTTGTATCAGCCCCTTATTACCACGGCACAGGTCAGCTTAAAGCAACAAGATCAGCAACAGCTGCAAAACGCGGCCGCGGTTATCTTTGTTAGTGTTAGTGCAGTAAACAGTTTGCAAAATCAATATGATGGCGCCTTACTCACAGCGCCTTTGTTTGCGGTAGGACAGACAACGGCACTGGCATTGCACCGCTGGTTAGGCCGCGAAGTTATAGTGCCAGATGATCAGCGCAGCGAAGGTTTGTTGCAGTTACCTCAACTGCATGACGTGAGTGGCAAGCAGTTGGTGGTGGTACGTGGTAATGCCGGGCGTGAATTGATCAAACAAACGTTAGTGACACGTGGTGCCAGCGTACGCTACGTGCAAAGTTATAAACGCCAGCCACTGCCGTTAGATGGCGCCTTGTTGTGTCAGCAGTGGCAGCTGGCAGGCATTCGTTGTATTGTGGCAACAAGCAACGAAATTTTACAGCAGCTGTTTAATCTGGTGCCCAGCGCCAACCAGCATTGGTTACAGCAATGTGACTGGATCCTGGTGAGTCCGCGGATGCAGGAAAGTGCAATAGCACTGGGTATCGCGACAGAGCGAATTACACTGGCAGACAATGCTAATGACAGCGCATTACTGGCGGCTATCAGCCAGTTACAGAGGGAATATCAATGAGTGACAGCTTAGAGCGCGCGTCAGAAATGGATGCGCCATTGCAGCAATTAAAACATAAAATAGATGCTGAACCGGCCCCACGACGCGGCGGTGGTGCTATCAGTGGCTTAAGCTTATTGCTGGTGTTAGCACTGGGGGGCGTAGTAGGGGCTGGTGGTTATTGGCTATGGCCACAATGGCAGAGTCTGCAGCAGCAAACGAATACACTGCAGCAAAATCAGCAACGCTTAACCGACCAAAGTTTGCAGCAGCAAGAGACAAACAATCAGTTGCAACAGCTACTGCAACGTGAACAGCAACAACGTTTAATGCAGTTGGAGCAAAGCTTACAGCAGCAACAGCAGCAATTAGCGGCACAAAACCAAGCGCAAATTCAGGCACTACGTCAGTTAGTGCAAGAGCGCGATAGTGCACCGCCACGACATTGGTTACTGGCTGAAATTGAGTATTTGTTACAGATAGCCTCGCAAAAAGTCTGGCTGGAACAAGATTTTGCCACCAGCCGGGCGTTACTGGCCAGTGCCGATGAAAAATTAGCTAAACTGGACGATCCTTCTTTAATGCTAGTGCGACAAGCTATTGCGGCCGATACGGAGCAGCTTAGCCGTATTGTATTACCTGATGTCAGCAAGGCGCATGTGCAGCTGCAGCAGCTGCAAAAATACGTTATGGAATTGCCGTTGAAGTTGCAGGTATCAACCAAGGCAGAGCCTAAAGCACCATCGACCGAATTAGCACAGTGGCGGGAAACCTTGGCCTTTCATTGGAACAATACCTGGAAAGGCCTACTGAACCCCAGAAGCGCGGTGCCAGAAGACTACTTTGATTTAACTACAGAACAACAACTTATGTTGCGTGTTGCAATGCAGCAGCAATTGCAGTTAGCGCAATTGGCGATGATGCAACACCAGCATACGGTTTATGTTGCTGCTTTACAGCAATCTAGCGACAAACTGCAACGCTACTTTAGCGCTGATGACCACGCCGTTCAGCAGTTTAGTGCTGTGCTTACAGAGCTGGCAACCATTGATGTTACACCGCCGGTCATTCAGGCGTTAACCAGTTTGGCAGAGCTACAACAGTATCAACAACAATTGGCAGGAGAGGCATTATGATCCGTGTCTTGCTGCTGATTGGTGTGCTGGCGGCAGCCATGTGGTTTGGTCCGACGCTAATAAATCACGCTGGCTACATCAAAATTATTGTTGCCGGGCAGGTATTTGAATCTACCTTGCTCGGCCTGGCATTGCTTGTTTTAGTCGCAATGGCTGCCTTGTGGTTTGCCGGCTTGCTGCCGCGCAAACTGCTGCGGCTGCAACATGTGTCGTTTAACTTTTTACGCTGGCGCCGTCAACGAAAAGCCCAGCAGGCTTATGTATTGGGTATACAAGCATACGCGAAGCAGCAGTGGCAGCTGGCAAGTCAGCATTTAGCAAAAGCCTGTTACGACGATTTTATGCAGGACGAAAAGCGTTTACTTGCTGCCTATGCGGCTTTTTATGCTGGAGATGTTGCGCTGGCCAATAGCCATGTTGCGGCATTGCCGGTAGACGATAACACGACGTTGTTTTTACAAGCCGATTTGCTATTGCAGCAGGGGCAACCGGCACAGGCCAGTGCGCTGTTGGTGGATAAAGTATCGGCAGATAACGACGACAAGGGGCTGGGGCAGCTTTATTTACACGCGTTGCAACAGGCTGGGCAGTGGCAGCAGTTGCTGCAAATGGTACCGCTAGCGCTAAAACAGCAATGGTTCGATAAGGACAAGTGGCGGCAACAACGGTTTAATATTTACCCTGCTGCTATTAGTCAGCTAAGCCAGCAGCAACGCTTTGATGAAAACGCAGACTACTGGACTAATTTACCCGCTAAAGAGCGAAAATCGACCGCAGCAAATATTGGCCGAGCCTGGGCTATGGCGCAAAATGGTCAAAATGAGGCGGCGGAAAAAATACTGGTGAGCCAGCTGCAACTTGCTGAACTGCCGCAATTATTGCCTTATATCCGTCAAATACCCTTAGGTAAATCGGTACTAAAACTGCGTAAGCAGGTGCAACACTGGTTACGTGATAATGCCAGCAATGGTTACTTATATGCGCTGTTAGCATATCTGGCAGAGCAAGAAGGTGAAGTGCAACAAGCCGAGCTGGCCTGGAATAAAGCGCGGCAATATGAACCCAAGCTTGGATAAACCTGCATTAAATGGGCTGGCAGCGCAAAGCACGTCTCAAGCAAAGGTGCTGGTGCTGGGCAGTATGCCTGGTGCCATCTCATTGCTTGAACAGCAGTACTATGCCCATCCACGTAATCAATTTTGGCCAATAATGGCCGAAATTGGCGGTTTTTCTGCCAACCTTTCCTATCAAGATAAAGTTGAAGCACTTAACACACGCGGCGTAGCATTGTGGGACGTTATTGCCAGCTGTCAGCGAAGTGGCAGCCTGGACAGTGCAATTCGAGATGAGCAGCCAAACGATTTTGCCGGTTTTTTTGCAACCCATTCCCAGTTAGTTGCTATTGGTTTTAATGGCGCTAAAGCCTGGCAAAGTTTTAAGCGCTATGTGCTGCCACGAAATACGCTGCCCTCGCATATACAGTTACTAAATTTGCCTTCAACCAGTCCAGCGTATGCAGCGATGAGCTTTGCCCATAAACTCAAAGTATGGCAACAACTTAAACCCTTTTTGTTGTAGTTCACCTCAGGCTTGTGTTTGATTATTTACGCGTTTTGACATTTATTTTCTTGACAGATTTCGGCGTAAGAACAATATTGATTAGTAATTGAACTGTCATGTATGTGTGCTATGACTTTATTACTATGCAGCGCTGGAACATCTCAGCAGTGGGTCGCCCGACCTGCTAACCTGCATGGCTGTTCAACAGACTATCATTTGTCTGAGTGGTTCGACGAATAGCATTTCCCCTCTGATTTATCCCTAATTTTCTGCTCAGCGTTTTGCTGTGCGGAATAATACGGCCGTTTGGCCATTTCCTTGAAAAAAAACAATAAGCAGGAAGTAAAAATGAAAGCACTAAGTCTATTGGGCGTAGTTGCGCTATTGCTATGTGGCAATGCGCAGGCCTGTCTGCAACAAGAAAGTGAAAATAATAATAGCGAAAGCAGGGCTAATGGCCCGCTATGCAGTGGTGTAGCTGTGCAAGGCGCTATTGGTAGCCGGACTGACAGCGATTGGTACGCATTTGACACCACATCGACAGGTGATATTAGCGTTAGCTTGAGTCATGGTAATAATGCCGATTTTGATTGGTTTTTATATCGCTCTAGCGGCAGCTATATCGCTTCCGGCCAAAGTGGTTCTAATCCTGATAGTGGTACCTATAGCGCTTCACCTGCTGGCCAGCATTTTATCAAAGTTACCCGGTATAGCGGTACCGGCGCTTATCAATTGTCTGTCACCTTCAATGGCGCAGGCAGCGGTGGCGGCGGTGAGCCAGAGCCAGGCAGCTGTAACTACGGTGCCAGGCCGTCTAAGCCGGGTGGCTTAACGGCAACTTTGGTTGGTAGCAGCGCGGATACCTGCATCAGTTTAACCACGCCTGCCGTACTGCTAATGGGCGGTGGCGCAGATGTTGATGCGGCATTTAGCAATCGTATTAAACCGCATATTAAGGGAGGTAATGTTGTTGTACTACGTACCTCAGGCACCGATGCATACAACGACTACCTGCAAGGATTAACTAATGCGGCATCGGTAGAAACGCTGATTGTTAATACCCGTACTAAGGCCAATAGCGACTATGTCGATTGGGCCATTCGTGCTGCAGAGTTCGTGTTTATTGCTGGCGGTGATCAGTCCGACTACCTTAATCAATGGCAGGGTACCAAAGTTGAAGATGCGCTACTGCACCTTTATAACAAAGGCGGCGCAATTGGTGGTACCTCAGCGGGTAATCATGTACTTGGACAGTTTATTTACGATCCGGACGGTGTTTCAGGCGCAATCAGCTCGGAAGCGGTTACCGACTTTTGCCACCAAACGATCAATATCAGCAATGATTTCCTTAATCTACCGCTGTTGAACGGCATTATTACCGATACCCATTTTCGGCAACGTGATCGTATGGGCCGTTCTGCGGTATTACAGGCACACTTAGGCAGCACAGGACGGGTTGTCGCCGTGTCTGAAGCCACTTCAATGTTTGTTACGGCAAATGGTCAGGGTGTTATTGACGGCTCTAATGAAGCGTATGTGCTTAGGGCTGACGGTCAAACGCAATACCAGCAAACCAATTGCGGTCAACCGGTCATCATTAATAACCTGTTGCGTTACAAACTGTTACCAGGTCAAAGTTATAACCTGCTGAACAACAGTACTAGTGTAAGCCCAACCCGGCTGAGTATCGACGGTCGAAGTGGTAACTTCTACAACCCAACAAATCCATATTAAACATAACGTTTGATAAGGTGCAGTACAGTCTGTCGCCGCAAGGCGACAGACTTTTATTTACAAAAAGGTAGAGTCAAAATGAAAGCGATATTACCGCTGTGCATGTTGTTGTTTGGATGCACTCAACAAGGACAAGATAGCGTGAGCAATGATGCATTGGACGCGATAGCGAATGCTGAACAATGCGGTTTTGGCCCCCGGCCGACAAAACCCGCGTCACTGCAGCGTTATGCTGTGGGTTATACCGAAGATGTCTGTGTGCCGTTATCACCCGAACAAGCTGGCGTGATCTTAATGGGAGGCAGTACCGATGTAGACAGTGTTTTTATTGATAAAGTGCGGCCGCATATTCAAGGCGGCAATGTTCTGGTACTAAGAACGCAAGGCGAGGATGGCTATAACGACTATTTATGGCATTTGCTGCAGGCAGCGTCGGTAGAGACATTGTTGGTCGATAGCAGAGATAAAGCTAATAGTGAATATGTCAGCTGGGCGGTGCGTACGGCCGAGTTTATTTGGTTTGCTGGTGGTGATCAGTCAACGTATATCGCCAATTGGCAAGATACCGCATTACAGCAAGCACTGCATAATGCCTATAACCGCGGCGCCATTATTGGCGGTACGTCTGCCGGCAATGCCATTCTGGGCAGCGTCGTGTATAACCCAGATGGTGTGGGCAGCGCGGTATCAAGTGAGGTAGCGCAAGATTTTTGTCATGAAAACATTAAATTTAGCCCAGACTTTTTAGCCGCACCTATGCTGGCCAATACCATTACCGATACCCATTTTAAGCAGCGCGATAGGATGGGGCGGCTTATGGTGTTTTTGGGTCATCATCAGCCGCAAAATCTAACAGGCATTGCCGTGTCAGAGCGCACGGCAATGTGGGTGGAACGTTCTGGCGATACCGAGGTATTTGGCGAGCATGAAGTCTATATCGTACGCGCTGACACGCAATCGCGCTACCAGCAAACCCGCTGTGGGCAACCGGTTCAGGTAACAGACTTACTGCGTTACCGCTTAGTGCCAGGTGATAACTACCAGTTATTGCGGCATCAGTCTAATGTGAGCCCGATACGGTTAAGTTTAGATGGAGATCGAGCCCAGCTTTATAGCCCGCTAAATCCATACTGATAACACCAATAAGCCTTATGTTTAAGCGCAAACGGAATTAATTACTGTCCCGCTGGTCTGATGCTGACTAAAGCAAAGCAGGGACAGTCATTTTTTGTCAGGTGTTATTCTCGCAGTAAAAGTCTTTTTACAAGCCTATGGCCGAGCTTTAGCTTTGGCGTTGCTATTGCACTTACTATTTTTGACTGCATTATTACAAACCCGATTTACACCGTTGGCTAAGCCGCCTGCCGCTGAAGCAACAGTGTCGTACTTGTACCAACCGCCACCGCCATTGCAACAAAAAGCGCAGGCATTGTCCGTGCCTGAAAGCAGTGATAAAACTGAACCTGTCGCGACAACCACAGCTCCCGCTGTGGTGGAAAAGTCAGCAAAGAAAGTTGATACCCGTAGCGCTGTTGTTGCTGAAAAATTACCTGATATCGTTGACCAACCAGAAAAAAAACATACAGAGCAAGCGGCAACGACACTGCAACTAAGCCTGGCACAGCGTGCATTAAACCGTGCCGCAACCAGTGTACCTGCATCGATAGAGCAGGCAGCATCTGCCGGGTATCAACAATTTATGCAGGCGCAGCAACAGCCTAAAATGACGGTAGAACCGCGTCATTATCAATTGGATCCTGACCCAGCAAAGCAAGTGCTGGCAAAGCTAGACAATGGTAAACAGTTAGTTCGTATTAAAGGTGGTTGCCGAATTGTTGATCCCAACCTAGACGGTTTTGAGGCATTAATGGCTGCTAACCCAGTAGTACCGTGTGGTGATGAAGCAAAGACCAGCGACCTGCTTAAACAGGCGCTGGACAAACACAGTAAACGTTAATCAGGCTTCAGCAATATGCTGCTCTAAGCGGGCTTTTAACTCACCCTCAATTGCAACGGCTTTGCCGGTTTTCTGGTCAAGACAAACAAAGGTCACTTGGGCATCGGCGGCAACGGCATCTTTACCGGCAATACGCACTTCTTGTGTTACAACGGCACTTTTACCGCCTACTTTACTAAAGCGGGTAAACACTTCGAGTGTATCGCCCATGGTGGCGGCTACCCGGTAATTGATATTGATATTAACAATGACCCAAGCCAGGTTATGTTTGGCAAACCACTCAATATCGCCGCTGTCTTCTAGGTAGCCCCAGCGCGCTTCTTCCAGAAACTCCAAATAGCGGGCGTTATTCACGTGCTGGTAAATATCTAAATGGTAACCGCGCACTTTAATCAGGGTTTTGTGTGTCATGTGTTGGCTTAGTATTTGATTCAGGTGAAGTGATTGTGGCATATCAAAACTGGCCAAACCAGTGTTAGTGCTGAAGTTTTTTGTAACATACAGTGATCAATATTTGCAAAATAAAACTTTTTCGGTAAATTGCTAGCAAGCTTAATAAAATCAATCAGTTTAAGGGAACCGGATGAAAAAGTGGATTTGGCTGGCGCTGCTAAGCTGTGGCGCTGTGCAAGCTGACATGTTGGACGCGTTAAAAGCTTATGAACAAAAAAACTATATTGATGCGCAGCAACAGTTTGCTGAGTTGTTGCCATTGGGCAATGAGCTGGCAGCTTTTAATTTAGGTGTTATGGCATACCAGGCTGAAGGGCAACCGCAAGACCTGACCAAAGCACTAACCTATTTTATGCTTGCCGCTGACTTGCGGCATGAGCAGGCAAAAAATTTATTGGCACGTTTGGCTGCGCAAGCCAGTGAGCAACAATTGGAGCTGGCCAATCAGGAGTTTGAACGGTTAAAACAACGCGTGGCTATTGTCGCGACAGATTTAACCAAATCTCGCAATGCTAACGCACCTGAACCTATTCGGCGTGTACATCCTGACTACCCAATAGAGGCTGCGCGGCAAGGGCAGTTTGGTTATGTAGCGTTGCGCTTTTTAGTTGATGAGCAGGGCGAAGTTACCGCGGTGGACACCATGGATGCGTATCCAAAGAAGGTGTTTGAAAAGTCGTCAATTCAGGCGCTGAAACGCTGGCGTTTTGAGCCCAGTGGGCAAAAGCATCTGATGAACGTTCGGTTAGATTACTCCTTCGATGGTGGCGTTAAATTATCCGCTGTAGAAAATATGATGGAACAGCATAAGTTGTGGGAGTACGCCGCTTTAGGTGCGCCAGAGTATCAGCTGGCGCTTGGGACTTTGTTGTCGTTAATTGAAATACAAAGCCCGAACAGCTTTTGGTACGACCCTGATATGCCATTAGCCGCAACGCCAGATTTTAGTATTTATACCAAGCATGCCGTGCTTCGTCCTGACTTTGATGGTTTTTGGGGGCGTGCGATTGTCAGGGTAGCTGAAGACGGCACGATTACTGAACAAATCAAAGCTGACTTTGAACCGGGTAGTGAGTTAACCAGCCTGGTAGGTTTAAAACTGAAAGGCAAAGTGGAAACGGATGTATATCGTGTAGCGCGTTCATCTACTGATGGTGCTCGGCGCGTTTATGTTACACCGTCTATTCAAACTTCTCGTGCTATGTCTGGCATGTTTTGGTGGGAGCAGGCAGCTAAAAATGGTAATTTGGACGCGCAGCGTGTAATGGCGGCTTATGATGCTCAATGGGAAAATTATTTGTTAAGCCAGCAAGATGCTGAAGTGATGGCCTGGACGGGTACCCGCTTGATTATTAATGGTCAGCGTGAGCAGGGTATGGCATTGTTAGAGCAGGCGATAGCAAAAAACTATCAGCCAGCAAAAGAAATGAAAAAACAGTTTATGTAACCGTCTACTGTATATAATAAAAACGCCCCTTGTGGGCGTTTTGTATTTTTAGATATAGGCAAAGGCATCGCCAAACATATGTTCCCGATGTGCACCTTGTTCAATAAAGGCGCTACGCACTACGCCAGCCATGGCAAACGGGCCAGCAACATAAATATCGTAGGCTTCTAAGGAAACAAAATCTTCCAGCACGGCTTCATGCACCATGCCGCTGCGGCCCTGCCAACTTTCATCCAGCTGTTGTACGACCGGAATAAAACGGTATTTACTGTTTTGTGCTGCCCACTGCTGCATTGTTGCATTGTGGTACAGCGCGGCCTGCTCACGCACGCCCCAGTAAACAAATACCGGTCGGTCTACTTTTGTCGCCGCGATGCTTTGCGCAATGCTGTAGACATAAGAAAACCCGGTACCGCCTGCGACTAAAATTAGTGGCCGCTCGCTGTCGGCGCGAAATTGCGCATTACCCAGGCCAATTTCTGCTTGCACCGGTTGCTTTAACTGGTGCTGTTGCAACAGGTGCGCCAGTGCCTGGCTGGCATACTGATCGGCTACCGCGCCACCAATATGAAGCTCCAGTTGCGGCTGTGCGGGGGTGCTGGCAATTGAAAAAGGCCGTTTGTCACTGTCGCTCAGGTAAAGTTGTAAATACTGGCCGCTTTCAAATGTTACCGGCTCAGCCGGCGTTAACACCACACGATTAACCGTGGGGGTTAAGGCTTCAATTACATCTACGTTACAGGAAATTGTTGTCATAATATTCTTCGCGAAAACCTCAGCGCTTAGCTTTGGATAAAAGGATGGTGTAAAACCAGATCGGTACAGGGGTAGGCTAAACAACAGTAAGTAAACTGCTGTTGTTTGTCCAGCTCAGTTAGCGGCTGCGGTTCACTATAACGCACCTCACCACTTTTTAATTTGCAGACACAGCTGGTGCATACGCCCTGGCGGCAACGATTAGGAAAGTCGATACCGTTACGCAGTGCAGCGTCTAGGATGGTTTCATCCGGTTTCACAGTAAAACTTAGCTGCGCTGGCGCAATAGTGACCAAAAAACTCACAATTTGCTGTCCTTTATTGGCAACGTAATACCCAAGGTAGACCAAATCGCATCTACGCGTTGCTTAACAGCCTGGTCCATTACAATGGGCTCACCCCATTCGCGGTTGGTTTCGCCCGGCCATTTATTGGTAGCGTCCATGCCCATCTTTGAACCCAGGCCAGAGACCGGTGAGGCAAAGTCAAGGTAGTCTATTGGTGTGTTTTCAATCAGTGTGGTATCGCGTGCCGGGTCCATACGGGTGGTAATGGCCCAAATCACATCCTGCCAGTCGCGGGCATTGATATCGTCATCGCACACAATTACAAACTTAGTATACATAAATTGGCGCAGGAACGACCAAACACCCATCATTACCCGCTTGGCGTGCCCGGGGTACTGCTTTTTCATGGTCACAATAGCCAGCCGGTACGAGCAGCCCTCAGGTGGCAGGTAAAAATCGGTAATTTCTGGAAACTGTTTTTGCAGTATGGGCACAAAAACTTCATTTAACGCCACGCCCAGAATAGCCGGCTCATCCGGTGGTCTGCCGGTATAGGTGCTGTGATAAATAGGGTCTTTGCGCATTGTTATATGGGTTACGGTAAATACCGGAAAACTGTCTACCTCGTTATAATACCCAGTGTGATCGCCATAGGGCCCTTCGGGCGCCATTTCACCCGGAGCAATATAGCCTTCCAGTACAATTTCAGCGCTGGCGGGTACCTGTAAATCATTGCTGATGCACTTTACGACTTCAGTATTGTCGCCACGTAGCAAACCGGCAAAACCATACTCTGACAATGTATCTGGCACCGGAGTTACCGCCCCCAGAATGGTGGCTGGATCGGCTCCCAGGGCCACCGATACCGGATAATTTTGTCCCGGATTGGCCTTTAGAAACTCATAAAAATCCAGCGCGCCGCCGCGGTGCGATAACCAGCGCATAATCAGCTTATTTTTGCCCAACACTTGCTGACGGTAAATGCCCAGATTTTGACGCTCTTTATGTGGGCCCTTTGTTACGGTCAAGCCCCAGGTAATTAACGGTGCAGCATCACCAGGCCAGCAGGTCATTACCGGTAGCTGAGTTAAATCAACCTGTTCATCACTTAACACAATTTGCTGACAGGCGGCTTTTTTCACCTGCTTTACCGACATATTCAGCACCTGCTTAAAAATAGGCAATTTACTGAAAGCGTCTTTCAAGCCTTTTGGCGGCTCTGGCTCTTTTAAAAACGCCAATAGCTTGCCCACTTCCCGCAGCGCAGAAACCTCTTCCTGGCCCATGCCCAGTGCCACCCGTTGCGGGGTACCAAACAGGTTAGCCAATACTGGCATGTTATAGCCTTTAGGGTTTTCAAATAAAATAGCCGGGCCACCGGCGCGCAGCGTGCGGTCAGCAATTTCGGTCATTTCCAGCACCGGGTCCACTTCGACGGTAACTCGAACAAGTTCACCGCGCTGTTCCAGCTGGGCAATAAAATCGCGCAGATCTTTATATTTCATAGTGGCCTTTTAACAACGAAAGGGCATAAATACGACATAAATGCCACTTCGATCAGAATGACAACATTATACAGCTCTGTTGCGCGCTGACCAGTTTTGCCAAAGCGCTAAATAAAAGGAGATATGCACAGCTGTGCCAATTAGTTTGATTTTTCACAGCCACATAAAATGACGCCCAATTCACTTGGGTTAATATCCGCTGAAATGACATGAAATATTTGCAGCAATAAGCTGGCAGAAAAAATGCCTTTACTGAGTTTTGAGCGCAAGTTGGCAGGAGTTTGCTCAATACCTATATTGGCCAGCAAGTTACTTAGCTCAGCGTATTTGATACCCCGTTTTTGCAATTCAGCCTTTACCAGACGTGACGCGACACAGTTCCAATGCGGCAATTTGTTGCTCATGATACACACCTGAATAACATTGACCACATTTAAAATACATGGTACACATCTTTATAGCAAGGTATAGGTTTAATATGGAGAAATCTGCCCATGAGATTGTTAAGTGTAATGTTAATGGCGCTGGTGTGCGTACCGGTATTCGCGGTGGATTATATTCAACCTAAACCTTTACAGGAAGTGGTAAAAACGCCGGTAGCAACAGTAAAGTCTGGCCAACAGCAGCTACCCATTATCAGTTGGGGTGCTGATATGGCCACCATATATGCAAATGGCAATAGTCAAAAATCAACACCTCAATCTTTGTTTGCCGCTGCCGGGCTAGATTTCAATTTGGCGCGTGAAGATGTTTTCGCCACGCAGCTATCGAATTATCTTAGCGGGCAAACCCCCTATCTGCGCGGTACTATGGGCATGTTGAACATGGCGGCAGACTTATTAAACAAAGATACCAGAACAAAGCCGGTTGTTATTTTTAAATTGTCTGACTCGGCAGGCGGCGATGCCCTGGTCGTAAAAGACAGCATTCGTACCGTGGCCGATTTGAAAGGCAAAACCATCGTGTTGCAAGCCTATGGCCCTCATGTCGACTACCTAACGCGCATTTTGCAAGATGCTGGCATGTCAGTAAAAGATGTAAACCTGCGTTGGGTTGCAGATTTAACAGGTACCAATAATTCACCAGCCGCGGCGTTGCGAACTAAAGAGATAGATGCTGCCTTTGTTATTACGCCCGATGCGCTGGCGTTAACGTCAAATGGTGCTGTCGGCACTGGCTCAGAGGATTCAGTAAAGGGCGCGCGTATTTTACTGTCAACCAAAACTGCCAACAAAGTGATTGTTGATGTTTACGCCGTGCGCAGTGATTATCTGCAGCAACAGCCAGCGCAAGTGCAGGCTTTTGTCGGTACTTTATTGAAAGCCCAGGAGCAGGTTGCCACATTAGTTGCTCAACGGAATCAACAAAAACAAGACTACAACAGCTTCCTGCGTGCATCAGCACGGTTGTTATTGGATGCAGAGACTGCAACGGCTGATGCTGAGGGTCTTTATCAAGACGCAGCGCTGGCTTTGTTTAATGGTAATAAAGCTTTTTTTTCCAGTAGTAACGATTTGCGTCGTTTTTCTGTCATTGCCGAGGAGTCACTGGCGGGTGTAAAAGCCTTACAAATGGCAACGGGCGCTATGTCTTTGACAGCAAACAATTGGAATTATGAGTTGCTGCGCACTGGTATTGGTGCAGTGAAGTCGGTCGAGTCAGTACGATTTAATGAAAACGCTGCTGCCGCTGTTGTATCACGCAAGCAACAACAAGGTTCACTTGCTGAAGGTGAGTTATATTCTTTTGAGGTGTATTTTGCACCAAACCAAAATGCTTTTAGCGCAGATCTTTATAAAGAAGCCTTTGATAAAGTTATAAACTTAGCCTCTACTTATGGCGGAGCACTTATTACAGTAGAAGGTCATACCGACCCCATGGGTTACTTACGCCAGAAAAAGGCTGATGAAAACGCGTTAGTGTTGGGGCGGGTTAAACAGTCTGCCAAAAACCTCAGTTTCAGCCGTGCACAAAGTGTGCGCAGTGAAATTATAGCTTATGCCAATACCAAGGGTTTGGCGCTCGATTCCAGCCAGTTTGTTACCGTTGGGCACGGCATTGCGTTGCCGAAAACGGGCATCTGCGGAGACGAACCTTGTGCACCGAAAACGGAGCAGGAATGGCGGTCTAATATGCGGGTGGTGTTTCGCATTATTCAGGTTGAAGCTGAAGCTGACGTGTTTAAACCACTGTAGAGCAGGATGAAAATGAGAACAGCACTATTATTATCTGCTTTATGCCTTGCTGGCTGTGGTCCTGCTATTGAGCCTGTAGCACAAGATACTGTCGAAGAAACGGCACAGCAAAAAAGCTACGCCTTAGCGGCCACTCGTTATGACTGGCCGGCAGCGAGCCAAAATCAGTCTTTAGCAGATAATTTACTGACACAAAACTATTATCTGGTTTTTGACGGTTCCGGTTCTATGTCGGATAGTAAGTGTGCGTCATCGCAGGAAAAAATTGACGTCGCAAAGTCCGCCATAAACAAATTTATTCAAAACATTCCGTCAACAGCGAATATCGGCTTATATGTTTTTGACCACTACGGCGCTCAGGAACGAGTGCCCTTAGGGCAAAACAGAAGCCAACTAATAGATTCGGTTAAACGTGTGCTAGCCAACGGAGGGACTCCCTTGCGCTCAGCAGCCGAGGCTGGATATGAAGCCTTGACTAAACAAGCGCAAAAGCAGCTGGGGTATGGTGAATACCATTTAGTTATTATTACCGATGGTGAAGCCAGTAACAACGAAGACCCTGAACCCATTGTCAGGAAAATCCTGCGTGAGTCACCCGTTCAAATTCATACCATAGGTTTTTGTATTGGCGAAGGGCATAGCTTAAACATTCCGGGGCAAACTTATTATGCGGCAGCTAGCAACCCAGCAGAGTTGGACGCTGGTCTGGCGCAAGTTTTAGCTGAAGCTGATGATTACAATCTGCTTGATTACAACGGATCTGAAAACTAATGAACCACGCTCGTTCGGCTATGGTGTTGTTTCTGCTCGGCGCTATTGCAATCGGTGGTTACTACCTGTTTAAAGAGCAACATCTGGAAAATGCTTTTAAAGCCAGCTCTGATGCGTCCGGTGCAAAAGATCGCATCCGTATTGCGGTTGACTCCTGGGTTGGTTATTACCCTCTGTGTTCAGCTGAGTTGAAAAAGCGCCTGCGCGAGCTCGGTTATGTGCTCGAGTGCGTTGATGATGGTGCCGACTATCCGGGCCGAATGAAACAATTACAACAGGGCAACATCGATTTTGCCGTGGCAACGGTGGATAGCTACATTGTTGCCGGCGCCGCGGTTCGCTATCCGGGTGTTATTGTCAGTGTCATTGACGAGTCCAAAGGTGGTGATGCGATCATTGCGCGTAAAACGCGTTTTGCATCGCTGAATGACTTAAAAACCGGCGATATTAAGGTTGCACTTACACCATCATCGCCCAGTGAGTTTTTGGCTAAGTCGCTTGCGGTGCATTTTGATCTGCCGCCGCTGGCAAAGTCACAGCCATGGCTGGTAGCAACTGATGGTTCAGCCCAAGCGTTACAAGCATTACAGCAAGGTCAGGTTGATGTAGCCGTGCTATGGGAGCCAGATGTTAGTCGCGCGCTGCAAGACAAACAGTTTCATCGTCTTATAGGTACTGAGCAAACTGAGCGCATGGTCGTTGATGTGTTGGTTGCTCAGCGTGATCTGGTGGCGAAAAAGCCTGAGTTGGTTAGTGTGTTTTTGCAACAGTATTTTCGCGTGCTGAAACGTTATCGGGATGAACCCAAGCTGTTGCAGCAAGAACTTGTTCTACATACAGGTTTAGCAGAAGCTGACGTTGACACTATGGTAAAAGGTGTTGCCTGGGCATCTCTAACGGACAATGCACTAACCTGGATGGCGCATGATGCCAAGGTACCGTCAAAAGAAGCGGCGATAAGTAGTATTGAATCAGTCATTTCAGTGCTGACAGATTATGGTGATTTGAACCGTAACCCACTGCCGGATGCAGATCCGTATCGTTTGCTAAACAGCAGCTTTGTGCATCAGTTACATTTACAAAGTAACGCCGGTTTTACTGGCGCAGCTGATGCACTGCCGCAGGCAAAACAAAACTATGCCGCTTTAAGTGCGGCACAGTGGCAGAATATGCGTGAAGTTGGCACATTAAAATTGCGGGCAATCAATTTTTCTTCCGGCAGTGATGTGTTGTCATTAGATGACAAAACCCGGCTTGATGAAATTGCTGCAACCTTGTCACATTATCCACATTTTTATATTGATATCCGTGGTCATTCAGGTGTGCGGGGTGATGCTGCTGCAAACCGACAGTTATCGCAAGACAGAGCTGATGCCGTTGCTCGTTATTTAGAATTGACACATAGTTTTGCTATAAACCGAATGCGTGCGCAAGGGGTCGGTGGTGAGCAGCCGCTGGCACGACAACCGGGTGAAAGCGAGCGAAGTTATTTTTATCGCCTGCCACGAGTTGAACTGATTTTCTTAACTGAGCAGCTGTAAGCATGGCGGCAAAAGACCTATTTCAACCCGCGCAAATTAGACGTGCTGTAGCACAAAAAGCGGCGATAAGCCCTTTTGTGCTCTATCCAGCAGTATTAAGTGGTTTAGGGGTTGTTACCGGTGCGCTGTTTGGTTTTGGCGGCCTGGCGCTGGGTGTTGTTGGTTTTGGTGCTGCAACGGCGGTAACGGCATTTGCCACCGAATTTGGCTGGCGTCGAGATGAGCATGCCAAAAACATTTTAATGCAAGCCACGCGCAAGATGGAGCAACGCCGTCAACACGTCATTAGCAGTATCAAACAAGAGTTGGCCGGGCTGGATTTGCCGTTAGCAGCAGAACAAGTGGATACCTTTGATGTGAAGTTCTCCACTTTTGTTGCTGTGTTAGCTGATAGGTTTGCCATAACAGAACTGACTTACGCCCGTTACTTGGGAGTAGCAGAGCAAGTGTATTTAAGTGGCTTGGATAATATACGCAATGCCATGATCGCGCAAAAGGCACTGGGTGCTATTAACGCCGACAGACTGCGGCAACGTATTGCTGGCCTGTCAGCATCGGCACCAGAGCGGCCTGCTTTGTTAAGCCGATTGGAAGGCTTTAACAGCACGTTGGCACAAATCAGCGAACTGTTGTTGTTGAACGAAAAAGCTTTAACCCAGCTGGATGATGTAACACAGCGTTTAGCCAGAACGAAAGTAGAGCGTGGTATGGCGGATTCAGATACGGAGTCTGCTATTGCTGAGTTGCATCGTCAGGGCCTGCGCCTGGCAGAATATGCCAGCCAATAAGCATTAATGGAGAGAGATATGACTACATCAGGTGTAAGTGAAAATGCTGCATTGCAGGCCGTGACTGCCGACATGCTTAGCGCTGAAGTCGATACGCCAGCGCAGCAACAAGTGCCAGCTGATATTATTCAAGCTGCGGATCAGGTTGTTGCGCAGTTGTTTGCTGTTGATGTCGACAATGAAACGGCAAAGCAGCAAGCGGTGCAATCTGTAGAAACCATGGGCTTAAAGCTACAGCAAGAAGCCTCGCGCCGTTCTGAGATTTTAAAACAGCCAATAGCAACATTGGCGCGCAACAGTGAAGATGGCGGGCCTGTGGCAAAGTCATTGCTGGATCTGCGTGACACAGTAGAAGACCTTGATCCGAATCAGTACGATTTTTCCATGTCAGGTTTACGGCGCTTGTTGTCGCTGGTCCCCGGCGTAGGCACCGCAATGCGGCGTTACTTTTCAAAGTTTCAGTCTGCCAGTGGCGTGATTGACAACATTATTGACGCGCTGGATAAAGGGGCAGAGCAACTGAAACGTGACAACATTACGTTGGCAGATGATCAGAAGTTTTTACAACAATTGACCAAAAAACTGGCTCAAGCCGTCGTGCTGGGCCAGCAAATTGATTTGAAGCTTAGTGCCAGGCTCAACGAGTTGCTAAAAGATGATCCGCGCTACGCGTTTATTGAGCAAGAACTGCTGTTCCCTTTGCGTCAGCGCATTATGGACTTGCAGCAACAGCAAGCCGTAGCACAGCAAGCTGTGCTCACCGTCGAAGTGATCATCCGTAACAACAAAGAGTTAATTCGTGGTGTGCAGCGAGCGCTGAATGTTACGGTAACGGCGCTGCAAACGGCGGTAACATTAGCGCTGGCATTAGAAAATCAGCGTATTACACTGGCTAAAGTTACTGCAGTTAACGAAACCACTAATAAGTTAATTGCTGGCACGGCCAGTAAATTACGCACCCAAGGGGTGGCTATCCATAAGCAAGCCGCTGCAACACAGCTAGATATTGCCGTGCTGCGCACAGCGTTTGCCGATATTGCTGCAGCATTGGATGACATTCAGCAGTTCCGCCGTGACGCCCTGCCACAGATGCAACAGAATATTACCGAGATGGAGCAGGCAAATCTTGCTAACGCAGAGCGTATAGAGTCTTTGTTAAAAGGCCGTGATTCGCAAGCCAAACTGGGTTTAGGCAGCCAGATTGATCAATTATTTGAGTTGGATAACAAGGAGTAACACCCGATGAAATTATTTCGTTCCGTTATACTGGGCACAGCGTTGCTGGCCAGTTGCAGTGCTTTGGCTGCGGATAAATTTAAAATGGCTTGGTCACATTATACCGGCTGGGAGCCGTGGGCTTACGCAGAAGAGTCTGGCATCCTGAAAAAATGGGCAGATAAATATGGTATAGAAATTGAGCTGACGTTGGTGAACGACTACGTTGAGTCGATCAATCTGTACACGGCGGGTCAGTTTGATGCCTGTACTATGACAAATATGGATGCGTTAACCATACCAGCATCTGGTGGTATTGATTCTACAGCACTTATTATTGGCGACTACTCGGCAGGTAACGACGGTATTGTGATGCGCAATGCAAAAACTGTTGCCGATTTAAAAGGCAAAGATGTTTTACTGGTAGAGCTGTCGGTTTCACACTATTTATTAGCGCGCGCGTTGGAAATGCACGGTATGAGTGAGCGTGATATCCGGGTGGTAAATACCTCAGACGCTGATATTGCCTCAGCTTTTGTGGCACAAAAAGACGTTGCTGTTGTGACGTGGAATCCGCCACTGCAGCAAGTCAGACAGGTGAAAAATGCCAATTTACTGTTTGATTCTGCAAAAATTCCGGCAGAAATTCTCGATTTGACGCTGGTGAAAACCGCAGCGGATGAGCGGTTCAAAAAAGCGTTAACAGGTGCCTGGTATGAAACAATGGCAGTGATGAGTGGCGGCGGCAAAGCGCAGAAAGAGGCAATAAGCGCGATGGCACGCTCTGCCGGGTCAACGGATGCTGAATTTAATGCACAGTTGCAAACCACGCAGATGTTTTATCAGCCAGCCGATGCCGTTGCTGTGGCAACCAACAGCAAGCTCGCTGAGACCATGGACAGCGTAAGGCAATTCAGTTTTGCCAAAGGCCTGTTCGGTGTTGGTGCTAAAACGGTTGACCACGTGGGCATCAGTTTTGCGGACGGTAAGGTTTTAGGTAACAGCAAGAATGTAAAACTGCGCTTCGACGCCAGTTATATGGAGATGGCGCGTGACGGCAAATTATAAGCCGGTGCAGCCTGCGCGGTTGTTTGGTGTGCATGCCACACCACGCAACTGGCATAAGCTGGTATTGGGCCTGTTACCTTTTATATTGATCATTGCGCTGTATGCGTATGCTTCGCATGCACGAAAGTTGGACAACCCAGACGATAAATTGTTACCTGGTTTCAGTCAGATGGTAGAAGCCATGCAGCCGTTGGTCATGCAGCCAAGTCCGCGCAATGGCCAGTATGTTTTCTGGGCGGATACGCTATCGAGTTTAACGCGCTTAGCATTGGGTTGTAGTCTGGCCTTTGTTGCTGCGCTTTGGTTGGGGCTAAATATGGGCGCCTTTCGTGGTTTGGAGGCTAGCGCCAGCCCTTTTATTACCTTTATTTCTATGATTCCGCCGCTGGCATTACTGCCAATGCTGTTTATTACACTGGGTGTGGATGAGGTTGGCAAGGTAGCATTAATTTTTATCGGCACCTTTCCATTAATGACACGGGACGTATTTATTGCGACCAAAGCCATTCCAAGAGAGCAACTGGTAAAGACACTCACCTTAGGTGGTACGCAGTTGGCGTACTTATATCGTATTGCATTACCACAAATTATGCCGCGCGCATTGGATACGTTCCGGTTAAGTCTGGGCGCAGCCTGGTTGTTTTTAATCGCAGCTGAGGCGATTGCGTCGACGGATGGTTTGGGATATCGCATCTTCTTGGTGCGGCGTTATCTGGCGATGGATATTATTATTCCCTATGTAGCCTGGATCACCTTGATTGGCTTTTTACTGGATTGGGCTTTGCGCGTGTTGGCACGGCGCTTATATCCTTGGTATGCCGGAGTAAATAGTAAGTGAATCAGAATAATAAGCTTAGTATCGAAGATGTCTATAAATCATACGGCAATAAGCTGGTACTCGATAATATCGATTTGAAAGTAGCTGCGGGTGAATTGTGTACTCTGGTTGGGCCCAGTGGTTGTGGTAAAAGTACCTTATTACGCTTGTTGTTAGGGCAAGAGTTTGCCGACGCGGGAAGCATTATAATTGATGGTGCACCGGCGCGTCACCCTGATCCGCATCGTGGCATTGTGTATCAAAAGTATTCGTTATTTCCACATATGACGGTGTTTGATAATGTTATGGCCGGTTCTAGATTGAGTAAGCAAGCTTGGTATCTGCCGTGGAAGCGTGACAAAGACGATGAAGCATTTGCGATTAGTATGTTAGAGCGGTTGCGGCTGGTTGATGCCATGCGTAAATTTCCGCACGAATTATCCGGTGGCATGCAGCAGCGGGTTGCTATAGCCCAAGCGTTGATGAGCAAGCCGCCTTTGTTGTTGATGGACGAGCCTTTTGGCGCCTTAGACCCGGATACCCGCGAACAAATGCAGATCTATCTGATGGAGCTGCATGAAGAACACAAACTCACCATTTTCTTCGTTACCCACGATCTGGACGAAGCGTGTTACATCGGCACGAGGTTATTGGTGTTATCACAATATTATACGGATGACCGTGGTGAAGAGCCTACAGTGGCCCGGGGCGCAAAAATTGTCGGCGATTACCGTTTGGCACGAGAAGCATTGCCAACCACGGAAAAATCTAGCGCGTATTTCAAAGCCTTCGTTGAACAGGTAAGAGCCAATGGCTTTAGCCCGAATAATCGTTGTCATGTGCGTGATTTCAACTTAAAACATCCTCACTCATTTCAAACTCTGACCCGGGAAGAAAACCAATTTTAATCTGCTTCACATAGCAGGCCTCATAGTTGGGTGTCATAGCTATGCAGCCTGCTATGCGGCTGGGATGCAGTGTTAGAGCGCTTTATAATGGCCGCGGTGTAATTAACGCAGGTTTTAGAATGACAGAGCTCGAAGGGGTCATAAAATTTCAGTTGGATTTTAGCCAGCGAACAGTGCTAACCACGGCTGATGTGCTGGAAATTAACAGCTGGCGCACTATTATGCTGCAGCTGGGGATGCTGGGCCAAACGCCAACGCGCTATGACAACTATGGTTTTGGCAATATCAGCCAGCGTTTTGGCAGTGATAATCAATTTATTATTAGCGGTACCCAAACCGGCGGCATTGCGAATATGGCAGCCAACGATTATGCGTTGGTAACCGCTTGTCAGCCTCAACAAAACCAGATAGCCGCCAGTGGGGCGACACAACCCTCCTCAGAGGCCATGACTCACGGCCAGTTGTATCAGCTTAGTAACAATATTAACTTTGTAATTCATGCTCACTGCCCGCAAATATGGCAGCTGGCGAGCAAACTTGGTTTACCTCAAACCCGGGCAGACGTGCCTTATGGTACCGTAGCCATGGCTGATGAAGTGGCACGGCTATTTGCAGAGACAACTGTATTACAGCAAGGCATTTTTACCATGGCCGGCCATGAAGATGGCGTGGTGGCCTTTGGTTGCAACGCTGAGCAAGCCGGGCAAAGGTTGATTGCGTGTTATGCGGTAGCGCTTGGTCTCGACATGGGCTCTGATTAACGAAATCACCCATTTATAGTTGGTAAATGCGGCAAGTACTCGCTAAAGTTTAGTAACCCATTTTTTTTAGGCATTAAGGTTGTTGATGGATTTTCCTGAGCAAATTAAACAACAAACTTGCAGCGACTGCCTAAGCGGCCAATCCTTAGGTTTTCAAATCCGCATGGCATTTCAACCTATTATTGATTGGAAACACCAGGTTATTTGCGGTTATGAAGCGCTGGTGCGTGGCCCTGAAGGCCAGGGCGCGGGTTGGGTGTTTGAGCGTATCAACGACGACAATAAGTATTATTTTGACCAGGCTTGCCGGGTAAAGGCGATTGAAACTGCCGCTAAGTTGGGCTGTGGTACTTATCTGAATATCAACTTTTTACCCAATGCAGTATATAACCCGGAAACCTGTATAAAAGCGACGATTGAAGCGGTTGATTTATACGGGTTTGATTTAACCAAGCTGGTGTTTGAAGTTACCGAAGGCGAGCAAATTCCGGATAAAGACCATTTAAACCGGATATTCCGCAGTTATGCCAAACGTGGTTTTAAAACCGCCATTGATGACTACGGCTCAGGTTTTGCCACGCTCGACTGGCTGATTGAACTGCGGCCGCATATCTTAAAACTGGATATGCAGCTTATTCGCAATATTGAAGAAAACCCCGCCAAGCAATTTATTGTTGAGGAAACCATTGCCCAATGTGAACTGCAAGGCACTATGGTGCTGGCCGAGGGCGTGGAAACCAAGGCCGAGCTTGACTGTTTATTGGGGCTGGGTATTCGCTACTACCAGGGCTACTATTTTTCCCGGCCAGAATTGGAAAAGTTAATTACTACTGCCGAGGTAACCGGGTTAATCTAAAGCAGTTCGCTGTTAATGTGAATATTGCTTACCGGTGTAACCAAGATACAGATTTATACTACAAAAAGGCCGCTATTGTTTGATAGCGGCCTTCTTTATCAGAAGTTGTAACTTACCTTGCCATACAGCAAGCGGCCAGAGCGGCCAAAGGGTGAATAGTTCGAAAACGATGTATTGCCGGTACCATTTAGCGACGTTGGAAACGCATCGGGGTATTGGTCAAATACGTTATCAATACCCACACTTAAACGCCAGTCGTCGGTAAGTTGCAGGCGGCCCTCAATATCCACCAGCGTTTTCGGGCTAAGCGTAAAGTCGCGCTCTGCTGAAGTTCCCGGTGTGAGTACTTCACCATAACGGGTGGCCCGCAGCGTAATGCCATATTGTTCCAGGCTCCAGTTTACAATAGCGCCAAGTTTGTTTTTTGGCGTGCCTTCTTCAAACGTCAGTACGTTTATACGGCCAAACAGCTCCGGTGCCGGGTCAAGTACGCTAAGCTCTGCTGTTTCAGGTATTGCGGTAACATCGGTTGAGTTAACGTTTGCCACCATGGTGACATCAAAATCACCAGTCTTGTCGGTAGGCAGATTCCAATTTACCACCAGATCAAGCCCAGTGGTTTCGGTATCTACGCCATTGATAAAGAAGCGCCCGCCGCCAATGCCGATAAACCCCTGATCTACCAGGTACTGCCGTACGTTTGCCGCCGTCAGGTTTTCTGACAACACAATACGGTCATCAATATTTATGCGGTAACCATCCAGGGTAATGGAGACATCCCCCAGCCGAAATACCGTACCCAAGGAGAAGTTGGTTGACTCTTCAGCATCCAGTGGTTTGGCCCCCAATGCCACCGCCACAGGGTTGTTTACCGGGAAGGTAGTAATATCAAAGGGCACACCGTTGATAAAGTTGGTTGAGGTGCTGGTAAAGTATTGTTGCTGCAGCGACGGTGCCCTAAAGCCATTTTGCACAGAACTGCGTAGGGCAAAACTGTCGGTAATGTCCCAGCGCAGTGCCAGCTTACCGGTTAGGTTACTGCCAAAGTCAGAATAATCTTCTGCCCGCAGCGCCACCGAACCCAATACCTGATCGGTAATATTGGCTTCCATATCAACAAACACACCTACCGAGTTGCGGCTTTCATCTACCTCATTTGCAGGCCGAAACCCCGGAAACACCTGAGCACCACTTTGGGTAGGGTTACCATTTGGTAGCAGCACACCGCCGTTGCGATAGGAGTCTGGCTCACCCGCAAAGATACTGTAGCTCTCGCGGCGTACTTCAAGCCCGGTCGCAATATTGACCGGTGACGCTAATGCAGCAACATCAAAGCTGGTTACCGCAGAAAAATTACCCACCAGCTGGTCGTAGTCAAAACCACCGGCATCAAATACCGTTTTGCTGGTAGGGCCAATTGAGCGGTTTACCGTGTTTTCAATGGTAAATTCCATCTGGTTATAGCCATATACCACAGAGGCATCAAAGCTCCAGTCACCACTATCCCATTCGTAGCCTAAAGCGGCACTGCTGTCTGTTACATCAGGTGCAATAATTGGCAAAAAACCATCGGGGTGTACTTCAATGACATTTCTATCATCCTGTGCCCGCCGATAAAAACCGCCCGATTTTGCTGCTCTGTCCTGATAACTAAACCAACTGTATAGTTTGCCTGGGCCAACATTAAGCCCGGCATTCACAAATAATGTCATTTGCTCTAACTGTGGTTCGCCATACCAGGCGTTAAAGCGTTCAATGGTTTGCTCTCTTGGATCGAATTCATCGTTTATCTTTGGGTACTGCTGGCGGTAATCCCAGCCGCCGCGTTCGGTACGTTCGGCGTCTTTGTATTCTGCCGACACCGTAACAAAGCCTTTGCCGTCTAGATCAAAGCCTTTCCAGCCGGAAAATGTCAGGGTTTCACCGTCGGTCAGTGAGCGCGACACCGGGTTAGGTGAGCTCCAGGTGGCGCCGGCAGGGGGCGCTGAGGTAGGAGTGCTGTAGCTGGTGTCACGTACACCGTAAGATACCGTTACGTTGCCACCTTCGCTGGCTTCACGCAGCCGGATGTTTAATACCCCGGCAATGGCGTCAGAACCATACTGCGCTGAGGCGCCATCCCGTAGCACTTCAACCGCTTTAATGGCCGCAGTAGGAATGGTATTTAAATCCACCGCAGATGAGCCACGGCCCACCGTGCCATTAACGTTAACCAAAGAGGCGGCGTGGCGGCGTTTTGAATTAACTAATACCAGTGACTGATCCGGTGATAAACCACGTAACGTTGCCGGCCTAATGGTGTCTGTGCCATCTGCCAGCCCAGGACGGGGAAAGTTAAACGAGGGCAGTGCCACCGACAGTGCTTGGTTTAGCTCGGTATTGCCCGCACGTTCCAGTACGTCAGCGCCAACAATGTCGATGGGTACTGCGGTATCAGACACTGAACGGCCCGCCACGCGGGTGCCGGTAACAACAATTTGTTCTATTTTCTCATCAACTGAAGCCTCTGCATTATCATCTTGCTGTGCATAAGCATGCCCCGCGCCCAGCGCAGTTGCCAGCGCCAATGTGAGTGCAGCAGGTTTAAAAGCGCGCATAGTGTTCTCCATATATTATTGTTGTGCCCCGGATTTATACTGCCTTGCAGTTAACTGCCTGTTCTGCAAGCACCTGTTAAGGTGATATAACTGTAGCACATATTGGCAAAAGTGTTATAGCATAGCCATCCAGATGGCTTATATGCGACTAAAGTTGATAGGGTTCACAAGGCAGGTAAAAAAATGAAAAAAGACACTCAGCTGATACACGCGGGTCGGTCCAGGCAATACTGTGGCAATGTGGTTAACCCGCCAGTCGTTCGCGGTTCTACCATCGTGTTTGATACCTTTGCCGAGCTAAAGCATGCTACTGTTAATCGCGGCAACCGGGTGCCGTTTTATGGCCGCCGTGGTACGGATACCCATTTTGCGCTGCAACAAGCCATTTGCGAACTGGAAGGTGGCGCAGGGTGCGCGCTATATCCCTGCGGTGCTGCTGCCGTAAGTGGGGCGCTGTTAGCGTTTTTAACCAGCGGTGATCATCTGTTGATGGTTGACAGTGCATACGAGCCAACCCGGGCACTGTGCGACAAAGTGCTGACAGGCTACGGCATTGAAACTACCTACTACGACCCACAAATAGGTGCCGCCATTGCCAGCCTTATCCGGCCCAATACCAAAGTTATTTTTCTGGAGTCGCCTGGCTCTCTTACCTTTGAAGTGCAAGATATTCCGGCAATCTGCGCGGTGGCACAGCAGCATGATATTGTTACCATCCTCGACAATACCTGGGCCTCTCCTATTTTATGTCAGCCGTTTGCGCTGGGCGTAGACGTGTCGGTGCAATCGGCCACGAAATACATTGTCGGCCATTCTGATGTTATGCTGGGCACTGCCAGCGCCAATGAGAAACGTTGGCCACAACTGCGCGAACACAGCTATTTGCTGGGATACTGCGCCTCGGCCGATGACGCCTATACCGCACTGCGCGGTTTACGTACCTTGTCGGTGCGGCTAAAGCAGCATGAACAAAGCGCACTTAAGGTGGCTAATTGGCTGGCACAGCGCCCCGAGGTAGCAACCGTATTGCATCCGGCGCTGGCAACACATGCCGGCAACGCCATTTTTAACCGCGATTTTAGTGGCAGTAACGGTTTATTTGCCTTTGTCTTAAAGCATGGCAGTCAGCAGCAGGTAGAAGCGTTTATCGAGGGTATGGCGCATTTTAAAATGGGCTTTTCCTGGGGCGGTTATGAAAGCTTAATAACGGCAACTATGAAGGTGCAAAACCTACGCACTGCCACTACCTGGCCTTACAGCGGGCCGTTAATCCGCTTGCATATCGGCTTGGAAGATGTTGACGATTTAATTGCTGATCTTGACGCCGCCTTCACCCGGTTTGCGCAAGCCAGTTGAATCAGCGTTAACGGTACTGGCACGCGCAGCACGTTGGCGCGCATGTGTAACCGTCTTACGCTACCAATAATTGCCCTGCTGCTGTCCCGGCTATCAAAGGCCGGGAGTAGGGTGGAGAGTTAAATGCACTTTTCATCTTCATCAGATAAGTTAATGGCAAATAAAGCTAAAATGCCATTGATGATGTCTACCTTATCCTGCCTATGCGCTTCACCCTTGCGCTCATTATTAGTTTTTCTCTCTTGCTCTGATTCGTGAGCACCATTAACAAATTTACAGCCATTCTCGGCTACTTGGTGAGATGCACAGGAAGAAAGTGAAACCACAATTAAACACGGTAATATAAATTTACGCATAAACTTCTTATTTATTTAGCTTGTTATAGTGCACTACCATCAGTGACAAAACCCATAGATAACACTTGGCAGCATAATTAGGCTAAATGGGTTTAATACTCATGGCGCCATTGATAAAACCGTAAACTAAAACGTAATGTCATAGCAAAAAAGCTAATTTACAACAGTTTGCGCAATAAGGTGATGGTTTTTTAACGTAACAGCAACGCCTTTGCACTGTCATGCTTAAAACAACTACGAGTAAAGCGCCACTTGCTCAAGCTGCGTTAATTTGTCATGCAAAAAGTTTCATTTCAATGACGCGGATCAGAGAGCGAAAAAATGATGATACCCCAGAATTGTTTGCTGAACTTTTCATCGCGTCAAGTGCTTGCTCATCTAACCAATATCCCCCGATCATTACACCTACCGGAAATTCCACGACAGCAACCTCTGTTAATGGGTCTTTGGGGAGCAGGATTAGATTTGCACGATATCCTGGTAAAATCATACCTGTTTTCTCGAAGCCAAGTATTTCAGCGCTTTGCCGGGTAGCCGTGTTTAATGCGGCAAAGGGAGACAAACCTGCAGCCACTAAAAGCTCCAGCTCGCGCGCTACCGATGCACCGGGAATAATACCAAAACTGCCACTATCAGTGCCGGTCAACAAAGGAACGCTGGCTTCATGTAACAGCCCGGTGGCGCTAAGAAAAAAATCGGCATGTGGCGCTTCATAAACGGATGCGTCAACCTGACGCCAATATTGTTGTGCGCTTTTGGAAAACCATGTCACAAGCGGATTAATCATCTCAGCACCGGGCCGGTTTAAATAAGCGCCTTGTGTTTGTGCAATTAATACCAGTCGTTTATGTGCATATAGTGTGGGTGTAACGGCCTCTCCAGATTCAGCAATCGCCGCGGCTAACAAGCGCATCTCTTGCTGATCTAAATTATCTCTTAATCCATGCCAAACGAGAGTTTCAATGTGCTCAAACGTTGTGATACCTCGTCCAAGCGAGGCCTCCCAGGGGATCTCAAAGGGTTTAGTGTGAGGTATTCCTTTTGTTCTTGCACCTTCCGGTGAATGTCCGCTAACCGTCATGCCCAGGCTAGCCGTTTCATCAATAATGGCGTCAAAGGCTGCCCGGGTAAGATTTGAATACACTTTGACATGCCGATATCCGTTGCTGTGTTGGGCACGAACGGCTAAACGCGCTTCTTCGGCGGTAGTCACGGTAGTTTGTAACACCAGCTCGTTGGGGCCGCGACTATTAAGAATGGGCCCAGTAGTTATAAAATCCGGCCCTAAGAGGTGTCCGTTCGCTATACGTTCCATTAAACGAAGATGAAATGGATAACCAGACATATTACGCAACCCTGTAACCCCGTGCGCCAGGTAGGCAGCCAGCTCTGCCTCATCGTTAAGATGGATATGCGCATCAATTAGCCCGGGCATTAACGTATATCCGCGGCCATCGATAATAAGGGCACCATCGGGGGCATTTATCTCACCTGCCGCCGCAATCTTGGTAATTTTATCGCCGATAACCAGCACAGCTTGCAAACTTTGCGATATCGACGTTTTGTCTACCATCGAGAGCACGCGCACATTGTCAAAAAGTACGCCGCTTGGTTTAACTGTTTTAGGCTCAAGAGTATTTGGCAGGTCGTTGATGACAAACACTAACCAGGCAGTACTAGCAATTAAAACAACACTAATAGCGACAGCAATCTGTTTTAACCATTTCATCCCATTTTTGGTTTGCATTCAAATTTCCCTATGGCGTAACGTGGTGTATTGCGGCGGTCTTCGGCAACAGCCTGCCCCATACATTCTGGCATCAACTTATCGCCCTGAACGCGAAAGTTATCAGGGCTGATGCATGGTTTAAGCATAAAGCTCACGAGTGTTTATACCCAAATAAATTAACAATGTAACTCATGCCAGCGTTAATGCATAGCTTCTCAACATCCAATTTTGATGCGCTTGAACATTGCCAATCGAATTGGATGCCAGTTGATTGTAACCATGGCTTGCGAAAGGAATTCTGACTAACTCGACGTCCGCTTTGCTAACAGATCCTTGTTAGCAAAGCGGTACACGGACTGCGCAGGTACAAGACCGTCTTTTTCAGGCTCAATAATAAGTGCAGCGGGTGCTTTGGTGTAAAAAACATAAACAATTTATATAGTTATCCATCAGGGTTTTCCCTTGACCTTGCTGGGCCGCTACCGGTAAAAACTGGTTTAGGCTTTTGCTTGTTTTTGGTTTTATTCGATTTTTCTATCTTCTTATTATCACTCTTAGAAATTGTAACAGCATTATCAACCTTGTTTCGCTCGGCTCGTTTTATTTCTGAGACTTCCGTTGTTTTTTTAATAACCGTTATAGGCGTAGAAGAATCAGTCTCCTTAGCCTTTGTGGGGGCAGTAGTTTGTGCCTGAACCATTGGCATTAATAAAACAAGAACAACCGGTGAAATAGTTAAGATTTTTGAGAAAAGCTTCATGTGTGAAATATCCTTAATAATGCCCAGAAAAATATAGCGCATTAACGCAAGACATTAGGGTGGCGAACCGCGCTGTGCCTTGTTATGGAGCATAGTCCAATGGCGCCGAAATAAACAATATAAAAAAGCTTAATGTATAGATAAAAAAGCATGGGCTTACCTTTCCAGTTACTAGTACCGTGCAGCCAACGGCGCATGTAAAACGAACCAACTAAGCAAGGGATTGCGCCAAGGCACAGGATGCGCCCCTCCCGTGGTGAAAACACTGAACCAGGAGGTGAATAACGGCTAAACGACACAAAACAGAAGAAACAGATTGCTGTTGGCAAAACAGGCGATCATGGCTAAACTCGCCCCCAATTTACTGCCGCTAGCCAGCGCAAATAAAGCCACTCAGGCTGCAATCGATATATCTACTATATAAGCAGAAAACTCAAACACCGGGCTTGTCCAACAACAGGATTAAGTCGCGGCTGCGCGCGACCTATCCTTGTTTATTAGGCA
>NZ_AUDG01000023.1:0-13727 GCF_000425345.1 Rheinheimera baltica DSM 14885 | reverse complement strand
CAGACACGCAAACGGCGCATGTAAAACGAACCAACTAAGCAAAGGAATGCGCCAAGGCACAGGATGCGCCCCACCCGTGGTGAAAACACTGAACCAGGAGGTGAATAACGGCTAAACGACACAAAACAGAAGAAACAGATTGCTGTTGGCAAAACAGGCGATCATGGCTAAACTCGCCCCCAATTTACTGCCGCTAGCCAACGCAAATAAAGCCACTCAGGCTGCAATCGATATATCTACTATATAAGCAGAAAACTCAAACACCGGGCTTGTCCAACAACAGGATTAAGTCGCGGCTGCGCGCGACCTATCCTTGTTTATTATGCATTTTGTGACAACGCCTCTGAAATGGCTTTTTTCATTAGTTCTTCATCATCAAGTAATTCGCGGTAGTTCTCGTATGGCAAGTTTCCATCGTTTACTTGCTTTTCAATAAAGATCTGCATTCGCCACGGATCTGGGTCAGGTTTGTCAAAATCAAAATCGATTCCTCCAACACCTGGAGTTCTAAAAACATCTACTCCGATACCATGAGTTCGAATATTCCAACCTGTTCCAGGCACTAATTTGCAACCACGATTTTCGCTAGAAAGAATGTCTTCTGCTTTCGATAGGCCGAACCCAAGTCGAATTAGCTCTTTCGCCCAGCTCATCTGTGCATACCATAACGGAATGGCCGCTGTGATTGGATTCGTACTCATGACATCCTTAATGCATAACGCTTATTCGACGGGTTGACCCGTGGTTAAACACGGGTTAACCCGTATTTGTGAATTTGTTGTTCTCGACATTACTTAGTTTTTTACTAATTTACAATATCTTATAGGTACAAGTGGATTTGGTGCTTATCCGCGCGCTGCTGAGTTTTTTCAGCTAAAGCAGCAATATGATCCGCAAAACCGTTTTAGCAGCCAGTTTTGGGCTAAATACCAACCACCGTTTGCGACTGGCGGGAGATAGAAAAAGCGCTATAGTATTTCTGTGTCTAAGCTAACAAGAACAATAAGTTATGAAAAAATATCTGACGGAAATACGCTGGGGCGTTATTTTTACCGCTGTTATACTGCTGTGGATGTGGGGTGAGCAACTGGTTGGCCTGCACGACCGTAATATCGCAGAGCACGCTACCTACACTAATTTATTCGCCATACCGGCAATATTAATATACGTACTGGCGCTGCGGCAGAAAAAAAGGTGTGATTTTAGTGGTGATATGAGCTGGAAGCAGGGCATGCAAGCGGGGCTTATTATCACTTTAGTGGTGGTGCTACTAAGCCCGGCTGCACAGTGGTTAACCCACAACGTGATAACGCCGGATTATTTCGCCAATGTGCAGGCATATGCCACCGCGCAGGGCATGATGAGCGCAGATGAAGCCGCAGCTTATTTCAGCTTAAATAACTATATGCTGCAAAGTGCTATCGGCGCGGCCATTATGGGGGTTATCACCTCTGTTATTGTGGCGTTTTTTCTGCGTAGTAAAAGTTAGTTGTTTAGCAATAGTGAGATAAATGGCTAAAACCCGGACGGTTTTGCGTGCTTGGTCGCTTACACTACAGGCCACTTCCGCATGGCTACGCTACAGTGAAAAATTACGCTGCACTACTGCCTGAAATTACTGCCTGGTTGTACAATAGCGCACTGTTAAAATGGGTGCCTTTGCCACATGTCTGCTTCTTCTTTATCTCAACCTGATAACCCGCTACGCGGTATTTTGTGCATGCTGCTGGCGGTGGCGCTGTTTTCGGCAATGGACGCGGCAATGAAGTCTTTAACGCCGTATTACAGCGCCATGCAAATTGCCTGTTTGCGCGGTGCATTGGCCTGGCCTTTGGTGGTGCTGTGGCTACTTAGCAGTGGGCGGCATAAAACGTTGCTAAAAACCCGCTGGGGTCTGCACCTGCTGCGGGCTGTGCTCGGCGTAATTATGCTGTGGGCCTTTGTATTTAGCCTGCAAACATTAGCGCTGGCTGAGGCTTATGCCATTTTCTTTACCGCACCACTACTGATAACAGCGATGTCGGCGTTCTGGCTAAAAGAATATGTGGCGCCCCGGCATTGGGTAGCAATAGGCATTGGTTTAGCGACAGTAATTTATATGCTAAAACCCGACGGCGACAGGCTGATAAGTATTGGTGCCTTAATGGCGCTAGTGGCGGCAATTTGTTATGCCGTCTCGGCTATTACGGTGCGAATTCTTGGGCGCAGTGAAGGCACCGGCAATATGGTGTTCTGGCTGATGACATTGTTAGCGCTCGGTGCGGGTGTGTTGGCCATACCGGATTGGCAACCGCTTCGCAGTGAACTTTGGCTAAGCTTTGTGCTGATTGGTATCACCGGTTTTGGTGGGCAAATTGCCATAACGCAGGCCTTTAAAATAGCGCCTGCTGCCATAGTCGCGCCATTTGAATATATGGCGCTGCTGTGGGGTATTGGTTTTGATATTGTGCTGTGGCAATTGTACCCGGCGTTTTCAATGCTGGCCGGTGCCACGGTAATTATGCTCAGCGGCCTGTATCTGGTGTGGCAGCATAAAGCGTAATCTGTATTGAAAAGGCTTTCAGGGCTGCAATAACAACCAGTAAAGCCTGACCGGTTTGCTCTAAATCAACCGTTGCAGGCCATGGATGGCCGGAACCGAGCCTCAGGGATGATTTATGGCGTGTTGATGTGAGCAAACCGCGTCGTGCGTAATACCAAACAAATCGGCATTCGGCACTAAACGCGGGCTTTGCATTCAACTGAGTTAACGCTGGGCTTCAATCCACTCCAGTGTTAGCTCTTCCAGTAAATCCAGCGGCAGGCTGCCTGAGGCTAACAGGTGATCGTGAAAGGCGCGGATATCAAATTTATCGCCTAGTTGTTGCTGAGATTGCTGGCGCAACTGGCGAATTTTAATCTCACCAATTTTATAAGACAGGGCTTGTGCGGGCCAGGTAATGTAGCGGTCAATCTGGGCTTCTACCTCTGCCATGCTAAGCGCCGTATTGTCGGCTAAATAGTCAATGGCTTGTTGGCGGCTCCAACCCATGGCGTGCATGCCGGTATCCACCACTAAGCGGCAAGCGCGCCAGGTTTCATAGGTTAAGCGGCCAAAATCGCTGTACGGATCCTGATAAAAACCCATTTCCTTACCCAGGCTTTCGGCATATAACCCCCAGCCTTCACCATAGGCACTGTGATACAGGGTTTTACGAAATTCCGGCATGTCCATTTCTTGCGCCAGCGCACTTTGAAAATGATGACCAGGCTCTGCTTCGTGAAAGGTTAATGCTTCTAAGTTATACAGCGGTTCGCTGCGCACATCGTTAGCGCCCACAAAGTATGTGCCTGCGGTAGTACCGCTGCCGTCAGAGGCTACATAATAGGCACCCCCGTTTGGGCTGGCTTTTATATCGAAGGTTCCTCGCGGTAGGGTGTTAAACCACTTAGGTAACTGGCCCGCCATTTTACGTGTAATGTAGCTGGCTTTTTCGATAAGTTGTAACGGGGACTCGGCATAAAACCGCTCGTCAGTGCGCAAAAATTTGACGAAGGCATTAAAGTCGCCGTTAAAGCCTACCTGCTTAATAATGTTATTCATCTCAACGCGAATACGTTTAACTTCACTAACCCCAAGCTGATGGATCTGCTCGGGTGTCATATTCGTGGTGGTATAAAAGTTAATTAAATACTGATAGTAGGCTTTGCCATCTTCCAGTGCGGTTATACCCACGTCTTTGCGACACGCCGGCATATATTGTTCGGTAAAGAACTGATACAGCTTGTTATATTCCGGGATCACTGTATCCATAATCAGTTTGCTACCCGCTTGCTGATAATGGCGTTGCTGCCCAGTGCTAAACTGTGCTGGTTGGTTTGCCAACGGCGCGTAAAACACACTGTCACTTACATCACTGACAATATGTTTGCTAATGGTTTTGTCGTAGTTGGCAAAGCTGGCACAGTAATGCGTGTAGCCTTTGTTGATGGCTTGCTTAAGGTTATCAATGTGCTGCTGGTTGTAGCGCGGGAAATCCGCCAGGCTGACTAAGTAATTGTCATAGTCGGATGTGGTTAAAAACGACATATTGTCCGGCGCACCGGCAAAATAACTGTGATAGCCGGCATAAGCCTGCATGGGAAACAGGTGGTCAAATTGCTGATAGCTTTGTGCTTCGGTTTCACGTTCGTATTTAAATAACCTTAGCGTTATTTGATCAACTGCGCTGAGCTCACGTTGTTCAATGTTGGCTAATTGCTTCAGAAAACCTTGGTTAACCTTGGCCCGGCGGTCGCGGCCTGCCTGAGACACATCGGGTAGTGTGCCATTCATCCGAAACGTGTCGGGGTCTTTACGAAAGAAAATTTGTTCTTTGTTGGCTTCTGCCCAGTGTTGGCTAAGCAGTTGTTCCAACTGTTGCTTGGCATCGGTGGCATTAACGCCTGTGGCGACAGTAAACAGCACTGCGGCGGAGATAAACAAATGTGGTTGCATATTAAAGGCCCGACAACACGATTAGTAGCTTGGTGTTATACCATAGCCGGTATTATCAGGCTATTGTGGTTTTGCTAGGTGGCTGATACTGCTGGTGAATTGGTGTAAACAGGTTATAGTTTTAGCACAGCCTTGCAGTAATTTTAACGGTGTACCACGATGACTAATGTCGCACAATTAATGAGCCCTAACCCCGTCAGTGTGTCACCGGATGACAGCCTTGCCGTGGTAAAACAGATTTTTGATCATGTGAAATTTCATCATTTACTGGTGGTGGAAGGCAGCGTGTTATTGGGCGTATTGTCAGATCGGGATTTATTTAAAGCGTTAAGTCCTTATCTGGGCACCGCGGCAGAAACAACGCGCGATCTGGCCTCACTTAATAAAAAAGCGCATCAGGTAATGCGGCGCAAACCGGTAACCTTGCAAGGGCAGGCTAACGTGAAGGACGCCGTGCATTTGTTTAACACCGAAGGGGTATCTTGTATTGTGGTGGTTGATAACCAGAACCGGCCGCAGGGTATTTTAAGCTGGCGCGATATTATCCGCGCGCTGGACCGCACCGATAAGCGTACCGCACAGTAGCTGCTAGTTGGGGTTAGCCAGACTCTTGTAAGGAAACCAATTTGCTCTAAGCTAACCGTTGAAGCCCTTGACGGGCGTACACGAGCCCCCATGGATGAGTTTACGGCGTGTTAGCGTGGGCAAACGGGTTTCCATTACACCGAACTACAATGCCTTTACTGCTTTCCCGCCGCCTGGCAGCGAATAGCGCATAATGCGACCAAATACTGTGCTGTACTGGCGTACAAAGCTACCCGTGTTGTACGGAATAGCATATTTTGCTGCTATCGCCTGCACCTGTTTTGCCATAGCGGGGTAGTGCCGTGCCGGAATATCGGGAAACAAGTGGTGCTCTATCTGACAGCTTAAATGGCCGGTTAAAATGTGCAACCAGGTAGGGCCGGTAAAGTTAGACGAGCCCAGCATTTGGCGATAATACCATTGGCCGCGGCTTTCGTTTTCGCACTGGGCAGCAGTAAAAACATGCACGTCTTTAGTAAAGTGGCCGCAGAAAATCACCGTTGACGTCCACAGGTTGCGAATGAGGTTAGCCAACAAATTACCGCTTAGCACCCAAAGCCACATAGGCCCGGCAATTAGCGGGAAGAACAGATAGTCTTTTATCAGTTGACGCGCGCCTTTGCTGAAAAAGGCTTTTTTCAAGGCACTGTCGCTTACCTGAGAATGCCGGTCGGCTTTTTTCTTTCCAGCAAATACCCGTTGTGCAGCCAGTTCATGGTACGACACGCCCCATTGAAAAAACATACTCAGCAATAAATACGTAGCGCCTTGCCACAGGTTACGCACGCGCCAGCGAAAGTCATTGCTTAACCGTAGCAAGCCGTAACCAAAGTCGCGGTCTTTGCCAATAATGTTGGTGTAGGTGTGGTGCTCAAAATTATGCGTGCGCTGCCAGGAACCCGCGTCGCAGGCAATATCCCACTCATAGCGTTTAGAATGCAGTACCGGATCGTTCATCCAGTCATATTGGCCATGCAATACGTTATGGCCAATCTCCATATTGTCGAGAATTTTCCCCAGTGCCAACAGCAGCACGCCCACCAGCCAAAGCCAGGGGGTAATAAAGCCCAGTACCAGCAGAATACGCCCGCTTATTGCGCTTAACCGTTGCACCAGCAGTACGCGGCGAATGTAGCGCGCATCTTGCTCGCCCAGTTGCGCTTTAACCTGCTGTTTTACTGTGTCCAGCTCGTGTTCAAGAGCGCTAAATTGCTCAATCGTTAGTTTCATCTCAAATCCTGTTACAGCTTAATCACAAGTTCGGTTACCGGCTGGCTTATGCACAGCTGAATTTGTTCTGCGCCATTTCCGCTTAATGCGCCGGTACGAATATCGCGCACCTGGCCGGAAACCTTGTCGCATACGCATTGAAAACACACCCCCATACGACAACCAAAGCTTGGCGTCAGGCCATGTTGCTCGGCGGCGTGCAGTAGGCTGTGCTGTGTGCTCGCAGCGACCTGATGCGGTGAACCTGCGCGGATAAACGTGGTTTGCCGCGCCGACTCGTCAGCATCACCGGTTATTGTTTCGCAGGGGATAGCGGGTAGCGCCGGGCCAAATTGCTCTTTGTGAATAGTACACAGGGCTACGCCCGCCTCGGTTAGGCGCTGTTGTATCTGCTGCATAAAGCCTGCTGGGCCGCAAAGATAAATCTGTTTATCTTTTGCCTGTGGCAGTAGTGCATTTGTCATGTCAGCAGCAGGTTCAACGCGGCTGTCAGACAGGGTTAGGGTAAACAGGGGTTGCCGCGAAGCCAGTTGTTTTAACTGCACAAGCAGTGCAGCGTTTTCACTGCCACGGTAGCGGTAATACAGGCTTACCGGCGCCAACCAGTGGCGCTGACTAAGCAGCATTGACGCGATAGGTGTAATGCCAGAGCCCGCAGCTATAAACAACGCCGGTAGCGCAGGTTGCTGCCAGTGAAAATCGCCCTGCGCGGCGCTGATATTCACCACAGTTTCGTTTTGTAGCTGGTTTAACAGCGGTGTAAATTCAGCGCCGCTGGTTACTTTACAGCATAGCGCTATGCTGCGGGTGCTTTGCCAGTCGGCAAGTGTAGAGCAAATGCTAAAAGGCCGGCTGATATAACGACCATTGTGGCGCAGCGTAAGTAAAACATGCTGACCCGGAAAAAAGCCCTGCCAGCGCTTTGATACCCTAAAGGTTAACTGCAGCATGTCTGCAGTGGCCCAGTATTTACCGCTTACACGGGCGCGAAAATGCCCCGGTAGAAACCCTGGCGAAAACTGCTGAATTATCGGCAGCAGATAGCGACTCAGCGCAGGCTGATTGCCTAGCATCATACAAAAGGCACGCCACAGGCGCTTTAACAACGGTTTCAAAGAATACGCACTCGCTTACGTTAATTTCAGCGCACAGTTGTACACTAAAATGTCTGGAATGACCAGTTTATTGTTTTTATATTTAAAGTAGATGATTTCAACTTCATGAAAAATATGGTTTTTTATTATTTAATTTTCGTAGTTGTTTAACATTTAAAGTGAACACGTGTATATATTATGTGTTTGTTTATGGCTGCAGGTGATTTTCATGGTTGCTGTGTTGTCTAGCGTACCGACGCGAAACACCATGACCGTTATATTGAAATAATGTCTACTGTTGCAGCTGAAAACAAAGTTGCGGCTCGTCCCTTGATGGCAGCAAAGGTTTGTCGTCTTGCTGTGTATGAGGTACCAATGACGACAGAACCTAAAGTACCCGGCGCCAAATCCGCCAGCAAGACCGTGTCGCTTAAAGGTGTACAGGGGGTACTGAAAAAAAATGCAGCGATTAAGAAAAATATTAACACGGCGGCTGAAGATCTTGGTTCAGTTAACGACACGCTAAAACAAAAAAAAGCCACTGTTGTGGTAATTAAAAAGGCCATGCAGCAAAACGAGGAAGCGGAAGATATCGTTGCTAAAGCGGCTGAGGATTTGAAACAAGTTAATATTAAGCTGTCAAAAGAAATAGCAGCACGCATTGGTGTTGAAGTAGAGCTTAGTGAGATGAAAAGCGACTTGGCAACGGTGCGCGACAATTTACGCTTGTCTCAGCAAACTGAAAAAGCCTCACGTCACAGCGCACTTACCGATGCGCTTACCGGCTTACCTAATCGCATGTCGTTTGATCAGGCTCTTTCTCATGCATTGTTACAGGCGCAGCGCCACAACTGGTCGCTTGCGGTACTATTTATTGATGTCGATAAATTTAAACATATTAACGACACTTATGGCCACGATACTGGTGATAAAGTGCTTATTACGGTTGCGAAGCGTTTAACGGCTTTTGTGCGTAATGAAGATATTGTTAGTCGCTGGGGTGGTGATGAGTTTGTCTGTTTGTTGCGTGAAATAAAGCTCGAAAGTGATGTTATTCAGCTGGCGGCGAAGTTAGTTGACCATATTGCAGAGGACTTCAGCCTAAACGAGTTAATGCTGAATATTCGCATTAGCATTGGTATTGCCATATCGCCACAGCATACCGAGAGTGCAGACCTGTTACTAAAATACGCCGACAGAGCGATGTATGTTGCTAAAACCACACCGCTGCGCATCGCAATTTATAAAGCATTGAGTTAAATCGAGTTGACTTTAACGGCGCTTCAATACCTTTTGCTCAGCCTGTTCCAACAATACTGGCCCGCTGCCTTGGCTGGCGAGGGTGTCATCCGGGTTATACAGCGGGCATTTTGTCATGCTAAGGCAGCCACAACCAATGCAGCCGGTGAGGTACTCGCGCAGTTTAAGCATGTACGCAATGCGGCTATCCAATAGCTGTTGCCAGTTTTGTGACATCAGCTGCCAGTCTTCAACTGTGGGCGTGCGGTTATCCGGCAACGACGCAAACGCCTGTTTTACCTCTTCTAAGCTAATGCCCATTTTTTGCGCTGCTTTAATCACCGAAATTCGCCTTAGCACGTCGGGTTTATAACGGCGCTGATTACCGTCGTTACGCCAGCTTTTAATCAGGCCTTTGTTTTCATAAAAGTGCAGCGTACTGACATTTATGCCGCAGCGCTTTGCCACACGGCCAACACTCCAGGTTGCCTCTGTCATGCCGAACTCCTTTTTTAAAAATGTTTGCAAAAAGCACTTTACCTCAACTTTGGTTGAGGTTTTAACCTGCGCCTAACTTACAACAAGGAGCGCGGCAATGACAACACAAACTGATGAAACACGGCAGTATGAAAACGGCTTTTTACGTCGCTATTTTCAGCTGGTTAGCCACACTGTACGCAGCAAATAAAATCTTAGGGAGGGAACTATGTATTTAGAACACGTTAATTTAGTAGTAAGTGACATCAACGCCATGCTGAAGTTTTACCGCGCAGCATTTCCACACTGGCATATTCGCGATCAAGGCCACGGCGAATGGCATGGCAAGCCGCGTAAATGGCTGCACTTTGGTGACGATTATCATTACATTGCGCTAAGTGATCACGGCGAGGGCAACAACCGCGAGTTGGCAGGACATAGCGTAGGCTTCGCGCATTTTGCTTATGTTACCAATAACTTGGAGGCGGTCATCAAGCGCCTTGAAGATGCCGGTTTCACCATAGCCAAACCCGGCGCAGACGAGCCGTTTCGTAAAAATATCTACTTTGTCGACCCTGCCGGTTTTGAAGTGGAGTTTGTCGAATACCTAAGTGATGTCCCGGCCGAGCGAAACCTTAACCGCGAAGCATTGCAGCGGGAGGCGGTGTAATTAACATACTTGTTTTCTGTTAAGCAGAACCGGTTTATGTCTTGTTAGTGCAGGAAAGTAGAGGGCAGCTTCACACTTGGTGAGCTGCCGTCAATGTTTAGGGCGCGGTCTGAAGTAAGGCAGCAAAATCTTTACTGGTTAGCGCATCTTGTAGCAACTGCTTAACAGCTGAGGGCATAGACTGTGCGACAAGAAGACAACTGGTTTCTTCTTCATACCCTCTGCCTTCACCACGATAGGTAGTTTGAGTGGTGAACTTATGGCCATTCGATGACATCAGCTCCAGTGTTAAATACCAACTGTTTTTCCAGGAGTTAAACTTTACTGTTTGTAAATAACCGGTTATTTCAACGGGGGCGCTGTCGGCCAATAAGTTGGCGTTTGCCAGTTCAGAACGTAGAGCGGCATCAACATAGTTAGCATAACCGCCAGACGCTTTTACCTGGCCTTGCGTTTGGCATTGTTCGTGATCTTTAATGCCAGCGGGGCGGCTAATGCCTTTAAGGGCAACAGGTGCCGCTTCTAATTGCTGCAAGTGCAATAATGTCTCTGCAGAGCTTTGGTAGCGCGGCGCTTTATAGGTTATGCAGGCGGTAAGACTGGCTGCCATAATGCTAACTAGAAATATGGCGGTATGTTTTCTCATATCAATGACCTCGTGTTGGTAAAGTAAATGCCGCTATTTTACATACATATTTGAATGTAAGGCTATTGGCAAACAAAATAATTCACAAAAAATACAAATTTTTACAAATTATGGTTGTTGATAATAAGCGAGTAGTAAAGGCGTTAAAAAAAGCGGCAAGGCAGCAATTGTGGCAGTAAAAGCAAAAGATCACAGGCCTAACTTAGTCGGCGGCATGCCGCGTGTTTTTGTTTTCACATAAATGACTTTTGCACTACTACCACAGCATACGTGCAAACGGCGTGCAATTTAACGTCCACCCACAGAAGAACCCTGCGTTATTAATAGGGTATTTCTACAACTAACCGCTAAATAAACCCAACTCTAACCATGGTGCAACAAAGCAAAAATAACCCAAATTTTCTATGTATTAATATACAGTTGTTGGTGTTGAGTTTTTTATCTGCAACTTGCGGGTTTTAAACCCGTATTCTGCAGCAACATAAATTGCTACAAGTTAAAAATGCTTGATTTACATTTGGATAGCAGAATAGACTGGATTAAATTTTGGAACTTGCAGGATCTGAAACACGCAACTCGCGGGTTTTGGTCCTTTGAATAAGCTGTTAGACATATTTAACAAGGAATCGTAATGAAGTCTATTTATGCACTTTTTTTACTAGTAATATGGCTGTGTCTTTCAAATAAAGCCCTCGCAAACGATTGTGACTCCAGTTGTCAGATGGACCAAATCAACAGTTATTTCAAAGCTCTAGACAAGGTCAGCATCAGAGGTTCGAGTATCAAAGATATCGATTATTTTTTGTCCTTGTTGCATGCTGATGTCAAATATATTCACGTGGAATATGAAGCTAGTTTTGACAAAGAGTCATGGCGTAAAGCTTTTGTTCGAAACCTGGAACGTGATGCTTATCAAAATACTAATGAAAATGAACAGCGAGTTTTAAAAGCAATTCTCGGGAAAAATCATGTCGCGGTTGAATACTCCCACGGAGTGATACAGAAAGACGGAACTTGGCAGCAGAAAAAACCATTGCTCGTTTTATTCGGTTTTACTGAAGGAAAAATATCGTTAGTAAAAGAGTTATGGTAAGTGAGTCTAACAAGCGCCATCAAAAACGCGCCCTTTGGGCGCTCGACTCGCAACAAGTTGCTCGCGTTTGTGGCGGGCGTTAACTGCCAAGCATAGTAAGGTGCTACGTGAAAGAATTTGAGCTTGAATCGTTATCTGAAAATATACATTTCGGTAAAACGAAGACGTACTTTAGAGAAGTACTGACCTCTTATCAAAATGGTTGTTACAGATCGGCTACCGTTATGCTTTGGTCGGTTGCGATTTGCGACATTATATACAAACTACAAAATCTAGTTGATCAATATGAAGATGGTGTAGCGAGAAAAATTCTAGATACTGTGAAAAGTGTACAACTTAATGATCCGAAATCTTCGAGTTGGGAATTGCAAATATTAGATGACGTTTACAGTAAAACAAATTTGATAGATAGCTCCGAGTACGAAAACCTGAGATACCTGCAAAAGCAAAGGCATTTATCAGCTCACCCTGTGCTAAAGGAAAACTTAGAACTTTATAAACCAAACAAGGAAACAGTTAGATCTCTCATAAGAAATACGCTTGAAGGAGTTCTGATTAAACCTCCATTTTACACTCAGAAAGTCACACAAGAATTTTTAGAAGATTTAGACGAATCTAAAGACGCTCTAAACACTTTTGATAAGCTAAAAAAATATATAGAAAGCAGATATTTAGAGCGCCTGTCACCAGAGCTGGAATTATCTATTTTCAGAACATTATGGAAATTGATTTTCAAATTAGATGATGAAAAGTGCAGTGAGAACCGGTATGTAAACTTGAAAGCCTTACGGGTTATAGGCACAAGGAATAAGGCTTTGCTAAATGATTTGATCTCGGGGGACCCAGATTATTTTAATAATATCTCTTCCAATGGTGAGCCTATTGAAGCACTAGTATTTTTTCTATCGCTATATCCTGATATTTATCAATTGCTTGGAGAGGGCTCGAAGCTGAAAATCCAACATGCAGTGGAATCCACAGATGTGGGGAAAACTTGCGGTTGGTTTGTTAATGGCGACCTTAATCAACATTTTTTAAGTCTAGTTGAATGGATTGAAGGCGATAGCCATCCGGTATTTTCTGATAACCAATGGGCCTATGTTTTAGAGCTTTCTGATTCTGACGAGTGGGAACAATGCTTTTGTAAATTGGTTTCTGCGTACTATTGTGCGAGTAAAAACTTCGATACTGCTGATCTAAGATTTTCTCAAGTCATTTCCCCTAACTTAAAGTATTTTAATGTTGCTAGTGCCATATACTTATTAGAAAAAATTGAAACAAACAGTCAGGTTTGTAATCGTAGTAGGGCATATTCCGATCACCCTAAAGTAAAAAAATCATTTGATCGGGTTTTGGGTGCTGATTTTGATTATTCACCCTATCGAAGATTTAATGAAACCTCTCGTTTGGAAGAGGAAGAGTAATGATGCACAGCCTAGAAATATTTCATCTGGCGATTTTAGAAATTTTTAGAAAGTGTTTAAACAGTATTCCTGAACCTGTGAAGCTTGATCCTAGTGAAATTGGTAAAGAGGTCGCTAGTTACTTTACTAACCCAGAGGAACCGGAAGAGTTATTTAATCAGTTAGCTGTGATCCAAGATAAATCAAGAGAAACAATTAATTGGTTAAAAAATGAAGGCTTCCTTAGGATTGAGCATGAGCCATTAAGCGGACCAGTGACCGCAACACTTACACACAAAGGGATCAGCGCATCGAACACATGTGTTCCATCATTGGGTGAAGGTAAAAGGTTCTCAGATTTCATGACATCCAGTATCAAAGATGTGACTAAAAATGTGGTATCAACATTAATTACAGGACTTTTTGCGAGTGGCAGTTAACAATCCGCGTCATTCGGGGCCTTCGGCCCCTGCGACGCTCACAAGTTCGCGCGCATGCGCGGGGCGTTGAGGCTGTAGAAAAACCTCTTTTCAGCTGTTCGAGTTTGT
Source organism: Rheinheimera baltica DSM 14885 (assembly GCF_000425345.1). GTDB lineage: Bacteria > Pseudomonadota > Gammaproteobacteria > Enterobacterales > Alteromonadaceae > Alishewanella > Alishewanella baltica. The sequence continues at coordinate 265 of NZ_AUDG01000023.1, read as the reverse complement.
GATCAAATAGCGTTGTCTGATTAAAAAGTGGACAACGCCTAATGCCTAAATACATCCCTTACGATTACAACCAAAGTGCCATGGTGGTGATTAATTATCTCGACCAACTGCAGCCTGGCACTTTTGAACACGCCATCCATTACCTGATTGATAACAAGCTGGACCTGTCGATATTTCACAGCAAATACCAGAATGAAGATAATGGCCGTCCGGCGTATGACCCCGCTGTGCTGTTAAAGATTATTTTGTTTGCCTACTCCAAGGG
>NZ_AUDG01000022.1 GCF_000425345.1 Rheinheimera baltica DSM 14885 | reverse complement strand
CAACAGACACGCAAACGGCGCATGTAAAACGAACCAACTAAGCAAAGGAATGCGCCAAGGCACAGGATGCGCCCCACCCGTGGTGAAAACACTGAACCAGGAGGTGAATAACGGCTAAACGACACAAAACAGAAGAAACAGATTGCTGTTGGCAAAACAGGCGATCATGGCTAAACTCGCCCCCAATTTACTGCCGCTAGCCAACGCAAATAAAGCCACTCAGGCTGCAATCGATATATCTACTATATAAGCAGAAAACTCAAACACCGGGCTTGTCCAACAACAGGATTAAGTCGCGGCTGCGCGCGACCTATCCTTGTTTATTATGTGCTACTTAATCTTGCCAACAAGTTCATTTCTATATTTTTCCAATTCACCATTTTCTGGACCTGCAACACTTAGGTAGAAAAATGAGCCTTTCATATTTTCAAGGCATTGAACACCAACACGCACAGCCCCTTTATATGCGTATATGAAATCATATTGATCATTAATAGGATTCGACCGAAAACCGCTCGTTTCAATTGCTAAATGGGCTCTTTGCAAACAAGACTCTACACTCATTGAAAGATGGCTGTGTCCCCACCAAATATATGGCGCGTCGTCTTTAGCCTGGGCATTTAAGGCTAGAATCCCAAGCGTTAAACCTATAAGTGTTTTGTGAGACATATTCCCTCTTCAGTTTACATATCGCTATAGCATTGTGTCCGGCACGCTGTTCAAGGACGGCTAAACGCCTATTGAGCTGCCAGATTAGCTTAATTTTTGGTATGACTGATGCTAATGGAATTTGTTTTTTTATGGAACAATTAATTTACACATCATTGATTTTCACGATTTACCAACTATCCGGCAATACCAACCATCAGGCCATCCCAGCCTGTCTTTTGTCTTCTACTACTGCACCACTCAACAGTCAGGATGACCTGATGGCCGAGTAACTAACAACGATGCCAGACCCATCATGGCAATGCTGACGCCCTCTGCACAGATGCGCTGCAAAAGGCAGTAAGGCCCAACTCGCCTGCTGTCTTTCGATGTTGTTTGGCAAACTTACTCAGTGTCTGCAATACCGCATTAAACAGGCTTTTGTAGTGTTCTTCCGGTGCAAACTAACAGACAACAAAAAAGGCGCCTAAGCGCCTTTTTGATTTCAACCGGCCAAATTACTTGGCGCGGCTGCGATACTCGTCGGTACGGGTATCGATTTCGATTTTGTCGCCTTCTTCAACGAAAGCAGGCACCATCAGTTCGAAACCAGTTTCAATTTTAGCTGGCTTCAATACTTTACCAGACGTGTCGCCACGTGCTGCTGGTTCAGTGTACGTAACGGTACGCACTACTACCGTTGGCAAATCTACAGAGATTGGACGCTCGTTGTAGAACACCACTGAACACTCCATACCGTCAACCAGGTATTTAAGTGCTTCGGTCATGTTTTCTGCTTCAACTTCAAATTGGTTGTATTCCTGATCCATAAATACATACATAGGATCAGAAAAGTAAGAGTATGTTACTTCTTTAGTTTCTAACAGAACCTGTTCGAATTTATCATCAGCACGGTATACGGTTTCCATGCCCTGAGCATTCAGCAGGTTTTTCATTTTCATTTTAACAACGGCTGAGTTACGACCTGATTTATTAAATTCGGCCTTTAAAATTACCATTGCTTCAGTGCCAACCATAATCACCTGGCCAGCACGCAGTTCTTGAGCTGTCTTCATCATGACTGAAATATCTTCTCGTTTAGGAAAAATTGCGTCGCATTATAAATTTTTTTTCGACAAAGTGCACGAGGTTGCTGGCAAGATCTCCATTCGCCGTTAACTCTGCTCGCCAAAGCTGGTTATATTCGGCGATTTGCAACAAGATTGCACTAAATTTCTGCCAGCTTTGGGCCAAATGGTTGTCTGTATTCCATGCCCGCCAAAATTCGGTTAGTGCCTTGGCAACATCTGAGGGCATCAACTGGGTATAACGCTGCACAAACGCATCAAGTTTCTCCAGATGCGCCTGCTCAGCTTGGCGATAAATTTGCCATATAAACGGCTTAGCGGCCCAGTGTGCGCGAATAATAGAGTCTTCGCCGCGAACAAAGTTAATGTCACAAGCCCACAACAGTTTATCGTAATGGTCTTGTGGCATAAATGGCAGTACTTTTAAGCGTAAATTACCAAGGTTACAGTCGCCCTGCTTGGCAAGCTCCGGGTACAGCTTTGACAGCTGCTTTGCTAAAACCCCCTCAGGTACCAGGCATAAAGTAGACTTTGCCGCCTGCTGCCAGCACGTTAACAAACTGGCTAATTGCGGGTGATCATAACCAAATAAGGATATTTTCTGCTGAAAGGCCGCGCTGTTATGCACGTCAAGGTGTTGCCAGAATGCCTGCTGCGCTTGAGCGTCTTGCATAAACGCCTCCGCTTGCTGTTGCAGTGTTGCCTCTTGCAACAAGCCACCGGTATTGGCCGTAAAACCTGGAAAGAAAAAATATTTATCCAGCGGGAGATGTGGCTGTGGTGAAGGTAACGCGTGACACCCTTCAACCCACTCTTCAGCTGAAAGATACTCCAGATTAAGCCAGAGCGGTTTATGCTCTTCTTGCGCCATGTGTTGCTGGTACGCTAACGGAATGGTGCACGCCAGCGCTTCTATTACAACCTTAGCTATGCCCACCTGCTGCCAATCTGTAGTAGATGACCAATGAACAATGTTCACACCAAAAAGCTGTTGTTGCTCTGCATGAATATCAATTTGTGGACAAATACGCTGGAAGCTTTGTAAATCGTCAACCCACAACCTGACAGCAACATTGTGCTCCTGCACCAATTGCCGGCTTAAGCGCCAGCAAATGCCGATATCGCCAAAGTTATCAATTACGGCACAAAAAATGTCCCAGCGGGTAGCGCTATCAGGCATAAGTAATATGATCAGCTGAAAAACAAGTTGGCTATTATACCTTTAAGTACCCGCAGGCCAAGATAGGTTGTCGCTAACAATAATACCGACACCAATAGCGCTAAAATATACAGCATCATAAGGTGTAGCCGGATTTTAATCCTGGTAGCAAAACCCTGCCCCGGTGCGCTTACCGGCAAATCAGTGTGAAACAGCGTTGCCCATACCCACAGTATCAGTGCGGTTAATGCAGTTACCACTGCGCTTAATTGCCACTGTTGACCTTGTTGTGGTGTACCACTAAATAATAACCAGACAAAAACTGCGGCGGCACCCACACATAGTACGATAAAAAGGGGCCGTAGCCGATATAAACGCCGTGACCAGCGCTGATAAAAAATCAGCATCAGCCTTGCTCCAGTGCACTAAGTGCCGGTGGATATAACGCCACTATGCCTGACTGGCCCTGCATATCACCAATAAGCCATATTTGCTCGAACGGATGCTGCTTTGGCATATGCAGCGCCTTGAGATGCTGCAATATATCGCGCCGTGTCCAAAGCGGATTAGCATTGCGTATTACCAGCCAGACACGGTCAGTTTGATAGCTTTTATCTGCTTTGTTACCAATTAAACAATTTAAGGCGGTCAGTAAGCGGTGCTGCGGTGGCGTGCGCAGCAGTGCCATCAGTTCTTTGTGGGTTTTATCGCCCAAGTCACGCCCCAGAATAAGCATGGCTTCTGCTTCACTGCCATACAAATGCGCTATTTCTAAATCGAGCTTATGCTCATCGTAATAGCAAGACACGTCAGGCCGTGCCGGTTCATTATGCCAAATGTGACGCATAGCTACACCAAAGCGCTGTTCATAAAGCCGCATAAAAAGCCGCGCGGCTTCATGTTCCAGTTTTATTTTTTCTTCACTGCCGTTCATGTTCAGTAGCGTGCGTTTGCAATAAAGCTTCATAGCCACCGTGATTCGTCACCTGGCTGTAACCATTATTTTGTAATACATCTAAGGCAATACCCGCCCGACGACCGCTTTTACAATACAACGCTATAGGAGTCGACTTATCCAGATTAAGCGCAGCAATACCCTTGGCGATGTCGGTGTGCACTATATTAACCGCCCCCTCAAGATGGCCAGCGGCAAATTCCTCTGCGCTGCGTACATCCACCCATACAGTTAACGGCTGAGCTTCAGCAGGCTCAGAGGTTACCGCTTCAGTATGCGCAAAGCTAACCGTGGCGATAAGCGTTGTCATAACGAGCAGGCAAGCCGTGATAAATATTTTCATCTGAAACTCCTTGGTTTTTTTGGGTTAAACACTATGTGTTACCGCGGTTGACATAGCAAATTTTTGCCGTGGTTAACGTAAAAGGATTAAGCCGCAGCCGACATAAAATAGTAGCGCCATAAATCAGCCAATACAGGCAACATTGATAACAATAAAATAAGCGCCATACAGACATTAAATATTCGTTGAAACAGCGGTTTAGTCAATACCGCCCGCAGTGCTGCACCAAACAACAACCAGCTACCAACACAAGGAAACGCAACCAGCAAAAAGGCGGAGGAAATAATGCTCACTTCTAACCAATACACTCCGCTTACGGTAGTAAATGCCGCTACCGCACCACTGGCCATTACCCAGGCTTTACCGTTAACCCACTGAAATAACGCTGCCTGCATAAAGCTGAAGGGTTTGCTTTTACCTTGCTCTATTGCTTTGGGCGCAGCGCTGGCTATTTTCCAGGCCAGCCACACCAAGTATGCAACGCCAAGCACTTTAATTAGCTGATGCAAATGCGGATAGCGCTCAAATACCACTCCAAAGCCTAACCCCACTAATAACACCATTAGCGGAAAACCCAAACAAATCCCCAACAAATGCGGCACACTGGCTTTAACGCCATAATTAACGCCAGACGACATAATCATTACATTGTTAGGACCGGGAGTAATAGTCGTGGAAAAGGCAAAAAACAATACTGCCAATAACAAATCCATAGGGGTACCGTGGTTAACAGACTGTGAGTATTGATACTGATAATACCAGAGTTGCGGATCATTAATAGGCGTTTGTACCGACAATAAAAGCTTGTCTAATAAGAGAATAGTGGCAGTATAAGCCTCAGTGGAAACAACCAGTTAATATAAATATTGATATTTACCTGACAAATCTCAATGACAAAAACAACAATGATAGTTAACTATAACAATGGAGATAAATATGAATAAAATTATTGGATTGGCAATATTAGTGGCTGGTGCAATACTGCTGTATTTTGGTTATACAGAATACAACTCTAACGCCTCTAAAGTGACAGAACTGGTAACAGGTAACCCTACTGATAATGCGATTTGGTTTTTGGTCGGTGGTGCGGTAGCCGTTATTGTTGGCTTAGGCGTGATATTAAAAAAATAAATAAAAAAAGCCGCGTTACTCAGTAACGCGGCCGGTTTTGGCTTCACCAATTAGATGTCGTCTTCTTTACCCCAGCTATCTCGCAAGCCAACAGTACGGTTAAATACCAATTTATCACTGGTTGAGTCACGATTATCAGCGCAATAATAGCCCTCGCGCTCAAACTGATAGGCATACTCTGCTTTAGCGTCTTTTAACGACGGCTCAACCAAGCCCTGTTTTACCACTAAAGATTGCGGGTTAACCACGGTGAGAAAATCGTCTTCTGCGGCGGGATTAGCTACGCTAAACAAGCGGTCGTAAACGCGAAACTCGGCTGGCAACGCCTGCGTAGCCTCAACCCAATGAATCACACCACGCACCTTGCGGCCATCGGCCGGGTTTTCACCCAGAGTTTCCGGTAAATAGCTGCACTTTAATTCAACAATATTGCCATCAGCATCTTTTACCGCTTCATCGGCATGAATAACGTAGGCATTGCGTAACCGCACATCACCATTTAACACCAGACGCTTGTATTTTTTATTAGCCTCTTCCCGAAAATCGGCTTTATCAATATACACCACCGGGCCAAACGGTAACTTGCGGCTGCCCATGGTGTCATCTTTGGGATGATTAGGTGAGACTACCCACTCAATACCATCAGCGGGGTAATTAGTAATCGTGACTTTAAGCGGCTCAAGCACAGCCATCGCACGCGGCGCGGCAGCGTCTAAATCTTCACGAATACAGGCTTCAAGTGCACTCATTTCAATAACGTTGTCTTGCTTGGTAACACCTATACGCTTGGCAAACTCACGAATAGCCGCCGGCGTATAACCACGGCGGCGTAAACCGGCAATCGTTGGCATGCGCGGGTCGTCCCAACCCAATACCACTTTTTGCTCAACCAGCGTTTGCAGTTTACGCTTGCTCATTACCGCATATTCCAGATTTAACCGAGAAAACTCTATCTGTTGTGGGTGGCAGGCAATAGTAATGTTACTCAGGATCCAGTCATATAGACGGCGGTTGTCCTGAAACTCCAGCGTACACAAAGAATGCGTAATGCCTTCAATAGCGTCTGAAATACAATGGGTAAAGTCGTACATCGGATAGATGCACCACTTGTCACCCGTTTGATGGTGATGGGCAAATTTAACCCGGTAAATAACCGGATCACGCATACACATAAAGCTGGATGCCATATCTATTTTGGCCCGCAGTGAACATTCGCCCTCTTTAAAGCCACCGGCACGCATTTTTTCAAATACGGCTAAGTTCTCTGCCGGGCTGGTGTCTCGGGTTGGGCTGGCTTTACCGGGTTGGGTTAAATTACCGCGGTACTCACGCATTTGGTCGCCGTTTAAAAAGCAAACATAGGCTAAACCTTTATTAATTAATTCAACCGCGTAACCATACAAGGCGTCAAAATAGTCTGACGAATAGCGTACATCGCCACTCCATTGAAAACCCAGCCAGTTAACGTCTTGCGAAATAGAGTTAACAAACTCGACGTTTTCTTTTTCCGGGTTGGTATCATCAAAACGCAAGTTGCACTTGCCCTGGTAGTCTTGTGCAATACCAAAGTTCAGACAGATCGATTTAGCATGACCAATATGCAAATAGCCGTTGGGTTCAGGTGGAAAACGGGTTTGTACCGCGCTGTGTTTGCCGGATGCTAAGTCGGTATCAATAATTTGCCGAATAAAATTGCTCGGGCGATGTTCTGCGTCCGCCATAAAATAGTCTGTCCTTTTTCGCTGGAACTTAGTTAAGATGCGGCATTATAGCAGCAGAAATACCGCTGGCTACTGCCTGCTTTGGAGAATGATAAAGATTTTCACCCGACCTATGCCGCTGTTTCCGCTGTTACTTAACACGCTAAAAAAAGTGGCTAGAATTCGTACTTCAACGCAAAGCGCACGGTGCGATCAATGGTATCATTATCCAGCGCAAATACCACCGCTGCTTCCCACTTCAACTGCCGGGTTGGGCTAAACTTATGCACGCCCATAAACCCCGGGCCAGCGCCTTTGTAGCCCTCTCCGGCGTATACTTCTATCGACGGTTGCAGCGCTGGCAAATAACGATAACGGTACTGTAAACGCAACTCGGTTTCCAGTTCATTCTTAATGCTGGCACCCCACTCGTACACCAAAAACGTGTTAACAGTAACACTGGTATTCTCAAACTCTTTTTCTACTAACAAGCCGGTAGTAAATTCATTATTGTCTGTTTGCTGATGATGCTCCAGTTCAAACAATAGCCCCCAGTCCCAACTATACTGGCCTTGTTCGGTAAGCATCCAACGCAGTTCAGCTTCATAACTCGATACGGTGTAATCGTCTGGCATTACCCGCTCAGCCAGTAAATACAACGACACCGCCATGTTGTCGGCAATAGAAAAACCATAACCCAGCTTTTGTGCCATCGCATTATTATTAGGATGATCAGTTTGACGTTGATACAAAGCACGGTATTCAAACTCGCGTTCTAATGGCTGCACATAGGGATGATATACCTTGTCTACGACCCGGCCATCGGCCAGTACCGTTGCGCTTGTCAGCAAAGACAATAAGACTGTTAACTGTATTAGTTTCATTGCGTTGGTCTCCGCCACTGCCACAATATCGTCATTAACACCAAGGTTAGGATCCAGCAGCTAAGCTGCAGTGCATCTGGGGTCGCTTCGTAGCCAAACCACGCTTGTATAAACACACCCACTTCCGATTGTTCGTTGATTAACTGACCACTGTCCCATATAACTTGCCCGGACGACACCCAATCAATTTGTCCCAGCAACGCCACAATAGCACTGCTTTGGCGTGCGGCAATAAAACCGGTCATCAATGCCAGCACAAAAAAGCCAAATCGGTCCAGCTCAGCCAGCAGCTGATACCAAAGCACAGCAATACTAAGGCCAATTCCTACGCCTAAGGTGGCACCAAGCCATATACTTTCAGTTGCCTCATGTGAACCATGGCTGGTAAGTCCGTACAACAACAGATTAATACCGCACAGCACTGCTTGTGCTGATAGTGCAATTATTGCCGCGCTGCGGTGCCACTTCGCGGCCCCAGCAAAAAGCATCAGAGCTAACAACGTAAGACCATGTGCTGCAACAAACAACAACTCAAGGCCATTGCCCTCTGCAAGTTGAGTAATATCGCCAAGCCAGGGTGCCAACAGCAGCATTAGCAATAGTGACATCGCCGCTGATTGCAGCAACAACTTGCGTTTGCCGCTACGCTGTATGCGCAATATCAGCGCCACTAGCAGCAATACCGGCAGCAACTCGCGGGTGTACACCAACACGGCATTAATCAACATGTGTCACCTGCTGCTGCCATTCTTGCTCTGGTACCGCAATTAATACGCCTTTGGCGCTGTCAGGATGGAAATCGCCAAAAAAGTCATACTCTCCGGCTTTAAGCGGGCCCAGATACAATACCGCTTCAGCCTTTCCCAACACCACTTTCTCGCGATTTAAGGCAAAACTCTCAAACTCTTCCGGTGTGGCATCTTGGTTTATCAAACGAACTTTTATTTTCACGCCAGCAGGCACATGCAAATGAGAAGGACTAAACAGATGATCTTTAAGTACCAGCACAAACTCTTGCCGCGCCAGTACATTGAAGGGCAATAGTAATAAGGCAATATAACACCCGCGCAACAGCGACATCATAGCGGTAGCTCCACCCTAACCTTTAAACCACTGTCAAAGTCAGATTTTCCCAGGCTGATTTTGCCGTTATGCAACATGACAATATCCTTTACAATAGCTAACCCTAAGCCAGAGCCTGGCGCCCCGGAATGATGCCTGTCGCCACCTACCCGATAAAACCGGTTAAACACCTGCTGATATTCCTCCGGCGCAATACCCGGGCCGGAATCGGCAACTTCGAGTACGGCTGCATCTTGGGTGTGTATTAGCGTCAACATTATCTGGCCATGCATAGGCGTGTATTTTATCGCATTCCCCAATAAATTGGACACCAGCAACCGTAAGGCAAACTCGTCAGCTTTCACCTCAAGATGCTCTTCACCCTCGATGCTAATTTGCTGCAGCTTTTGCTCTAACTGACTATACCAGTCAGCCACAACGTCACGACACAGCGCCGCCCAATCCAGAAGTTTAGTTTTTGCCTGAAAGTTATCCGGATGCGTGCGGTTAAGCAACATAATTTGTTCAATAAGATGACGCATCCGCTCCACCCCTTTCTGCAGCGCCACCATATTCTCATCTTTATCTGACATACCCTGCTGCTTCCAGTGGGTAAGCGCATTAAATAAGGTGATTTCCAACACACTTAGCGGTGTGCGTAACTCGTGTGCAACATCGGATGCAAAACGCTTCTCGCGGGCAAAAGCCCCCGATAAACGCTCAAACAAACTGTTTGTTGAGCTTAATACCGGCTTAAGCTCTGCTGGTACCTGCGTTAAGGTTACCGGTGTTAACTCATTCGCTTTACGTGACGTTAGCTGCGTAGAAAACTCATGCAAGGGGCGCAGCGCACGGCTTACCACTAGCCAAATTAACAGTGCCTGAAACGGCAAACTCAATACTACAGGATAAATAGAAGCGGTAATCACCTCATCAGCCAGTTGTAACCGCTGCTGCAGCGGTTGGGCTACCATAACTTGCGAATTGTTCTCACTATGTTGCAGATACACCCGCCAACGCTTACCCGAAAAGTTCTGTTCTGAAAAACCTTCCGGCGCCTTGAGTCGTTCACGAGGCGCTTGTTCACTGGCATAGGTGACCTTCCCTTGCTGGACAAGCTGAATTGCCAAACCTTGCCCAGACTGAGGCGCCTGCATTTGATATTGATTAAGAATTGCCGCTGCAACCAGTTCTAAGTCTTGGTCAAACAGTTCTGCAGCACGGTCGGCGCTTAAGCGATAACTCTGCAAAGCAGCCAAAAAACTGGTTAACACCAATACCGCAATTAACACCGAAATAAGGTAACGCCGAACCGAGGTCATGGCCGGCTAATGCTATAACCTACCCCGCGCACAGTGCGGATAAAGTCGGTAGGTAATTTCTTTCGCAAATTTGAAATATGCACTTCCAGAGCATTACTGGCCACTTCTTCACCCCAGCTGTATAAACTGGCTTCCAGCTGTTCGCGGGTTTTAATACGACCAGCCGATTCCATCAACTCTTTTAACAACACGTACTCGCGTCGGGACAAAGACACCGTATTATCAGCAACACTAACCTGCATCGAGGTACTATCCAACTCGACCTCGCCACAGCGAATTAAATGACTGGATGCGGTACCCAGACGCCGCTCTATTACCCGTAGCCTGGCAAACAATTCAGGTGCGGCAAAGGGTTTTACCAAATAGTCGTCGGCACCGTAATCTAAGCCTTTAATCCTGTCTTCAATACCATCACGGGCAGTGAGAATTAATACTGGCATGCGCGGCCATTTTTGCCGTAATTGCTTAAGCACAGACAAGCCGTCAATGTCCGGCAAGCCTAAATCTAAAATTACCGTATCGCAATCGCCGGCACGGGCCACTGCCAGTGCTTGCTGGCCGGTACTTATTGCATTTACCGCAAAGCCTTGGCCTGTTAACGCTTGCTGCAAACCGTCCCGCAGCGCAATATCATCTTCAACCAGCAGTAAACGCATTGTTTCCTCTTTTTTAATACACGTAACATTAAATAGGTTATTTAAGCTTTTTAGTCAGCTTACGCTCCAGCGCAGCAATCTCTTGCTGCCGCCCACTATCAGCTAACAATCTATCTGGCCGCGCCGGGGCATGTTTCGCTAACTCAAGATAACGCATTGCTGCTTTATAGTCGCGCTCTTCCAGTAAAAATTCCGCATAAAAATAATTTGGATCAATACCTTGGGGATTTAATTCAACAGCTTTTGTTAACATAGCCCGGGCTTTTTTATCACTGCCAAAACCAACAGGCCAACCTGGCACTTTGTAGTACAACACACCTAAGCTGGTGTACGCTGAACCTTGCAATGCGGTATCATCCAACGCAATAGCCTGCTCCAAATCCGCTTTTGACTGTTTAGTTAGCGACAACGCCCCTAAGCCACCTTTTGCTCCGGCATAACTTGAAGCAATAATGCCACGCCAGATATAGGCTTCAGCTTTTTCAGTATTGGCTTGCACCACGGCATCGGCTTGTTGTAACAAGGCCTCAAACGCTGACTCGCGTTGCCCTTCATCCAACTGGTAATTCACCTCAGCCCAGCGCTGTTGTAGCGGTTTAATATCATCCAGTACATCTGCGTGCACGGCACTACCGGATAATAGCAAGACTGACGCCAGTATCAATTTAATGTTCATATTACACCTCCGCACTGTTTTTTACGCCAGTGCCTATAAAAAACTGTTTTATTTGTTTTAACTTACCGCTGAGGGCATGATCGACAACCGCTGGAAACAGCGCGTTTACTCTGACAAACACATTCTCAGCCATACCAAGAAAACGACGTGGACGACCTCCTTGCAGCTGTTCAACTAAGGCTTTTGCCACAAAATCGGCGGTGTCTACTCCCTGCCCTAACGCCTGGTTTAATGCATCTACCTGTGGCGAATTAATTGCGGTGCGGGTGGCTCTGGGCGCTAAATAAAGCACCCTGACACCGGTATCTGCCAGCTCGCGTTTTAACGCTTCGGTGTAGCCACGCAAACCAAACTTAGTAGCACAGTAGCCGGTAAAACCGGCATAACCTATGCTGCCAAACGTGGATCCCACATTTAAAATAGTACCTTTGGTTAGGCGCAGCATAGGTAAAAACAGCTGCGTAAGCAGCATAGGAGACAATAAATTGGTATTAACAAGGGTTTGCAGCTGCTGATCATTTGCGGCACTAAACTGGCTAATACCGGCGTTATTAATTAACATATCTATGCCGCCTAACTGCTGACAATAAGCTAGCAATGCCCGGCGGGTGGCGTCATCGGTTAAGTCGCCAGCAAAGGTGTTAATTTTTTCCGGAGCTAATCCGGCTAATTTATTTAACATAAGACTATCGCGCCCGGTGATAATAACCTTAGCACCGCAAACCAGTAACTGTTGTAACACAGCCTGGCCAATACCCCCGGTCGCGCCTGTAAGCAGTATGCGTTTATCGTCCAGTTTATTCATGCGGCTTGCTCCTGTTTATTAAGGCCGTGCGGCGTTTCAAGTGAACGAAACACATCACCGTATAAACGGTAAAAACGCTTGGCTGCATGCACAATAACGGCCTGATCTTCTTGCGCAGTAATGTTGTTCATCAGGTTTTCATAAAATTTAATGTGTTCTTGATCTAACGCCCCGTGAGAGTTCAGATAAGAAAAGGCTTTACGCGGTAAACCCAGTTTGCCGGCAATGTGTGACGCGGCCTGCTCGGCCAGATTGATAGAAGTGCCTTCTAACACCAGCACCATACCAAAAAAGGCTAAAGGGTTGGTTCGTCTTATAGCATCGTAGGCATAAGACACCATCATTTCGGTAGCAAATGCGGGGGTACTGGCCCGGGCCTGTTGTTTATCAAAACCACAGGCGGCGATATCATTAAGCACCCACTCCTGGTGGCCTAATTCCTCTTCAATGTATTCAGCTACGGCTTCGCGCAACCATTCTTTTTCTTCTGGCAACTGGGCCCCCACCGCCATCAGCAGGGGTACGGTGTGCTTAACATGATGATAAGCCTGCAGCAAAAACGCGACATAATGATCCAAGGTAAAATCGCCATCAAAACATCGCTTAATCATAGGTGCACTTAACAAGTACTGACGTTCTTCGCTGGTTGCTTCAAGCAGGGATTGATAAAAGTTCATACTTGTCTCCTGTAAACAGTGCTGAAATTTGTGGTGCATAACATTGTTCTATACGGCTGCGTCGCAGTCGGCCATTGTCGGTAAGGGTGCTGTGTTGCACACTAAAAGGTGCCGCCAAGCGATGGTAACTTACAACTCTTGCATAATCAGGCAGTTGCAAATTTACTTTTGCCACAACCTCATCTAGTTTGATATCGCTAACCTCAGCTGGCGCAAATAATAGTGCGCCGCAATAGGGCTGCGCATCTCCGAGTAACATCGCCTGTTGTACTACGCCGCTATCGGTTAGCGCCGTTTCTACCCATTCAGGTGAAATATTCCGGCCAAAACTGTTAATCAGCATATTTTTACGTCTGCCTAAAATGCGCAGCGCACCATGCGCAGTCCACTCGGCAAGATCCCCAGTGTAAACCTGCTGAGTAGCTGAATGAGCCTCGCCCAGATAACCAAGAAACGGCGTATTCACTACAAGCTCACCATTAATAATTTGCACATCCCGACATGCCAGTGGCTGCCCAACGCTTTCGGTCGCGTATTTAGGCGGTGTGTCTGACAACGCTACCACGGAGCCGCATTCACTCAGGCCATAACCTTGATAAACCGGCAGCCCAAGTGATGCGGCTTTTTTCATTAACGCCGGTGACACATAGGCACCACCCACAGCAATAAACTCCAAACTAGTGGGTACCGTCCAGCCTTGCGAAGCAGCCTGGATCAGCATTTTTAACAGTTCGGGCACTAAGATCAGGCTTTTCGGTTGCTTCGCACTAATCAGTTGCAATAAGCGCTGTGGCGCGGTTAACCGGCTACCACTGAAGCCTCTGAGTGCATCAGGTGCTACGATGACATCGCCGCCAGCCAATAAAGGCGCATAAACCCCGGCAATGTTTTCTAATAAGGTGGGCAGTGGCAATAAACATAGATGGCGGGCACTACTCTCGCTGATATGCTCAACCCGTGCTTTTAATGCTAAAGCGACATCAAGTTGACTGCGGGCGGATAAACACACGCCTTTAGGGTCGCCAGTTGAGCCTGACGTAAAGGTGATTTTCTGGGTACCAGCAGCAACCATAACATTGCTATTGACCTCACGGCGATATAACAACAAACCGTCGAACTCTTCCAGTAAGGTACAAGCGACATCGGTAATTTCAACATCGCTTAACCACAAATTTGGCTGCAATTTGGTGAGCACCGCGCTGCGCTGCGCTTCACTTAAATAGGTGGGTAACGGCGTTAATAAAATACCGGCGGTTAAACAGGCTAAATCCACTAGTATCCAGTTAATGCCGCTATCAGCTGTTAACACTACGCGGCAGCCTTCATAACCCAACAGTAACGTCTGCCATTGCTTCACCCGACGTTGGATGGCAGCACTGTCTAACGTAAAATTATTACTAGCGTCGATAAGACGCGCTGAATCTGCGAGGGTAAATTGCATTATTGAGCCTCCTTTAACGTGTCAACCAGGGTATGCAGTTGCGGCCAGTGACGGAAAATGAGTTGTTGCAAACGAGGATCAGCTTGAATACGGCCTGCGGCCTGAGCGACAGATAGTATGCATACCTTTGGTTTAGATTGGTAATAACTGCCCCACTCTGCTGCTTTATCGCCAAGACAATCAGCGGTCGCATCAGCCACTTCAGTCAATGCAATACCATGGCGGGTTAATAAGCGTTTAAGATCTGCCGTGGCGGCAAATAACAACTGCTGAATATTCAGTTGATAAAGCGCTTGCACCATTAACACAAACAATTGCATTAATGCCTGGCGGTTTTGCGCGTATAAATGGCCTATTTCTGCAATGCCTGAGCGAAGGCAGGCAATATTATGCTGTTGTAAAATCTGCTCAGCTGGAGCAGATAAATATTGCTCAGTGAATAACGTGGCACTGGCAAAGCGAATACCTAGCGCAGCTTGCCAAATGTCTGCCAACGCTACGCCCAGTAAATGCGGCATAAACTGCGTAACGTGGGCTTGATAATGCGTGGCAAAGCCGTCGGCGATAAAGCGTTGCAATGGTGCGCGCTGAGTATGTTGAGGCTCAATCAGATGCAACACACCATGCACTGCCTGACTAGAGGCGTTAACATTGGCTGCATCAAGGGTAAGTTGTGTCGTACTAAAATCGACGATTCCGGTACGGTTAAACGTTTGGGCACTTCGCATCTGACTGGTCATAACGGACTCCTGTGTTACCGTTATAACCAGTGTGCAATAGCAAACTTAAATTAATCTTAAGGACAAATAAAAAACATAACTTTTACTATAAAATGGTTTTTACCTTGCCATATAGCAGATGGTCGACTGCCGCGATGCAATGTTCAAGCCGGCTGTAATAATCTGTCTCAGCAATAACAACAAAGGCGTCAGTATTAAAACCATACTGTCTATACAGCTTAAGCAGTTGTTCAAAACTAACATCACGCACCCCTTGCTCGCCAAGTTCACGCATGCCATCGGCAACCCAAGGTACTGTTGGTTTTAGTGCTATAACTAAATCGTACTTTGACGGCTCAATAAAGCTTTCCACTCTGTTGGCTACCGAGCCCAAAAACACCTGACTAAAAAAAGCGGTTACCACCGCATCCGTGTCAAAAAAGCACACTTTGTTAGCCGTGCGTAGCGCCTTTAAGTCCTGTTCATATTGCAAATGGGTAATACGGTTAAAATCTTCCAGATCAAATAAATTGCCATTGCCGCCAACCACATCGTGTTGATAATCCCGGCCGAGTTCTTCTGACCAGGAGCTACAATACACTTTCGCTAATTTGCGGGTTAAGGTGGTTTTACCGCATGACTCAGGACCGGTAATTAACACTTTACGGGCAAAAAAAGGCCTGGCCGCACCGGCAATGTAATCCCAATGCCGGTAAGGTTGCTCACGAATTTCAGTACCGCTAATTGGCCACTGCGTGCGTTCTGGATCCAGTACACGGTAGTCGACATCAGGAAAATGTTGCTTGTGGCCGTCGCGATAACTTTCCTCACCGCCAAAAATAACGCCAAAAGGTTCTGGCACTGTTTGCGTCAACAATGTGGCATAGTCGCCCCAACCTTGTGGAAAAGGTGCCATGGCGTCTTCGTTTTGCAATAACACGACTATTTCAAGCCCCTGCAATTCTTGCGACAACCAACGCTGACGTAACACACCACTTATATAATTAAGGCCCGCTCTGTTACAAAGTTCGCCATCTTCAATACACCGCTCACTAACGACCACATACAGTTTTTCACACAGCGCATGCGCGCGCAGTATGGCGGTAATGTGACCACGGTGTGGTGGTAAAAACTTGCCGGGGAAAACGCCAACGTTCATTGAGATATCGTCATCAGTTAAGTTACACATATTACACCGCACTTCAACGCAGTATAAAAGGCTACAGCAGATATTTATCAACCATGGCTAAAGAATGGCTGCAAGATTGGTAACAAGAACATCAACAAAAAATGGTGGCAATAAAAAACCCGCCATAAAGACGGGTTTTTACACTGCTAAACTTAGCTGTTACCAGCCAGTGATTTCTTTCAGTGCTTTACCGATGTCCGCTAAGCTCTTAACGGTTTTTACGCCAGCATCTTCCAATGCAGCGAACTTCTCATCAGCAGTACCTTTACCACCAGAGATGATAGCGCCGGCATGGCCCATACGCTTACCTGCTGGTGCAGTTACACCGGCAATGTAAGATACGACAGGCTTAGTCACGTGTTGCTTGATATAAGCAGCCGCTTCTTCTTCAGCTGAACCACCAATTTCACCGATCATTACGATCGCTTCAGTTTGTGGATCTTCCTGGAATAATTTCAGGATATCGATGAAGTTAGAACCTGGAATTGGGTCGCCGCCGATACCAACACAAGTAGACTGGCCAAAACCGTAATCGGTTGTTTGCTTAACCGCTTCGTAAGTCAGCGTGCCTGAACGCGACACAATACCTACTTTACCTGGCTGGTGAATGTGGCCTGGCATAATACCAATTTTACATTCGCCCGGTGTGATAACGCCTGGGCAGTTAGGACCAATTAACACTACACCTAACTCGTCACATTTCACTTTAGCATCCAACATATCTAATGTTGGGATACCTTCAGTGATACAGACGATTAACTTAATGCCGCCGTTTGCCGCTTCAAGAATAGAGTCTTTACAGAACGCAGCTGGAACGTAGATCACAGATGCGGTTGCACCCGTTGCTGCTACCGCTTCATTAACGGTATTAAAAACAGGTAAACCTAAATGCGTTTGACCGCCTTTACCTGGTGTAACACCACCAACCATCTTAGTACCGTAAGCAATGGCTTGCTCAGAGTGGAACGTACCCTGTGCACCAGTGAAACCCTGACAAATTACTTTGGTATCTTTATTAATTAAAACGCTCATTGCTTACCCCTTATGCCTTAGCCGCTGCTGCAACAACTTGCTTGGCAGCGCCAGTCAGGTCTGTATCAGCGATAATGTTCAGGCCGCTTTCTTGCAGTACTTTAGCGCCCAGTTCAGCATTGTTACCTTGTAAGCGAACAACAACAGGAACTTTAACACCAACTTCTTTAACCGCACCGATTACACCTTCAGCAATCATATCGCAACGCACGATACCGCCGAAAATGTTGATGAAAACGGCTTTAACCGCAGTATCAGACAGGATAATTTTAAACGCTTCAACAACGCGCTCTTTAGTCGCGCCGCCGCCAACGTCTAAGAAGTTAGCTGGTTGGCCACCGTGCAGTTTAACGATGTCCATAGTGCCCATTGCCAGGCCTGCACCGTTAACCATACAACCAATATCGCCACCTAAGGCAACATAGTTCAGCTCCCACGATGCAGCGTGTGCTTCGCGTGGATCTTCTTGTGATGGATCCTGCATGGCTTTTAACTCTGGGTGACGGTAAAGCGCATTACCATCGATAACCAGTTTGGCATCTAAACAGTGTAAGTCACCAGCTGGTGTAATAACCAACGGGTTTACTTCTAACAAGGCTAAGTCTTTTTCCTGGAACAGTTTGGCCAAACCCATGAAAATTTTCACGAATTGGTTAACTTGCTTGCCTTCAAGACCCAGTTTGAATGCTAACTCGCGACCCTGGTATGGCTGAGCGCCAACCAATGGATCAACAGCCGCTTTCAGAATTTTTTCTGGTGTTTCGTGGGCAACAGTTTCAATTTCCACGCCACCTTCAGTAGAAGCCATAAACACGATACGACGTGACGAGCGGTCTACTACTGCACCTAAGTACAGTTCTTTAGCGATATCAGTACAGGTTTCAACCAAAATACGGCTTACAGGCTGACCTTTTTCGTCTGTCTGATACGTAACCAGGTTTTTACCAAGCCATTTTTCTGCGAAAGCTTTGATGTCTTCTTTTGTCTTAACCAGTTTCACACCGCCCGCTTTACCGCGACCACCAGCGTGAACCTGAGCCTTAACAACAAACATATCGCCGCCGATTATATCTGCAGCTGCTACCGCTTCTTCTACTGTAGCTGCGGCGATGCCTTTAGATACAGGCAAACCATATTGGGCAAACAGTTGTTTACCCTGATACTCGTGCAAATTCATGGCTATTTTCCGTTCATTTGAATATGGAGGCTGGCCACTATGGTCAGCCTGAGATAGATCGGCGCATATTATAGTGCCAATCGGTTCAATAAAAAATGCCGTTGTAGCAAAACAACAGCATTTTCACTTACTTTTTCTGAATAATTAGATATCCAGCAGAATACGTGTTGGATCTTCCAGTAACTCTTTAATGGTTACCAGGAAACCAACCGACTCTTTACCATCGATAATACGGTGATCATAAGACAGTGCCAGGTACATCATTGGCAAAATTTCCATTTTGCCATCAACAACCATCACACGGTCCTGAATTTTGTGCATACCTAAAATGGCAGACTGTGGTGGGTTGATAATAGGCGTTGACATTAATGAGCCAAATACACCACCGTTAGTGATAGTAAAGTTACCGCCCGTTAAGTCGTCCATGGCTAATTTGCCATCACGGCCTTTTAACGCCAGCTCTTTAATGGCTTTTTCAATTTCTGCCAGGTTCATTTTATCGCAATCACGTAGCACAGGTGTTACCAAACCACGTGGTGTTGATACTGCAATGCTAACATCGAAATAGTTGTGGTAAACAATATCATCACCATCAATGGCGGCGTTAACTTCAGGGAAACGCTTTAATGCTTCTGTTACCGCTTTAACGTAGAAAGACATAAAACCTAAACGGATACCGTGACGTTTTTCAAATACGTCTTGATACTGCTTACGCAGGTCCATAATAGGCTTCATGTTAACTTCGTTAAACGTGGTTAACATGGCGGTAGAGTTTTTCGCTTCCAACAGACGGTTTGCAATAGTTTTACGCAGACGTGTCATTGGTACACGCTTCTGGCTACGATCACCAGCAACAGCAGGCGCGGCAGCCGGAGCAGCAGCTTTAGCGGGTGCAGCAGAAACAAACTTCTCTACATCTTCTTTAGTAACACGGCCATTTTTGCCAGTGCCTTTAATTTTGCTGGCATCTAAGCCTTTTTCAGCAATCATGCGGCGGACTGACGGGCTTAATGCGTCATCATTACTGTCATCTGAGCTAGCAGGCGCTGCATCCGTTTTTGTATCATCTTGTTTTGCCGGTGCGTCATCTTTTTTCGCCGCAGGCGCGCCACCGGCTTCCATTTTACCGATAACTTCTTCTGCCGTTACCGTTGCACCTGAGTCATGAATGATTTCACCCATAACGCCATCGGCCTGCGCGAAAACTTCTAGTACCACTTTGTCGGTTTCAATATCAACTAATACCTGGTCGCGTGTTACGGCTTCGCCAGTTTTAACGTGCCAGGTGGCGATGGTTGCGTCTGCAACAGATTCTGGAAGTACGGGTACTTTAATTTCCACTTTTTCACCTTTTACCGGTTGGTCTAATTTTGGTAACCGGCTCTATTAAAGAGCCGGATAATATCTTATTTAATAGTCAGTGCGTCGTTAATCAGCGCCTGCTGCTGCTTGTTGTGTACAGACAGGTAACCTACTGCAGGTGATGATGAAGCATCACGTCCTGCATACGTCAGACTACCCGCTTTTGGAATTGCAGCACGGAAATGGTGCTGACTGCAGTACCATGCACCCTGATTTTGAGGTTCTTCCTGACACCAGACAAAATCGGTAACATGCTGATACTGGCTTAGTACTTCTGCCATTTCTTCGTGCGGAAACGGATACAACTGTTCAACACGTACAATAGCTACATCGCTTTGCTCACGCTTACGACGCTCTTCCAGTAACTCGTAGTATACTTTGCCGCTACAAAACACCACACGCTTAACGTCAGTGGGTTTGATTTCATCGATCTCACCAATCACATTATGGAACTTGCCAGCAGCAAGTTCTTCCAACGTTGACGTTGCCAAAGGATGACGTAACAACGACTTAGGCGACATAACTATAAGTGGCCGACGCATTGGGCGAACCATCTGGCGGCGTAACATATTAAACACCTGCGCTGGTGTCGTTGGTACACAAACTTGCATATTGTGATCAGCACATAACTGCAAGAAACGTTCTAATCTTGCTGAAGAGTGTTCAGGACCTTGCCCCTCATAACCATGCGGTAAAAGCAAAGTTAAACCACATAAACGGCCCCATTTCTGTTCACCAGAACTTAAGAATTGGTCAATGACCACTTGGGCGCCGTTGGCAAAATCACCAAACTGGCCTTCCCAAATAACCATCGCGCGAGGCTCTGCTGTGGCATAGCCATATTCAAACGCCAAAACCGCCTCTTCTGACAACGCCGAATCATAAACCTGAAATGGTCCCTGCTCATCGTTGATGTGTTCCAGCGGCGTGTAGGTGTTACCGTCGGTCTGATTGTGCAGTACAGCATGACGGTGGAAAAAGGTACCACGACCCGAATCCTGCCCTACAATACGAATACGGCTCCCTTCAGCAACCGTTGAGGCATACGCCAGAATTTCAGCAAAGCCCCAGTCAATTTTCTTCTCACCCGCCAACATTAAAGCGCGGTCTTCGTAAACACGGCCAACCTGACGTTGTAGCGTATGTGACTCAGGAATATGGGTCGCTTTTTTGCCTAAATCAACCAACTTTTCTACTGTCACGCTAGCGTCATAGGTTGCGTCCCAATCGTGGCCCAAAAACGGTGTCCAATCTACAGACGTTTCTGTCATTGGTCGCCACTCTTCAACAACGCAGTCACCTTTATCTAGCGCATCACGATATTGCTCTGTCATCTCACTAATTTGTTCAGTGGTGAATAAGCCTTCTGCTACCAATTTTTTGGCATAGATTTCACGTGGTATCGGGTGTTTTTTAATTTTCTGATACATCAATGGCTGAGTGGCATTTGGCTCGTCAGCTTCGTTATGACCGTTACGGCGATAACACACCAGGTCAATAACTACATCCCGCTTAAAAGTATTGCGATAATCTACCGCCAGTTGAGCAACAAATATTACGGCTTCAGGATCATCACCATTCACATGGAAAATTGGTGCCTGAACCATTTTTGCGATATCAGTACAATATTCAGTTGAACGCGTATCTTCTGGATTAGACGTGGTAAAACCCACTTGATTATTAATAACCAAGCGAATAGTACCGCCAACCTTAAAGGCACGGGTTTGCGAAATATTGAAGGTTTCAGCGACTACACCTTGCCCCGCAAACGCCGAGTCTCCGTGAATAGTAATAGGTAATGCCAGCGAGCCGTCGGTGCAACCACGACGGTCTAAACGCGCGCGTACTGAACCAATAACCACAGGATTAACAATTTCCAGATGCGAGGGGTTAAACGCAAGCGCTAAGTGTACATTGCCGCCTGAGGTTTCAAAATCTGACGAGAAACCCATGTGATATTTCACATCACCGGCGCCAACTACTTCATATTTACCTGCAAACTCATCAAACAACTTAGACGGGTTTTTACCCAATACGTTAACAAGCGTATTTAACCGGCCACGGTGCGCCATACCAATTACGCAATCTTTAGCGCCCTGCTCACCGGCGCGGTGAATCATCGCTTTAAGCATCGGTACCATGGCGTCGCCGCCTTCTAAACCAAAACGCTTAGCACCAGGAAATTTAGCAGATAGATATTTTTCTAAACCATCGGCAGCAACTAACCCTTTAAGAATACTGGTCTTAGCTGTTTTATCATACGAAGGTGTTGACTGAACCGACTCTAAGCGCTGTTGGATCCAGCGTTTTTCATCAGTAGAGACAATGTGCATATATTCCGCACCGATAGAACCACAATAGGTTTTCTCCAATGCCTTGTGCAACTCGCCTAATTTCATTGTCTCTTTGCCAATGGCAAGTGATCCAACATTGAACTCGGTATCGTAATCACTTTCAGACAGGTCGTGATATGACAATTCAAGATCACGTACACGTGATTGCTTCCACAAACCTAGTGGATCAAGATTGGCTTGCTGATGGCCGCGAAAGCGGTACGAATTAATCAGCTGCAGCACTTTAACTTGACGATTGTCGGAGGCAGTACCTGAGTTAACCACCACCACTTCGCGGTGTTTATTCCGGGCTAATTCAGCGAATTGTTGTCGAACGTCTGAGTGACGGGTTTCAAGATCGACACCGTCGAGTTTAGGCAACTTAGCAAAAAACTCACGCCATTCGTCACCGACGCTGGTAGGTTCAGCTAAGTAGGATTCATACAGCTCATCGACGTAGGCCATGTTGCCACCGCCAAGATGAGAAGACTCGAGCCACGCCTTCATTACACCTTCGTGCATTTAGTTTCCCTTAATTTCCGCGCACCTGGAAAAAGTAGCAAAAAAACAGCCTGTTCGCAGGTTACCAGGCTGTTTTTCATTCACATATCAAAAAAGGGCGCATTACAGCGCCCGGTTCAACAACATAGATTTAATCTGACCAATCGCTTTAGTTGGGTTTAACCCTTTAGGACATACGTTAACGCAGTTCATGATGCCATGGCAGCGGAATACGCTGAACGCATCATCCAAATCGTTTAAACGTTGTTCTGTTGCAGTATCACGGCTGTCGGCCAAAAAACGATACGCATGAAGCAAACCAGCTGGTCCAATAAACTTATCCGGGTTCCACCAGAACGACGGACAAGACGTTGAACAACATGCACACAAAATACACTCGTATAATCCATCAAGCTTAGCACGCTCTTCTGGAGATTGCAGAAACTCACCAGCTGGAGGCAACTTACCGTCATTGATGAGGTAAGGCTTCACTTTTTCATACTGAGTATAAAACTGACTCATGTCGACGACTAAGTCGCGCACAACCGGCAAACCGGGTAAAGGGCGAACAACAATTTTGCCTCCCTTCAAACCTACAGCAGACAAAGGCGTAATACACGCTAAGCCATTTTTACCGTTCATGTTCAAACCATCTGAACCACACACGCCTTCGCGGCAGCTGCGACGGAATGATAACGAGGGATCTTGCTCTTTAAGCTTAATCAATGCATCTAACACCATCATATCCCGGCCCTCCGGGTTATCCAGTGTGTAATCCTGCATGCGCGGCGCTTTGTCGACATCAGGGTTGTAACGATATACGGAGATAACTAACTTCTTCATCGCTGTGCCCTCTTAGTAATTACGTGCTTTAGGCGGGAAAGCATCACGGAACTTAGGTTCCATGTTAACTTTACGCTTAATCATCGACTCAGTATCTGGCGAATAAACGCTGTGGCATAACCAGTTGGCGTCATCACGGTCCGGGAAATCAAAACGAGCATGTGCACCACGGCTTTCTGTACGGAAATTCGCAGCCACGGCCGTAGAAAAAGCGGTTTCCATCAGGTTATCAAGCTCCAGACATTCAATACGCGCGGTATTGAAATCTGAACTCTTGTCATCCAGACGGGCAAATTTCAAACGTTCACGGATTTCTTTGAGTTGCTCTAAACCTTCAGCCATGGCTTTACCTTCACGAAATACCGAGAAGTTAAGTTGCATACATTGCTGTAAGTCTTTCTTAATTTGCACCGGGTCTTCACCCTGACCAGGTTTGGAATCTTCCCAACGCTTGGTACGGGCTAATGCCGCATCAATATCTGACTGGCTTGCAGCACGTGCCTCTGCAGTAGCCGCTAAAGCTTCACCTAAATGCAGGCCGGTAGCGCGTCCAAATACCACTAAATCAAGTAGTGAGTTACCACCTAAACGGTTCGCACCATGTACAGATACACAGGCAATTTCACCACAAGCGAATAAACCAGCGACAATTGGCTCAGAACCATCCGCCTTAGGCGATATGACTTGACCATGCACATTAGT
The DNA here is from genome assembly GCF_000425345.1 of Rheinheimera baltica DSM 14885. Lineage (GTDB taxonomy): Bacteria > Pseudomonadota > Gammaproteobacteria > Enterobacterales > Alteromonadaceae > Alishewanella > Alishewanella baltica. The sequence continues at coordinate 36,020 of NZ_AUDG01000022.1, read as the reverse complement.
AGGAATACCGCCCATCATATAGTGACAGGTTGGTATAACCGGAATGGGTTCTTTAACCGGGTCAACGTGAGCAAAAGTACGAGATAATTCACAAATACCTGGCAGACGGCTCTCAAGTACTTCTGCGCCTAAGTGATCAAGTTTAAGCTTAATGTGTGGACCCCATGGGCCATCACATCCGCGACCTTCACGAATTTCAGTCATCATTGAACGTGCTACTACGTCACGGCCGGCTAAATCTTTCGCATTTGGCGCATAACGTTCCATGAAACGCTCGCCATCTTTGTTTAGCAAGTAACCGCCTTCACCGCGACAACCTTCTGTCACCAGCGTTCCAGCACCGGCAATACCGGTTGGGTGGAATTGCCACATTTCCATATCTTGCAACGGTACGCCAGCACGCAAAGCCATACCTACACCGTCACCAGTATTGATGTGAGCATTGGTAGTAGAAGCATAAATACGACCAGCACCACCGGTGGCTAGTACAGTAGCCTTGGCTTTAAAGTAAACAATTTCGCCAGTTTCAATATCAATAGCGGTACAACCCACAACGGCACCGTCTTGGTTTTTAACCAAATCCAGTGCATACCACTCAGAAAACACCTGAGTTCTGTTTTTTACGTTTTGTTGATACAGCAAATGCAATAAGGCATGGCCTGTACGGTCAGCTGCTGCTGCAGTACGCGCCGCTTGCTCGCCACCAAAATTCTTTGACTGACCACCAAATGGACGCTGATACACGCGGCCATTTTCTAAACGTGAAAATGGCAAGCCCATGTTTTCTAATTCAGTTATTGCTTCAGGGCCAGTTTTACACATGTATTCAATAGCGTCCTGGTCACCGATATAATCGGAGCCTTTAACAGTATCAAACATGTGCCATTCCCAGTTATCTTCATGGCTATTGCCCAATGCAACGGTAATACCGCCTTGAGCAGACACCGTATGAGAACGGGTAGGAAACACTTTAGATAATAATGCGCAGGTTAAACCTGATTCGGTAATTTGCAGTGCTGCACGCATGCCCGCACCGCCGGCGCCAATTACAATGGCGTCAAATTCTCTTACTGGAATAGTCACTTAGGCACCCCACAGAACAAACAGGCCAACCGCAACATATGCGAAAGCCAGGGCATAAAGGAAAAATTGTAATACTGCACGCATCGCAGCTGACTTAACATAGTCAGTGATGACCTGCCACAAGCCAATACGGGTATGTACAGCAATAGACACTAACGCTAATAAGGTAAACACCTTTACCAGTACGTTGGCGAATAAACCGTGCCATACGTCAAAGGTGATTTCCGGGGTGCAAATAAAGAAACCCAGAATAAAAACGCTATACAGCGCCAGCACAATTGCTGTTGCCCGCAACGATACATAATCCTGGACGCCATCGCGTTTCAGGCTTGCCTGATTCAGAACCATAACCATACTCCTGCTAGTACTGCTAATACGATCCACACCGCAATCGTAATTTTCGCGCTTAAATTACCTGATTTAAGCTCTTCCCAGTGCCCCATATCCATAACAAGATGGCGTATACCGCCCACCAGGTGATAGATAAGAACAGTGATAGTGCCCCAAGCAATAAATTTAGCCAGGTGAGACGTCATTAGTGCTTTAACATAGTCAAAGCTCTGCTGATCTTGAAGCGAGTACGCCCAAGCCCAGATAACGAATACCAGAGCAAAGAACAATGCTACGCCGGTAACACGGTGCAGAATTGACGCTATGGCAGGTGCCGGAAACGATATGGTAGAGAGGTCTAGATTTACTGGTCTTTGTTTTTTCACAGTGCTTGCCCATCGATGCCCATAATCGAGCTCTTGTTGTCATTGTCGTTGTCATTGCTGTATAAACAGTCAACACCCAAACCCTATACACTTTATTGCCCAAACTGGATCAGTGCTGACATATCAGCAAAAAAAAGCAAAAAGTGCTTGCTGAGTGAACTGTTTAAAAACCGCAATAGTATATATTTCGTAAGTCGTTATTACAATTTTTGTTTAGTTTTACTCGAAAAAATCCGTATTTGGAACATTACACATTTTACACCTTAGAGCAATAATACTAGAGTCGAATACTTATTGAGCAAAAACGCATTAAAATTGACTTTCAGGGGTCGTTTGCAGGTAGAATGGCGACCAATTTGCTAAATTCCTTTAACCCGATACTACAACAACAGGAGAAATCCAATGGCAGATAAAAAGGCCGTCGTGCAGATCGATGGGAAATCGTTCGAGTTGCCAATCTATTCTGGCAGCACCGGCACTGACGTAATTGATGTTCGCGCCTTGGGTCAGCATGGTTACTTCACCTTCGATCCGGGTTTTATGTCTACCGGTTCTTGTGAATCTAAAATCACCTATATCGATGGCGACAATGGCGTGTTATTACATCGCGGTTATCCTATAGAGCAGCTGGCTGATCATTCCGACTACCTGGAGCTGTGCTACCTGTTATTAGAAGGTGAACTCCCCAGCGCAGAAAAATACAATCACTTTAAACACACCATTACTCGCCACACCATGGTGCATGAGAAAATCGCGGCCTTTTTTCAGGGCTTCCGCGTAGATGCTCACCCTATGGCGATGTTATGTGGTGTTGTAGGTGCAATGTCGTCATTTTACCATTCTGATTTAGACATTAATGACCCGGCACAGCGTAAACGTAGCGCGCATCGCTTAATCGCAAAGATGCCAACGTTATCTGCTATGGCTTACAAGTACACCGTAGGTCAACCGTTTGTCTATCCGCGCAACGAATTAAGCTATTCAGAAAACTTCCTGCATATGATGTTTTCTGTTCCAGCGGAAGATTACACCGTAAGCCCGATACTGGCCAAAGCTATGGACCGTATCTTTATGTTACATGCTGACCATGAACAAAATGCTTCAACGTCAACAGTACGTTTAGCTGGCTCATCAGGCGCTAACCCTTACGCCTGTATTGCGGCCGGTGTTGCATCCCTGTGGGGCCCTGCCCACGGTGGCGCTAATGAAGCCTGTTTGAAAATGTTACAGCAAATTGGATCGGTTGATCGTATTCCAGAATTTGTTGCCCGTGCTAAAGACAAGAATGACTCATTCCGTCTGATGGGATTTGGCCACCGCGTTTACAAAAACTTTGACCCACGCGCCAAAGTTATGCGTGAAACCTGCCATGAAGTGTTGCAAGAACTCAACGTTAAAGACCCGTTGTTAGATGTGGCAATGGAATTGGAACGTATCGCACTGGAAGACCCGTACTTCATCGAGAAGAAATTGTACCCGAACGTTGATTTCTACTCTGGCATCATTTTGAAAGCCATTGGTATTCCAACAAGCATGTTCACCGTGATTTTCGCCATGTCTCGCACTGTTGGCTGGATTTCTCACTGGGATGAAATGCTAGGTGAAAAAGGCCATAAAATTGGTCGACCGCGTCAGCTTTACACCGGATACACCGCACGAGATTTTCCCCCGTTGAATAAGCGGTAATTTTCTCTTACACAAAAAGCGGCTTAGGTCGCTTTTTTCTTGCCTAATTTAACCTGCTGGTTTGCTCCTGTTAAAGAAAACAGGCAAAATCGCTCCATCTTAGTTCGCGGATCCCTGCCCCTATGCCTGTTTTTGATGTACAGCAGTTTCGCCAGCAGTTTTCTTTTTTTCAACACAACCCTGGCTGGGTCTATCTGGACAACGCTGCAACCATGCATAAACCCGATGCAGTTGTCAGTGCTATTAGCCAGTTTTATCAACAACACAATAGTAATGTACATCGGGGGGCACACCAATTAAGCCAGCAGGCAACGCGACTTTTTGAACAAGCTCGCACGACTGTTTGCCGGTATATAAATGCAAAATCATCAGAAGAAGTTATTTTTACCAGTGGTGCTACAGCTGCATTAAATCAAATTGCTTTCGGTTTAATGCACACAGTGCTTGGCGCTGGCGATCGCGTTTTACTAACGCAATTAGAACATCACGCCAATATTGTACCGTGGCAACTACATTGCCAGCGTTATGGTGTCATCATTGATGTTGTGCCGCTTACAGCCGATAACCAATTGGATATGACAGCGTATCAACAACTGCTTGAACGTAAACCTAAAGTAGTGAGTTTTAGTCATATTTCTAATGTATTAGGGCATATTCAACCCATAGACGCCATGTTAGCGCTAGCAAAAAAAGCGGGGGCTATTACCGTTGTCGACGGTGCGCAAGGTGTTGTTTACAAACAACCCGATATGCAGCAACTAGACTGTGATTTTTATGTTTTTTCTGGTCATAAACTCTACGGCCCGACCGGTATCGGTATACTGTATGGCAAAAAGGATTGGCTAGAAAAACTAACGCCTATTTTTGCCGGCGGTGAGATGATTGAACAGGTAAGCTTTGTTAACACTACGTTTAATAAACTACCCTTTAAATTAGAAGCCGGTACGCCCAATATTGCTGGGGCTTTGGGCCTGGCTGCAGCCATTGATTGGTTACAACTCTATAACACTGAACAACTAATTCAGCATAAATTACTGTTATTAAAAGAATTCTATAATGGGTTGTCTGTAATAAAAGGCATAGATATTTTATCTTTGCCTGTGCATAATGCAGGCATAGTGGCATTAAATGTGAGTAATGAGCACCCTGCAGATGTGGCTGAATTATTAAATCAGCAAAACATTGCAGTGCGTTCAGGCCAACATTGTGCTATGCCATTATTTAGTTATTTAGCGCGGCCTGGTGCAGTTAGGTGCTCTTTTGCCGCATACAATTCACTGGACGATGTAAACCGGTGTTTGCTTGCATTGGAGCAGGCTGTGGAGATATTAACTGCATGAAATTAGAACAATTATTAGCAGAAACTCGCTCCGCTTTAGTACAGATTAATGAGCAGGATCTGTCTAAGATAACCCAGGCAAAAGACTGGCAGAGCAAATACAGAGTGTTAATGCAACTGGGCAAAAAACTCCCGCCTGTGCCAGAGAAGATGAAACAACCAGAATTATTAGTTAAAGGTTGTGAAAGCCGGGCCTGGTTGTTGCACTACCATAACAAAACAGACGACAAGCATTATTTTGTTTTGGATAGTGAAGCGCGCATTGTTAAAGGCTTGATGGCGATAATGCTCTGCCTGGTTAATGGGATGAGCAGTGCTGAACTGGCTAAATTTGATTTAAACCACAAGTTTGACCAACTCAATTTAAAACCGTATCTAAGTCAATCACGCGGCAGCGGATTAACCGCGATGGCAGAAAAAATCAAAGCCTGCTGTTAAAACAAACAACACTAATTAGGCCGTGACAGCTTCTTAAGCACCTTTGACACAGCAGCAAAACCAAAACTTGCGGTAACTACAGTTACCGCACCAAAGCCACCGCTACAATCCAACCGCATGCTGCTTACATCGCCGTTAGTATTTTGCTGTGCAGCTTTCTGCTGACATACCGTGCCATCAGGTTGCGGATAAACTAACTGTTCTGTTGAATACACGCAGTCTATACCAAAGCGGCGTTTAGGGTTACGGCTGTAATTGTAATCTCGACGCAAGGTATTGCGTACTTTAGAAAGTAAAGGATCATTGATAGTCTGGGTTAAATCGGCAATTTGTATTTGGGTAGGATCAGTCTGCCCGCCGGCACCGCCAGTACTAATCACATTAATTTTATTGCGTTTACAATATGCAAGTAGGGCAACTTTTGCTTTGATTGAGTCAATAGCATCTATAACATAGTCCAGCTTTGGCGAAATAAGCTGATGTAAATTATCAGTGGCAATAAAATCTTCTATTTGATGCACAATACAGTCTGGATTAATCGCTTTTATACGCTGGGCCATTACCGCCACTTTATCCTGGCCTACTGTGTCACTCAATGCATGCAATTGGCGATTAATATTGCTTATGCACACGTCATCCAAGTCAATAAGCGTAATTTCACCAATCCCTGAACGGGCTAATGCCTCAGCGGCCCAACTTCCTACGCCGCCAATGCCAACGACACACACATGCGCCTGACGAAAGGTTTCAAGTGCAGTAACACCGTATAAACGAACAATACCGGCAAAACGTAATAGATAATCTGACATGCTTACTCGTTAGCTCTTTGCTGTAGTTTATAATCAGGCCAATTTAGCTGCCATGGCGTTGTCCATTGTGCAAGTGCATTATATTGACACAATTGTTGAAAAAATTGGCCTTGGTCGGGTGGTAGTACATAGTGAAATACTTTGCCTGACAAGTTGAAATGCAGTGCGTAGGCATGTAAATAAACCCGATCCGAAGTACTGCCTTGATACAGTTCGTCCCCCAAAATGGCTGCACCAATGCTTTTAAGCGCAACGCGGACTTGGTGTGTTTTACCACTGAAAGGTTTGATTAAAAACGCTCTGAAAGGTAAATCGGCAAAACCCTGACTAACAAAATAACTCACCGCCGGATTGTGCTGACTAGTGAGTAACTTCCAGGCGCCACGTCTGGCAGGAGCCATATCCCCTTTTACCCAACCCTGCTTCTTGGTAGGTTTGGCTACCGACAAGGCCAGATAAAATTTTTGTACCTGATGTGTACTAAAGAGTTGGGTAAGCTCAGCCGCGGCCTTACTGCTGCGTGCAAGAATAATAAGACCTGACGTAACCTTGTCCAACCGGTGCACGCTAAACAATGGATAGCCTAACTGCTTCGCAGCCAACACCACTAAACCGGCGCCATCCTCAGAGTGAAAACTAACCCCTGCGGCTTTGTTTAACACAACGAAATCAGGCTGCTCGTCTATCAGCGTAAACGGCACTTGCACTAGGTTAAACTTGCAGCATAACGCTGAGCATGTAACAAGTCTTCAGGGGTGTCTACCCCTACCGCAGGGGTTTCCAGCGCCGTATCAACATGTATGGCTTCGCCTTGCCACAGCACACGCAGTTGCTCAAGGCTTTCAATCTGCTCTAAGGTTGACGCTGGCCAGTCAACATAACGCTGTATAAAGCCGGCTCGATAGGCATAAATACCAATATGACGACGATAATGCGCTGCAAGCTCGTGCTTAAATTGGCCGTCACGGTCAAACGGAATAACGCTGCGACTAAAATACAGCGCATATCCGTTTTTATCACTCACCACTTTAACAATATTCGGGTTGGCAATTTCCGCAGCGTTTGTTAACGGCACCGCCAGTGTCGCCATCTGTGCTTTGTGCTGCGTAGCAAGATTTTGCGCCACTTGTTTTATGATTAAAGGCGGAATAAAAGGCTCGTCGCCCTGCACATTTACTACAACCGTATCCGCAGGCAGTTGCAGCTTGCTAACCACCTCGGCTAAACGTTCGGTACCAGAGTTATGATCTGCACGCGTCATGCAAACCTCACCGCCAAAGGTGTCAACCACGTCAGCAACGCGGCGATCATCAGTGGCAATAACAATACGGCTGGCACCACTTTTAAGTGCTTGTTGATAGACACGCTCAATCATGGTTATTCCGCCGATATCAGCCAACGGTTTACCCGGCAACCGACTACTGGCAAAGCGAGCCGGAATAACGACTAGGAACGCCATTGTTCCACCTCTTCCAGCGTTAGCTGGCGTGCTTCATCAGCCAAAAGCACCGGTATATTGTCTCGCACCGGATACGCCAAACGATCAAAAGTACAGATTAGCTGTTGCGATGGCTGATCATACTTAAGTTTGCCCTTGCATAGCGGACACGCCAGAATATCGGTTAATGCTATTTTAAGTGCCATTTCTGCTCCGCAGTTTAGTCAGGATTAAGTGTAATTTTGTAGTAAGTGCGCGGTCCAGTTTGGCGTCAACCCCTAAACTGAACCAGTTTGGTTTGGCAAAGTTGCGACATTTTACCGCATCTTTTTCAGTCATCAGCAGTGGCCCTGGAATATCAGCTAAATCGGCCTCAGTGAACTGATGATGATCAGAAAAAAACCGTGTTGCCGAGATATTAAAACCCGCCTCTAGCACAGTGCGTTCAAAACGTGCTGGATTACCAATGCCTGCGACCAGGGTCACCTCTGTCCCCTGCGCTAAACAAGCATCGCCAACTAATGCTACAGGAGCCGCAGGTGTCAGTTGCATAAGCCCATCGGCTAGGACATCTAACTGAGTGTTCGCAACAACCAAATCCACCAGTTTTAAACGCCAGATACCTTCTCGTAAAGGCCCGGCCGGCAATAACTGGCCATTGCCAAAACCGCGGCTGCCGTCAATAAGCACAATTTCAACATCCCTGGCTAAGCGATAATGCTGTAAGCCATCATCACTGATCACGATATCGCACTGAGTATGCTGCAATAAGTACTGCACGGCGGCAACACGGTCCGGGCAAACCACCACCGGCGCACCGCTGCGCTGAGCCAGTAATAAAGGTTCATCACCGACCTGCCCAGCTGGTGAATTAACATTCACCAGCGTTGGCTGACGAATATCAGCGCCGTAACCGCGACTGACAATACCAGGCCTCCAACCTTGCTGTCGTAACAGATGGCATAATTTTAACGTAAAGGGCGTTTTGCCGGTACCACCAATACTGATATTGCCCACGACGATAACTGGCACAGCATGCCTGTATTGTTTCATTAAACCTATACGGAACAAGCCTCGGCGTATACCGGTTAGAGCGGCATACAACCAAGCGAGGGGGAGTAAATACCAATAGGGGCGGTCTTTTTCATACCAAAGCTGTTCCAGCCAACGGCTACCTTGACTCACGCCTGTTCGCCAAATTGCATTTTATATAATTGTGCATAAGCTCCATCTAATGCTAACAATTCAGTATGATTGCCCTGCTCTACGATGCGCCCTTGTTCCATGACAATGATGCTGTCTGCATTTTCAATCGTTGATAAGCGATGCGCAATGACAATGCTGGTGCGGCCTTTAAGCAGTTCATTCAACGCAGCTTGAATTTTACGTTCAGATTCAGTATCCAGTGCAGATGTTGCTTCATCCAGGATTAAAATTGGGGCTTCACGAAACAAAGCACGGGCTATAGCGATTCGCTGGCGCTGTCCACCTGACAAACTTACCCCATTCTCGCCAATAACGGTTTGCAGCCCGTCTTTAAGCTGTTCAGCAAATTCCAACACATGGGCTTTTTCAGCAACCGCTAATAACTGCTCATTTGATACCGGCGCCGTGCAACCGTAGGTAATGTTATTGGCAATGGTATCGTTAAATAACGTGACATGCTGCGACACCACCGCCAACTGCTGACGCAGTGAAGCCAATGTGCAGTCACTAATATTATGTTCATCAATGTATATATCGCCGCTAGTTAGCTCATAAAAGCGTGGCAACAAGCTTGAAATGGTGGTTTTACCACTGCCTGAACGGCCAACCAATGCAATAGTTTTGCCCGCAGGCGCGCTAAAGCTGATATCAAACAGCACCTGCTTCTCATGCCCGGGGTAACTAAAATTCACCCGTTCAAAGCGAATGTCACCTGTTACACGTTCCAGCTTAGTGGTGCCATTATCTTGCTCTACCGACTGGTCTAATATTTCAAATACACTGGCTGCGGCAGATAAACCACGCTGAAATTCGCTGTTTACCGTTGTTAACTGCTTGAGCGGGCGCAATAACATCATCATCGAACCAACGATGGTGGTAAACACCCCGGCTGACAAGCTATTAAGCATTTCCGGAAAGCTGGCCATGTAAACCACAAACGCAAGAGCAAATGAAGCAATAATCTGAATAGTCGATACGCTAATAGCCCGCGTTGCTTCCATCTTGACATCCTGACGGCGGGTAAGATTGTTGATGCTGGCAAAACGCTGGCTTTCAATTTGCTGTCCACCAAATGACAAAATGACTTTATGGCCATTTAGCATTTGTTCAGAACTGGTTGTCACATCACCCATGGCAGTTTGAATATTGCGACTTAACAAGCGAAAACGTCTTGAGACAAATCGAACAACTACCGCAATAACGGGGGCAATTAGCAGAAAAATCGCAGACAATTGCCAACTATAGTAGAACATCATCACCAGCAAGCCAGAGACAAATACGCCTTCACGTACTAATACGGCCAACGCCTTTGAAGTGGTTTGTTTAATTTGTTCGGTATTATAGGTCACCTTTGAGATCAATTCGCCGGTGGAATGCTGGTCATGAAAACTCACCGGCAAACGCATAAAGTGTTCAAATAATTGCTGGCGCATATTTTGTACAATATGTGTGCCCACCCAATTCAGGCAATAACTCGCCACAAAGTTACACAGGCCACGCATAAAGAAAATAACGACAACAAAAATGGGGGCATAACGTAAATAGTCAGTGTTTTTACCATTGATGCCTTTATCAATAAAATCCGGCAAATTTGAAATAAAATACACATCAACCAGCGCGTAGCCCAGCATACCCAACGCCGCCGCAATAAAGCCGATACGATATGGTCTAACATAGCTTAACAAGCGTCGTACGGTTGAGGATGTTATGATGTTCGACTGCGCCAAAGTGCTGTCCTACAGAAAATATTTTGCTTATTCTAACGTGTTGTTCGCAAGGTTTCAGCATTTCCAATCGGCTTTTGCAGCCAAAAGGGTATTCTTTGCGCTCTATACTCTGTGACATCCAGCCCTGCCTCAGTGATATCAAGCCGTATAGCACCGCTTTGTGCCGTATTAATTAACGAAATGCCCAACGCCGCCAACCTTTGCTGTACCTGTGTCGCAGGATGTTGGTGCCGGTTATATAGACTGGCACTGTTAAACGCAATTTGTGGCGCCAACTGATGCAAAAACGCAAAATGGCTGGAACTGTTACTGCCATGATGCGGCAAAATTAAAACGTTAGCGCGTAAATTGGGATAGCGCTGCAACAACTGGCGTTCAACCTGCTGACCTATGTCACCAGGCAGTAAAATATGCCAGCCATACAACTGAATTAATAACACGCAAGAGCGATCATTTTTGCTGCTAAAGCCGTCGGTACTCAAAACCGTCAACTGGGCGTCAAAATAGTTGGTTGGTAACTGTTGGCATGGTGTTGCTGCAGCTAAATGCGAAATATCCGCATAAAGCCTTACGTGCGGGTAAGCTTTTTGCAACAGCGTCCAGTCACCGGTGTGATCGCTGTCATCATGACTTAACAGCAAATAGTCCAGCCGTTTAATACCGCGCTGGCGTAAATAAGGCAGTACCTGAGAGGCTGTTGCACTATAAGCGCCATAGCGCGGGCCAGCATCATATAACAGCCCCCGATCGTCATATTGCAACAGCACAGCAAGTCCCTGGCCAACATCAATTAAATGTAATTGCCACTGTGCTGGCCTAAGTGTGCTGTGAAATATTGGCAGTAATAACAATGGCAGTAAAAACCAGAAACGTCGTATGCCACAGAGATAACTCAGTAACCCCACTGCCCCTGCACTTACCAGCCAAACCGCAGATATGTCTGGCAGCGCCAGCCACTGGCCATGCTCTGCGCACCAGTTTAACCACCATAGCAGTGGACGAAATACCCAATCACAGAGTTGCCACAATAACCCGCTTCCGGGCACGCCGCAGAGTTCCACCACTAACGTTAGCAACACTAGCGGGATTGCCACCACACTACACCAAGGAATAAACAATAGATTCGACACGATAGAAAGTACGGCACTGCCATCAAATAACAACAGGCTAAGCAGTGCCATAAAAACGGTTAAGCTAAGATGAAAATACACAAACTGTCTAAGCTTACTACGCCAGCCGCCAACGAATGTTCCTAAGCGCCACAGCACAAAGAAGATGATCGCAACCGCCAACAGTGACAACCAAAAGCTTTTACTCAAGACAAAGAATGGCTCAAAAAGCAACAACACGGCACTTAGTAATAACCAGTAGCTACTGTAATTTATCGATTTATGCTGTAACAACGCGGTAACTAACAGCAACAGTGCTACCGTTGCGCGAACTGTTGGTATGGCAAAACCGGCAAGCCAGGCATAACACAGACACAAGAACAGGCTCCCCACTAACGCAACCGGCTGGCGCCAAACTAACCAACGTAACGGCCAGGGTAATAAACGCAGCAGCAGTAAGCTCCAGCCAAACACCAAACCAATATGCAAGCCAGATATTGCCATTAGGTGAGCTAAACCTGAATGCTGCAAACCGTGCCACAAAGATGTTGAAAACTGACGTTCGCCCATTGTCAGCGCTAACAGCAAAGGCCCTGTAGGCAATGAACTGACATTAGCCGCAATGTCTTCAAGCCAACGCTGCCGTAAATCATCTTGTTGTCCCAGCAACATAGCCGGCTCGGCGGAGATTACGCTGCCCTGCGCAACAATTTTTTGCAGCAGCGCTGCCGCTTCTTTGTTTACTCCACCAGGATTAGCCACACCCGCTACCGGTTTTAGCCTGGCATTTAACTGCCAGCGTTGCCCAGCGTGCAGCGACATTGGCGGCACGCTCCAATTCAACGAGACAAAATAGCCCGCTGCAGGCCCAGTCTCCAGACGCAGTATAAATTGGCTATACTCAGCAAAGTGCTTTGGCTTTTCGGTAATAGTGCCGTTAATGGATTGCTCTACATTCAGCAGGTGCTGCTGTGCTTGCTGATAGTCATCAAATTGCCAAATCCAACACAAGAAAAACGCTGCAACACCAGTGAAACAGTGGTAGTGACATCGCAGTGCCACCAAAATTACCACTAATAGCAAAAATACTGAGAAAAAAGGTGGCACTATTGGCAAAAATAATGACAATAGGCTGCCAATGAGCACACCGATACAAAAAGATTTCATGTTTGTTTTTTGTGAATAGGTTGTATGCCAAAGAACTTTATTAAAAAATATTTACCATCTCCAGAGAAAATCAAGCAACAAAAGCTTTTAAAGTTGTTTGGTAGTTTGCTGCACGATGGCAATTTGTGGCACTTAAACCGGCGTTCAGCGCGCGGCGCCTTTGCGGTTGGGCTGTTTTTTGCCTGGATGCCTATCCCGTTTCAAATGGTAGCCTCAGCTGCGGTAGCTATACCGATGCGGGTCAATTTACCGCTGTCGGTGTCACTGGTTTGGCTGACCAATCCATTAACTATGCCGGTGTTGTTTTATCTGAGTTATCTGGTGGGGTGTGTTGTTTTACGTATCCCGGTGGAACACTTTGCTTTCGAGGCGAGCTGGTCATGGCTACAACATAGTATTAGCTCTATTGGCAAACCTTTTATCACGGGCTGTTTGCTAATGGGCATTTGCTCAGCCGTTGCGGGCTATTTTATTATTGACTGGCTGTGGCGAGTTTCTATTCGAAAAGCGCAACTATTAAGAAAACTAAAACGCAGACATCACAATAAGCATTAACGCTGTCCCAGCACTCTGGCGGGTTGTACCTTGCTGGCACGCCAAGCCGGATATAACGTAGCAAGCAGACTCATGATAAGTGCAACACCCAGAGTCAACAATACGTCTTGCCACTGTAATAATGACGGAATATAGTTGATAAAATAAATGCTAGGATCAAGTAACGAGTGCCCAAGTACCTGCGTAACGAAAGCAAAAATAGGCTCAATATACCACGCCAGAATAACGCCCAAGATAACGCCAATCACGCTGCCAACTAAACCATTAAGCCAACCCAGCCACATAAACGTGAGGATCACTGTCGTTGGTGATACTCCCATGGTAAGCAAGATGGCAATGTCACCTTCTTTTTCCCGCACAGCCATCACTAGTGTTGCAACGATATTAAAACACGCGACGGCAATAACTAACGCCAGTACCAGATATAAAATACTGCGTACCATCTGAATATCCTGATATACATGGCCCTGGCTGCGAAACCAATCCAGCAAATAAACATAGTCTTCAGATTCTCGCCCAAGTTGCCGAGCCATTTGCGGCGCCTGAAAAATGTCATTCAACTTAAATGCAAAACCCTGAACGGTATTCGCAGGAAAATCGAGTAAGGTGCCAAGCGTTGACATATTTAACCATATTTGACTGTAATCCAGTTGCCCACCTACTGCCACAATACCACTGACAGTTAAGCTCGCCGTGCTGTGGCTGGCAAGTCGACCGTCGTCGGTCAGTTTTGGCAGTAAAAGCTGTACTTGTTGGCCAATTTGCACCCCCAGTGCATCAGCAATCCCCTGCCCCAACACCACGTCGTTATTTGTTAGCGTATCAAGTTGGCCTGCACTGACATAGCGGGCAAAATCACTGATGCGTCGTTCATTGCTAAGTGAAATACCCCGCACCTCAGCCGCTTTAACAGCGGTACCAAAGCGTAACATACCATTGGTTTTAATATAGGGAGCAACAGCTTCTACACCGGCTACATTGGCAAATTTTTGCTGTTTGCGTTGCCAATCTGGTATTTGTTGTTGCACAGCTTCTAGTTCAACATGGGGGATAACTGACAACAATCGCTGTTTTAACGCGAGTTCAAAACCATTCATGACCGAAAGCGCTAGAATTAGAATAGCTACGCCAAGTGCAATACCTGAAGTTGAACTGGCCGAAATAAAACGAATAAAGCCACTACTATGGCGCGTATTACGATAGCGCTTTGCTAATTGCCAAGCCAAACTAGCCATTTGAGCTCTCCAGATGGCCATCCCGCATCAGCACGTAACGATCAAGTCGTGATGCCAGCTGTAAATCATGCGTTACCACAATAAAGCTGGTACCCAACTCGCGATTTAAACTACGTAACAGTTGATAAATGGCTTCAGCAGTATGCTGATCAAGATTACCCGTCGGCTCATCCGCTAAAACAAGCGCGGGCTCAGAAACTAACGCTCTGGCAATAGCGACACGCTGACGCTCCCCGCCACTTAGTTCAGCCGGCCTGTGGCTTGCACGGTGTGACAAGTTTACCCGCTGAAGCATCGCTTGCGCTCGCTGTTGTGCAACCGACGCAGACAACCCTCGAATTAACAGAGGCATAGCGACATTTTCCAACGCAGTAAAGTCCATTAGCAAGTGATGAAATTGATAAATAAACCCCAGTTGCTCGTTACGCAACCGTGCTTTTTCAGCGGATGATAACGTGGCGACATTTTTACCTAACAAGCTTAACGAACCGCTATCTGGCTTATCTAGCGTACCTAAAATATGTAGCAATGTGCTCTTACCTGAACCAGAACTACCCACTATAGCCAACATATCTGCTTGATTAATACAAAGATCAACTCCGTGCAATACATCTGTTACTTGCTGTCCATCACGATAGCTTTTACAAATTTTTTCTGCTGTTAATACGTTACTCATCACGCAATATGTCCGCTGGATTAATGCTCACGGCACGTTTAGCCGGGTACCATACCGCAAGCAACGTCAATGCAACCGCACTGAACAAAATTAAACACAATTGGTTAAATCGAATATCAACTGGTAAGGAAATACCCGGGACCAGCTGTAACCCCGTTAGCGCTAGCAATGGGTTAAGCTGCCAGCACAGTAACACCCCGGCGATAGCGCCACCCAAGGCACCGACGACACCATTGCTTAAGCCTTGTACCGCGAAAACATTAAATAACTGTCGATCGCTCATCCCAAGCGTTTTTAAAATTGCAATTTCTGCCTGTTTGTCCGTCACCATCATTACCAGCGCTGACACGATGTTAAATGCAGCAACGGCTACAATAAGCAACAACATCAACCACATCATGGCTTTTTCCATCGCAACCGCAGCAAACAGCTTGCCCTGGCTTTGCCGCCAGTCCTCTACCTGTAATGATGTATTTAATGATAACTGTTCTGCTAGCGCCGGGGCAGCGAAGGGATCCGAAAGCGTTACACGCCACTGCAACTGAGCACTACTACTAATGAGCTTGCTTAAATCAGCTAAATTAGCCACTGCCAGGTGTTTATCGACATCTGAACCGGATTCAAGAATACCCACAACAGTAAATAATCGCTGCCGTGGTACCCACCCCATTGGGGTATAGCTGCCAGCCTGGGGCAACATAAATCGCAACGGATCACCCACTGACACTTCTAATTGTTCAGCAAGGCCGCGCCCAAGTACCACACCATAACGTTGACTAGCAAACTGCTGCCAATCGCCGACAATAAGTGCCTGTTGCATAAAATCGGGTAACGCATCAACCGTGACACCTTGCAACAAAACGCCTGTGAGCTGTCGAGGTGATTGAACCAGCGCTTCAGCTTGTAAAAATGGCGTGACCTGCTGCACCAGTGGTTGCTGCAACACGTCATCTTGCCAGCTATCACTACTATCCGCTGTTGAAGTAATCACTAAATGCGGGATCACACCCAAGATGCGTTTTTTCAACTCGCCTTCAAAACCATTCATAACTGAGCTGACAATCGTCAACGCCATTACGCCCAGAAAAATACCTGCCACAGAAAACAGCGTGATAAAGGAGATAAAGGCATTACCCTTGCGGCTTTGGCTATAGCGTAAACCGATAAACAAACTGACTGGTAACTGCATCCTAATATTCAGGACAATGCCCACGTTAGATGGTAAAGTGGCGTCGATCATAGAGATAATTGTCAGTCGTGACAAGCAGCTTGCAAAGGTAGCGCAATGAAAGAGTTAACAATAGAACAGTTAGCTGATGCCTATGAAGATTATTTCAGCGTAGAGCACGGTATTAGTATTAATGCTAAACCTATTGCCGGTGCTCTACCCACAGCGGCTGAACTAGTAGCTGCGATTCCACCGCCGTTTTTATTGGCATCTGATGTTAACAGTTTAAATGGCTCTGCTTTACGGTCGTTAAACCGCTTGGGAGAATTAGCGGACGAGCTTGCTAATTACCTGCAACAGCAAGCCCGAAAAATCGACCTGCTACTGCATTACGTTCTAAAACAGCAAGATAACCCCAGCGAACGTTTTACCACACAAAGTTATAGCGGTAGTGGTTGCTGTTATTTGGCCGATGCCCCGTTAGCACCGTTGCAAACACTGGAACTTAAACTGTTTTTAGCCAATAACGACGGTGCCGTGTTTTGTTATGGCCAAGTCGTTAGTTGCGAATCCGTAGCAGAAAAATGGCAAATTAAGGTTGTGTTGTCGTGCATAAGAGATGAAGATCGTGAACTTATCGTTCGCGCGAGCCTGCATCAGCAATCGCGTTTATTAAAACAAAAAGCCGAACAGCGTCAACAAACTTAGTTGCCCTAGTATTGGCTTAAGTGCATTGAAGGTTAGTCGTTTTACATGGATTTAATTTCCGCATTACCACAGATTAAACATGCTGCAGACCAACTGCAATGGGGCAATTTGCAAGGTGCGGCCTTGCCGCTGGCTATTGCGCAACTGCTACAGCAACATGACGCACCATACCTGTTGCTGGTGCCGGATACCCCCACGGCTTTGCGGTTAGAGCAAGAGCTTGGCGTGTTTTATCAACAAGACGGCTATCCAATTCTGACACTGCCAGACTGGGAAACCTTGCCTTATGATGTATTCTCACCGCATAAAGACATTGTCTCCCAGCGCTTAACCACGCTATACCAACTGTCTCGTATGACACGTGGTTTGGTTATCGTGCCGGTAAGCACCTTATTGCTGCGCATTTGTCATCAAGACTTCCTTGAACAAAACAGTTTTTTAATTAAAAAAGGCCAGCAGGTTGACTTGGCAGCACTAAAACGTCAGTTAACCGCCGTAGGTTATCGTAGTGTTGAGCAAGTTATGGAGCATGGCGAATTCTCTGCCCGTGGTTCAATTCTCGATTTATACCCGATGGGCGCCAACACGCCCTTTCGTATCGACTTTTTTGACAATGATGTTGATGGTATCCGTACCTTTGACCCGGATAACCAACGCAGCCTGTTGCAAGTTAATCAAATTGAATTGTTGCCTGCGCATGAATTTCCAACCGATAAAGCGGCGATAGAACGCTTTCGTATGGCGTATCGGGAACGTTTTTCAGCGCGAAATGAGAAAGAATCGTTATATCAGCAAGTCAGCCAGGGGATGTTGCCTGCGGGTATAGAATATTATTTACCGCTGTTTACGGAAAAAACGGCAACCTTGTTTGATTATCTACCAGCAACAAGCCGCTGTCTGTTGTTAGGTGACATTGAGCATAGTGCTGAGCGCTTTTGGCTAGAACTTAAACGCCGCTACGAAGATAGATCTATTGACTTACTGCGGCCTATCTTACCGCCTATTGAGTTGTACTTATCCGTCGATCAATTATTTGCCGGTTTAAAAAACTATAGCCGCATCCGCCTTAGCCAGGCCATGCTGCCAGAGCGTGCAGGCCAGGGCAATTTGGCCGTTACCGCGCTGGCTGATCTTAGCGTCAACCACCAGCTGAAGAATCCGCTGCAAGCACTACAGCAGTTTATTGTCGGGTTAAAGCAACAGCGTGGCAGAGCCCTGTTTTTCGTTGAAAGTGAAGGACGACGCGAAAGCCTGTTACAACTGCTGCACAAAGCCGGAATACACATATCGCAATTTGCTGATCTCACTGCCTTCAACCGCAGTGCTGACGATTTAGGCATTGTAGTTGGTGCGTTAGAACAAGGTGTTTTGGTGCAGCAACCCGCACTTTTTGCCTTTATTAGTGAAAATGAGCTATTTGGTCAAAAAATTAGCCAACGCAGACGACGTAAACGCAGCCAGCAAGTCTCCAATGAGACGGTGATCCGTAACCTGGCTGAATTAAATATTGGCCAACCCGTCGTGCATCTGCAACATGGTATTGGTCGATACCAGGGTCTGCAATTGCTTGATGCAGCAGGTATTAGCGCTGAGTTTGTTACCATTGAATATGCTGGTGGCAGCAAGCTGTATGTGCCGGTAACCTCTTTGCATTTGCTAAGCCGCTATAGTGGCAACGACGCAGAACATGCGCCGTTACATAAATTGGGTAATGACACCTGGGAAAAATCCCGCCGTAAAGCAGCAGAGAAAGTACGCGATGTTGCCGCAGAATTACTCGATGTGTATGCCCAGCGTGCAGCGCATAAAGGTTACGCTTTTGCTGTAGATGAACAACAATACCTCGCTTTTGCAGACAGTTTCCCTTACGAGGAAACCGCCGACCAGCAAGATGCAATCGACGCCGTGCTACAGGATATGCAAACACCGCAACCGATGGACCGCCTGGTATGTGGCGACGTCGGGTTTGGCAAAACCGAGGTGGCAATGCGCGCCGCCTTTGTGGCAGTCAATGATGGTAAACAGGTTGCTATACTGGTGCCCACCACCTTGTTGGCGCAGCAACACTTTGAAAACTTTAAAGATCGTTTTGCTAACTGGCCGGTACGGGTAGAAGTACTATCACGCTTTGTTAATGCTAAAACGCAAAAAGCCATCTTAACCGATGTCTCAAATGGCAAGGTGGATATTCTTATTGGTACCCATAAGTTGTTGCAAGACGACATTAAACTGCAAGATTTAGGTTTGCTCATCGTTGATGAAGAACACCGTTTTGGCGTACGGCAAAAAGAAAAGATCAAGGCTCTGCGTGCCAATATTGATATTCTAACCCTGACGGCAACGCCTATTCCGCGAACGTTGAATATGTCGATGTCTGGCATGCGGGATTTATCCATTATTGCTACCCCACCCGCCAGACGTTTAGCAGTGAAAACCTTTGTACGCGAGTTTGAAAAAGGCCTGATCCGTGAAGCGGTAATGCGGGAGATTTTACGCGGTGGCCAGGTGTACTTCTTGCACAACGACGTCGCCAGCATCGAAAAAACCGCTAACGAGCTCGCTGAGTTGTTACCAGAAGCCATTGTTGGCATAGCACACGGTCAGATGCGTGAACGTGAGCTGGAACAGATCATGGCCGACTTTTATCACCAGCGCTTTAATCTGCTGTTGTGTTCCACTATCATAGAAACCGGTATTGACGTACCGACGGCTAACACGATTATTATTAACCGCGCGGATAATTTCGGCCTGGCGCAGCTTCACCAATTGCGCGGACGGGTTGGTCGTTCACATCATCAGGCTTACGCCTATTTGCTAACTCCGCCTCCTAAGCGTCTGACTAAAGATGCCGAAAAACGCTTAGATGCCATAGCCAGCCTGGAAGATTTAGGCGCAGGCTTTGCCCTGGCTACACACGACTTAGAAATTCGTGGTGCCGGTGAGTTATTGGGTGATGAACAGAGCGGACAGATAGAATCAGTTGGGTTTAGCTTATACATGGACATGCTGGAGCAAGCGGTAACGGCATTAAAGAATGGCCGTGAGCCTAGCTTAGATGCCATGCTTAGTCAGCAAACAGAAATGGAATTACGCATACCGGCACTATTGCCTGACAGTTACATACCCGATGTAAACTTACGTTTGTCCTGCTATAAGAAGCTCGCGTCAGCTCGAAGTGTAGATGAACTGGATGAAGTACAGGTTGAACTGATTGACCGCTTTGGCCTATTACCCGATGCGGCGAAAAATTTAGTTACCCTGTCCGAATTTAAACTACAGGCTTTAGAATTAGGTATTCGACGTATTGAAGCCAATAACAATGGCGGCGTAGTCGAATTTAGTGACAAAACGGCGGTATCACCTGCCTATATTATCGAGCTTATCCAGAAACAATCGAGAATATTTAAGCTAGAAGGTGGGCAAAAGTTACGCTTTAGTATAGCGTCAAACGATGGCGCACAGCGTCTGAGCCTGATAGCCAATATGTTGTCAGATTTTGCCAAACATAGGGTAGAAAAATGAGTAAAGCGGTCAATTGCAGCGTGTTGTGTCTCGCAGTATTAAGCTCAATTTTACAAGCACAAGAGCAGCGCTGGTTTGAAGTTGAGATGGTGGTTTTTAGCCAAACACCGCCGCAAGTTCTACAAGAAACTTTTGGCGACACGGTGACACCCATAAAACCCGGACGCGCCTTCGATTTGCTTACCCCGAGGCTACAACCTAACTTGTTAAACCTGTTGGCAACGCTGCCATTATGCGCAGAAACAACTTCGCCACTGCTAACGGATAAACCGTTCTTTAACATGCTACCTAAACAGCTGTGTATTTTTGAGACGCAACCATACAGTTGGCAACATAACAGCTTGTTTTACACCATTGATGCTTACAGCGAAGTACCTTACTCAGACCACTTACCTGCACTGGTAACCGGAAATGGTAAGCACCAGCTAAATCCCTACTTAGCAGAGCAGCCATCATTACAGCTTACCGACATTGCCACTAAGATTAACCGCATATCAGGCAGCCATGTTCTGCTGCACACCAGCTGGCGTCAGGCGCCTGTAACTGAGCGTCGTGCTATTGCCAGTCGCTGGTATGCAGGCAAAAATTTTAGCCAACAGTTTGACTATTGGGGGCAAATTAAACAGCACACCGACGTCGATAACACCGAGACATACCCTACCCCGGCAATCAGTACTATCGATCCCCTTTCGAACGACTATGTCACCAGTCAAGCGCCAGGTGAACAGCCCAATGAGTTACTTACCAATATTGAACAACTGCTGGAGCAACTGCAAGTAACGGGGCAACTAGGTGAAACTGCGCTATCGGTTGCCGACACCCCTGATAGCACCGACAGCATGACACTGCGCTATCTGCCAGATCAAGTTTGGCAACTTGATGGTTTATTTAAATTACATTTAGATCATTACTTATTTGTAAACACTGAATTTAATTTGCGCATTCCCGATGAAAATAGCCTGCAAACTGTCTATGTACGCCAGAGTCGACGGGTAATAAGCGGTGAAATTCATTATTTGGATCACCCACATCTGGGCATTGTGCTACAAATTCGCCGTTATGAGCCGCCAGTAGAAGATAATATTGAGAGCGCTTTGCCCATTCAGTGATATTTTTTTAACAAAAACATTGCTAAAGCGTGGGCAAATGCCTAAGCTTGCCGCGTTATTACACTTTTACACAAAACAGTACGGGTAACTGCCTCAGTGTTTTTCTATATTACCCTTACTGTATTTCCTAATTGCAGAGCACTATGGACAATTTGACCCCAATGCCGGAGCTGTCTCCGAAGCAGTACCTGCTATTATTGGCGTTGCTCGTATTAGCCAGCAGCTGTAATCCGCTTTTTAGTTGGTTATTTCCCTCTTTAACCGGCAGCGTTTGGATAACACTCTTGCCGCCTTTAATCGGGTTGTATCAATTATTACTGTTATTTAGAAGCCTTGGGGTTATTCATCTGCCTAGTGCTGCCTGTTACTCTGCCTTGCTAGCGCCGTTATCTGCATTAAGTTTCTACCAGTTTGTCTTACACTGACACACCTTTATCGTTTTTTACGCTATTATAGCGCCCATTGTGACAGCCGATGCCTGCAGGTACGAGGCTAACTGTCTGCCATTTGCTATTTTAAGGTACTAACGGATGTCGATTAACTGGTTTCCGGGCCATATGCACAAAGCCCGTAAAGAAATTGCTGAAGTCATGCCGCAGGTCGATATTATTATCGAAATGCTGGATGCGCGTATTCCCTTCTCCAGCGAAAACCCCTTAGTACCGCAGCTGCGTGGCAACACCCCTTGTATAAAAGTGCTAAATAAAGCAGACCTGGCCGACCCGCTGCTAACCCAGCGCTGGATTAATCATTTTGATAGTCAAACTGGCATCAAAGCGATTCCAATAAGCCAGCAAAACCCCGAGCAAGTAAGGGCTTTACTGCAACTGTGTAACGACATGCTGCCTGAGCGTAACTTGGATATTCGCGGTGCACGCGCCATGATTATGGGGATTCCTAACGTAGGTAAGTCAACGCTGATCAATACACTCGCGGGTCGCACGATCGCCAAAACGGGAAATGAAGCAGGTGTAACCAAAATGCAGCAGCGTATTAAGCTGGACAACAACGTAGTGCTTACTGATACCCCAGGCTTTTTATGGCCCAAACTTAGCCCACCAACTTGTGGTTATCGTTTAGCGGTAACCGGGGCAATTAAAGATACGGTATTTGATTATGCCGATATTGCCATGTTTGCAGCGGAATACCTGTTAGCCACCTATCCGCAAGCCGTTATGCAACGCTTTGGCCTGACCGAACTACCGGAAAACGACCTTGCGCTAATGGATGCTATTGGTATAAAACGCGGTGCAATGCGCAAAGGCGGTATTGTAGACTTAGAAAAGGTCGGTAGCATTCTCATTACGGAACTACGCGCCGGAAACCTTGGCGGTATAACGCTGGAAACACCAGAAATGGTAAGCCAGGAGCAAATTGATGCTAAGGCAGAAGAAGCAGCAAAAGCAAAAGACAAAGCCGAACGCGAAGCAGAACGTAAACGTAAAGCACAAAGAAAGTATCGTTAAATGATAAAAGTATCGTTAAATGGTAAAAAATAACGCTGAACGCTCGCCGTTTACCGATGGTAACTTGTCTGCTTTAACGTAAGCCGCTAACATACAGCCAACCTAAAAGGGTGTTCTGTGATCAAGGGTACAATGCTGCGTAAGACCTTAGGCTTATTGATATTGCTGGCTGTCATGCTAAACCATGCTGTAGTCGCCTGCGATGCTATGGTCATGCACCTACCTGATCATGACCATGCCTATACCAGTCTGAACGATAACCACAGTAATTCCATAGCTGATAATGCAGATCATCATAGTGAGCACGCGCATGTCACCTGCCATATTGCATTTTTTCATGGCATTGATCTATTAAATTTCAGCGACAGTGCAATCATTGATGCTAGCCAAGCTATCCGCCCAATTAGTTACCGTCCTCCAGTCCCTCCCCCTAATAGTTAAACCTGCTCGTTTATCATTTTTCATACTGATTAACTAACAGGAGCATACCTATGCGTATGACTTTTTTGCTACCAGCCGTACTGGTAGCCGCAGGCTATTGCCTGCAAGCACGAGCCAGCAGTTTGACTCTGCCACAGGCGTTACAACGTACCTTACAACACGACACCAGGCTGCTAGCCTTTCCGTATCAGCTGCGTATGGCGGAAGCCGCGCAATTGCAGGCGACTATAACCCCAAACCCTGAACTGGATGCCTCATTGGAGAACGTGCTGGGCACTGGCGACAGCCGGGGTTTAGCCGGGGCAGAGCTTACGCTAAGCCTGAGCCAGCAAATTGAACTTGGCGATAAACGACAGCGTCGGGTTGAACTGGCGCAACAGCAAAGCCAACTACAACGTGATAATTATGAGCTGGAGCGATTGGATGTACTGGCAGACACTACCGAGCAGTATTTACAACTACTGCAATTGCAAAAATTACAACAATGGGCCCGCGACAAAATTCGCCGGGAGCAAGCTGTGCTCGCTACAGCACAGTTACGCAGCCAAGCGGGTAACCTGAATGATGCCGATATTAGCCGGATTAAACTGCGGCTGATACGCAGTGAAATAGAACTGGCAGACATTAAGCAAGCCATAGAAAGCCAGCGCTATCGGTTGGCGGCAAGCTGGAACCGCCCCCCTGACTTTGATGCTGTATCCGGCGATTTAACCACCTTGCCGTTAGTGCCCCCGCTGTCGGAACTTCAGCATCAACTGCAACAAAGTACAGCGCTACAACGCTACATTACGCTAGAGCGTGTAGCACAAAGCGAACTGCGCTTAACCGACGCTAACAGTAAAGCTGACGTGCGCCTGTCGGCTGGGCTTAGACGTAACGAAGCCAGCAACGACAATGCTCTGGTGTTTGGCTTGAGTATGCCGCTTACGTTATCCGATCCCAAAGCAGGCCAACGCCAGGCACACATGGCAGAACAAGAGTTCCTGGCGATACAACACCAGCAAAGCCGCACGGCTTTATCCTTGCTGGTACAGCAACAATGGCTCGCACTGGAGCAACTGCGCAATACAGTGCATATCATTCAGACACAGCTACTACCCGAAGCCATGCAATTGCACAGTTTAAGTCTGCAAGGATATCAACAGGGCCAGATTGACTTACTTAGCCTGTTATCTGCAGGAGAAGAGCTAGCGCAGGCACAGCGCGATGTTATAGCCAGCCAAAGCCGTTTTCATCTTACCTTGCTGGAATTGGAGCGCCTGACCGGCCAACCCATCAGCTTAAATACCAAGACGCCGGTTGTTACAGTGGAGCATAAAAATGAATAAGACGTTTAATACACCAACCCTTTGGCTTGTAATGTTGTTACTGATTTTTACCGCGGTGGCGCAGGCCTCAGGCGGACATGGCGAACATATGGATGAACATGGTGATGAGCATGCAACCGCAGAGGCAGAAGGTCCTAATGGTGGCAAGTTGTTAACACAAGCTGACTTTTCGCTGGAAGTCACCATTTTCGAAGCGGGTATACCGCCGGAAATGCGTTTGTATGCCTATGCCAACGGCGAGCTCTTATTACCCACTGAGATAGATGCTAAAGTGACACTTCACCGGCTGGATGGCCAACAAGACACTATCCAATTTACTCCGGAGCAACAATATCTGGTAGGTGATATCAGCATTGCTGAGCCGCACTCTTTCAGTGTCGACATTGCTGTTAGCCATCAGGGCAAACCATACCATTGGCACTACGACAGCTTTGAAGGTCGGGTTGAACTTACCGACAGGATCTTTACGTTAACGGGTATTGCCACCGATATCGCCAACCCGCAGGAATTAAGCCAGAAAACCCATTTATTTGGCGTTATTAGCACCCCACCCACCGCTAACTTTAATGTCAGAGCGCCCTACTTCGGCACCTTAACAGAGGTTTTGGTAAAGCAAGGTGATACGGTGACAAAAGGCCAGCTACTAGCCCGCGTTAGCAATGCTGCAACGTTAAAATTGTACGACATTGTGTCACCGGCAAACGGTATTGTTACAGAGCGCTTTTTTAACCGCCATGAGCTCATTCGCGATGAGGTGTTATTTAGCATCGTTGATTACAGTGAAGTCTATGTAGAACTTTCAGCTTTTCCCAACGATATCGACCACTTGCGTCTTGGTATGCCCGTTACGGTATCCAGCTTGCACCACGGTGAAAGTGCCAGCAGTAACATCAGTTACATTGCGCCGCAAATGACTGAAGGCCATATTGCGCGGGTACGAGCCGTGCTGGACAACCGCAGTGGTTACTGGCGTCCCGGTATGCATGTTAAAGCGCAAGTTCTCACAGCAACAATACCGGTGGCGCTGGCGGTGAAAAAAACTGCCATTCAGCGCTTTCGAGATATGCCAGTGGTATTTGCCCGTTATGGCAATACCTTTGAAGTACGCATGCTGCAGTTTGGCCGTGAAGATGACGATTACATTGAAGTCATATCTGGCTTAAAGCCCGGTACGGAATACGCCACAGACAACAGCTTTGTGCTTAAAGCTGACGTGCTTAAATCTGGCGCCAGCCATGATCACTAGGAGGGCGCTATGATTGATACCCTATTAAAGTTTGCCCTTGAGCGGCGCTATCTGGTGCTGGGGTTTACCTTGCTGCTTGTTGTAGCCGGTATTTATAACGCGCAGCGCCTGCCGATGGATGCCGTGCCCGACATCACTAATGTACAAGTGCAAATTAATACGGCTGCGCCTGGCTATTCGCCACTGGAAGCAGAGCAACGGCTAACCGTGCTTATTGAAAATGCCATGGCCGGTTTACCCAAACTACAATACAGCCGTTCGCTATCACGCTATGGCATGTCGCAGGTTACGGTAGTGTTTAATGATGGCACCGACATTTACTGGGCGCGCCAGCAGGTATCTGAACGCTTACAAGCCGTAAGAGCCAACTTACCTGCAGACACCAACCCCACCCTTGGCCCTATTGCTACCGGCCTGGGCGAAATTTTTATGTATACCGTTAGCGCCGAGCCTAATGCGGTAAAAGAGGATGGCACGGCTTATACACCTGAAGATTTGCGCACCTTGCAAGATTGGGTCATTAAGCCGCAGCTGGTAAAGGTAAAAGGGGTAACGGAAGTTAATAGTATTGGGGGCTACCAGCGCCAGTACCAAGTCGCGCCCGACCCCGCCAGGTTGCTGGCATTTAAACTGACATTGGATGACATTGCCACGGCGCTTAGCCGGAATAACAGCAATGTTGGCGCAGGCTATATTGAGCAACGCGGCGAACAATGGTTAGTGCGCTCGCCAGGCCAATTACGCACACTTGATGATATTGGCGGGTTAATTATTGCCAAGCGCGATGATGGCCCTGTGCGGTTACATGATGTTGCTGATGTTTATTTAGGTAAAGAACTGCGTACCGGTGCGGCTAGCTTAAATGGCGAAGAAACGGTGCTGGGTACCGTATTTATGCTAATGGGTGAAAACAGCCGCACCGTGTCTCAAGCGGTAGCAGAAAAACTGCATGAAGTTAACCGCTCATTGCCAGAGGGTGTTACTGCTCAGGGGTTATATAACCGCACCACGCTGGTCGATAAAACCATTGCTACGGTGCAGAAAAACCTGTTTGAAGGTGCGGTATTAGTCATCGTGGTGCTGTTTATTTTTCTTGGTAATATTCGCGCTGCGCTGATAACAGCACTGGTTATTCCGCTAAGTATGCTGTTTGCCATCAGCGGTATGGCCATCAATAAAGTCAGTGGTAATTTAATGAGCTTAGGCGCTATCGACTTTGGTTTAATGGTCGATGGCGCCGTTATTGTGGTGGAAAACTGCCTGCGTCGTTTAGGTTTGGCACAACACCGAACCGGCAGGCTATTAACCCTCGACGAGCGCTTAAGTGAAGTGTATCAAGCCACGCGGGAAGTCTTTACCCCAGCCGTGTTTGGTGTGTTAATTATTATGCTGGTGTTTTTACCTATTTTTGCGCTAAGCGGCGTCGAAGGTAAAATGTTTCATCCGATGGCTTTTACTGTTATTGCTGCACTGGCGGGTGCGGTGCTATTGGCCATTACCTTTGTACCTGCCGCGGTGGCCATTTTTGTCCGTGCCAGGGTTAACGAGCAAGACTCAACGCTGATGCGCCTGTTAAAAAATGGCTACTCGGTGCTACTCCGGCAGAGTTTGCGCCACTCCATGCTATTTATCAGTACTGCGCTACTGGTTATGACGACGGTGTTTTGGCAAGGCAGTAAGCTTGGCAGTGAGTTTATGCCACAGTTGGATGAAGGCGATGTTGCCCTTCATGCGCTGCGTATCCCGGGTACCGGCTTAACCCAATCGCTACAGATGCAACTACTGCTGGAGCGTGAAATTGCTACCCTACCTCAGGTAGAGCGGGTATTCAGCAAGCTGGGTACGGCGGAAATTGCCACCGACCCAATGCCGCCTAATGTCGCCGATACCTTTGTTATACTAAAGCCGCAATCGCAGTGGCCTGATCCAGGCATGAGTAAAGCAGATTTTGTCGCATTACTACGCAGTACCGTTGAAGCCTTACCGGGAAATAACTACGAGTTTACTCAACCCATTGAGATGCGCTTTAACGAGTTGATTGCCGGCGTGCGTAGTGACGTTGCGCTGCGAATATATGGCGATGATTTAACTGAATTAACCAGGCTTGCCGAAGCTGCTACCACATTGCTGGCAACGATACCCGGCGCAGTTGATGTACGCATGGAGCAAGCCACAGGGTTACCGATGTTGTCCATTGAACCAGACCGTGAGCATTTGGCACTTTTGGGTATTGATGTCGCAAGCGTACAACATAGCATTCAAACCATGGTTGGCGGCATGCAGGTTGGGCTCATTTACGAGGGTGATAAAGCGTTTGACCTTATCATCAGAGCGGATGAGAATCTCAGGAGCGACCCCCAGCAGTTAAAACGCCTGCCACTGGCATTGCCCGGCATTTCAAGCAAAAGCAGTACTGAGCTAACCTATGTGCCACTGGGTGAAGTCGCTCATTTTGACGAAATTGAGGCGCCCAATCAGATAAACCGCGAAAGTGCTAAACGTAATATCGTGGTTAGCGCTAATGTTTCAGGGCGCGACCTTGGCAGTTTTATTAGCGAAACCAAGCAGCTAATGACCAATAACCTTGAGCTACCGGCTGGTTACTGGCTGGGTTATGGCGGTACTTTTGAGCAACTGCAATCTGCATCAAACCGCTTAATGTGGGTGGTGCCACTCACCTTGCTGATGATTTTTGGCCTGTTGTTTAGCGCACTTAATTCTGCAAAAGACGCCATGGTGGTATTTAGTGGCGTACCCTTGGCGTTAACCGGTGGATTTGCGGCCTTAATGCTGCGCGATATGCCACTGTCTATTTCTGCCGCGGTCGGCTTTATTGCCTTATCAGGCATTGCCGTACTTAACGGTGTAGTGATGTTGGCAATGATAAAACAACTGCGTGAACAGGGCCTTGAGTTATTGCAGGCGATACATCAAGGCGCAGTGCAGCGCCTAAGACCGGTATTAATGACAGCACTAGTGGCAAGCTTGGGCTTTGTGCCTATGGCGTTTAACAGCGGCACCGGTGCAGAAGTTCAGCGCCCGCTTGCTACAGTGGTTATTGGCGGTATTATTTCCGCTACCCTGCTAACGCTGGTGTTATTACCTGCGCTGTATAAGCTGGTAAATCGCAAAGCAAGGTAGTAGCGTAAATAGCAGCAACTTTTGCCGCTAGTGCGGCTGCAGTTTCTGCTGGT
This sequence comes from Rheinheimera baltica DSM 14885, assembly GCF_000425345.1. Classification (GTDB taxonomy): domain Bacteria; phylum Pseudomonadota; class Gammaproteobacteria; order Enterobacterales; family Alteromonadaceae; genus Alishewanella; species Alishewanella baltica. Next base: position 6,654 of record NZ_AUDG01000022.1, on the reverse strand, counting down.
ATTCAGTAAACAGCACTTGCTGCTCGGCATTTAATGTTTCATGTTGTAACTGCAATAACAGCTTTTCTATCAGCGTTTTATGCCCTTCATCCAGCTGCTTTTTCTCTAGCATAACCACTAATACTTTAAGAATATTCAGTGCCACACTCATATTTCTTGGTGTCAGTGAAAACGCCTGCTCCAACGAGTTTAACGCTGCATGAAATTTACCGCGCTTGAACAGCTCTACTGCCATCCGGTTTAACTGTTGCGGCGTAAAATGCACAGCTGCTCGCTCAGCGACTTCCTGCTCGATGTACTTCCCTACAACCTGATCAGTCAAACCGTTTCCACTAATTTGCCGCTTTATCGCATCTAATAGGGTTACAGCGTCCTCCCGACGGCCTAACTCGTGCAGTGCTTTCACTTTATCCAGATTGTCCTCTACCGACGTCCCTGGTCGCAAACTGATATGGTTATCAATTATCGCTTCAGCTTTAGGACGTTCTTCTTTTGCGGTATGTAGTCGGGCTCTTACTACCAACAATTGATCTTTTAACTGCGTTGATAACGGTATTTGTTTTTCCAATTCGGTTAACAACAAATCTGCTTGATTAAGTACTTTAATTGACTCTGCTTTTTCCAAAGTAGTGGCATAATCGATGCCTGCACGTACGACATTAAGTCTTAAAATTGGTGAGTCGTGAATAGAGTTTTTTGCATATTTTGCCATAGCAATGGCAGCTTGATACTGGCCAACATGATCATGGTTCAATCTCGCCAGGTCGAGCAAGCGTTTATTGCGTTCAATATTACGCGGTGCTAACCGGGTCGCTTTCTTAATTTCTTCGTACGCCTGCGCGAAGTCCTGTTTGCCAATATAGTAATGTGCCAGCATGTCATAAGTAGCAAAACGGGTATCTGTTTTGTCGGTTAGCTCTGTAAGCAACGACGTAATGTCTTCCAGTTTGTCTTGTTGTAATAATGCTTTGATATAGCCCAAATACACCCAGGACACTTTATGAGTTTGCAACAAATTCTCGTAGTACTGAGCTGCATCAGAAAACTCGCGTAAGTTAAGCAAACATTCACCGGTCAATCGTTTCATCTGTAAATGGTACTTAGCCAATGCCGGGTTTAATAAGTGCCGCTCTGCAAAGTACATCGCCTTGCTGTAATCCTGACGGTCAATAGCCTGATACACATTAAATAAAGTGCGCTTAACTTCCAGTGTTAAGGGCAGACGACTTTGTACATGCTTAGTGTTTAGCGGTTTGACCCAGAAATCATCCGGCTGCAACTCAACAATACTGTTCACCAGATGTTCACTGGTTTCTGCACTAAGAAAAATCAGAATGGTGCATTTGGTTATGTGCCGCTTAAACTTAAGTTCTTCCAGCAGATGGAAGCCATCTTTATCGCTTTTGACATTGAAGGCACAAATGACAACATGAAATGAGGTTTGTTCGCATAATCGTAGGGCGTAATAGGCATTTTCGGCGCATTTAATATTTTCGATACCAAGTTCAACTAAAGCCGACTTAATGACATTTTGTACCAATACCTGATCATCAATAATCAATACATTTAATTTGTTATAAGCGGTTAATTCATCTTGATCCATCGTAACCTTTTTATATTCCGTTGTTATAGTTACCTAAGCATGCTGCTAATACTTTTAACCTAATCTTATTGCAGCATAAACCCGCTTTTTAAGAAAAACCAGTAACTTTGCAACGGTAAGACTAATCGTACATTTTTAATTCCATTTTGCTATTGTCAGTGCCTGCTTACGCCCCAATTGATTAGTCAGTATCATCATTAACCTTAGAAGAGGTCTGTACCATGTTTTATGATTTGACCGTAGTACAAAACAGTAAAATGCTGCAAAACCTTAGCGCTATATTAGATAAAGCTGCCGCCTTTGCTGATAGCAAAAAATTTGATGTCACGGTGCTGCTAAATGCCAGACTGGCACCAGATCAGTTTAACCTGACACGGCAGATCCAAATTGCCTGTGACAGTGCCAAACTGGGTGCAGCGCGTTTAACCGGTAAAGTAGATAGCGCCCCAAAACATGCCGATGATGAAACCACGCTGGCAGACTTACAGCAGCGCATCCGCGATACAGTGGATTATTTGGCTACCTTTAGTGAAGCAGATTTTAATACTGCCGCCACACAACATATCACCCAACCGCGTTGGGAAGGTAAATACCTGCATGGGTACGAATTCTTAATTCAGCATGTAATGCCAAACGTGTACTTTCACATTACAACGGCTTATGCAATTTTGCGCCATAATGGTGTTGATGTAGGTAAAAAAGATTACCTTGGCGCCATGCCATATAAGGTTTAAAGACACAAAACGCCGGTATAAACCGCAATGTCAGTTAGTTAATTTTAGGTAGCCATTGGTTTGCCCACACTAACACGCCGTCCCCCCTCCCTGGGGGCTCGTTTCAGCCCGTCCAGGGCTTCAACGGTTAGTTAAGGGCAAACCGATTATGCTAAATTGATTAGTACTGGGTATAGACCGGTGTTTTTAATACCAATATGGCATTACCGTTCAAGCACAATTCGGTAGCGCGCTTTACCACTTTCTAAATGTGCCAACGCTTCGTTAATCTGCTCGAATTTAAACATCTCAACCACAGGCTTAATATTGTGCTGTACCGCAAATTCCAGCATTTTAGCAATGGTTGCCGGGCTACCAACAGGCGAGCCTGACACACTGCGCTGCGCCATAATTAAACTAAACACATTCAAATCAAGCGGCTCTAATGTCGCACCAACAAAATGCAAACGGCCTTTTGGCTTTAACGTCGACAAATACAAATTCCAGTCCAGCTTCACGTTTACAGTAGATATAATAAAGTCAAACTTACCAGCCGCTTGTTCAATTTCTGCAGCATTACGCGAATTAATGCAATGATGGGCTCCCAGCTCTTTCGCCTCAGCAGCTTTGCTGTCACTTGACGTAAATGCCGTCACCTCACAGCCCCAGGCACGTAAAAACTGTAAACCAATATGTCCAAGCCCACCAATACCAATAACCGCCACTTTATCGGTAGGTTTAACGTCAAACTGCACCATAGGGTTAAACACGGTTATACCACCACAAAACAGTGGGCCGGCAGTTTTTGCATCCATACCTTTAGGCAGTGGGATTACGGCACTGGCGTTGGCGCGAACTTTTTCGGCGAAACCACCATGGCGACCTACTATGGTGCCCTCGGCAGTCGAACACAGGTTCTGATCGCCGCTACCGCAGCTTGAGCACACTTTACAATAATCAGAATGCCAGCCCAGACCAACCACCTGGCCTTGCTGTAAATGCTTAACATCCGCACCAACTGCGGCTACCCGCCCTACTACCTCATGCCCAGCAACCAAAGGAAACGACGACATGCCCCATTCGTTATGCAGCATTGATAAATCTGAGTGACAAATGCCACAATAATCCACGTCAATCTCAACATCATGCCGGCCAAGTTCACCGGGTTCATATTCCCAAGCGGTTAATTTTCCTTTAGCTTCTAATGCTGCGTATGCCTTTATCATAAGAACTCCTGTGTTGTTTACCCAAAATACATTTAAACATGTACAGCTAACAGTATTGACCAGATCTGTCAGTTGAGCCGTAATTTAACGCGTTCTATACCTTTTGGCCGTTCTATACACTCAGCAATACCAATATCTGCTGAAATGTGGTTATTTTATCGCCAGCCATACCTGTTTCTTCTGCCGCTTTCAGGTATAATCCGCCGACTTTTTTCCGGCTCAGCCCATTTTAAGAGACACTATGACAGTACAGACCTTTGATCCGACACAAACCACCACTTTGGATACCGCCGCTAAAAGCCTGTCTGATCAGGTAAAAACAGGCAGTGGTAAAGGCAATACCATTGGGTTTGTCAGTTTGGGCTGTCCGAAAAATCTGGTCGACTCTGAACGCATTCTTACCCAGTTAAAAAGCGAAGGTTACAACATTGTTCCGACCTACGATGATGCTGAGTTAGTTATCGTAAATACCTGCGGTTTTATCGACAGCGCAGTACAAGAATCGTTAGAAACCATTGGGGAAGCCTTGGCAGAAAACGGTAAAGTTATTGTTACCGGCTGTTTGGGCGCGCGTGAAGATGAAATCCGCGAAGTACACCCTAATGTATTGGGTATTACCGGCCCACACTCCTACGAAAACGTATTAAAGCAAGTACATGAGTTTGTACCAAAACCCAAGTACGACCCTTTCACCATGCTGGTACCCGATCATGGTGTTAAGCTAACACCTAAGCATTATGCTTATTTAAAAATATCTGAAGGCTGTAACCATCGCTGTACATTCTGCATTATTCCATCAATGCGTGGCGATTTAGTCAGCCGTCCAGTAGGTGAAGTGTTAGATGAAGCACAGCGCTTAAAAAATGCCGGCGTAAAAGAGCTGTTAATTATTTCTCAAGACACCAGTGCTTATGGTGTTGATGTGAAACACCGCACGGGCTTCTGGAATGGTGCACCGGTGAAAACCTCCATGCAATCATTGTGTGAAGCTTTGGGTGAAATGGGTATTTGGGTACGTTTGCACTATGTGTATCCTTACCCGCATGTTGACGACATTATTCCATTGATGGCTGCAGGCAAAGTATTGCCATACTTAGATATTCCGTTTCAACATGCCAGCCCACGTATTTTAAAGTTGATGAAGCGCCCGGGACAGGCAGACCGTGTGCTGGAGCGCATTAAAAAATGGCGTGAGATATGCCCGGAGCTTACCATCCGTTCAACCTTTATAGTCGGCTTCCCTGGGGAAACCGAAGAAGACTTCCAAATGTTGCTCGACTGGCTGCAAGAAGCTCAGCTTGATCGCGTTGGTTGCTTCAAATACAGCCCGGTAGAAGGCGCCAAAGCCAACGACCTGCCCGACCCGGTTGCAGATGACATAATGGAAGAACGCTACCACCGCTTTATGCAAACACAGCAAGCCATCAGCACTGCACGTTTGCAAGCCAAAATTGGCCGACGCATTAAAGTGTTAATTGACGAAGTAGACGAAGAAGGCGCCATTGGCCGAAGCTTTGCCGACGCACCAGAAATTGACGGCGCAGTCTATTTAAATGGTTTAACTGCGGTTAAACCCGGCGATATTATTGACGCGATAGTAGAAGAAGCCGATGAGTATGATTTATGGGCAACAATGGCTGAATAGTCTTACGCCTTTAAACAACATTTAAAACAGGTGGCCTAGGCCACCTGTTTTTTTATGGAAACTACAGCGGGTTAGCCATCGCAGTATCAGGCCATAACCTTAGCAACTGGCGGGTAAATAAAACAAGATCACCGCTGCTATAAAACCTGTCTGCAGCCATTTTTGCGCCTGCGTTTAACAACATCGCCTGTACCAGCCGCTGCTGCAACTGCTTAGCCACTGCCATTTCAGTGCGCACTATGTTGATATCAGGCCCGGCAATATCCGCAATGACATCAGCAATAAAGTTGTAATGCGTACAGCCCAGCACCAAGGTATCGGCACCCTGCGTTAAAAGCGGCTGAATATAGCCTGTTATAAGCTCGCGCATGGCGGCGCCATCCAGCGAAAGCGCTTCAATGTTTGGCACCAGCGCCGGGCAAGGCTGCAGCACTATTTTTGCTTTACCAGCATAGCGCTGAGCTAAATTGGCAAACGCCGGTGTTAACAAGGTACGCGGCGTGGCAAGCACGCCCACTACACCGGTTTTACTGGCCAGCACCGCCGGCTTTACGCCAGGCTCAACACCGATAATAGGCAGCGAATATTGCGCTCTTAGCTCTTTTATCGCCGCCGTGGTCGCGGTGTTGCACGCCACCACTATGGCCTTAACACCACAACCAATAAGATGCTGCGTAATCGCTTGCATGCGCTGATAAATATACTCATCCGTTTTTTCACCATAAGGTGCATGGCCGCTGTCGGCAACATAAATAAGCTGTTCGTTAGGCAGTAGTTGACGTACCGCACGGGCCACAGACAGCCCGCCGATACCGGAGTCAAAAATACCTATTGCTGCAGAATTTGCCATAGCACGCCCGTTACTGTTTAAAACCGGCAAAATTAGCATAATTTAACGCTGCTTTTGCAGGATTTTGCTATAAAAAGCGCAAGCGAGCAGCCATAGCGGCAGCAAGTAATTTAAGGCAATGTCTGCGGGATAAGCGATGGTGCATGGTATAAGCAACCTTTCAGCTCATTTCCACAAGTACAGTATGATGCCCAACAGCAAAATAAAGCATACCAGCAGCACCACGCTGATGCTAAACCAGCGGCAGCTATGAGCGAGAAGCTGAAAGTCAGGTTAATTTTGATCTGACCCTGAGGTATCCCCACAAAATTATTAGCTAAAACAAAAAGATGAACTCAGAAGGAACATTCATGGCGTTCGGTGATCAGATCAATCGCCAAACATCACTGAGACCAAACAGCCATGAATGTTCGTGCTATCTTGACCAATATCGTTTCATTTGTCACACCCAAAATGCATGCAACCAGACAAAAAGCAGTGATTGATTGCGTGCAAAGCCTGGCAAACGGCAGTGCCGCTACCGTCACCAGCATTGGCCGGGGTATTCACTCTAATGCCTATGAAAAACATAACATTAAGCGGGCTGACAGGCTGCTGTCCAATACGCATTTATTGCT
>NZ_AUDG01000021.1 GCF_000425345.1 Rheinheimera baltica DSM 14885 | reverse complement strand
TTGGAACAATTAAGATGTGGATGGGGGCGACTCACTTGCTCACACGAAGATTTAAAAACGTCAGCACGGAAATCAGTTTGCATGTGCTGGCTTATAACCTCAAAAGAATGATGTCTATCTGGGGTACTGAAGGATTAGCCATTAAACTGCAAGAGCATTGCGGCTAGCGGCTGTAGTCGCTTTAGCTCCTGATACCACACCAATAGCGCTCAATATCGGACTTAATGAGCCTCCGAACCGCACTGAATGAAAACTAAAACGCACACAGATAACTTCAGCGAGGCACTAACAGTGCATACTGGCCAACCGCTGAAAGAGCGGAAAATATGAGTTTTTACACAGCCTGAGCGCGAAAATGTTCAATAAAGGCCAACGTACTTTGCAGGTTTATAATGGCAACACTTTCGGTTATTTCAAAGCAAATACGTTCAAAAGGGATCTGATACTGTTCAAACAGCAGTTGTGTATCCTGTTTGAAGGTTGGGTCGAGCAATGAACTTCCTGATAAATTAATATTACATAAATACAGTTGACTAAGATGTTTTGGCTGCTGCTGCAACCAGCGGAAATAGTGCTTAATTACCCAGCGGTCTATTTGCGGCATTAAGCCATAGCGCTCAGCCGAGTTCAAAAAGCTTCCTGGTGTCACTAGGCTGTCGTCTTCAGCCCGCAAGCGTAAGAGCAATTCATAGTGCAAGCCGTTGTCTTGTGGCCCTAATGCTTTAATGGGTTGTTGAAAAAGTACGAAACGGTCTTCTTGTACTGCCCGGCTTAACTGTTTGACCCACTGCACTTCTGCCTGATGATGTTGCGTATCAAGATCATTAGCATCAAACAGCTGTATGCGGTTATGGCCCTTTTGCTTAGCAATGTCGCAAGCAGCATCTGCTTTTTTCAGCACACTGTCCGCAATGCTATCATCTTGCTGGATCTCGGCAATACCAATACAAATGCTGATGGTGTAGACACTATCTTGCCAAATAAAACGCATTTCTCGAATAGCATCCAGCATGCGGTACGCCAACGAAAAAGCTTCGTTCGCATTTTTGCCAGCAAGTAAAACACCAAATTCGTCACTATCAAGTCGGGCCAGCGGGCCATTATGGTGAACTGTGCGTTTTAATACGTCGCTAAGTTGTTTAAGTAGCGTATCACCAGCACAGTGGCTACAACTATTATTGATCAGCTTAAATTGATCTACATCGATATACATTACGCAGCCTTTATCAGAGCCGCTTTGGTCACATAAGCTTTGTAATTGCTGCTCAAAGTAATAGCGATTGTATAATGAGGTGAGTGTGTCATGGTTCGCCAGATAGGCAAGTTGTTCATATGCCAGTTTTTGTTCAGTAATATCGATTACTGAACCATGAACGAAGGCAGTTTTTTGGGCGTTGGAGGCAGAAAGGCGCACAGACATTAACGCCCAAAATGCGCTGTTGTCACCCCGTAAACCTTGGATCTCAAAGTTCTTTTTACTGCCAAGCTCTAACTGTTTCAGCATATGTTGACGTTCACTGGGAACGGCATAAAACCTGGACATCCCTGTTCCTGCAATGGCCTGTTTCAGCTCAGGCAGACTGTTATAGCCAAGAATATCCAGCAGGGCTTGATTTGCGTTTAACAGCGCTCCATCCAATGTTGTGGTAAACATACCCTCAACGGCATTGTTAAAGATATCGCGATAGTGCGCCAGTTCAGTGTTATCTGATTCCGGCAATACGGTTTGAATTTGAAATTTATGCAAGTTAAAACTGGTGAGGGCCAGGCACAGCAGCACCAACGAAAACAGAATAAAAGACCAGTCAAAATTGGCGTGTAAGTAGCCAGCCTGATTCAGAGTTATTAGCAGCGCGCTGATAAAGGTAAATACACAAGCCCAGATAAAACTTTTCGCTTTTTCTTGCCCGCGCAAACTAAGCCGGATTGCCAATAGTAGATTATTACTTAGTACCCAACTAGCAGCAAAAAGTAATAGAAATAATCGGGATTGACCACTGGTAAACAATGGGCTAAATAACAGTGCTAATGCAATAGCAGTACTGATGTAATGGCATAAGTGCCACCAAAAACCTGAGATGGTGCGCACAGCGTAGCGAACAAACATATTCAAACACAACAAGTTAAAGCCGGCTGCAATATAAAGTATCGCTTGGTTGATCTCGGGGTAGCCCGGCCACAGTAATTTAAACGCCATACCATTTAAGATTGCAATTACCAGTGCGAAGCTAACAAAGAAACCCGCATAATACAGGTAATATTTCGCTTTACTTTGCTGAAGTAAGATCAGGTTGTACAGCGCAAGTAACAATAAAAAACCTTGTAGCAGACCATCTAGCATGGCTTGCTGTTGTTTAGTCGCCGTAAAGCTTTCGACGTCCCATATTAGTAGCTCACTGGGGATAACTGCAGCGTCCTGAATTTTGATAAAAATATCGGTTTCTTCTGCCGGGGCAAGGTTGATATTTACGGCAAAACTGCGATAAGGCAATGCGCGCTCACTGAACGGATAATCGTTGCCGGTGCGACTTAGAAGCGTGATATCTTGATTGTGACGATCTACCTGATAAATTTCAATCTTATCAGCAAGTGGAAAATCATATTCTAAAATTGCCTGTAAGGTGCGAGTATTGCTGTTGCGTAGCCTGGCAAACAGCCATACGGCTTCGCTTTCATTAAATATAAGACGTTTAGTTGATGGGAGCAGGCTGAAACTGTGGTGATAAACCGGATCAGACAATAAATCATCTAGTGTGATTTGTTGGGGGGAAATCTGATAATACACCAGTGGCAACGTTTGCCGGCCATTAAGCTGGCGTTGCAATGTATTAGTCTCGGCATGAAAAGCATGAACGCCAGCGCTGAAGAGCCACAGCAGCAACAATATCCCATGCACGGCGGTTCTCACGTTGTAAACTCCCTTTACCGATAAACGATGTTAATGATTTGCGGCGTAAACAGTAACATAGAGAGAGTAAAGGTGTCAGCAGAAAAAGGCTTTTAGCTATTCTGGGCTAAAAGCCGTGACATAGCCGTATACATGGCTTGAGCATTCAGTGACTTAGGTTATAACTTAAGCAGATAACTAATAATGGGAGACAATCAACATGTTAAAAGGAATATTCATATTGGGGTTGCTGGTAATGACGTCGGTTGTTAATGCTGCAGATATTGAGGCGGGAAAAGCCAAGGCAGCGGTGTGCGCCGCCTGTCATGGCGCTAATGGTATTTCTATCATTCCTGATTACCCTAATTTAGCCGGACAAAAGGTGAGATATCTGCAAATGTCGATTAAAGCTTATCGTGATGGTGAGCGAAAAAACGCGATAATGTCGCCAATGGCGGCCGGTTTAACCGATGCCGATGTTGCTAATATTGCGGCCTATTTTGCCAGTTTACCTGCAGGGGGTTGAGACTCATCTGCGAGATAGTTACAAATTTCGTCAATAAAGTCGGCACCGTAGCGGGCCAATTTAGTTTGCCCTACGCCTGAAATAGCCAGCAAACTGCGATTATCAGTGGGTAGCTGCTGGCTCATCTCTATTAGGCTGGCGTCACTAAAAATAACAAAAGGCGGTACATCGTCACGCTGTGCAATGGATTTTCGTAACGCTTTTAACCGGGCAAACAGCGGACGGTCATATTGTTGTTTACTCAGTCGCTCCGGTTCACGTTTTGCGCTTTGTAAGCGCGGTACCGCCAGAGATAATCGGGTTTCGCCGCGCAACACTGTGCGCGCCGCCGGTTTTAGCTTAAGTACGGAGTGGGCCGTAATGTCTTGTTGCAGCAAACCAAAATGAATAAGTTGCCGCAAAATGCTAAGCCAATAATCGTGGCTTACCGCTTTTCCAATGCCCCAGGTTGATAATTTATCATGCCCTAACTCAGTAATTTTTTGCGTTTGCCCGCCCCGCAATACATCAATAACATGATGCATACCAAAACTTTGGCCTACGCGGTAAACACAGGAAAGGGCTTTTTGTGCAAGCTCGGTGCCATCAAACTGTTGGGGTGGTTGCAAGCACGTATCGCAGTTGCCACAGGGTGTTTGGCGTGCTTCACCAAAATAATTTAACAGTACCAGGCGACGGCATGTTTGTGCTTCTGCAAAAGCGGCCATGGCCAAAAATCTCTGCCAACTGACCTCCGCACGTTGTGCATTTTCTTCTGCGTCCAACCAGCGTTTCATCCGCCCAATATCGGCCGGATCAAACAACATCATGGCTTCAGCCGCCACGCCATCCCGACCCGCGCGGCCCGTTTCCTGATAATAGGCTTCTATAGTGCGCGGTAATTCAAAATGCACGACAAAACGAATGTTCGATTTGTTGACTCCCATACCAAAGGCAACAGTTGCCACAATTAATTGGTAGTCATCGCGTTTAAACGCGTCTTGTACGTTGTTGCGTTCATCGCTAGTCATGCCGGCATGATAGGCTGCGGCATTAAACCCGCGCTGTTTGAGCTGCTCTGTAAGTTCATCTACTTTGCGCCTTGATGCGCAATAAACAATACCACTGCTGCCTTCTTGCTGCTGCAGGTAACCGACCAGCTGTTCAACCGGGCGGAATTTTTCTTGTACCGTGTAGCGAATGTTGGGCCTGTCAAAGCTACCCAGGTGCACTAAAGGATGCTGCAGGTTGAGTTGTTGCAGAATGTCTTGCCGGGTAGCAGAATCTGCCGTTGCAGTGAGTGCCATCACCGGAACGGTCGGAAAGCGCTGTTTTAATAACGCCAGTGCCATATAATCCGGGCGAAAATCATGCCCCCATTGTGAGATACAATGCGCTTCATCAATTGCAAACAGGCTTACGCCAACGTCTTGTATGCGCTCTAAAAACTGCGGTTGTAACAGACGCTCTGGGGCAACATAGAGCAGTTTAAGCTCGCCCCTTCTCAGCCGCGCAAACACGTGCATGACCTGCTCCCGCGTTAGGCTACTGTTGACAAACTCTGCCGCAATGCCGTTGGCTTGCAGTGCATCGACCTGATCTTTCATTAGCGACATTAGCGGTGACACCACCACTGTTACCTGTGGCAACATTAAGGCGGGCAGCTGATAACACAGCGATTTACCGCCTCCGGTTGGCATAAGTACAAAGCTGTCCTGACCTTGTAATGCTGCATGGATAACATCTAGCTGACCATCGCGGAATTCACTGTATCCAAAGGCTTGTTTTAACAGCGGTAGCAGATCGTGTGTCACTTAAAACCTGTTGATAGCAAAAGTAAGACGCTATTCTAAAGCTAAACCGGAATGACAGAAACAATAAATTACCCACAAAACTTGCCAGAGTAGTTAGCTACGGTAGACTACAGCATAACGCTTATAAGGTCTTACCAGTGAGAATGTGATGCAAAACAATCCATTACTACCCATGCTCAGCCAGATTTTTGATCAAATGCCATTCAATAAGGTGTTAGGGTTAACCGTTACTCGTTTTGCAGAAGAGGGCGTAGAGGTGTGTTTTGGTTGGTCAGAACAGTTGGTGGGCAACCCTGTGCAGAAAATCCTGCACGGCGGTGTTATTGCGTCTGTATTGGATGTTGCCGGTGGCATTATGGCAATAGCGACGGCGCTAGAACGACTTAATGATGTTGAACCTGCCGAGCTGGTTGAAAGGCTAGGTAAAATGAGCACTATTGATATTCGTACGGATTACTTGCGCCCAGGCAGAGGAGTGATGTTTACGGCAACCGCGCGCGTAATCAGAGCCGGTAATAAAGTGGCAGTGTGCAGAATGGAGTTACACAATGAGCAGGGTGTGCATATTGCGCTGGGTACCGGTACCTATTTAGTTGGCTGACCGTTTTTTACCGGTAAGTGTCCTGCCGCTGTGCTGTTAATAAGCGTATAATGCCGGCTTAATCAGCGGAGCGGGCCTGCATGTCTTTAAGTCGTGAACAAAAGCTAGGTGGGATCTTTGCCGCCAGCGCGTATAGTTTGTGGGGATTAGCCCCGCTGTATTTTAAACAAATAGATTTTATACCTGCCACGGAAATTCTGCTGCACCGTATTGTCTGGTCTTTTCTGCTGTTATTGCTTGTGTTAGTTGCGCTTAAGCAAGTGCGCAAGGTTATCGCGCTAATGCGTCAGCCAAAAATATTAGCCTGGTTACTTATATCTGCATTGTTGTTAGGCGGTAACTGGGGCTTGTTTATCTGGGCGGTAAACAGCAACCATATGCTGGATGCCAGCTTGGGTTATTACATTAATCCATTACTAAATGTTTTATTAGGTATGCTTTTTCTGGGTGAGCGGCTTAGAAAGCTGCAATGGGCTGCGGTTGGGCTGGCATGCAGCGGAGTACTTATCCAACTTATTACCTATGGCTCTTTGCCCTGGATAGCGCTTACGCTGGCAGGGTCTTTTGCTATTTACGGTTTAATGCGAAAAAAACTGGCGGTAGATGCAATTACTGGGCTGTTTTATGAGTCACTGTTGCTGTTGCCGCTGGCATTGTGGTTTTGGTGGCATTATGCCGACAGTAGCGCAGCTAATTTACTGCAAAATAGTTGGCAGCTGAATAGTTATTTGGTTGCAGCCAGTTTAGTAACAACAGTCCCCCTTTTGTGTTTTATTGCCGGAGCCAGGCGTTTACAGTTGTCGACCATGGGGTTTTTCCAGTATATCGGTCCTAGTTTTATGTTTGTGTTCGGGGTGTGGTTATACCAAGAACCCTTTGCTGCAGAACGGTTAGTAACATTCGCGCTAATTTGGCTAGCGCTACTGGTATATACCATTGATGCCTGGCACGCTAGTCGTCAGCGCAGGTTACAAACCGGAGTAAGTTAAGGTGTTTGGTATTATGAATGTCGAGGAGATATGTAATGGCTAATATCATAGATTTTATAGCTGTTATCTGGTTTTTTGGGTTGTGGGTCGGCTATACCTTGTTTGCCAAGCATCGGGCAAAATCGGTCAGTTGTCTCTCGTTTGAATTGCGCCGCAAGCGTAACGACTGGATGCAGAACATGTTACTGCGTGACAATAAAATGGCTGATGTGGGGCTTATTTCTACCTTGGAGCGCAATGTAACTTTTTTTGCCTCAAGTACCCTGCTAATCCTCGCTGGTTTACTTACTGCAATGGCGTCTGCAGATAAACTGAGTGTCATGTTAACTAATTTGGTGCCTTGGGCCAGCTATTCAGAGGGCGCAATACAACTAAAACTGTTGCTACTGACTTTTATATTTGTATTTGCTTTCTTTCAGTTTACCTGGTCATTGCGCCAGTATGGCTTTTGCGGCGTGTTAATTGGTGCGGCGCCAGACGGACGGGCAATGGCTGCTGAAGAGCAACAACTGTATGCCAATCGGGCGGCCAAAGTGATTGATCAGGCGGGACACTCGTTTAATTACGGCTTGCGCGCTATTTACTTTTCACTGTCAGCGTTAGCCTGGTTCATTGATCCCATTTTATTCATGGTGGCATCAGTATTGGTTATGTTGGTAATGAAACAACGTGAGTTTCATTCTAAAGTGTTAAAAGCATTAAAAGAATGCTAGTTAAAAATTGCTGGGTTTTGCCGCACAAAACCTGGCTGTTTGCGACCTTGCTTTATGCGGCTGTTGCGCTTAGTTCTGTTTTATTTCAAAGGCTTTTATCACCCGCGATACGCCATCAACATGTCGGGCAATATCGACGGCTTTCGCCGCTTCTTGTGCGGTGACAATACCGAGTAGAAAGACTTCTGCATTTTCTGTGACGACTTTAATATTTAAACCACTTACCTGTTCATCGGCTAACAGCTGACTTTTTACTTTAGTCGATATCCAGCCATCTCGGGTGCGGGTGGTCATTGCGGTATTGTTACCCAATCTAATTTGGTTTTGCACATCACGCACGCCATCAATTCCACTTAGCACCACTTGAGCTTGCTGTCGGGTTTGCTCGCTAGTTGTTTGGCCTGTTAGCAAGATAACACCATTGTAACTGGTTACATTGATGTTGCTGCCTTCGGCTGTTGTTGGGTTATCAGCCAGTGCTCTTTGCGCCTTTAATACCACGTTTTTGTCATCAATTTGGGCACCCAGAGTGCGCCTGTCGTTTGCTGCTGTCATAGCTGTGGCGCCACCGGCTACCACTGCCGCAGCACAACCTTGTAACAATGCCAGCAGTGTGCAGGCGCAAAGCAGCTTTACGGTATTCATAGCTCTCCTTGTTGCGGAAATAGGGTCATATCAATTAGCTCACATAAGCTGTGAAGTAAAAAGGTATAACATTCAAAAATGCGTGCCCGCCGATGAGCCGGCACTTTTAATTCAACGTCTTGTTGGTTTAGTAGCCCAGACAGTTCGCCACTACCATCCACGGTTAACGCAATAACTTTCATGTCGTTGGTTAATGCAGCTTCGACCGCTTTAATTAAACTGGGTTCACTTCCTGTGATGGAAACGACCAACAATACATCATTGCTATTACCGATGGCTTTAATTTGTCGCGCCAGATAATCCAGCTGATGACTGTGCTGCAGGCTGTTGTTATGTTGTTGCAATGCTATAGCCGGCAGGCAGGGGCGTTCTGTTTCAAATTGATCTAACAGAAGCTGAGAGAAATGGCATGCTAATGCATGTGTAGCGCCATCACCACAACAAATGACTTTGCCACCGCTAACCAGGTTATTAACTATAACGAAGGCGGCATTTTCAAGTGGTCCTGACAGGCTTTCTCCGGCTGCGATCATGGTTTGAATATTTTCGCTAAAAAGCTGGCGAATATGTTCTTGCATCAGGTTATCCTGCTTGTTGTGCTATTGAGTAATGGCATTTTTTATCCAATGATACTGATAAGGTGCTTGACCTTCTATGGCGATAACATCAAGCCTACAGGCCTGCTCTGTTAATTTGTGCTGTTGTAAATACCAACGACTGGCACGTAATAATTTTTGTTGTTTACTTACCGTTACCGCTGCTGCAGCGCCACCAAACGCGTTGCTTGCACGGTATTTTACTTCTACAAACACCAGGCAGACACCGTCTTGCATAACCAAGTCAATTTCGCCTGCCTTGCAACGAAAGTTCTGCTGCAGCAAAGTCAGGCCCTGACGCTGTAAATAGTCCAGCGCTAGCTGCTCGTAAAGTTGGCCTAGCGTATTCATTACCTGTTAGGGTTCCTGCAGCGGCCGTAAGCGGTTATTACGATAACTTGCCCAACTTAGTTGGCGCACTATGCTGCCATTGTTGTTAAGACGTAATTGCCCCGTTAAGCCGGAAAACACCGTCGCAGGTAGTTGCTGTTGCTGTCGTAGGCTACCAATCAATTGGTAGGCATCATAGCCCATGGCAAATAATCGCTGCAGGGCTTCGTCTTGTTCCGGAAATAGTTGCTGATATTGTTGGCGCAGTACGCTACTGCTTCTCTCCCCCAGCATCCAGGGCATTTCTGTAAATGTCAGACCGTTGAGGTCACGTTGGTCTGTTGTATCTAAGCCGGTGCTGTGGCTGCGCGAGCTGGCGTAGACAGGAAGTCTGGGCGCAGTTTCACTAACCGACACATCGATAAAAGGTTTAAATAATTGAGTCTGTACCGGATCAGCAATTAAATAAATAGCATCAATGTCCAACCGGCTGTGCGGGTCTGCTTCAAGCTTTTGCGGCATTAAATTGCTGATTTGTGTCACCCTTTCGCGGCTGCGGTCGGTTTCCAGTAAGCGGCTAATCAAGTTTTCCAGCTCTTCTTTACTGCTAAATTGGTGTTGTTCTACTGCCGTATTGCCTAATTGTTGCCACTGCGCGGTAAAACGCTGCTGCATGCGCAAGCTAACGTTGCTAGCCGCACTTATTACCACTGGGCGTTGGTAGTTTTTTTGACTAAACAACTGAGCCATTTGTGCGGCTTCATCATCCATGCTTAACGCGAAATAAAAGTGTTCTGGTTTCGAATCATAGTTGCTGTCTTTATTATTTAAAAACAACGTTGGCCAGTTCCAGTCAGTCAACTGACTAATACTGTCTACCTGCTCTTTTAGCAAAGGGCCGATAACAAATTCAGCCTGTGCCTGACTAATTTGCTGCTGAATTTCAACGGCGCTTTGTTGGCTGTCAATAAACACCAGATTGGCAATACCCTGATTTGTGGCCGCAGCTAAAATACCGTATTGCAGAGCTTGCGCATGAGGCCTGAACTGACCGCTAAGTGGCAAAACAACGGCAACACGTTGAGGTTGATAAGGTTTTAAGTGGATAAGTTGTTGCACTCCAGCCGGTAAGTGCTCAAGCGCGGGTAAAGTAGGATAGCGACGCTGCCAGTCAGCGAAAGCTTGTTGTAATGCCTCGGGCTGGCCTATATGACGCCTACTTAACTGCGCTAAGCTTAACCAGGCAGCAGTATTATAACTTGCATCAGTAGCTAAGGTTTCCAACTGACTGTCACTGAGGGCAGATAGGTTTTGCCACAATAGATCCGGATACTGTGGGTAAAGCAGCAACGCATCCTGCTGTTGTTCTAACTGCAACAACGTGCGACACGCTGCTAAATAGCGTAACTGGTTACTGTGCTGCTGGCTAATCAACCATAAAAACTCCGCTTTGTCCGCGACGGGAACATTTTCTGTATCGGTATTTTCTAGTAGCAATGACAGACTTTGTTGCTGGTTTGTCGCCAGGTAAGCTTTTAGCAGCAATAGGGTATTTTGCTGAACAATAGGCTTATGGTTGCTGTGCTTTAAATTTTCAGTAATTGCCAGTGCTAGCAGGTAATCTTCATCAATTAGCGCTTGTCGGGCAGTTTTAATTAAATGTTCTTGCTGAGATACCTGTTGATAATTGCCTGCCAGTTGATACATTTCCCTCGCTGACAACTGCTGTGGTTGTGGTGTTGCTGCTGAAGTAACTGGGAGGTTCTCAGTTAACGGCGGTTTGACCGGCCCCTGAGCGCAACTGGTCAGAAGGCCGCCAAGGCAGATAAATAACACGGGCTTTAATTTGCTGGAAGTCACAATGCACAGTACCATAGCGAAACAATGGTCTTATCTTACTGAGACTGCCGGTTAAGCTCAATTAAATAGCGTACATTAATCACGAAATGGCAAAAGATAACGGTTTTTTATATGTAGTGGCTACGCCAATAGGCAATCTGGATGATATTAGCCAGCGCGCAATCAACACCTTAAAGCAAGTTGATTGGATAGCAGCTGAAGACACCCGCCATACCGGGCGCTTGCTGTCGCATCTTGGTATTAGTGCCAAGACTATTGCCCTGCACGACCATAACGAAAAACAACGTGCAGCCAGCATTATTCTAAAATGTCAGGCTGGCGAGCATGTGGCCCTGGTGTCGGATGCCGGTACGCCGCTTATAAGTGACCCAGGTTACAGTTTAGTTCGCCAGTGCAGAGAGGCGGGAGTTCGTGTAATACCTATCCCCGGACCTTGCGCGTTAATTACCGCACTGTGTGCCGCTGGTCTACCCACTGACAAATTTCACTTTATTGGTTTTTTATTGCCGAAGAGCCAACAGCGACAGAATCAGCTGGCCGATGTGCCTGCAGGCGTTGGCACCATAATTTGTTACGATACCGCGCGGCGTATTAAAGACACCTTGCAGGATGTCACCGCAGTATTTGGCAACGATCGCGAGCTGGTGCTGGCCAAAGAACTGACTAAAACCTTTGAACATTTGGAATACGGTACCGCAGCGCAGATAACGGCTTGGCTGGAACAAGACCCACAGCGATGTCAGGGCGAAATGGTGCTGATGATTGCACCAACACCCAAAGCCGACAGCGAAATCAGTGATGCTGCGCAAACGACACTTAAACTGCTGTTAGCCGAGTTGCCGCTGAAAAAAGCCGCTGCGCTGACCGCTGACATTCATGGTATGAAAAAGAACGCCTTGTACAAACTGGGCTTGCAATGGGCTGGTGAAACGGAATAAAACCGGTATAATCGCCGCCGTGAGTCGGCCAAGACAATCGCTGCCTGTGAAAACAGGGGGAGGAAAGTCCGGGCTCCACAGGGCAGGGTGCCAGGTAACGCCTGGGGGGCGTGAGCCTACGACCAGTGCAACAGAGAGCAAACCGCCGATGGCCCGTACGCAAGTTCGGGATCAGGTAAGGGTGAAAGGGTGCGGTAAGAGCGCACCGCACGGCTGGCAACAGTTCGTGGCACGGTAAACTCCACCCGGAGCAAGATCAAATAGGCCCCCTTTGGCGCGGCCCGCGTTGGGGGCGGGTAGATTGCTTGAGGCTTAAGGTGACTTAAGTCCTAGAGGAATGATTGTCACTCTGGCAACAGAGCACAGAACCCGGCTTAACGGCCGGCTCACACTTTTATATCAGTGACTTAATAGTCGCCAAAGCCTTTTTTGGGCGCTTTTGGTAAGGCTTGCTGGGTTATATTCAGCATAATGTCTTTTTGCTGCTCTCCTGCTCTAATGCTTATGTCTTGTGGTAACTGTGGTTGTTTCTGCCACGGATGCCATACTGCGAGCTGAAAATCTGCTTCGGGTATATCGTTAAAATGCGCTTCGCCATTGGCATCTGTCATGACACTAAACCGGCTGTGACTAACGTAAATGTATGCCAGCATATTATCGTGAATGTTACAGCCCAGTGTTACCACACCTGCTTGATCAAACAATACCGGCGCTTCTGGCTTGCCTGCATATAAACGCAGTTCAAAAGCTTTGGTTTTGGAGAAAGAATAAACATGGTGTCGGGTTTTGTCTAAATTTGGAAATTCAACTAAGGTTCCTTGCGGCACAAGACTAACAAAAGGCTGGAAGTTTAAGTCTTGTTGAATCACCTGCGCGCCAGCCGGCTCTGGCACAGCAGGATATTGATTGTTTATCAGCTCTATCACCGTATAAGGTAATGGTTTTTGCTCTGCATCAATAACCTTTATATGCAGTGTTGCTGCAGCGACATGCCAAGAAAATAAAAACAGGATAAGTGTTATTAACTTTTGCATAGTTAGGCTTGTAGTTGCTGAATAATGCTTCACGATAGTACATTCGTTGCATAAAAGCACCGAAAACATCCAAGAGGTTGTCGATGATAAAACCCAATACTCGCTGCATATGTGCTTTGTTTTGTTGTCTACCGTTATACGGTGCTGCAGCCGTTGAGTTAATGATTAGTGCTAAAGGTGAGGCGTATCTTTCACAAACGGAACCTAATGAGCTCGTAAACAAAACCTGGTTTAACCGTGGCACCGGACAGCTTGATTATGCTGAACAGGCAATCGGTTTGGGGCCGCAATATGTCGCTATTGATGCGCTAACAGACAGTGCATTTTCTGCGCGAGTGCATGCGCAGTGGCATGCTAAGCCAGAAGCTGGAGCATCGGTAACTGAAGCCTGGTTAAACTGGGCGCCATTGCCGGTGGCGGGCTATCGTTTACGGGGGAGGCTGGGGTACTTTTATCCACAATTGTCATTGGAAAATACCGATACCGCATGGACATCACCTTACAGCAGTACCTTTTCTGCCATTAATAGTTGGGTGGCGGAAGAAGTTCGGGCGCGTGGCGGTGAGCTGAGTATAAGCCGGCCTGGACGTTTTTTTAACGCCAACCATAGTTGGACCGCCGTGCTTGGCGCGTTTCAGGGTAATGATCCGGCTGGAACCATTTTAGCCTGGCGCGGCTTTGCATTGCACAATTTACAGACCGGTTTGGGCGAGCGGGTTAACTTTGCCAGATACCCCAGTTTTCAAGTTGATCCTCTGACATTACAACCTGCTTGGGTTGAACCCACCCGAGAGTTAGACCACCGCACCGGCTATTATGTGGGGCTGCATTGGGAACATCTGCAGCAAACGCGTGTTAGAGCCTACTATTATGATAACAAGGGCGATCCGCTAGTGTTTCGGCACCAGCAATATGCCTGGCGCACTCGTTTTAGCAGTGTCGCAATACAACATGTGATTAATGACGACTGGCAACTCGTTGGGCAGTGGTTACAAGGCGATACGTTAATGGGGCCAAGTGTGGTAGCTGCCGATTTTACCGCCTGGTTTTTACTGGCACATTGGCAGCATGGCGCACTTAATGCGACCGTGCGATATGATGATTTTAACGTGGATGACAAGGACAATATTCCCACTGACAACAATAGCGGTAACGGCCAGGCGATGCTGCTGGCGCTTGGTTATAGTGTTAATGACCACCTTAATGTTGCACTGGAACATGTACGGCTAAATAGCGAGCAGCAGAATCGTCAGCAGCAATGGCTCTGGCCTGCAAAGCAACGGCAGTCGTTGACAAAATTAGTGCTTACGTGGCGTTGGCAATAAAAAAGCCCGCGCAAAGCGGGCTAAAGACCAGGAACAGCTTGAGTTTGAGGTCATCCATGACGCAGCATTACCCGTTCAGTAAACGCTAAACGGGTAATGTTTGTTACATAAACTTATATTCAACTAACAAGGTATAAGCGCGTCCACGTGGATCTGCTATACGAGGTTCCCATCCTGCTCCCGCAGCAAAATCGTTTTGGTGTGCGGTAAATGGTGGGTCTTCATCAAATAAGTTTTTAATACCAAAGGTCATGCTCAAATCGTCGATACCTTTGTAGGTAACGCTGTAGTTATAGGTGACATAGGTATCTACTTTAGGATCCCAGCCAGATGGCACATAGCTTTCATTACGCACACTTACTGGTAGCTCATCGTTATAACCATCACGGTACAGTTGCGTTAGGCTGTGGCTCCAATCGCCATGAGCATAGCTAAAGTTGAGCGTGTGCTTCCATTTAATTGGTAGGTTGTAATAGCGTACATACTCACCAACCAGATTTTCACTGTATGGTAAGCTATCGATACCTTTACTTTTAAAGGTGTCTATATAGCTACCGTTTAGGTTTAACTTCCACGCTCCACCGGCGAGTTCCCCGGTTAAGTTAGCGTCAAGTTCAATACCGCGAGTTAAAGTACCCCCCGAGTTGATATAACGACGGTCTATCGCCACGATGTCGCCTTGCCCATTGCGGATCCAGTTCGCTGTAAACAAGTCATAGTTTTCAATCAATACGTCACGCGGTGCTGAACGAATAGTGTCAGTGCGTTCAATTTCCCACCAGTCGATACTGATATTGAAGTAATCAACCGGAACCACCACAAATCCAAAGCTCTTCTGCTCAGACTCCTCCGGTGAAAGGTCTTCTTTACCACCGAAAATTTCTACTGGTTGAATACGCTCGCAGCCAGCAATATTTTCATCCGCAACGCCCCCCGGACAAGTAGCTGGGTCTGCCAGATCTAAACCGGTGTACTGTGATTCCGTTACACCATTGAACAGTTGATTAAACGACGGCACCTTAAAGCCAGTACTAAAGGCACCACGGAACATTAATTCCTCGATTGGGCGATAACTAAACGATAATTTAGGATTAGTGCTGCTACCAAAACCATCGTATTTGTCATATCGACTGGCTAAGGTGACATCTAAATTATCTAATATCGGGAAGTATACTTCGGCAAACACTGCTTTGATGTCGCGGCTTACTTTGTCTAAAACGTTAGCATTATCAAACGGGGCATTAAAGACTGGTCTCAGTTCAGCGCGTTCATCACCGTTAAATTTAAACTCTTCACGGCGAAGATCTACACCGGCTGCCATCATGATGTTGCCACCGGGCAGGCTGAAATTCAGCTCACGAGAAAAAGTGGCGTCTATCTGTGTCATGATAGACTCACCGCCATACAATTTAACACCGTATGCTGACGCGCCTTCTAATGCAGCCATACCTGCTGCAGACTGGCTTTGCCCTGGTAGCAAGAAAGGATTAATTAGGCCACTGCCCAGAACTTGCTGCAACTCTGCAGTGTAATGATAACCGGTACCCAAGGTTGAATCAGACTCGCTGGATGCGCGTGAAATACCAATGTTGTAATCCCAGTCGGCTATTATGCCTTCGAAAGCCGCTAGAAAACGATATGCCTTTGTTGAGGTATCTATTTCACGCGGGCCACATGCTATACAGCGCCAACGGTAAGCTATGCGTTCACCGTAGTTAAGCTGATCTGCGCCAAAGTAACCGGACAATGCATTATAAATAGCGTCATAAGACTCACCGGTACTAGGATACCAAGCATCGGGGCCAAAGGTTGAACCTGGCGAAATTTGATTCGGTTCAAAGGCTTTACTCACATCGACTTGTGATGCAACAAACTCCAGCGTTGCCATATGAGATTCAGCCAATTTAAATGTGGCACGACCGATAAAGTCGATGCTTTCTTGTGGCTGTTGGATACGGGCTGCTGCCGGATAATCATAAGCACAGGCATAGCGTGACGATTCAGAACTCCAAAGTTTATGATCGTAAGGCCCCATTAAATCGCCACCGGTTTCACAACCCGCTGCGCCTGGTAAATCCAGAATATTAATGGCGGTAACAGATTGTCCATCAAGCGGGTCAATTAAGCCGGTACCAATTAAATTGGCTTGAGAAGAACCACGATTAAATACCGTAGCAAAAGGTGTTCCTCTAGTATCGGGTGACAGACCGCGGTTAGGCTGGAAGGTGGTAGAAAAGTCTCGATCATTACCCGCTAATACTTCATTTTTTTTGTAAGACAGAGTGCCGAATACGTTCCAACCATCTTTATTAATGTCACCGGTACCAAATAACACATTAGTACGGAAGATATTGCCACCACCAGCTTCGGTATGATCGACGAAAGCCGACGCTTCGGCACCGGTATAATCTTTCTTGGTGATAAAGTTGATAACGCCGCCGATAGCATCGGTACCGTACACTGCCGAGGCACCATCTCGTAATACTTCAACCCTTTCCAATGCGGCAAACGGTATAGAGTTTAAATCTACTGAACGACCCTTCAAGCCATGAGTCGCAACACGGCGACCATTTAGTAATACCAGTGTGGCATCAGATCCCTGCCCACGCAGGTTGGCACCAGACACACCGTTATTCCCGCGTTGCTCTTCAGATACAATGCCACCATTGCTGGCTAGGTTATCAGACGAGTTACCTGCAATGTTCATTTGTAATAGCAATTGTTCAGCAGACGTAATACCTGCTGCGTTAATGTCTGCGCGGCTAAATACCGTAATGGGCAAATCACCTTCGAGTGCTGTTCGTTTAATACTGGAACCTGTTACCCGGATCCGTTCAACTTTGACGTCAGCTTCAGAGGTGTCGGTTTGCTGAGTTGTCTCTTGGGCAAATACTTGTGTGCTTAAGCCTGCAAGGGCTAGTGCTTGGACGAGCTTATTCAACTTCATCACTTTCTCTCCTGGAGTTGCATTGTTCTGTTTTTATACTGGCGTTGCGTTACCCGGGTCTGTCTGCCCGCTTAAGAGTGTGTACAGCATGTCTATTTTCTGCACAAAATTAACATAGCAATATTTCTTTCCTTTTGAAAATAATTTATGCTTAATTTTTAAAAAATTTGGAATATTTCATTCCTTGACACTATTTTTGATTTATTGCCTTATGTTGTACTTGTTAGTTTGGCTGAAGAGCCAAACAGGAAAAGTGATACACATAAACGTCAGAAGGAGGGGGCATGAGGTTAATAGTGTGGTTATTGTGCAGTTGCTGCACTTTTGCTCAGAGCACGGTGTTTGCAAATCAGTTTAGTTCTGATGTGCCGTTGCTGCAAAAAACCTTTTTAAAGAGCCAGTTTTGGCTGGCAGCATTGCCCGACGCCGACAGAGTGCTGCTCACTTCAGAGCAAGTAGCTGCGCGTAATAAGCAAACTTTTGCGCTACAACCCCAAATGCAGTTGCTTGCTGATTTACCGGCGCATTACAGTCAGGAGGATTTGCGTAAAATTATCCGCACAGTTAGCGCTGAACCGTCTAGCACCCGGTTTTATGAAGATGGTACAGCACTTAGCGCTAAGCATTGGCATGCTTACCTGCGATTACTCGCACTGGACGAGATAAAAGCACAAAACGTGATCCAGTTTGGCTTAATTGTTAAACGTACGGCGTTACGTGCCTTTCCTACTGAAGACCGCGTATTTAATGCAGAAGGAAATAAAGATTTAGATCGTTTTGCAGAAACGGCATTATTTCCAGCAGATGCAGTGGCAGTGTTACATCACAGTAGTGACAAACAATGGCGTTTCGTACGAAGTTATAACTATACCGGTTGGGTGAAAACGGCAGATATTGCTATTGGTAACAAGCAACAGGTACTGGAGTTCACTGAGCAACAACCGTTTTTAGTTGTCACCGGTGCCAAGGTGCATACGGGTTTTACGCCAGAGCAACCTGAGGTGTCTGAACTGCAATTTGATATGGGTATAAGATTGCCATTACTGAATGCGTCAGACACCGGTGTGATGGTCAATGGTCAAAACATCGCTGCTAGCTACATTGTCAAGTTGCCGCAGCGTAATGCTGCAGGCCAACTGGTGTTTATGCCGGCTCTTATACCACTAAGTGCAGATGTTGTGCAGGGCTATTTGCCGTTCACGGAGCAAAATATTATTAAGCAGGCATTTAAATTTTTAGGTGAGCGTTACGGTTGGGGGCACGATTACAACGGCCGGGATTGCACGGGCTTTATTTCCGAAATTTTTCGCAGCATGGGGCTGTTGATGCCACGCAATTCGTCAGAACAAGGTATGGGAACATATGGCCAAAATATCCGTTTTAGTGCACAAAGCGAGCATGCTGAAAAGCGGGAGGCGCTAAAGTATGTGCAACCTGGTGACCTATTCTATTTTCCCGGTCATGTCTCATTATATTTAGGCCGGTTGGATGACCAACCGTTTATGATCCACGACGTAAATACGCTTATTTACCCAAAGCAGAATGGCGATGTGTATCGTGGGAAGCTAAATGGTGTTTTTGTTACGCCATTACTGCCATTAAATGCTAATGCTGAGCAGTCATATTTAGACGCGCTCTATGCTATTAAATCACTGCGTTAATCGAGGCCACAATGATTATAACTGACATAAAACTGGGTATGTTGCGTGTGCCATTAAAAACGCCGTTTAAAACGGCACTGCGTACGGTTAATGCTATTGAGGACGTCGTTGTTATGGTTATCACCGACACCGGTCATATTGGCTATGGCGCAGCGCCCGCTACGGCGGTGATTACCGGTGACATTCATGGTTCTATAATTGAAGCTATTCGTACTGTAATAAAACCCAAGCTGATTGGACAGCCTGTCGCAAGCCTGAACTATATCGTGCGCCT
Organism: Rheinheimera baltica DSM 14885; assembly: GCF_000425345.1. GTDB lineage: Bacteria > Pseudomonadota > Gammaproteobacteria > Enterobacterales > Alteromonadaceae > Alishewanella > Alishewanella baltica. The sequence continues at coordinate 41,387 of NZ_AUDG01000021.1, read as the reverse complement.
GATTCAAAGTTGTATTATGAAAAACTACAGTGCTAAAGCGGCAGTTGAGATGGCAGTTTATGATTTGTTTGCCCAGTCGTTTAATGCGCCACTTTATAAAATCTTGGGTGGTGGCGTGCCTAAAATTACCACTGATATTACCATTAGCGTTGATTACATCGACAAGATGGTAGCCGATTCGTTAGACGCTATTGAACGCGGGTTTGAAACACTTAAAGTAAAAGTGGGCAAAGATATTGGTGTCGATATAGAGCGGGTAAAAGCCATTTACGCTGCGGTGGAAGGCAAAGCACTGATCCGGCTGGATGCAAACCAAGGCTGGAGTGCAAAAGAGGCAGTGTATGCACTACATAAGTTAGAAAGTGACGGAGTGCGGTTAGAGCTAGTTGAACAACCGGTAAAAGCCTATGACTTGGATGGTTTGAAATACATTACCGAGCGGGTACACACGCCAGTGATGGCTGACGAAAGTAGTTTTGGCCCAAGAGAGGTCATAGACCTTATTAAAATGCGCGCAGCCGACATCATCAATATTAAACTGATGAAAACCGGCGGTATTGCCAATGCTATTAAGATTGCTGATATTTGTTCATTCTACGATATGCAGTGCATGATCGGTTGTATGCTTGAAGGCAGTATCAGTGTGGCTGCAGCGGTACATGTGGCGGTAGCTAAATCCGATGTAATAACGAAAATTGATTTAGACGGTCCGTCACTATGCCTGTTTGATCCGGTAAAAAGCAGTGTCAAATTTAATGATGCTGATATCACTATTGAGGATGCACCCGGATTGGGTATCACCGAAATTGACGGCCTTGAAATGTTACCTTAATTAGGTGAATAGCGTAATTCAAGCAGTCTAAGGCTGCGCCAAAATATTAAGTAGCTTGCTGTTTTCTTCCAATTGATGGTCATTATTTTGTTGCTGACAAAGCAACAGATAAAGAATATGACACAGATGTTGTTGTGCCAACTGTACCAATATTGGATTTATTCGTACATTCTCATCTCCACTAAGGGCAAACAAGGCCTGATCGGCTGCTACGCTTAAGGCATTTGTTTTGAAGCTGGTCAGGCTTATAACAGGAATTTGGCGTTGCTTGGCGTAACGCGCCAGTTTGAGCAAATCTGCATTCTGTCCTGATTCAGAAACGAGTAAAACAATGCTTTGCGGGCTTAACATACTCGCCATTTGCAACGCGATTGCGGGGTCGCTGTGCAATAACGCCAGTTTGCCTAATTGCAGTAATCTAAACTGCATATCGTGCGCCACGATACCCGATTTGCCATAGCCAGCCAGTAACACGTTGTCTGCTTTAGCGAGCATATCCGCAACCTCTAACAAGGTTTTTTCTGCGTTAATTTCTAAAATACCGCGTAAGTGGCTTTGCAAACTAAACTGCAGCTGTTCAACCATCGCAGTTAAGTTATTTTGTACTTGCCGGGGTTCAGCGCTATCACGTTGCAATGTTGAAGCCGTAATCACCGCTTCGTTGACGGCCAGCTTTAGATCAGGATAGCCCTTATAGCCCAGTTTTTGGCAAAACTTAACCACGCTGGACTGACTAGTTCCCACTGCATCTGCTAACTGCTGTGATGAATAGTCGCGAAGCAAATTGGCGTTATCCAGAATAAAATCTGCCAGCTTGCGTTCAATCACAGACATTTGTTGCAGCATGCCGCGGATTTTAAGTAAACACACCATTGATGAAAGTCCTGTACCGGCTAGCGGTAATAGCAATAATTTGTTATTAAAGCTTGTATTCAGTATTGAATAATTTATTCCATGTTGGCAAGTTAGTGCAGAAAAAACCAGCAGAAAGTTAAGTGCTGTACATAAAAACAGGGCTATTTTGTATCGCTTTTGATCTGCCTCCACTTTTTCCCACCAAAATCATCACCTTTGCTGCAGCGCTTATTTTTACTGTGTTCGCAATCGATCAATCCATCAGTTTTTACCTTGACAATGGCTAAACCTGCACCCTAAACTGTATCGTTGTGGGGATTTGTGGGTAATAGTGGATCATTTTGGAATTACCGACAAACTAAAGCTAAATTTTATCGCACAGGAAGCTTATGTTTCGTGGCTCATTTACGTTGACACTGGACGAGAAAGGACGGTTAGCGCTACCCGCGCGCTACCGTGAATTTCTGCTGTCTGATTGTCAGGGGCACCTGGTTTGTACTGTAGATATTCATGATCCCTGCTTATTGTTATATCCGCTGGCTGAGTGGGAAGAAATAGAAGAAAAACTCAAACGCTTATCCAGTTTTAACCCTCAAGAACGCAGGTTGCAACGCGTTCTACTGGGCAACGCTGCTGACTGCGATATGGATAAAAGCGGGCGTATATTATTGCCTGCACTACTGCGTCAACACGCAGGCCTAAGTAAAGGTATCCGTCTGGTTGGCCAATTAAACAAATTTGAAATCTGGGACGAAACAACCTGGCATGACCGTCTAGCTGCAGATATTGCATTGGAACAGGCTCAAGCCGGAGAAGTGGAGCTATCAGATCGATTACAGGATTTTATACTGTAAATGAACGCATCGGCGCATATTTCAGTTTTGCTCGAAGAAGCATTAGAAGGCTTAGCGATAAAGCCTGACGGCTGTTATTTGGACGGTACTTTTGGCCGTGGCGGCCACAGTCGTGCCATATTGGCGTTACTGGGTACCAATGGCCGGTTGTTTGCTATAGATCGCGACCCCACCGCGATAGCTGCTGCCGAGATGTTTAAAACCGATAGTCGTTTTCATATCACACACAGCCCCTTTGCCGCCCTGGCAACGATTGCTGAACAACTGCACATCAACGGTGCATTGGACGGTATTTTACTTGATCTTGGTGTGTCATCCCCACAGCTTGACGACGCAGATCGAGGCTTTAGTTTTATGCGCGATGGTCCATTAGACATGCGCATGGATCCCAGCTCAGGTATGAGTGCTGCAGATTGGTTAGCCAAGGCCGACGTTGAGGATATCAGTTTTGTTTTGCGTGAATATGGTGAGGAGAAATTTGCCTGGCGTATTGCGCAAGCCATAGTTGCTGCCCGTGTCGAGACGGCTTTAACCCGTACCGCTCAGTTAGCAAAGCTAATTAGTGACACTGTGCCAAAAAGTAATAAAGAGAAAAAACACCCGGCCACCCGCAGCTTCCAGGCTATTCGTATTTATATTAACAGTGAGCTGGAGCAAGTAAACCAAGCTTTGCATGCCGCTATGCAGGTGTTAAAACCAGGCGGCAGGTTGGTTGTAATCAGCTTCCACTCGTTGGAGGATCGCCTCGTAAAACAATTTATGCGCCGTTACTCCAAAGGTGAGCCAATACCGCGTGGTATTCCGCTAACTGCGGCACAAATGAATCAACGTACTGAGCTCAAACTGATTGGTAAAGCGATTATGCCGTCAGAGCAAGAGCTATTGGCTAACCCGCGAGCACGCAGTGCCGTGCTTCGCATCGCGCAAAAGCAGAGCCATGAGTAGTATTAGCCTGCACCGCCTCATTGCACAAGACTGGCGCCAGCATGGCTGGGTGGTTTTACTGCTATTGGCCTGCGTTGTATCGGCTTTAATTGTGGTGCATTTCGCTCATTTAAACCGTCAGCTTACTATTGCACAAGACACGTTATATCAGCAGCGCGACCAGTTAGATATTGAATGGCGCAATTTAGTGTTAGAGCAGCGTGCGTTGGCTGAGCATAGTCGGGTTGAAGATATCGCCCGCAACCGTTTACAGATGTTACGCCCGTCTGGTGAGCGTGATATCGCGGTAACTGTACCATGAACAGGGAAAAGAAAGTACCTCAAGCAAAAGCCAGAACGGTGCCGTCAGTACTGGGATGGCGTTTTGCTTTTGTGTTGCTGAGTCTGGCGGGCGTATTTACGGCCTTAGTGGTGCGTGCTGCCTGGTTGCAGGTGGTAGAGCCCGATATGCTGGTTAGCCAGGGCGACATGCGCAGCCTAAGGGTAGAAGCTGACACCGTAATGCGAGGCATGATTACCGACCGCAACGGTGAAGAGCTGGCGATTAGTATTCCGGTTGAAGCCATCTGGGCTGATCCTAAAGTAGTTATTGAGCGCCACGCCAGTACAGATGAACGACGCTGGTATGCACTAGCTGACATTTTGCAAATGACGCCGGCACAACTGCTAGACAAAATTGGCGATAATCCGCAGCGACGGTTTGTTTACCTGCAACGCCAGGTCAATCCAGCCGTAGTGGAATACGTCAAAAAACTTAAAGTACCGGGCATATACTTCCGCCAGGAATCGCGTCGCTACTATCCTGCTGGCGAAGTTACTGCACAGCTTATTGGGTTTACTAATGTTGACGATGTCGGCGTAGAGGGCATTGAGAAGCGTTATGACGAGCTCTTAACGGGCACCGCCGGACGTAAAGTATTTCGTAAAGACGCCAAAGGCCGTGAAATAGAGGTGTTAGAACGAGCACAAGCACGCGAACCCGGTAATTTACAGTTGAGCATTGACCAACGTATTCAAACGGTGACTTACCGTGAATTGAAAAAGGCCGTATTGTCTTACGGCGCAACCTCTGGCTCTGCAGTGGTGGTTGATGTACAAACAGGTGAAGTGCTGGCGATGGTAAATAGCCCATCATTTAACCCCAATAACCGAGGTAACACACCCACCTATTTATTTCGCAATCGGGCTATTACCGATACGTTTGAACCGGGCTCAACGATGAAACCGTTGGCGGTACTTAGTGCATTAGAATTTGGTGCAACGTCATTAGATGCGCATGTTGATACTAATCCTGGGTATATCCGTGTTGGAGGCAGTTGGGTACGCGATGGTGTAAACAATAAGGTTCTTGATTTAACAGGTATTATTCAGCGCTCCAGTAATGTGGGCGTAAGCAAACTGGTGTTGTCAATGTCAGTAGAGCATGTGTTAAGCCTGTACGCTAACATGGGATTGGGTGTGGACACTGGTCTTGGCTTAAACGGCGAAAGTAGCGGCATGTTGAGCCACCGCAACCGTTGGTCAGATCATGAACGGGCTACTTTGTCTTTTGGCTATGGCTTGTCAGTAACCGCCGCGCAGTTGGCCCGGGTTTATGCCACCATGGCCAATGGCGGAAAGAGTATGCCGCTGACCATTCTAAAAAATAACGAGTCATTCCCGGCTGAGCAGGTGCTAGATGCAAAGTATGCTGCTGCAATGTTGGAGATGATGGAAGCGAATATTCTACCTGGCGGCACAGCAACTAAAGGACAGGTAAAAGGCTTTCGTGTTGGCGGTAAAACAGGCACAGCTCGTAAGGCGATTGCAGGCGGCTATGGCGAGGACTATGTCGCATCTTTTGCTGGCGTAGGGCCGATTTCAAATCCAAAAATTGCTTGTGTCGTGGTGATAAACGAACCTGCGGGTGATTTTTATCATGGCGGCGAAATTGCGGCGCCAGTATTTGCCAACATTATGGGTGCGACGTTACAGCTGTTGAATCTGACACCAGACGCAGCAAGCCAGCCTCGTGTTTCCGCACTTGCAGGAGATCGCCATGCCGGTTAACAGTAAAGCCTGGTTAGGATTATATGGTAGTGCGGCCCCCGACTGTTCGCTAAATCAATTGCAGCTGGATAGTCGAAAAGTGGGCGCCAATGATGTGTTTTTAGCCCTACCCGGCATACATAGCCATGGCAAAGAGTTTATATCGCAAGCTCTGTTGCAAGGCGCGGCGCTGGTGCTCACAGATGAGGGTGAGTATAACGACGCCAGAGTGCTGGTTGTACCTGATCTAATGCAGCTTCTGCCAGCGTTGGCGGCCAGCTTTTATCAGCAACCAGCGCGTCATTTACAGCTTGTTGGAATTACCGGGACTAATGGTAAATCAAGCACCGCATTTTTTGTAAATCAACTGGCCGAGCAGTTGGCACAAAAAGCGGCGGTAATTGGAACACTGGGATATGGCCACTGCAGTTCGTTGACGCCACTTCCCAATACCACACCGCATTATGTAGACATTCAACGTATTTTGGCGCTTTGCACAACTGATAAAACCAAGTTAGTCGCGATGGAAGTGTCGTCTCATGCTTTGGTACAGCAACGTGTAGCCGGTTTACTGTTCGATGTTGCCGTATTTACCAACCTGACCCGTGATCATTTGGATTATCACGGCTCAATGGCAGAGTACGGCGCTGCAAAAGCAATGTTATTCACACCACAGTACTGCAGAGCAACGGTTGTTAATGTGTCTGACCCGTTTGGTTGTAAATTGGCTGCGCAAAGTGAATTACCGGTATGGGCTTATGGCAAAGCAGAAGATTGTCACGGTTTTAGCCGTTTTCTGGCGTATTCGGATGTCATGCCAACAGAGTCAGGCTACCAATTACAGCTGAGCAGCCACACCACGGAGTATAATTTCACTCTGCCGTTACTGGGTGAATTTAATATTCAAAATGTACTGGCAGCGATGACCACAATGTTAGTGTTGGGATACGACTTAACCACGCTGGTCGCAGCAAGCCGTAACTTGCAATCGGTACCTGGGCGCATGGAAAAGTTCATGTTTTCGCAGCATTTTATGGCTGTTGTTGACTACGCCCATACGCCAGATGCGTTGCAGCAAGCGTTGCAGTCTTTACGGTTGCATTGCAAAAAACACCTTTGGTGTGTGTTTGGCTGTGGTGGAGATCGTGACAGAGGTAAAAGGCCAATTATGGGCCAGATTGCGGAGTTGTATGCAGACCATGTTGTGATCACTGCAGACAATCCACGCAGTGAAGATGTGCTTGCCATTTGTGACGAAATTGCGTCAGGCATGAGCCCAGATGGTAGTTATACCATTGAACCCGATCGTCAACGTGCCATTAAATTAGCGCTGATCAGTGCGCAGCCGGGTGATATTGTGCTAATTGCAGGCAAAGGGCATGAAACCGTGCAAATTATTGGCGCTGAACATCGGCAATACGATGAGCGCGCCTATCTGCGTCAACTCATTACGGAGATGTCAGCATGATACCGCTTAATTGCGCCGAAATTGCCTTAATATTGGACGGTAACTTAACCGGGCATAATGTCAGTATTAATAACGTTAGCACTGACAGCCGTGTAATTGCTGAAAATGATCTGTTTATTGCGCTTAAAGGGCCTAATTTCGATGGCAGCGCTTTTGTAGCTGAAGTAAAAGCGAAAGGCGCCAATGCTGTGGTGGTAGAGCATGCGGTTGATGTCGATATACCGCAAATTATTGTTAAAGATACTCGCTTAGCACTTGGACAATTAGCGAGTGCGATTAAAACCCGACTTGCACCAAAAACGATTGCCGTAACCGGTAGCGCGGGTAAAACCACAGTAAAAGAAATGATCGCTGCCATTCTTGTTCGTCAGGGGCAGGTGTTGGCAACGCAGGGCAACTTTAATAACGACATCGGTGTACCACTTACTCTCCTCAGATTGACGGCAAAACACGACTTTGCTGTGTTAGAGCTGGGTGCTAACCACCAGGGAGAAATTGCTTACACTACCTCCTTGGCTAAGCCGGATGTGGCCATTATTACCAATGTTGCGCCATCACATTTGGAAGGGTTTGGTGATGTGTATGGTGTCGCCCGGGCTAAAGGCGAAATATTTAATGCTGTCTCCGCTGAAGGTGTTGCCATCATTCCGGCTGAGAGTGAGTATAGCGGCTACTGGTTACGCCGCTTAGAGGGTAAACAGGTATTGCAGTTTTCTGCCAACGTTGCAACAGACTATTACGCTGAGGATATTGCGCTAGACGGCTCAGGTTGCGCCGGTTTTGAGTTGGTGAGCCCCAAAGGACGTAAATTTATTCAGTTAACGATTCCCGGCAAGCACAATGTTGCTAATGCTCTGGCGGCGGCTGCTGCGTGTCTTACCGTTGGTGCTAGCTTATCAGATGTTCAGCTGGGTTTAGCACAGATGCAGGCAGTTAAAGGCCGAACCAACGTTAGAATGGTAAGCCCACATTTACGATTAATTGATGACACTTACAATGCAAATGTTGAGTCAGTTAAGGCGGCCATTGATTTGTTAGCGTCTTATGCTGGTTATCAGGTGTTGGTTCTTGGCGATATGGCTGAGCTGGGTGCTGACGCTCGTGTTTATCACGAAGAAATTGGTTTATACGCAAAAAAAGCGGGTATTAATCTGTTGTTCACCCTCGGCGTGTTATCTCAGAGCGCCAGTGACTTGTTTAACGGACAAGGGGCACATTTCAGTTCGCGTCAGGCGTTGTTACAGCGTTTGTTGCCACTGGTATCAGAGCACCAGGAAGTTACCTTGCTAGTGAAAGGCTCGCGTAGTGCGAAAATGGAATTAGTAGTACAGGACTTGCTAGAAAGTTGTCAGCAGGAGAGTAGCCCATGCTAGTTTGGTTGGCCGAGTATTTAACCCAATACTTCAGCTTTTTTAATGTATTCAGTTATCTGACGTTCCGCGCCATTCTGGGTATTTTAACCTCGTTATTATTAAGCCTGTATTTAGGCCCTAAATTAATTGCCCGCTTGCAGCGCATGCAAATTGGACAGGTAGTGCGTGGCGATGGCCCCGAAAGCCATTTCTCGAAAAAAGGCACGCCAACAATGGGTGGTTTACTCATTTTAGGCTCAGTGTTGCTAAGCACATTATTCTGGGCCAACCTGGAAAATAAATATGTTTGGGTTGTGCTGTTTGTTCTGGTGAGTTTCGGCTGGATAGGCTTTGTAGACGATTACCGTAAAGTTATCCGTAAAGATCCTAAGGGCTTAATTGCACGTTGGAAGTACTTCTGGCAGTCGCTCTTTGCCATTATAACGGCGGCGTTTTTGTATTTCACTGCTGAACGACCTGCTGAAACAGCCCTTCTGGTGCCGTTTTTAAAAGACGTTATGCCGCAACTTGGCTTGCTATTTTTGGCTCTGAGTTATTTCGTTATTGTGGGTACCAGCAATGCCGTAAACCTAACCGATGGTCTTGATGGTTTAGCCATAGTGCCAACCATCATGGTGGCCTCGGCTTTTGCCATAATTGCTTATGTTAGCGGTAACGTTAATTTTTCCGGTTACCTAAATATCCCTTATCTGCCCCACGCCAGTGAGCTGGTAGTGGTGTGTGCGGCGCTGATTGGTGCCGGGCTGGGTTTCCTTTGGTTTAACACTTATCCAGCGCAAGTGTTTATGGGCGATGTTGGCTCACTTGCTCTGGGAGCAGTACTGGGTGTAATTGCTATCCTGGTGCGTCAGGAAATCGTGCTGTTTATCATGGGCGGTGTTTTTGTTATGGAAACACTGTCGGTGATTTTACAAGTGGGATCATACAAACTGCGCGGCCAGCGTATTTTTCGCATGGCGCCCATTCACCATCACTATGAGTTAAAAGGTTGGCCGGAGCCACGTGTTATCGTGCGCTTTTGGATCTTATCGATCATCTTTGTGCTGGTTGGCCTAGCCACCCTGAAGCTGAGATAATTACGATGAAGACTGCGCTTATGCACAATTTAGCGAAAAAACGTATTGCCGTAGTGGGGCTAGGTTTATCTGGCTTAGCTACGGTGCGTTTTTTGCTTAGCATGGGCGTTAAGCCAATACTTATGGACAGCCGCACTAAACCTGCAGGGCTGGAGCATATTTCCGCTGAAAAAGTAGACGGTATTTATCTGGGTGAGCTAGACGCAAACCGGCTTGCTAAAATGGACATGATTGTTCTAAGTCCGGGCTTGTCTCCTACACATCCGGCGATACGCTTTGCGGTTGCTCAGGGCGCCGAATTGCTTGGCGATGTCGAGTTGTTTGCCCGCGTTAACGACAAGCCAGTAATTGCAATTACCGGATCAAATGGTAAGTCTACCGTGACAAAACTGGTTGAAGCTATGCTAAAAAGCAGTGGCGTCAAGGCGTTAGCGGCTGGCAATATTGGTTTACCAATACTTGATGCGGTAGCACAGCACGATACCGACGTCTTTGTATTGGAATTATCCAGTTTTCAATTGGATACCACTTACAGTCTTCATAGCGTGGCTAGCTGTATTTTGAACGTAAGCGCCGACCATCTTGACCGCTACCACACTATGGCGGCTTACACCGCGTCGAAGCAGCGGGTGTACCAACATACTCATCTGGCGGTGTTTAATTTAGATGATGTCGCTACAACGCCAGAACAAGCAGAACATACTCTAGGTATTACTCCAGCCGACAATACTTTTGGTATTGCAGATCTTAACGGAGAACGCTGGATAGTGATTGACAAAGAGCCACTACTTCCAGTCAGTGAGATGACGCTTTTTGGCGCTCACAATGAATTTAATGCTTTAGTGTCTTGCAGTCTGGCATTGGCGGCAGGTGCTAGCCGTGCCGGTATTGTGCAAGCGTTAAAGCAGTTTGAGTCGTTACCACATCGCTGTGTGTTGGTGGCAGAAAAAAATAATGTGCGCTGGGTTAACGATTCCAAAGCAACCAATATAGGTGCCACGTTTGCTGCTATTGCCGGCTTACGGGCTTCTGTAGCCGGCAAACTTATTCTTATCGCTGGTGGTGATGGCAAAGGCGCCGATATGGCAGAGCTGTTACCGGTACTAACGCGAGATGTGCAAACCCTTATTACGTTAGGTAAAGATGGTCCTGCAATTGCTTCACTTCATCAAAATAGTGTGCAGGTTAAAACCTTACACGATGCGGTGAAACAGGCTGCAAAAATAGCGCAAGCAGGTGACATGGTGTTGCTATCGCCGGCGTGTGCCAGTTTAGATATGTTTACCAGCTACAGCGACCGGGGTGAGCAATTCGTTGCCGCGGTAAAAGCGGAGGTGCTATGAAACAGCTAGCACTGCATGCGTTAAAGCAACCGCTACAACATCCCATGCAAAGTATTCGCAATTGGTGGCGTGCTGACGATGATGCGACATATGACAAACTATTTTTAACCTTACTGCTATTGATTGTCGCGGTAGGTGTGGTGATGGTGACCAGTGCTTCGGTGCCTGTAGCAACCCGCTTATACGACAACGAGCTCCATTTCACTATCCGCCACCTGGTCTACCTTGGTATTGGGCTTTCAGTCGGATTAGTCGTACTCAATATGCCAGTACAATGGTGGCATAACAGTAATATGTTGTTGTTATTTGCTGCATTAGCGCTGCTTGTGGCGGTATTGCTATTTGGCCGAAATGTAAATGGTAGTACGCGCTGGCTGGCAATTGGTCCCATTGGTTTGCAGGCTGCTGAGCCAGCAAAGCTATTCTATTTTGTTTATTTAGCAAGTTACTTAGTACGCAAACATGAAGAAGTGCGCGAAAACTTTAAGGGCTTTGCTAAACCTTTGATTGTGCTATTTGCCTTTGCCGTGTTGTTACTAATGCAGCCAGATTTAGGCACGGTTATTGTGATGTTTGCGACCTCGGTCGCGCTACTGTTTTTAGCCGGCGCCAAGTTATGGCAGTTTTTTAGCCTTATTTTTACCGGCCTATTGTCAATTGGCGTGTTAATTGTCTATAGCGAATATCGTTGGAAACGGGTAACCGCATTTCTGGATCCCTGGGCTGATCCGTTTGGCAGTGGTTATCAACTTACCCAATCGTTGATGGCCTTTGGCCGTGGTGGTTGGCTTGGTCAGGGATTAGGTAACAGCATTCAAAAGCTAGAGTATCTGCCTGAAGCACATACCGACTTTATTTTGGCCGTTATTGCTGAAGAAACAGGCTTCATTGGTGTAACAGTGTTGCTGTGTATGTTGTTTATGTTGGTATATCGCGCGTTATGGATTGGCCAGCGTGCACTGGCAAAACAAATGAGCTTTCATGGTCTTCTTGCTTATGCATTGGCGGTATGGATTGGCTTCCAATCGGCCGTCAACATCGGCGTTGCAACGGGGGCCTTACCGACAAAAGGCCTGACACTGCCCTTTGTTAGCTCAGGTGGCAGCAGCTTAATTATTATGCTCGCTGCGGCAGCCTTATTGCTACGTATCGATTTTGAAGTCCGACTTAAAGGCAAACAAGCTATTGCAGGAGGTCGGCATGACTAAACCCTGCATTCTGATCATGGCTGGCGGTACTGGCGGGCATATATTCCCAGCACAAGCGGTTGCGTCTTCGCTGCATGATGCCGGTTGGCAGGTGCATTGGTTAGGCACGGCAAATCGGATGGAAGCGATACTGGTGCCGCAGTTTGGCTGGCCGTTTCATACCATTGACGTTTCAGGTTTGCGGGGCAAAGGCTTGATGTCACTGCTTAAAGCACCCTGGATGCTAGTGCAGTCGGTGTGGCAAGCTTTCAACGTACTGAAGAGGATAAAGCCGGATCTGGTGCTTGGCTTTGGCGGCTACGCCAGTGGCCCCGGTGGCGTTGCTGCCTGGCTACAGCGTACCCCCTTGTTGATACATGAACAAAATGCCGTTGCCGGCAGCACCAATCGAATGCTGTCACGGCTGGCACGTAAAGTGATGGTGGCGTTTCCTGCGGCGTTTGCAGGCGATGCCAAACAGTATGTGGTAGGCAACCCGGTGCGTGCAGAGCTTATCAATATTGCGGCAAAGCATGATTACAACGGCGCGTTAAAAATATTGGTGGTTGGCGGAAGCCTTGGCGCCAAGGTATTAAACGACTCATTGCCGGCGATATTTGCTCAGGCTGCTGTGCATGGCAGTCTGATGGTGCGGCATCAAACAGGCAATGCCTTACTGGAACAAACTGAGCATGGCTATCAGCAGCTGACGAGCGCAAACTTAACTGCCGAAGTAAGTGCGTTTATCGACGATATGGCTAACGCTTACGCTTGGGCTGATTTGGTGATATGTCGCGCAGGCGCCTCAACGGTAAGTGAGCTGGCGTGTGCCGGTGTTGCCGCGATATTTGTGCCATTACCTTCGGCGATAGATGATCATCAAACGGCTAACGCTCGCTGGTTAAGTGAGCAAGGTGCAGCCTTGTTATTACCCCAGACACAATTAACTTCGGAGAACCTGCTGCCAATGCTGCTAACGTGGCTACAGGATAAAGCAGCGTTAGAACAAATGGCCGTTAAAGCGCGTGCCTGTGCGTTAGATCAAGCAACCGCACAGGTAGTGGCGCTGTGTCAGCACACCGTGGCTGAGCCAGTAACAGGACAACAAATATGATAACTACTCCACAGCAGAAAAAACTCGCGATGCGACGGGTTGAGCGCATTCACTTTGTTGGTATCGGCGGCGCCGGTATGGGCGGTATTGCGGAAGTATTAGTAAACGAAGGATATAATGTTTCAGGCTCCGATCTTGCGCCTAATGCTGTGACAGAGCGGCTGGTTAGTTTAGGCGCCAGTGTCACTCTGGGCCATAGCGCGGTTAATGTTGAAGGTGCCAGTGTTGTGGTGGTGTCAAGTGCAATTAATTTAACTAACCCGGAAATCGCCGCAGCCCGTGAGCTACGCATTCCTGTAGTTCGCCGGGCAGAAATGTTAGGTGAATTAATGCGTTTTCGTCATGGTATAGCTGTTGCTGGTACCCACGGAAAAACCACTACCACCAGTTTATTGGCGTCTATCTTTGCCGAAGCGGGCACTGACCCCACCTTTGTTATTGGTGGTTTGCTTAATTCTGCCGGGTCAAATGCACGTTTAGGTGCAGGTCGTTACCTTATTGCTGAAGCAGACGAAAGTGATGCCTCTTTTTTACATTTGCAGCCGCTGGCCACCGTGATCACCAATATTGAAGCGGACCACATGGACACCTATCAAGGTGACTTTGAGAAGCTCAAAGCAACCTATCTGGAGTTTTGTCATAACCTGCCTTTTTATGGTGTTGCTGTGGTGTGTATTGATGACCCGGTATTACGCAGCTTAATTTCGCAAATTGGACGTACGGTTTTAACCTATGGTTTTAGTGAGGATGCTGATTTTGTTATCAGCGAATTTAGCCAGAGTGGCACACAAAGCCAGTTCACCATTACCGATAATAATGGTAACCAGCGAGAGGTAGTGCTTAATTTGCCAGGCAGGCATAACGCTTTAAATGCTACTGCAGCTTATGCGTTGGCGTTGGATGAGGGAATTGCCGAACACGCTATTTTACAGGCATTGAGCAAATTTGAAGGTATCGGCCGGCGTTTTCAGCAATATGGTGAATTTGATACCGGTAATGGCCGCGTATTATTGCTAGACGACTATGGCCATCACCCTACGGAAGTTGCCGCAACAGTAGCAGCAGTGCGTGCGGCATGGCCTGAACGGCGTTTAGTGATGGCATATCAGCCGCACCGGTATACCCGTACCCGCGATTTATATGAAGATTTTTCAAAGGTCTTATCTAGCGTAGACAAATTGCTTTTGTTGGAAGTCTACAGTGCCGGTGAAGCACCGATTGCCGGAGCTGACAGCCGCAGCTTATGCCGTTCTATACGGGCACGTGGCACGATAGACCCCGTATACGTTGCTGAGCCTCAAGAACTAGCGCCTAGTTTGGCGACCGTGCTGCAAGATGGCGATGTACTCTTAACCCAGGGCGCTGGCAATATTGGTGCTTTAGTCAAACAACTGGCTGCAATGCAGTTAAATATTCAACAACTTAAACTCAGCGCAGGAGAAAAGGCATGAGCAGTACCGTAAGTGCTTTTGGTAAGGTTGCGGTGATGTTTGGCGGTAATTCAGCTGAACGCGATGTGTCGCTGCGCTCCGGTGCTGCAGTGCTTAAAGCGCTAACAGATGCGGGTGTGGATGCGTTTGCATTTGATCCACAGCAGCAAGCGCTTACTGAACTGGTTGAAATCGGAGCTGAGCGGGTGTTTATCGTATTGCATGGCCGCGGTGGTGAAGATGGCACCATGCAGGGGGCATTGCAGCTGCAGGGTTTACCTTATACTGGCAGCGGCGTACTCGGTTCGGCACTTGCCATGGACAAAATTCGCTGCAAGTGGTTATTTCAGGCACAGCAGTTACCAACAGCGCCTTTTGCGGTAGTGCATAGCAATGATACTGACTTTGCCGGCGTTTTAGCCAGCTTGGGTGGTAAAGTAATGGTTAAGCCCGCCAATGAAGGCTCCAGTATTGGTATGAGCGCGGCGAGCACAGCAATAGAGTTACAACAAGCCGTTACGGCTGCTTTGCAATACGACAGTGAGATATTAGTCGAACGTTGGATAACTGGCCGTGAGTTTACGGTTGCCATGTTAAATGATCAGGTTTTGCCCATAGTTGAAATGCGCACGCCACGTGCTTTTTACGATTACGAAGCAAAATATCAGGCTAACAGCACCGAGTACCTGTGCCCGGCCCCGTTAGACGCTGAAGTGACTGCCGCCATGCAGCAGACTGCATTTAGTGCCTTTAAAGCAGTCGGTGCATCGGGTTGGGGTAGGGTTGATATAATGCTGGACAACAGCGGCCAGCATTATTTGCTCGAAGTAAATACCGTGCCGGGTATGACTGAGAAGTCGTTAGTGCCGATGGCCGCTAAGGCAGCGGGCTTGAGTTTTCAACAACTGGTGTTGGCCATATTGGCGCAAACACATGGGAACAAATAGTCATGAACCTGCGTTTGCCGAAGCTGCAATTTAAACAACGTCCGGCGTTTTATGCCGGGGTGCTGTTTTTTATTGCCGCCATGCTGACGCTAGGTTGGGGTGCAGTTAAAGTATCAGACTGGCTGCAAAGCCAGCAAAGTGCACCTGTACGGCACGTTAGGCTGTACGGTGATTTTAATCATATTAACTCCGGCGTATTGCAACAAATTTTGCAGCAGCAGTATGTTGGTAACTTTTTTAGCGTGAATGTGGATCAGGTACAGCAGTTCTTACTGCAACAACCTTGGGTATATCAGGTAGCCGTGCGCAAACAATGGCCTGATGCCCTGGTTGTGGTTGTTACAGAACAACAGCCGGTAGCTATTTGGAATCAGCAGCGATTATTAAATGAGCAGGGTGAGGTATTTCAAGCACCCTTACAGCAGCTGAAAACGGAACTACCTATGCTAACCGGCCCCGAAGGCAGCCAGCAGGACGCTCTGACCATGTTCCGCCATATGCAGGGCTTACTGGCCCTGCATAAATTTAATGCAGTAGCGCTGGGGTTAACCGAGCGCTTTTCCTGGCAGTTAAGCTTAAGTAATGGTGTGGCGTTGAAGTTAGGTAGAGATGATACTCTGAAACGGGTACAGCGTTTTATAGAGCTGTATCAGGTGATCAGTCAACATAAAACCGACGCTGTCGCTGAAGTAGATTTACGCTACGACACTGGCATAGCGGTGCGTTATAGCACTGAACAAAAGAGAAAAGCATGACGAAGTCGTTAGATAGAGATTTGATTGTTGGCCTTGATATCGGCACTGCACAAATTAAAGCGGTGGTAGGCGAAATTACGGCAGACGACAAACTTAGCATTGTAGGTGTCGGTACTCATGTATCTCGTGGCATGGATAAAGGCGGTGTTAACGATTTAAATCTGGTGGTTCAAGCTGTTCAACGCGCTATTGACGAAGCTGAGTTGATGGCTGATTGCCGGGTTTCTTCTGTGTATTTAGGTATCACCGGAAAACATATTCGCTGCCAGAACGAAAGTGGCATGGTGCCGATTAATGACACTGAAGTAACGGCTGAAGACGTGTCTAACGTTATTCATGCGGCAAAGTCAGTACCTATTTCTGCCGAGCGCCGTATGTTGCATGTGCTACCGCAAGAGTTTTCAGTTGATATGCAAGAAGGCATTAAAAGCCCGGTTGGTATGTCTGGTGTGCGGATGGAAGCAAAAGCGCACATTATAACCTGTGCTAATGATATGGCAAAAAATATCGAAAAATGTGTTGAGCGTTGTGGCTTGCATGTTGACCAGCTTATTTTTACCTCGCTGGCATCAAGTTTTGCGGTACTGACTGAAGACGAAAAAGAACTGGGTGTCTGTGTCGTCGACATGGGCGGCGGCACTATTGATATATCAATTTATACCAATGGTGCCTTGCGTCATACCGCGGTTATTCCAGTAGCCGGAAATCAGGTTACCAGTGATATCGCCAAAATATTTCGTACGCCAATCAGTCATGCTGAAGACATTAAAGTGCAGTATGCCTGCGCACTTCGCAGCATGGTGGGCAAAGAGGAAAGTATTGAAGTACCCAGTGTTGGCGGCAGGCCTGCGCGGTCTATGTCCCGTCATACCTTGGCTGAAGTAGTAGAGCCGCGCTATCAGGAATTGTTTGAGCTGGTACTGGAAGAAATTCGCAGTAGTGGCCTTGAAGAACAAATTGCCGCCGGCGTTGTGCTAACCGGAGGCACCGCCAAAATGGAAGGTGCGGTAGAGTTTGCCGAAGACATTTTTCAAATGCCGGTGCGCGTAGGGCAGCCTATGCATGTTACCGGTTTAAAAGAATACGTACAGGACCCGGCCTACGCCAGCGTAGTGGGGTTATTGCTGTATGGTAAAGACGCACGCACTCAGCAGAAAAAAAATGCGGATGTGCGGGATTCAGTTGGCAGTTTCTTTAAACGGATCAGCAGCTGGTTCAAAGGCGAATTTTAAAGTAAGCGTAGAAACGGAGAGAGAGCTATGTTTGAGTTAATGGAAAACCACAGCGAAGAAGCTGTAATTAAAGTGATTGGTGTTGGCGGCGGCGGCGGTAATGCAGTCGAGTATATGGTTGCTAGCAATATTGAAGGTGTAGAGTTTGTCGCGGCGAATACCGATGCACAGGCACTGCGTAATTCTTCAGCACACATCACGCTGCAGTTAGGCGCGAACGTAACTAAGGGTTTAGGCGCAGGCGCTAACCCTGAAATTGGTCGTCGCTCAGCAGAGGAAGATCGTGAGACAATTAAAAAAACCATTCAAGGCGCAGATATGATTTTTATCGCAGCCGGCATGGGTGGTGGTACAGGTACTGGTGCAGCGCCAATCGTGGCCGAAGTGGCGCGTGAACTGGGTATCTTAACTGTAGCAGTGGTTACTAAGCCATTTCCGTTTGAAGGTAAAAAGCGTACCGCTTTTGCTGATGAAGGTATTCTGGAACTGAGCAAGCACGTTGATTCACTGATCACCATTCCAAATGACAAGTTATTAAAGGTACTTGGTAAAGGCACCAGCTTACTGGATGCGTTTAAAGCAGCGAACAATGTGTTGCTGGGTGCAGTGCAGGGTATTGCCGAACTGATTACCCGTCCGGGATTAATCAACGTTGACTTTGCTGACGTACGTACTGTGATGTCAGAAATGGGTACTGCCATGATGGGTAGTGGTCGTGCTTCTGGCCCTGATCGGGCAGAAGAAGCTGCCGAGCAGGCCATTTCCAGCCCGCTGTTGGAAGATATTGATTTGTCGGGTGCGAAGGGCATTTTGGTTAACATTACAGCCGGTTTAGATATCAGCATTGATGAGTTTGAAACCGTAGGTAATGCAGTTAAAGCGTTTGCCTCTGAAAACGCGACTGTGGTTGTAGGTGCTGTTATCGACCCGACGATGCAAGATGAATTGCGGGTAACCGTTGTTGCAACGGGTATCGGTATCGATCGCCGCCCAGATATCAGCTTAGTGCCGAGCAACCGCCCGGTAGAGACGCAAAAACCGTTTTATGGCACTCATGGTGGCGCAGCACTGAATCCAGAAGTACAACATACTAAATTGGAGCAGCCGCAGGCAGCGTCAGCTAAGCCTCAGGCTGAAAGTAAGGCAAATATCGATATATTTGATATTCCGGCGTTTTTACGCAAACAAGCCGACTAAGTCTATACTGAGTCGCAGGCAAGGCCGACAGCAGGATTAAGCTGCTGTTCAGTGAAATTTGGCATAATTGCCACGTTATGCTATGCTTCGCCGCCATTTTGTGATTGCTTAAATTTTGAGCAGGAAGAAATTATGATTAAACAACGTACTATCGACAAGACAGTAAGCTCCATTGGAGTGGGATTACACAAAGGCGAAAAGGTTACGCTTACTCTCCGACCTGCGCCGGATAATACGGGCATTGTGTTCCGTCGTGTCGATCTTAACCCTGTTGTCGATTTTAAAGTAAAGCCGGAATTAGTCGGTGATACAGTAATGTGTACCTGTTTAATTAATGAAAATGGCGTGCGGTTATCCACCACTGAACACCTGATGGCGGCCATTGCCGGGCTGGGAATCGACAACTTAGTTGTTGAAGTAGACTCAGCCGAAATTCCTATTATGGATGGCAGTGCCAACCCCTTTGTCTATTTACTACTTGAAGCCGGTGTTGCAGAACAACGCTTAGCGAAAAAATTTATTCGCATCAAAAAAGCGGT
Organism: Rheinheimera baltica DSM 14885; assembly: GCF_000425345.1. Taxonomy (GTDB): domain Bacteria; phylum Pseudomonadota; class Gammaproteobacteria; order Enterobacterales; family Alteromonadaceae; genus Alishewanella; species Alishewanella baltica. Next base: position 22,212 of record NZ_AUDG01000021.1, on the reverse strand, counting down.
ACGGGTTGAAGATGGTGATAAATGGGCAGAGTTGAAGCCTCACCATGGTTTTAAAATTGATTTCGCCATCGAATTTGCTCATCCGGTCATCGCAGAAACCACCCAACATATGGTAATGGATTTTTCTGCTGCGGGTTTTATTAAGGATATTAGTCGCGCCCGTACTTTTGGTTTTTTACATGAAGTAGAGTACTTACGAGCTAATAATCTTGCACTGGGTGGCAGCTTTGATAATGCTGTGGTATTGGACGAATACCGAGTGCTGAACCAAGATGGTTTGCGCTATGACGATGAATTTATTAAGCACAAAATTTTGGATGCCATTGGTGACTTGTATATGGCAGGTTACAGTATTTTGGGCGAGTTTAAGTCTTTCAAAACAGGTCATGCACTGAATAACCAGTTATTGTGTGCGGTACTTGCCAATCAGGAAAACTGGGAGTTTGTGAGTTTTGAAGACAAAGCACAGATGCCTATTTCTTATTTAGCGCCGCAATTGGCGTAACGTCAGCTTAAAAGCAACATAAAACCCGGTTCTTACCGGGTTTTATTATTTTTGATATCGGCGTTTTGCGCGAGTTTTAGCAGTGCCTGTTTTAACGCGCCATCACTACCTTTTGCCACGGCCCGCAATGCTACAGCTGCGCTGGCAGATAAATGATGGCTGTTTTTTTGAGGTATTGGCACTTGCAGTTTATTGATCTGGCCATTTGGAGAGGCCTCTATGTCAATTCCTGCCAAATCAGGCAAGATTTTTCGGCGAAAATTGTCTAGAATGGCGTCGCGCTGCAATTTTAAACGGGTTAGCCAGGGCGCAGAGGCAGATAATATGACTGCCCGGCCATCGCGAATGCAGCTAACCTGGCAGAAACTGAGCTGCTCAAGTTGGAGTACCTCAGCAAGTACCTGATTTAGCTGTTGCACCAAGCTAACCTGTTGCTGCTGCAAAGCTAACGTGCTGTGCGATAACACCTTACTTATGTCCTGAGGTTTTTGTGTATAACGGGCCATTGCTTCTGTGCCTTTGCAGCATTATATATATTGGCCCAGTGTAGCAGCTTCTGTGAAGACAAAGAATGTTGCACCTTGAAAGCGTTAGCATTGGTCACCATATCTGGCGTAATATGCTGGGGTTTTAATCTTATTACTGGTCGGGCCGAGCGCCGCCAGGGCTGCACTGCAGTTTTAACTTAACATGGTATTTGGATAATGTTTGGAAAACTTTTTACCAAATTATTTGGTAGCCGCAACGACCGCTTCTTAAAAAAATTAGAAAAACAAGCACAGCAGATCAATGCGTTAGAGGCAGAGTTTGAAGCCTTATCCGACGACCAGCTGAAACATAAAACACAAGAATTTAAACAACAACTAGCCGATGGCAGCACGTTAGATGACCTCTTACCGCAGGCATTTGCAACTGTGCGCGAAGCCAGTAAGCGGGTGTTTGGTATGCGCCACTTTGATGTGCAGTTAATCGGTGGCATGGTGCTGCATCAGGGCAAAATTTCTGAAATGCGTACCGGTGAGGGTAAAACCTTAACGGCAACCTTGCCCGCTTACCTGAATGCGTTAAGTGGCGGCGGTGTTCATGTTATTACCGTGAATGACTATCTGGCCCGGCGCGATGCACAGACCAATGCGCCGTTATTTTCTTTCCTGGGATTAACCGTGGGTGTAAACGTTCCTGGTATGGCGCCGCATGAAAAGCAACAGGCTTATGCTGCGGATATTACTTACGGTACAAACAATGAATTCGGCTTTGATTATTTGCGCGACAATATGGCGTTTTCGCCAGCAGATCGTGCTCAACGTGATCAAGCATTTGCCATTATCGATGAAGTGGATTCAATTTTAATCGACGAAGCCCGTACACCATTAATTATTTCTGGTCCGGCTGAAGACAGCTCAGAGCTGTATAAACAAATTAACGTACTGGTACCACAACTGGTTAAGCAGGACAAAGAAGACGAAGAAGGTGCTCACGGCGATGGCCACTTTACCGTCGATGAAAAAGCCCGCCAGGTGTATTTAACTGAACAAGGTCAAATAAAAGTTGAAGACATGCTGCGTGAGCATGGCTTAATTCAAGAGCATGACACCTTGTTTTCAGCGGCTAACATTACCTTGCTGCATCACGTCTATGCTGCACTGCGGGCGCACCAGCTGTTTAAGCGCGACGTTGATTACGTCGTAAAAGAGGGTGAGATCATCATTGTCGATGAGCACACAGGTCGCACAATGGAAGGCCGCCGTTGGTCAGAGGGTTTGCACCAGGCTGTTGAAGCCAAAGAAGGCGTTAAAATTCAGAACGAAAACCAAACGCTGGCATCCATCACATTCCAGAATTACTTCCGGTTATATGACAAACTGTCTGGCATGACAGGTACAGCTGACACTGAGGCTTTTGAATTTCAGCAAATCTATGGTCTGGAAACGATTGTAGTGCCAACTAACCGGCCGATGGTTCGTAAAGACATGGCTGATTTAGTTTACTTAAATGCTGAAGATAAATATCAGGCGATTATTGCCGACATTATTGAAACGCGCGATGCCGGACGGCCGGTGTTGGTGGGTACTGCATCAATTGAAAGCTCAGAGTACTTATCTAACCTGTTAAACAAAGCCAAAATTAAGCATCAGGTACTGAACGCCAAGTTCCACGCGAATGAAGCGCAAATTATCGCTCAAGCCGGCCAACCTGGTACGGTAACCATTGCAACCAATATGGCAGGTCGTGGTACAGACATCGTATTGGGCGGTAACTTGCAGGCCGAATTGGCGGCACTGGGTGCTGACGCTACTGATGCTGATAAAGAAAAAGTGAAAGCCGAATGGCAAGTGCGACACGATGCGGTAATTAGCGCGGGTGGCTTGCATATTATCGCTACTGAGCGTCACGAATCACGCCGTATTGATAACCAGTTACGTGGTCGTTCAGGCCGTCAGGGCGATCCGGGTTCAAGCCGATTTTATCTGTCGCTGGATGACAGCCTGATGCGTATTTTTGCTTCCGACCGTATGGCTGGGATGATGCGTCGTTTGGGGATGGAAAAAGGCGAAGCGATTGAGCACCCTTGGGTAAGCCGTGCCATTGAAAATGCACAGCGCAAAGTTGAAGCGCGTAACTTTGATATTCGTAAGCAACTGCTTGAATTTGATGATGTAGCAAACGACCAACGTAAAGTGGTGTACGAACAGCGTAACGAGCTGTTAGATGCGACTGATATCAGTGAAACCATCACTGCAATCCGTTTTGATGTTATTGACGGTATTATTAGCCAGTATATTCCGCCTCAGTCCCTGGATGAGATGTGGGACATACCAGGTTTAGAGCAACGCTTAAAAGCCGACTTCTTAATGAATTTGCCTATTACGCAATGGTTGGCAGAGGATAAGAAGTTATTTGAAGAAAAGCTTCGCGAGCGTATTCAACAAGAAGTTGAAAAAGCGTACAGCGACAAAGAGCAAATGGTTGGCCCAGACGTATTACGCCAATTTGAAAAAGCAATTATGTTACAAAGTTTGGATACGCACTGGAAAGAGCATTTGGCGGCAATGGATCACTTGCGTCAGGGCATTAACCTGCGTGGTTACGCACAGAAGAACCCGAAGCAAGAATACAAGCGTGAAGCCTTCGAGTTGTTTTCTACTATGCTAGAAAACCTGAAGATTGATGTTGTCGGTGTATTAGGCCGGGTTCAGGTAAAAGCGGCTGAAGATGTTGCCGCGGTTGATGAGCAACGCCGAAAAGCGGATGCCGTACCACATGCTTATCAACACGCCCCGGCTGAGCAGGTTAGTGGTAATGTGCCAGACGATTTACCACGCGGTCCGGTGTTTCGCGAACAAGATAAAGTAGGTCGTAATGATCCCTGTCCTTGTGGCTCAGGTATGAAATACAAACAGTGTCACGGTAAGTTAGTTTAACCAACTCGGTGGCACAGGGTTAACGCAAAGTCAGCTTAAGCTGGCTTTGTTGTTTTAGACTAGGGTGTTATTTTGCAAGGTAAGACAATGCAGCAAACAAACAGCATGGTGAAGGTTGTTCATGTGGCCGTCGGGGTGATATTGCGTGATAGTCAGGTTTTACTGGCGCTACGCAGCAGCACACAGCATCAGGGCGGTAAATGGGAGTTTCCCGGTGGCAAGGTAGAGGCTGGTGAAACAGTGCCACAAGCGCTTAGCCGTGAGCTGTATGAAGAGATAACCATTACCGTAACACAAAGCAGCGCTTTTATGCAGCTAGAGTACGCCTACCCCGAGAAAACGGTATTGCTGGATATATATCTGGTTACCGGCTTTGACGGCCAGCCGCATGGCCGTGAAGGGCAACCGCTACGCTGGGCAAGTTCAACCGAGTTGAGCACTATCGAATTCCCCGATGCAAATCAGCCCATCGTTGAGCGTATCCAAGAGTATTTGTCACAGAGCTAACACACAGATGGTGTTAGTGTTTGAAAAAATTGTTGTCCTGTGCAATAAATTCTTGTTCCAGCTCTGCTAGATATTCTTCTGACAAGGCCGCATCTATTGGTGCCTTGTCGGGAATACGGTGGTTTTCTGCTGCCCAGTCGCCCAAGTCTATTAATTTGCAACGTTCAGAACAAAACGGCCTGAAGGGGGCATCAGCCGACCAGACGACATCTTTATCACAGGTAGGGCATTTAATTTTCATAACGTAACTCCGAATTCAGTTGCCGTCATTCTAGCATTTTCAAGTCTATTGTTTGAACGTTAACAGCATGCCAATTGAAAACTGACATGTTTATCACTATTACTGCGGCCGGTTTCTTCGCAAAGCTGCATGAACCTGATGGCATAGCGATATTTGTTGCCACTGACTGTTGGGTAAGCATGTTCTAGCGGTGTGTAGCGAATACGCAATAGCTCGTGTTGCTCGGTATTACTTTGGTAAAATCCGTTCTTGGCCTTTATCTCAACAAAGGCGCCTTTCTCGCGAGTAAAACCCAGTATAAAACTAACAGCCTGCTGCACCAGGCTAAGTTCGCTACACCACTGCTGTGCGGCGGGTTGACGCAGCTCAATGGCTAAGTTAAACCAATAGTGCAATTGTGGTACATCAAAATAGCAGGTGCCGCCAGGTATGGCGAAACGTTGTCGCAGTGGGGCGAGAAACTTGTCGTCTTTTAAATTACCTACCAGCTTGCCATTGCGTAACAGCTCACTTTGTAAGCGTACAGCTTGTTGCAATACCGGTGTTAGCTTATCGTCAGACACCGATGGATGTTTAGACCATGCAACCAGGGCTGACTCGGTTCGTTCGCAGTCTTTAATCAGTTCAGGCCGGATATCATTACGATCTAACACATCTATCACTTCAAACAGTACGTTAAAAAAAGCTTGTTGCTGCCATTCATTTTCAAGCGACGTTAAATTTTGCAGTTGATTATGTAAGTGTTCTAGGCGCAAATAGGTGCGCATTTTTTCATTGAGTGGGTGTTCATAAAGTATTTCAGTCATTGGTATGTTGTTACACCTGTTAGGACAACACACTCAACGCCAGAAACTACTGTGATGTTGCCTGCAACAAATACTGCTTATGCAGGGCGGCAACTTTAGCGGGCAATTCAGAGAGACTGCTGTCATTAGTAATAATATCGTCGGCCAGTTTCAGCCGTTGCGTACGCGACATCTGTGCAGCCATTATGGCATTAATCTGTTCAGCATTGGCTGCATCACGTGTCATCGCGCGTTCTAGCTGCAGGCTTTCAGGTAAATCTATAACCAACACCCGTTGCACATATTGGTTTAGCTTGTTTTCCAACAATAAGGGTGCCACCAGCAAAGCGTAGGGTGACGTTAGCGTGTGCAATTGCTCGAGTAGCTGCTGCCTTATTGCAGGATGAAGCAATTGTTCCAGCCAGGCTTTGTCGGAGGCATGGCTAAAAATATGCTGCCGCAGTTTATGGCGGTTTAATTCGCCATTTGCTTGCAAAATGGTGTTACCAAATCGCTGTACAATTGCCTGAAGGCAAGGCGTGCCAGGTAACACCACTTCACGTGCCACAATATCTGCATCAACATAGCCAACACCTAAGTCGGCAAAAAGCGTAGCAATGGTGCTTTTGCCGCAGCCTATGCCACCGGTAAGGCCCACTACAAAGCCCGACATTACACGCCTAAATAGCGTAGATAGGCGTTTGTTAGTTGCTCACCCCACAGCATAGCTATCCAGCCTGCGGCGGCGATGTAAGGGCCAAAAGGTATTGGTGTCGCCTTGTCCTTACCCTGCACACTTAGTAATGTAATGCCCACTACCGCGCCAACGCACGACGACAATAGAATAATCAGTGGCAACTGCTGCCAGCCTAACAAAGCACCAAACACGGCCATTAACTTAAAGTCACCGTAGCCCATGCCCTCTTTACCGGTAAGCAGTTTAAATAGCCAGTATACCGACCATAAACTAAGGTAACCTGCAGCGGCGCCAATAATGGCCTGTGAAGGATTAACAAAGGCTGAATCTGACAGACTAAATACCAGTACCAACCACAAGAGAGGTAACGTTAATTGATCAGGCAGTAGCATCCTGTCGATATCAATAAACGTGAGTGCAATAAGCGCCCAGGTAATGATAATAAGTAACAACGCCGGAACACCAAAACCCAACTGCCACGCTACGACACCAGACATAACCGCAGTAAGCGTCTCTACAGCCGGGTAGCGCTTACTAATCGGTGCGCTACAGTTGCGGCATTTACCGCCTAATAGCAGCCAGCTAAGCACGGGTATATTATCTCGTGCCTTAAGTTGTGCATTACAGCTAGGGCAGGCAGAGCGTGGCACGGCCAGGTTAAACTTACCAGCCTCAGGCTGCGTTTGGTCCGCGTTAAAATAGGCCTGATATTCTTGTTGCCAGTCGTTTTCCATCATTTTTGGCAGCCGGTAGACCACCACATTTAAAAAGCTGCCAATCATCAGGCTAAAAATAATTACTAAACTGATAAATAACGTTTGATATTCTTGCAAAGTGATAAACAGTTCCTGCAATCTATTATCTCCCTACAATATCACCAAGTTGGAAAATTGGCAGGTACATAGCAATAATTAAGCCACCAATAACTACACCCAAAACAGCCATAATCATTGGCTCAAGTAGTGCGGTTAGGCCATCTACAGCATCATCTACTTCTTGCTCATAAATATTGGCCACTTTGCCCAGCATACCATCGAGCGCGCCTGACTCTTCACCTATAGATACCATCTGCACCACCATTTCAGGGAATTGGTCGGTTTGTTTCATGGCTAAATACATTTGATTACCTGAGGAGACTTCTTCCCGAATAAACAAGATGGCGTTTTTATACACTTCGTTACCGGCGGCGCCTGCAGCAGACTCTAACGCTTCAATTAATGGCACGCCGGCAGCAAAGGTGGTAGAGAGTGTACGTGCATAACGTGCGACTGCGGCCTTATTTAATATATTGCCAATAACGGGCAGTTTAATGATGCGACCGTCTGCCCAGGTCCGAAACGTTAAGTTATTGGCATAGCTTTTTTTCACCATGTAGCCAATTGCCACTACTACACCTAAAACAATCCACCAGTATTTTTGCATTAATTCCGATATGCCTAATACAAATAAGGTAAATGCGGGTAGCTCAGCCCCAAAGCCGGCAAAAATTTGGGCAAATTGTGGAACCACAAAAATTAACAAAATAGAGGTAACGATTGCTGCAACGACGACAACAGCTATCGGGTAAAACATGGCTTTTTTAATTTTAGATTTAAGTGCCTCAGCCTTTTCTTTATAAACGGCCAGGCGGTCAAAGATCGCATCTAATGAGCCTGATGATTCACCTGATTTCACCAGGTCACAATATAATGCATCAAAATACTTAGGGTGTTCGCGCAAGGTGTCTGACAACGGTAAACCAGCTTGTATTTTTACCGATATCTTCTGCATTAAAGTTCGCATATTTTTATTGTCAGAGCCATTAGCTATCAAATCAATTGATTGCACTAACGGCACGCCAGCACCCAGCATGGTGGCTATTTGTCGGGTAAAGATCGCGATATCTACTGGTTTAATCGGTTTGCCTTCGCCAAATAGCGATTTCGGTTTGCGCTTAACTCCCGATGGCGTAATGCCTTGCTGACGCAGTAAGGCTTTTACTTCCGATATGCTGGTGCCTTTAATTTCACCGTCAACTTTTTTACCGCGCCGGTTTACGCCCTTATAGCTAAATGCTTCCAGCTCTTTTATTTTAAATTGTTGTGCCTGAGCCATAATTGTATCCTGTTGCTGAACTTAAACGCACTTTCTAAGCGGGGTAAATTGCCGCACCGCTTAATGATTGTAAAGATAAATTTAACCTTTGGTTACCCGGTTTACTTCAGCAAGGCTGGTTAAACCAGCAGCTGCTTTAATTAAACCTGACTGACGCAAATTATTCACGCCATCTTTCTGGGCTTGGGTGGCAATATCTAACGAGTTACCGCCTTGCATAATGATGTCGGCCATCTTGCCACTGATTGGCATCACTTCATAAATACCTACCCGGCCTTTATAACCATTAGTGCAATGGTCGCAACCTATCGGTTTAAATATTTTTATGCTAGGTAGCTGCTCAGGTGTAAAGCCTTGCTTTAACAGTTCAGCTTCAGGTAATACTTCTAGTTGTTTACATTGACCACAAAGCCTGCGGGCTAGGCGCTGGGCAATAATTAATGATACCGAGCTGGCAACGTTATAAGATGGCACACCCATATTAAGCAAGCGGGTTAAGGTTTCCGGCGCCGAGTTAGTGTGCAGGGTAGATAATACCAAGTGACCGGTTTGTGCGGCTTTAATAGCAATTTCAGCAGTTTCTAAATCCCGGATTTCACCCACCATAACGACATCGGGATCTTGTCGTAAAAAGGCTTTTAACGCAGAGGCGAATGTTAGGCCTGCACGTGGGTTAACCTGTACCTGGTTTACCCCGGCTAAGTTAATTTCTACCGGGTCTTCTGCGGTTGATATATTAGTTTCGCTGGTATTAAGAATCGCCAAACCGGTATAGAGAGATACCGTTTTGCCCGAACCTGTTGGGCCTGTTACCAGTATCATACCTTGCGGTTGGGCCAACGCATCTAGATAGAGCTTTTTCTGGTTTTCTTCATAACCCAGCACATCAATACCCAGCATGGCACTGTCTGAGTCAAGAATACGCATTACAATTTTCTCGCCCCAAAGCGTAGGTAGGGTACTCACACGGAAATCGATAGATTTTTTTGCCGACAGTTTTAGTTTAATACGGCCATCTTGAGGTACCCGTTTTTCCGCAATATCCAAGCGTGACATGACTTTTAATCGCGCCGATAACCGCGTAGATAAGGCTACGGGTGGGCTGGCAACTTCATTTAAAATGCCGTCAATACGAAAGCGGATACGGTAGGTTTTTTCGTAGGGCTCAAAGTGCAAATCAGAGGCCCCTTTGCGAATGGCATCCAGCAGCATCTTGTTAATAAAGGCTATAATCGGCTGGTCTTCTTTATCGGGCTGTGCGCCCGGGCCGTCGTCTTCTTCAGCTTGCTCAATACCCATTGAGCCTAAATCCCAGTCGCTGTCGCTAAAATCGCCGCCCATGCTGTTATCAAATAGCTTATCAATCAGCTTGTGCAGTTTGTCGTATTCCACCACAACCACTTCGGCGTTTAAGCCGGTATTAAATTCAAAATCTTCAATGGTTTGAATGTTAGTGGGGTCGACAACAGCTAAATACATATTGCGGCCGCGTTTGCCTAGCGGCAGCATATCGGTTTTGCGGATTAACTTTTCGTTGCGTAAATCTTCGGGTACAAAAGCAAGGTCGTAATGTTCTAAATCCAGGCTAATAGCCTGGCTAATACCGCTTGCCGCCCTGGCAAGGGCATCTGAGGTAATCAGTTTTTCACTTATCAGCAGCTCAGGCAGGTTTTTAAATTGGCCGCCTTTGTCGGTAATAATTTTAGTGGCTTGCTCGCCATTAATAATGCCCAGCTGCACTAAGCGTCTAAATAAGGTAGAGGTAGTCGTAACGGCCATTAAGCGAAAACATCCTGATATTGCTAATAAGACTTTGCATAGTCAGTTGATTATGCCACTAAACGCGGGTTATTCAAGTTTATAGTACTGTTGCAACGTGATAAGCCCAAGCATCTAGTTTAAATTTCATAAAATTTTTAAAAGATACGATTATTGCTTTGGGTATAAGCTGATGCGAGCCATCAGTAGAAGGGTTTAATTATTAAAGGCTAATTATTAGTAAGGGTTATATAGTTACAAAAAAACCTCCCAAAGGAGGTTTTTTAATTAAACAAATTATTAAGGCGTTAGTATGCAGTTGCCACCATCAGCTAACACACAAGAGATAGATCCAGTGCCTGGATCAGCTGGATCTCCCGCTACTGTGTCTGCAAAAGAAGTTGGTGTCGTAATTGAAGTGCATGCGGATAAGTTTGGAGCACCAGGTGCATTTCCGTCATGTAATTCAGCTAATGCGGTATTTACGTAGGCTTTAGTTTCAGCTAAACAAGCATTATTTGCAGAACGAATAGTGTAGTTTTGGTACGCTGGTAATGCGATGGCAGCCAAAATACCGATGATCGCTACCACGATCATTAATTCAATTAAGGTAAAACCTTGTTGTACGCGTTTCATAATTACTTCTCCTGATGTTGTAATAGCCGCTTGGGGCTACCTCATATTTTGGTCATTTTCGCCTCAGGTGCAAGCTAAATGTAACTAATTTTGTCAGTTATTTCTAAATTACTGCTATTTATGAATATTATCTGAATGGCGCTAGGTTTTTTTTAGAAAATACTAGTATAAAATTACTAGTTTAGTTGCTCTAAAAGTTTTCTTGTTTTGCCTGTTTTTTTGACTTTTTTAGCCTGTTCCTTTTTGCCCGGCGAATTTGGCGAGGGTAAAGTGTGTTGCGGGCACAATGTGCATAACTTGAACTACTAGCTAGACAACCTAATTTGCCAGTAGCGCCATTCTGCTAAGAAACGCCTGGCCCCAGGATGAAAATAACCAGATTACCAACAACGCATTGCCCAAAATAACAAAGCCGAATTCACGCCGAAATTGATGTTTTCGGCTTTTATGTGCCAGTTGCTGCTGCGCCAGATAAGCGCCGGGCCAGCCACCTATTAGGCTAAACAATTGCAGGCTTTCTTCAGTTAAACGATTACCATGCCGCGCTATGGCCGCTTCTTTATCTGTTTTATACAGCCAATAGGTAAAAATACTGGCTTCAACATACAGTAGTGGTAGCACATAGATTAACCGGCCAAATAGCAGTGCAGCCGCAACCGCAATTAAGAAGCTAATACGAAAAATAAGTGCAATTTGATGCGCATACTGAATGCTAAAACCTTCAGCGGCTTGGTAAGAAGTAGAAATGGCTTTTTTACTTGTACTGGCAGTGCGGGTTGCCATTAACTGCCAAGGTGCGGCGATATTACGGCCCTGTTTATCTTGTGCCAAGCTAAATTGCAGCCGATCGCCTTGTGTTGGCCGTTCTGTGCGGTCGGTGTTGTCTCTTATATGGAAAAACAATTTTTCAGCCGTGTTGTCGCACAACACAAAACCAAAGCCTTTATCGTCGCGCCAAAACACCACTGTACCGGTTAAATGCATTAAACATATCCTGGATCATCGCCTCGCTCCCTGAGACCACAACAACGTACCAGAAGTTTAAACAACATTATATTATTTAGGCATTGTTTAGGGGGTATTCTTTAGTCGCATAGACAAATCAATGGCCTGCACGTGTTTAGTTAATGCGCCACTGGATATGTAATCGACACCCGTTGCCGCGAGCTCAGCTAAACGCTCACTGGTAATATTACCTGACACTTCCAGCTTGGCCCGGCCGTTATTAAGCCTAACCGCCTGTTTAATGTCGGCCAGGCTAAAGTTATCCAGCATAATAATATCCGCACCTGCAGTAAGAGCCTGTTGCAGCTCGTCGAGGTTTTCTGTTTCTACTTCAACCGGTTTGTCAGGAAAATTCTGCCGGGCGGTTGCCACAGCTTTGGCAATGGAGCCTGCGGCGGCTATGTGGTTTTCTTTAATTAAAAAGGCATCGAACAGGCCTATACGATGGTTTTTTCCACCGCCAACAAAGACGGCGTATTTTTGCGCAAAGCGCAAACCGGGAATAGTTTTGCGTGTATCCAGTAACCGCGTGTTGCTGCCGGCTAAAAACTGCACATAATGCGCAGTTTGTGTTGCGGTGGCACTGAGTAGCTGCAAAAAGTTTAATGCGCTGCGTTCACCGGTGAGCAAAATACGCGCCGGGCCTTGCAGTGTACATAGCGTGGCATTGGCGCTAACCTTATCGCCGTCTTTAACCTGCCAAACAACCGTGACGTCGTTACCCAGTTGCTTAAATACCTCATCGACAAAGGCGGTACCACAAATAATACAATCTTCACGGGTAATAATGTTGGCGCTGGCTAACTGGGTTGCAGGAATTAACGACGCGGTAATATCGCCTTGCGCTACCGGTAAAAAGCCCAGGTCTTCAGATAGTGCACTGGCGACAGCGCGTTGTATTTCGTGTTGCAGCAAATCTAGGTAGTCAGTATGCATAATTATTGATGTTGAATCAGGGTAAGTTGGTTGCCTTGTTGATGGAATTCTAACTGTTTTAACGCACTCATGCCCAGTAATATCTCAGCATCGCCACGACCATTAGCCAAATTAGGTACTATACTGGCAGGAATATTGTACAGTTTAATATCGCCCAGTTGCAGGCTGTCTACCCGGCTTAAAAATGCCTGAGTCACACCGTTGGCCGTGCTAACCTGCATAGGTTGACCAAATGGCATACCAAGCTGCTTAGCGGTGCTGTCATCTATGGCGATAGTGGTGGCGCCGGTGTCGAGCATAAAATTGACCGGTTGGTTATTAATAAGTGCAGTGCCAACATAATGGCCGCTTTTATTGCGAATTAATACTGTGCGGGTTTCACCGCCACTGCCCTGTATGCTGTGTAGTTGCTGGTTAGGGTTAAGCTGTTTATCAATGGTGTCCTGAAAAAACATAAACAGCAGTACCATCAGTATTAACCAGGCAATAATGGCAAAGGTCTTACCATATTTGTTAGTTGGTTCAGGTGCTTGCATTAATAGCGTCCTGCGTTGACAATAGCGCTATAGCTTACTGATACCATCCGGCAAAGGCAAAACTTCTAATGAGTGCCCATGCGCCTACCATGACCATTCGCCATAGCCCGCATTTTGATGCGCGCCCTGAGGGCGAAAGCATCAGCTTGTTAGTGATCCACAATATTAGCCTGCCTGCTGGCCACTTTACGTTGCAACCAGAACAAAGTTACGTTGATGCCTTGTTTATGGGCACTTTGGATTGCAACGCGGATCCTAGCTTCAACGATTTGCGCGGAATGAGGGTGTCTGCGCATTGTGTTATTTGGCGCGATGGCCGCATTTTTAATTATGTCCCTTTTGACAAGCGTGCCTGGCATGCAGGTAAAAGTGATTTTAATGGCCGTGAGCGCTGCAACGACTTTGCTATTGGTATCGAGTTAGAAGGCACCGACAATTTACTTTATACTGAGCAGCAATATCTTAGTTTGATACAGCTGACGGATTTTTTGTTACAGCAGCATCCGGCTATTACGTCAGAGCGTATAGTGGGACACTGTGATATTGCGCCCGGGCGAAAAACTGACCCGGGCATCGCGTTTGACTGGAAGCGTTACCAAAGAGCCATCAAGGAGTTTTCTGTATGACATTAATTAGTATGCTGCTGGCGTTAATTATTGAACGGTTGGCGGTGCGCAGTAACGCCTGGCAGGCGAGTCGTTATTGTCGGGCTTATGTAAGGTTTAGCGCAGGGTCGGCCCTTAATAAACTGGCATCGCATCAGCTTGGCCAGTATCTCTGGCTGGCATTGCCAGGTGCCGCGCTAACATTGCTACTTTATTTAGCCGACAGTCATTTGCTCTCACTGGTTGTCAGCACCTTGGTGTTGTTAGTGGCAATTGGTTGTTGGCATTATCGTCAGCTGTACAAGCAGTATTTAAATGCCATGGAACGAGGCGACGAAGAAGCCGCATTTCTGGCCATGCAACAAATACGCACCGATATGGGCAGTCAACGTGAGCAAAGCAGCTATGGCCAACTGTTGGTGTGGTTGAATTTTCGCTATTACGCCACAGTCGTGTTTTGGTTTTTGTTACTTGGCGTATTTGGTGTCATAACTTATGCGCTGGTAAGGCACCTACAAGAAACTGTAGTAGACGACGATGCGGCAGATTATGCCGTTTGCTTGGGTGATGACAACAAGGCGGTGCATTGTATTGCTCACTGGGCGCACTGGTTTCCTGCGCGTTTATTTGGTTTGGGTTTTGCGTTGGTGGGGCATTTTTCACGTGCCTCAACCACGCTGCTAAGTTATTTCCTTGATTTTACCGCCGACAACGAACACGTCGTTGCTGATGTGGCTACCGCAGCCGAGCCCTTACCTGTTGAGAGCTTAAATACGTTGGAAGACAGCAGCTATATGGTGCAGCTAGCTAAGCGCAATATGCTGTTTTTCTTAGCCTTTACAGCTATTTTAACGCTGACTGGCTGGCTGGGTTAGGCAAACGTCTGAATCTCTCCCCCAGCCATCGAATCTCCCCCTCTTTGCTAAAGAGGGGGGGTAACCGTAGTAGGCGTTAACTCCGATAGTACAGCCACAAACTCATTTCGCGCAGCCGGTCCGCCTGCTTGAAGGCGGACCGGCTGCCGAAAGTCCATTGTGGCGAGCACTGCGGAAGTTGGCGCTGGTGGCCGGGCTGGTATCGTCATCGCCCTACCACTCTGGTCAGACCAATTCATTCTCTGCCTGTCACACCTTAGCCATGTTGAGTTATTACTCTAACTATTTTCCGCTTTTGCCTTTGCATAGATTCTCTGCTTTATTTACTTGTTATGCAGAAACTGCTACCTTATCACCATTAACAATAAATTGGTAAGACCAATTTACATCGAGTCCAATGCGGGCTCTGTACCAGGGCATACAGCGCAGCATGGCAGATTTAAAAATTAAACCGGCAAAACTCTCTGATCGCATTGTCGAGCAGCTAGAGAATATGTTGCTTGAAGGCAGTTTTACGCCAGGGCAAAAGCTGCCACCAGAACGTGATTTAGCTGAAATGTTTGCGGTGTCGCGGCCATCGTTGCGTGAGGCCATTCAAAAACTGGAAGCCAAGGGTTTAGTTAGCCGGCGTCAAGGTGGTGGCACCTACGTGTGTGACAATTTAGCCGTTGGGCTTACTGATCCGTTGTTTGAACTGATCGCCCGCCATCCAGAGTCACAATTTGATTTACTGGAATTCAGGCACGCACTGGAAGGTATTTGTGCGTACTACGCAGCATTGCGTGGCACAGATGCCGACTTTGCGCAAATTACTGCACACTATGACGCTATTTGTCAGGCGCAGCAGCTAAACGATATAGACGCAGAAGCCCGTGCTGTAGGCAGTTTTTATTTAGCCGTCGCAGAAGCGTCGCACAATGTGGTTATACTGCATTTAGTTCGCGGCCTAACACCATTAGTAGAGCAGAATATCCGGGTAAACCTGGAAACACTGCAGCAAAAAGAAGGCATTGTCAGCCAGCTGAATTCGCATCGGCAACGGCTAATGCAAGCGGTTATTAATGGCGAGCCAGAAAAAGCCCGCCAGGCTAGCAATGGCCATCTGGCCTTTATTGAAGAAGCTTTGCTGGATGTTGGTAAAGAGCGCTCGCGTATTGAGCGGTCTTTACGGCGCACGCAGCAAGGCTAGTATCTTATTATTAACGCACATGGGCATCTATAGCACAGGCGTGCATAACCAAAGGAAACCTCGATATGTCTGAAGTCAGTAAAGTTGACATCGACGCTCTGGAAACCAAAGAGTGGCTTGAAGCGCTGGAATCAGTTGTTCGCACCGAAGGGGTAGAGCGGGCACAGTTCTTGTTAGAGCAAGTACTGGAGCAGGCCCGGTTAGACGGTGTGGCTATGCCAACCGGCGTAACAACGAACTACATTAATACTATTCCTACGCAGCAAGAACCGGCTTATCCGGGCGATGTTAACCTGGAGCGACGTATTCGTTCGGTTATCCGTTGGAACGCCATTATGATCGTACTGCGCGGCTCGAAAAAAGAGCTGGATTTGGGCGGCCACATGGCATCGTTCCAGTCTTCAGCTGCGTTTTATGAAACCTGTTTTAACCACTTTTTCCGCGCACCAAACGACAAAGACGGTGGCGATTTAGTGTATTACCAGGGCCATATTTCACCGGGTATTTATGCCCGCGCTTTTGTTGAAGGCCGCTTAACGGCTGAACAGTTAGACAGCTTCCGTCAGGAAGTAGACGGCAAAGGCTTATCTAGCTACCCGCACCCTAAATTGATGCCAGAGTTTTGGCAGTTCCCTACGGTGTCGATGGGTTTAGGCCCTATTGCTTCTATTTATCAGGCGCGTTTCTTAAAGTACTTACACGGCCGTGGTTTAAAAGACACCAGTGCGCAGCGCGTATATGCCTTTTTAGGTGACGGTGAGATGGACGAGCCAGAATCACGCGGTGCTATCAGCTTCGCCGCGCGTGAGAAGCTGGGCAACCTGTGTTACTTAATTAACTGTAACCTGCAGCGCCTTGATGGCCCGGTAATGGGTAACGGTAAAATTATTCAGGAACTGGAAGGCTTGTTCCGTGGCGCCGGTTGGAACGTCATTAAAGTGGTATGGGGTCGTGGCTGGGACAAATTACTGGCCAAAGACACCACTGGTAAATTACTGCAACTGATGAACGAAACCGTCGACGGCGACTACCAAACTTACAAAGCTAACGATGGCGCCTATGTGCGCAAGCACTTCTTTGGTCGTTACCCGGAAACCACCGCGCTGGTGGCCGATATGACTGACGAAGAAATTTTCGCGTTAAAACGCGGTGGTCATGAGCCGTCTAAGTTGTTTGCTGCGTTTAAAGCAGCACAAGAATGTACCGATAAACCGACGGTTATTTTAGCTAAAACCGTTAAAGGTTACGGCATGGGCGATGCGGCAGAAGGTAAAAACATCGCGCACCAGGTGAAGAAAATGGACATGACGCACGTGCTGCAATTGCGCAAGCGTTTAGGTCTGGAAGATTATATCAGCGAAGATGCGGTGGCCGACTTACCGTATATTAAGTTGCCGGAAGGCTCGCCAGAGCTGAAATATCTGCACGACCGCCGTGCGGCGTTAAATGGCTACACACCAGTACGTTTGCCTAATTTTACGCAAAAACTGGAACTGCCGGCATTATCTGCTTTTGATGCATTGTTGGAAGAGCAAAAGCGGGATATCTCTACCACCATGGCTTATGTGCGGGCGCTGAATATTTTGCTGAAAGATCAGCACATAGGTAAGCAAATTGTGCCTATTATTGCCGACGAAGCCCGTACGTTTGGTATGGAAGGCTTGTTCCGTCAAATTGGTATCTATAACCCGGGCGGCCAAACCTATACGCCGGAAGACCGTTCTGTAGTGAGCTACTACAAAGAAGATATCGGTGGACAGGTACTGCAAGAAGGTATTAACGAACTGGGTGCTATGTCATCCTGGGTTGCTGCAGCAACGTCTTACAGCACCAACGATTTACCGATGATCCCGTTTTACATTTATTACTCCATGTTTGGTTTCCAACGTGTTGGCGATATGGCGTGGATGGCGGGTGATCAACAAGCCCGTGGTTTCTTGTTAGGTGCCACAGCAGGGCGCACCACGTTAAATGGCGAAGGTTTGCAGCACGAAGATGGCCACAGCCATATTTTAGCCAGCACCGTGCCTAACTGTATTTCGTACGACCCCACCTACGCTTTTGAGCTGGCGGTTATTCTGCATGACGGTATTCACCGCATGTATGGCGAAGCACAGGAAAACATCTACTACTACATTACCGTAATGAACGAGAACTACCATCACCCGGCAATGCCTAAAGGCGCTGAAGACGGTATTCGTCGCGGTATTTATAAGTTGGAAAGCTTAAATGGCGACCGCGGTAAAGTGCAATTGTTAGGCTCTGGCACCATTTTAAATGAAGTGCGTAAAGCCGCTGAAATCTTAAGCAAAGATTACGGTGTAGCGTCTGATGTGTACTCGGTAACCTCGTTTAACGAGCTGGCCCGTGACGGCCAGGACTGCGAGCGTTTTAACATGCTTAACCCGGAAGCCGATGCCAAAACGCCATTTATTGCCAGTGTTATGAACGCGGCGCCGGCTATTGCAGCAACCGACTATATGAAAAACTATGCTGATCAAGTGCGCGCTTTTGTACCAGCGGCGTCTTACAAGGTGCTGGGTACCGACGGTTACGGCCGCTCTGACAGCCGTGAGAATTTGCGTCGTCACTTTGAAGTTAACGCCGGTTATATCGTGGTAGCTGCGTTAACCGAGCTGGTAAAACAAGGCGAACTGAAAAAAGCGGTAGTGGTTGATGCCATTAAGAAATTTGGCATCGACACCGGTAAAACCAACCCGCTGTACGCATAAGAGGATTGCAAATGACTATTGAAATTCAAGTTCCGGATATTGGTGCTGATGAAGTTGAAGTCACTGAGATTCTGGTCAAGGTAGGCGATAAGGTTGCCGCAGATCAGTCTTTACTTAGCGTTGAAGGTGACAAGGCGTCAATGGAAGTACCAGCGGCAGAAGCTGGCGTGGTAAAAGAAATTAAAGTTAAAGTAGGCGACAAGGTAAACACCGGCAGCCTGATTATGATTTTTGAAGGCGAAGCCGCTGCTAAAGCCGACGCCGCACCGGCGAAGCAAGAAGCGAAAGCTGACACTAAAACCGACGCAAAAGCTGACACGGCGGCCAAGACAGAAAGCAAAGCTGCCGTACAAGACGTTAACGTGCCTGATATTGGCGGTGACGCAGTAGAAGTTACCGAGATTATGGTTAAAGTGGGCGACACGGTAACCGAAGATCAGTCATTGCTTAGTGTTGAAGGCGACAAAGCCAGTATGGAAGTACCGGCGCCGTTCGGTGGCAAGGTTAAAGAAATTAAAATTAGTGTTGGCGACAAGGTGTCTACCGGCAGCCTGATTATGGTGTTTGAAACTGCAGGCGATGCAAAAGGCAACGGCGATACCGCTGCTGAAGCGCCAAAAGCTGAGAGCAAAGCCGAAACTAAAGCCGAAACTAAAGCCGAAACGAAAACCGAAGCTCCGACAGCTAAAGCTGAAGCGGCACCGGCTGCTTCTGCAACAGCGGCTGACGGCTTTGTCGAAAACAGTGCTTATGCGCATGCATCACCGGTTATTCGCCGTTTAGCGCGTGAATTTGGTATTAACCTGGCCAAGGTTAAAGGTACCGGTCGTAAAGACCGTGTGGTAAAAGAAGACGTACAAAACTATGTGAAGCAACTGGTGAAACAGGTCGAGTCGGGTGCCTCGGGCTCCGGTGCTACTTCAGGTTCAGGCAATAGCATGGGCTTTGATTTAATCGCCTGGCCTAAAGTGGATTTTGCTAAGTTTGGCGAAGTTGAAGCCAAGCCGCTATCACGTATTCAAAAACTGTCTGGTAACAATTTACACCGTAACTGGGTGCGCATTCCGCATGTTACCCAGTTTGACGAAGCAGACATCACCGGCTTAGAAGACTTCCGCAAAGAGCAAAATGCCCTGGCCGAGAAGAAAAAACTGGGTGTTAAGTACACGCCGCTGGTATTTATTATGAAAGCCGTGGCCAAAGCACTGGAAGAGTTCCCAACCTTCTGTAGCTCGTTGTCAGAAGACGGTGCAAGCTTAATATTAAAGAAATACGTGCACTTAGGTATTGCGGTAGATACACCCAATGGCTTAGTGGTGCCGGTAGTTAAAGACGTTAACAAAAAAGGCATTATCGAGCTGTCGCGCGAGCTGCAAGAAATCTCGGTAAAAGCGCGTGAAGGTAAATTAACCTCTGCCGACATGCAAGGTGGCTGTTTTACCATTTCAAGCTTAGGCGGCATTGGCGGTACGGCGTTTACGCCTATTGTAAATGCGCCGGAAGTTGCCATATTAGGGGTATCGAAGTCTGACATTAAGCCAAAATGGAACGGTAAAGAGTTTGAGCCTAAGCTGATGTTGCCGTTAAGTGTGTCTTACGACCACCGCGTTATAGACGGTGCTTTAGCGGCGCGTTTTACTGCAACACTGGCAAGTTATCTGGCCGATATTCGCCAGATCATTATGTAATACATTTTACTTGAGCAAATTTTGGGTCCCGTGTTGAAAAGTTACGGGACATCGCTCAGGTAGGATGTTAAAATTCTGCCACTTTTTTCGCCTGATAGCCTTGCCCTACATGCTGCTATCAGTCACCCGAACTGACCCGATATAAAAGGTAATACGATGAGCAACGATATTAAAACTCAGGTAGTAGTCGTGGGCGCAGGCCCTGGCGGTTATTCTGCAGCGTTTCGTGCAGCAGATTTAGGTTTAGACGTTACCCTGGTTGAAGCCCGCAGCACCTTAGGTGGCGTGTGCTTAAACGTAGGTTGTATTCCGTCTAAAGCCTTATTACACGTTGCTAAGGTGATTGACGATGCCCGCGATATGGCGTCACACGGTGTGACTTTTGGCGCACCAGAAATTGATTTAGATAAAATCCGTGCCTGGAAAGACAAAGTAGTTGGTCAGTTAACCAACGGCTTGGGCGGCATGGCGAAAATGCGTAAAGTTAAGGTAGTTAATGGCTTCGGTAAATTTACCGGTGCGAACACCTTACAGGTTGGCGACACCACTATCACCTTTGAACAGGCTATTATTGCTGCTGGTTCAGAGCCAGTTGCACTGCCATTCATTCCAAAAGATGACGACCGCGTTATCGACTCAACCGGCGCACTGGAATTAAAAGACATCCCGGGCGAAATGCTGGTATTGGGCGGCGGTATTATCGGTTTAGAAATGGGCACTGTTTACCGTGCGCTGGGTTCTAAAGTATCGGTAGTAGAATTTGCTGACCAGTTAGTACCCGCAGCCGATGCTGACTTAGTTAAAGCCTACACCAAGTACAACAGCAAAAACTTCAACATCATGTTATCTACCAAGGTAACGGCAGTTGAAGCTAAAGACGACGGCCTGTACGTTACATTTGAAGGTAAAAACGCACCAGAAAAAGCGGTTCGTTATGACAAAATTCTGGTAGCAGTTGGCCGTAAGCCAAACGGCAACCTGTTAGACGCGGCAAAAGCCGGTGTTAACGTCGACGAGCGCGGCTTTATCAATGTAGATAAGCAACTGCGTACTAACGTTGGCCATATCTATGCTATCGGCGACGTTATCGGTCAGCCAATGTTAGCGCACAAAGCCGTACACGAAGGCCACGTGGCCGCAGAAGTTATCTCGGGCATGAAGCACTACTTCGACCCACGCTGCATTCCATCAGTAGCCTACACCGACCCGGAAATGGCCTGGACAGGCGTTACTGAGAAAGAAGCGAAAGAGCAGGGCTTAAAATATGAAACCGCTACCTTCCCATGGGCAGCGTCAGGCCGTGCTATCGCCTCAGCCCGTACTGAAGGCTTCACTAAGCTGATTTTCGACAAAGACACGCACCGCATTATCGGTGGCGCTATTGTCGGTATTAACGCCGGTGAAATGTTAGGTGAAATCTGTTTAGCAGTAGAAATGGGTGCCGACGCAGAAGATATCGCGTTAACCATCCACGCTCACCCAACGTTGAACGAGTCTATCGGCTTAGCAGCAGAAATGTACGAAGGCTCAATCACTGACCTGCCAAACCCGAAAGCGAAGAAAAAGTAAGGTTTTTTTTGCTAAGTAAAACAAAGGCCGCAACTGCGGCCTTTTTTATCAATAATAAGAATCCATACTATGAGTATGTAAAATTTTCTGTGTAAGTGGCTGTTTCTCATAGCGATACACGGTCACCATACATGATAATGAACTGATTCATCGCCGGTTTCCAGTCCCTAAGTGGCATTGTCCACTTCTTCGCAATTTGATGTAAAGCCAGATATAGCAGTTTTAACACGGCTTCGTCGTTCGGGAATGAACGTCTGGTTTTAGTCACTTTCCGCAAGCTGGCATTCAGAGATTCAATCGCGTTGGTCGTGTAAATAACCTTCCGGATTTCAGGTGGATAGTCGAAGAATACACTCAGCCGGCTCCAGTTGTTTCGCCAAGACTGGCTGATCCCAGGGTGTTTTTCATCCCAAGTCGCAGCAAATTCATCCA
>NZ_AUDG01000020.1 GCF_000425345.1 Rheinheimera baltica DSM 14885 | reverse complement strand
TCTTTAATCATGCCACGGCTTGATAACTCCGCTGACTCGTCACAGCCTCACTTTAACGGCTGCTTTGCATGGACTTCGGTGGCGTTACAAACCTCGTCAGTCAGATTGTGCTTATCGAAGCGATACCAACCTTCAGGGACACGTATCCCCTGTGGCCTAACTAATTCTCTGTGTACGCTTCACCTATCTTGTTCGTCAGTAAAAAAAATACTGGCTCCGCCATAGGCGCAACACTCGATACGGGTGGTCAGTTACACCTTACCCGACAGGGACTTACACCCTGCAAGATGCATCAAGCTTTGCTTGACGCACTAACGCTCGAACAACCAGCCCCCCAGCATGACCAATACAATATAGCCAACACTGCCAGCGGTACGAATGCGGCTATAAGCTTGCGTATCATCATTGAGGAAGGTAAAAGCAGAAACTTCCAGTTGCGGCAAAATAGCCGTCCAGAAAAAGCTAAACAAGGCAAACCCTGCTAGTAATGGCCAAAAACCATAGTCGGCAAAGCTACTGAGCCAGCCAACACTTGCCAGCAATGCGCCGATACGCATGACCCATAACGGTTTACCGCTACGCTCTGCCACCAGCGCCCAAACGCTAGGCCCTACAATTCGACTGGCGGTTACTATTGCCAATAGCAGACCAATATCTGCCGAGCTTAACCCCCGGCCATCGAGAAACAGGCCGAAGTACGGTACAAAAATGCCCAGCACACCAAAATACGTAAAGTACGCCAGTACTAAGGCTGGCCGGGCTGAAATACCGAACATGTTGTCTGGTTAGTCTCTTTTAAAACGGGCGATATCTGGCGTATTAACCTGTACATGCATGTTTTGTGCACGGTGGCGCAAAAAATGATCCATCAGCACTATCGCCAACATCGCTTCAGCAATAGGTACCGCACGGATGCCTACGCAAGGGTCGTGCCGACCTTTAGTAACCACATCGATAACTTCACCCTGAATATTTATACTTTTACCGGCAATACTGATGCTAGAGGTAGGCTTAAGCGCCATGCTAACCAATATATCCTGACCAGACGAAATACCGCCCAATACACCGCCGGAGTGATTCGCGGTAAACCCTTGTGGCGTGAGCTCATCACGATGGGTAGAACCTCGCTGCTCCACTACCGCAAAGCCATCGCCAATTTCTACCGCTTTTACCGCGTTGATGCTCATCATGGCGTGCGCAATATCGGCATCCAGCCGGTCAAAAACCGGCTCGCCCCACCCTACGGGTACGTTGCTGGCGACCACGTTAACTCTGGCGCCTACTGAGTCTCCGTCTTTTTTCAGTTGACGCATATAGTCGTCCAATGCCGCTAACTTTGCTGGATCCGGACAAAAAAACGGGTTGTTGTGCACTTCATCCCAGTTCAATGTTTCCACTTTAACCGGGCCAAGCTGGGCTAAATATCCGCGAATTTCAATACCGCATTGTTCACGCAGGTACTTCTTCGCAATGGCGCCAGCGGCAACACGCACTGCTGTTTCACGCGCAGAAGAGCGGCCACCACCACGGTAGTCGCGAATACCAAATTTATGCCAATAGGTATAGTCGGCATGTCCAGGGCGAAACTGTTCTTTAATGTTGGAGTAATCTTGTGAGCGTTGATCTGTGTTGTCGATAACCAACCCTATACTGGCACCTGTGGTGGTGTTTTCAAACACGCCCGATAGAATTTTTACGGCATCTTCTTCCCGACGTGCCGTGGTGTAACGCGAAGTACCAGGTTTACGCCGGTCTAAGTCAAGTTGTAAGTCTTCTGCCGTCAGCGCCATACCAGGCGGACAGCCATCAATAATACCGCCGATGGCCGGGCCATGGCTTTCACCAAACGTCGTTACTTTAAATAACTGTCCAATCGTGTTCCCGGCCATGTCTACTCCTTAAATAAATGCTGACAACGCTCAAGTTCTGCTTTAGTAATTGCGAATACACCTAATCCCCCATGGGCAAACTCAAGCCAATCAAAATCGACATCAGGGAAGTCCTGTTGTAACTGCACCATGCTGTTTCCTACCTCACACACCAGAACGCCAGCGTCAGACAAATGTGCTGCGGCTTCACGTAAAATGCGCCGCGTCAGTGCCAGGCCATCTTCACCCGACGCCAAACCCAATTCAGGCTCATGTCGATATTCGTCGGGTAAGTCGGCCATGTCTTCGGCATCGACGTAGGGAGGATTAGTTACAATTAAATCGTACTTAGCGCCCGCAAGCGCTTGATAACCATCAGACAAAATAGGAAACACACGATGCTCAAGGCCATGATTTTCAATGTTGTACTGAGCCACTTCTAATGCGTCGGCACTAATATCTACGGCATCGACTTCAGCGTCGTCAAAGGCGTAAGCACAGGCAATAGCGATACAGCCCGATCCCGTACATAAATCCAGAATATGCTTTGGTGTGTTACCGCCAAGCTGACGAATAAACTTGTTTGCAATAAGCTCTGAGATAGGAGAACGCGGCACCAGCACCCGTTCATCAACATAAAATGGTAAACCGGCAAAATACGCTTGTTGCGTTAAATAAGCGGCAGGCAATCGCTGTTCTACCCGTTGCTGCAGCAGACCGACAAACGCCTGTCGCTCTAACCGGGTTAGGCGAACATTAAACAGTTTTTCATCGGTAAATGGCGGTAAATGAAGAACATGAGCCAACAAGCTGGCTGCTTCATCCCAGGGGTTATCCGTGCCATGACCAAGATAGACATCAGCCTGATTCAGCCGGCTAACGGCAAAACGCAGCCAGTCATGAACAGTAGTAAGTTCAGCGACTGCGTCGCTTATCAGTTCGGGGGTAAACAGCAATTCGCCAGTATCGGACATGATGGATTTAAGCTCTTTTTGTAAAAACCGGTCAGTTTGAGTAGACTTGCGCCATGCAAAAAAAAGTCAATGTTACTACAGCAGGCATTAGTGCCGAAGACAGCCAGCTGTTTCGTCAGTCGATAACAGGCGCACGCCCTATGGCGCAAGACAAGATACCGCCTGTTGCCGCCCCTCGCAAGCTAAAAAGACGTACAGACGTCTCAAGCAAACAGCTTGGCGAAAATTTGTTCTATTTTTCTGATGAATTTGAAGGTTACATTGCAAATGGCCCAAATCTCAGCTGGTTGAGTAGTGGCGAAGACCCTCATTTGCCGGGCCGTTTACGTCGTGGCGAGTTTCAGCCTCAGGTTGTGCTGGATTTGCATGGTATGACAACATTAGAAGCCAAAACTGAACTCGCTGGTTTATTAGCCTATTGTCATAAGCAACACCTAAACTGTGCCTGTGTCGTGCATGGCAAAGGTTTAGGTATTCTGGCCAAAAAAGTACCTAACTGGTTAATTCAACATCCACATGTCCGAGCTTTTCATACTGCCCCAAAAAGCTGGGGCAAGCACGGTGCAGTATTGTTGTTGCTACGCCTGGAAGAGTAAACGTGCAGCTATACGCTAAGCAGTGAAAATTCCTGGGGTGATAAACGCTCTAACAAGCGACCAGATACCCCCGGCCGGTAATCAATACAAGCCAACTGACCAGTGCTAAATATCGGCGCCTGATCAGGCAGAGTAAAAGCCTCAACCAAAAAGCTAACCAATGGCATGTGTGACACTAGTAATACTCTGGCATCAGGTTTTTCGCTGATACGGGCGTCAAAATACGCTTTGAATAGGGCCGCATCACCTTCGGGCACTAATTCAGGCAAAATTTCAAGCTGGCTAAACGGACCTTGCTTGGCTACCATTAGTTCGGCGGTTTGACGGGTTCTCAGATACGGGCTGGCCCATACCCAGTCAAACAGAGCATAGTGTTGATGTAACCATACGGCCATCTGGTTGACTTCTTGCTGACCACGAGCAGTTAGCTGACGCTGACTGTCTTGTGACGATAGCGGTTCAGCCTCGCCGTGACGCATAATAACGAGATTTACCATTTAATAGACACCATACTGCTCAAGGTTCCCTGTTAACTGACAGTAGACAGATAACAATACGCCGGGTAAAAATTGTGCGCTATGATAATGAAAGTTGTCTCCAAGCGTAACTGCTATTAACGCATAAAACTTAAGTTGTTTATTACTTATTGCTATGACACTGTGGTTATCTGCTTGCATAACCATAGCTTAAAAAGGGAGTTATATTGGAAAATAACCAAATATTGCAAAGCCCTAACGACAATAGCAGCTATAAATATCTGACACTCGCAAATGGGTTGGCAGTGCTGTTGGTCCATCAGGCAGACAGTGAAAAAAGTGCAGCAGCGTTAACCGTTAATGTAGGGCATTTTGATGATCCGGTGTGTCGGGAAGGTTTAGCGCATTTTCTTGAGCATATGTTATTTTTGGGGTCGGTAAATTATCCGGGCGCAGGCGACTATCAGCAATTTATCAATCACCATGGTGGTAGTCATAATGCTTGGACTGGCACTGAACACAGTAGCTTTTTCTTTGATATTGATACACATTTTTATGACGAGGCCTTAGCCCGTTTTGCCGACATGTTTAGCCAGCCGCTGTTTAGTAGTGAATATGTTGAAAAAGAACGGCATGCCATTGAGGCAGAGTTTTCGCTTAAGTTAAAAGATGACGGTAGACGTATTTATCAAGTCCACAAAGAGACTATCAACCCCGAACACCCGTTTTCGAAATTTTCTGTTGGCAACTTACTTACACTGGCCGACAACGAACAAAGTAGTTTACAGCAGGCGTTACTGGATTTTTTTGTGCAGCAGTACAGTACCAGTCGCATGACGTTGACACTGGTATCATCCCTTGAGCTAGCTCTGCAACAACGTCTGGTTGAACAGTATTTCAGCGCCCTGCCTGCGCATTTACCCGCAAAAACCGCATTAGATGTGCCGTTGTACTTGCCTGAACATCAGGCCGTTCAACTCAATATTCAGCCACATAGAGACACGCAAAAACTTGTGGTTAGTTTCGCCATGCCGGATATTCAGCGCTGGTATAAGCATAAATTGATTAGCTTTATCGCACATTTACTGGGTGATGAAGGCCCTGGCTCACTGTTAAGTTGCTTAAAAGAACAAGATTTAGTTAACCAACTCAGCGCCGGTGGGGGTATTGATGGAAGCAATTACAAAGACTTTACCATCGCCTTTGAACTTACTGAAAAAGGCCTTAACGCCCGCGATGACATATTATCAACCTTATTTAGCGCGCTGGCCGCTCTTAAAGCACAGCCTCTTCCTGAAGCACTGTTTGCAGAGCGACAAAAGCTATTGCGCTGGGCCTATTTGTACCAGGAACCTGCAACAGCACTGCAAACGGCTAACCATTTATCGGTTAGCATGCAGCACTATCCGGTAGAAGATATCATTTTTGGCGACTACAGGATGGAACTGCCCACAGAGGCACTTTATCAACAAATACTGAGCTATTTAACCAGTAGCAATATGCGTTTAATGCTAATTGCGCCTGGCGTACAAACTGATCAGCAAGCCCGTTGGTATAACACGCCCTATAGCGTCATGCCCTTACCCGCCGAGCTGTTAAAGCAACTTGATATGGCTAAGCCCATACCCCAGCTGCAGCTCCCCCCACCTAACCCTTATATCGACGGTGACATTTCATTATTAACAGATACCGAACACATGGACAGTCCTCGCTGTATCAGAGAAACTGACGTGTTAAGCGTGTGGTACAAAGCTGACACAGATTTTGCCAGTCCAAAAGGCCATATTTTCGTGCAATTAAGTCTGCCGGGCAGCATCGGCGACTGCAAACAGCTTGCCGCGACACGATTATGGGTAGAACTGTTTCAGGATAATATTAACCAGCAGTTTTACGCCGCTACCACCATAGGACTTATGTATCATCTGCATGTACAACGCCAGGGTATTAGCCTTCATACCAGCGGGTTGGCAGCAAATCAATTACGCTTGCTGCAAGACTTACTTGGCCAGATGTTGCACCAACACTTTTCTGAACCGCGTTTTGAAGAATTAAAGCGTCAGCTGGGTCGTCATTGGCGCAACAGCACTAAAAACAAGCCGGTAGCAAGGTTATTCAGCCAACTTTCGGCTGTTTTACAGCCCTTAAACCCAGAAATAGATTTGCTAGCTGATGCATTAGAACAGCTGAGCTTTGAGCAATTTATCGCGTTTCATCAGCAATTATTACGCCAGGTGCATATTGAAAGCTTACTGCTGGGCAACTGGACGAATGACCATGCACTGCAGTTAGAAAAAATGCTAACGCAATGGCAATCTCAACTCGTTAGTACCGGGCCTAAACTGACCAATCCAGCATTTAACATACAGGGGCACGGCCCCGTTTGGTTAAATCAGGATGTCGATCATAACGATCATGCATTAGTCATTTATTTACCGGCACCAGAGGCAACCCCGGAGCAAATGGCACTCTTTATGTTAGCAAACCATGTGTTGTCGCCAGAGTACTTCCATCAATTAAGAACCGAACTGCAACTGGGCTATCTGGTAGGTACCGGTTATGTGCCAATAAATACGTTGCCTGGTATAGCATTTTATATTCAGTCGCCTAATGCAGACTGCGAAAAACTGTATGAGGCTACGGTAACATTTTTTCGCTCTTTTCTGGCGGATACAAAGGCATTGACCCAGGAAGAATTTATCGAAATTAAACAGGGTGTGTTAGCTCAGCTTAATGAACGTGATACCAGCTTGGGTGCAAGGGCTAAACGCTATTGGCTGGCGCTGGGGCAACAAGATTATAGTTTTGCACTAAGCGATCGCATTATTGATGCGATGCGCCAACTTACATTGACACAATTTATTGAATTTTTGCAGCAGTTATTGCTACCCGATTACGATGCAATTTTTCTGGCAACCGATGGTAAACCGAAACATAGCCATTTACGATTTTGTGATGCAGCCAGCCTAAAACAACAATTACAGAAAACACAAATTGCTTTTGACACTAATAGTAAAGTTATATAACGTGAGTGTAGTTATCGTCACGTAGTTGTTATAAGTGATATTAAAAACAAAAATAACCATAGTAATCAGTGCCTTTTTATTGGGCACTTTTTCTTTTGGTTTATACGCCATCGGCTGGGATTATTCACAAAATTACACACTGACACTTGTGTTGCTGTTTTCATTCGCGGCCCTGATACTGGCGCATGTCAGTATCATTAAAATGCGACGCTATCAGCTTAAACTTGAGCATAGTGAAGAGCGTTTGCGTTTGTCTATGTGGGGCAGCGGTGACGAACTCTGGGACTGGAAAATAAGCTCCGGCGAGTTATATCGCTCTAGCTCTTGGTTAGATCCCGTTGAACTGCGCCCACGTGCACAAGACTTTCCACCGAATAAAGCCCAAATTCATCCACAAGACCTATCACGGGTTGCAGAGCTGCTGCAAAATCACCTTGATGGTAAAACCGGTCATTTTGAAGCAACTTACCGGCTTAAAACCGCAGACAACAGTTGGACATGGGTACTGGATAGAGGTAAAGCAGTCGCCTTTACGGCCAATGGTAAACCCAGCAGAATGACCGGTACCTTAAAAAATATTCACCAGATCAAGCAAACTGAAGAGCAATTGCAATTATTTGCCCGTTGCTTGCAAACAATTTCTGATGCCGTAGTGATTTGTAACACCGATTTTCAAGTCCTCGAAGTGAATCCATCATTCAGTAAAATCACAGGTAAAAGCCGGGAACAAAGCCTTAATCAACGCTTTGAGCTAAGTCTTTACCCCAGCCGTTTTATGCAAGATATTCGCCAGCAAATGTTAATAACAGGCACCTGGAGCGGCGAAATTCAGGAACAACATGTCAATGGCGAGTTGTATCAGGCAGAGTTGACCTTTGCTCAAATTAAAGATGAGCAAGGCAATGTCAACCAGTACGTCGCTGTATTCTCGGATATTACCGAACGTAAGCAACAAGAAGCAGAACTCAAACAGCTTGTTAGTACTGATACACTCACTGGTTTACCAAACAGAGCGTTGTTTATGCAAAAACTCGCTGAACTGGTTAAGGCAGAAACAGAACACGCACTGTTGGTGTTTGATTTAGACAACTTTAAAAAAATCAATGACTCACTTGGACACGAACTAGGTGACAACTTACTGTGCAAGTTATCAAATCGGCTTACTGGCTACAGCAGTTACCACAACAAGCTATATCGGTTAGGTGGGGATGAATTTGCTATCTTACTCGATCAAACTAATGACCTGCATCAAATCACCACACTGGCCAAAGAGTTGTTGATGCAAATTAATCAACCATTATTGGTTTCTCAGCATGAACTCGCCATTACCAGTAGCGTAGGGATAGTCTTGTTCCCCGACGATGGCGCAGATCCACAAGCGTTGCTGCGTAACGCTGACACGGCTATGTACCATGCCAAAAGCCAGGGCGCAAACCGCTATTTATTTTTTAATGACTCAATGAACAAGCAGGCGGTTAAACGGTTACAGCTAGAAAATTTAATCCGTCACGGCTTAAAAGAGGATCATTTTGTTGTTTACTACCAACCCAAAATGGATATTCTCAGTGGACAGCTTGTTGGCATGGAAGCACTGGTACGATTTATTACACCAAAAGGCGGTATTATAAGCCCGGCCAACTTCATTCCTGTGGCCGAAGAAACCGGCCAAATTATTGAGATTGGCGAAGTCGTTCTACGTAAAGCGTGTCTTGCGGTTAAAAGCTGGATTGATCAAGGTTTATTTCAGGGACGGGTAGCGGTTAATTTATCTTCACGCCAGTTTAGTTTGCCTTTTTTATGTGAACTAATTGATGATACTCTGCAGCAAACAGAGCTCCCTTCCTACCATTTGGAACTGGAAATAACTGAAGGAACAGTTATGCAATCGCCACCTCAAGCCATTGAGGTAATGAAAAAACTAAGGGCACGAGGCATTCATCTTGCCATGGACGATTTTGGAACTGGCTATTCCTCATTAGCTTACCTAAAGCAATTTCCGCTTAATACTCTTAAAATTGACAAAGCCTTTATCGACGATATGAACACCGCTCGTGGTCGTAATATGGTAGATACCATCATGACGATAGCGCACAACCTGAGCTTGAGTGTGGTTGCCGAAGGGGTTGAACTTGAAACCCAGCTTGAGATACTGCGTAAACTGCGCTGTGACGTAATACAGGGCTATTACTACAGTAAGCCCCTATCAGAAGATGGGTTTAAACAATTTTTGCTTGAGCAGAAGCACAAGCGCACTAAACTCACCGCAGTTCCAGCCTCCAGTTAGTGTTTGCAGACTCGCACTAACAAAAAAGCCCCTGTCAGAGGGGCTTTAAGCTAGTTAGTCGGAGTCTGTTTCGACGTAAGAAAAATCGTCACTGCCATCAGCAATACGTTTCTTACCAAACACGGTATGAAACTTACGCTTCTCCGCCAATCGCTGTTTATACTTCATCCAGGTTTTTTCAAACGCTGAAGTAGCAGGCTCTTCGCCTTTACACACTGCAATGAAACGTTGCTCTTCATCATTCACTGGCGCACGTTTACCCTGCTCCAGATCCTGCATTGCCACCCCATGTTTCTCTAGCATGTTGCCTTCTGCCAGAGTAAAGCGCCCGGACCGCGTAAATCCTTTTGGGAAATTACCGTCATCGAAAAAGCGACGGTTAGCGACAAAACTTTGCTGCATCACTTTTTTCCTCTAATCTCGTTGAATATCAAGCCAGCCTGTTTAAACTGTGCGGAGTATGGTTAACAAAATTACTGTCGTAAAACAAAAATTTTTTATCGACACCATAAATTTATAAAAGGATTCGATTTGGATACCGAACTGCTTAAGACCTTTATTGAAGTTCAACGCACACGACATTTTGGTAAAGCCGCTGAAAATCTTTATTTAACTCAGTCTGCCGTTAGCTTTCGCATCCGTCAGCTGGAACAACAGCTAGGTGTTAACTTGTTTAGCCGCTATCGCAATAACATACAGCTAACGGCGTCAGGCGAGCGCCTATTGCCTCATGCTGAAGCTATGTTGACCGCGTTGCAGCGTGCAAAGCAGGAGGTTGCTGTTAGCGCAGAACAGGCTATACAGTTGTCTATAGCTGCAACAGCGAATGTTTGGGATGCCTTTTTACTACAAGGCTTTATTAACATTCAGCACGCCTTACCGGGCCTTTCGTGGCGCGCTGAGTCGATGGGTAAAGATCAAATAGCAAGACAAGTATTAGAGCGTCATCTGGATTTAGCCTTGCTATTTGATGCCCCTAAAGTAGATGAAATGCAGATTGAAAAGCTGGGAGATATCAAGCTGCTTCCCGTAACGACCTTTAATGACACCAGCGCAAAATCGGCAATGCAACGCCAATATATTCTGGTTGACTGGGGCACTGCATTTGACATTCAACATGCCCGGTTTTTCCCTGAACTACCACCGCCCTATTTGCGAACTGGCAGTGCCCGTATCGCGCTTGAACTAATGCAGCACAGTGGTGGTTCTGCTTATCTACCTGATACTATGGTACACAGCTTGCTGGCAGATAAAAGTTTAACGCTGATTAACGATGCTCCCGTGATGACACGGGAGCTTTTCGCCATTTCTTTACCTAAAGCCGCTCAGCGAAATCAAATTAGTGATATCGTCACACAATTGCGCACAGCGCTGCAAACTAGCGGTAAATCAGGGGCGGAATAGTACCGTATTTCCGGCACGTATTTTGCGCAATTGTAGCTGTTTATGGCTGTTAAACAGCGGTAATAACAATGGACCCGTGATAAGCGCTGCCAGCGCCCATTTCATGGCTTTCATACCACTACGTAACGCTGCAATATAGATCCCTGCGGCGGTGATCAGCCACAAGACAGGTAACACTAGCACTTATTAGCTCCTTCAATACAACAAGGGCGCTATTATAGCGCCCTTGTTAAGCAAATATTGTTAACTTTTGGTTGTTTTTCGACCGTGATTACTGTCAGTTATAAAAGCGTTGCTTCTGTTCTGCCATGGTCACCAACAATGCCGCCGGGCTAAAACGAGGACCAAAACGACTTTCTAAATTGCGTAATTGCGCCACCAGATTGTCTGCACCCAACTGATCAATATATCGGAAAGGCCCGCCCAGAAACGGTGGGAAACCAATGCCGAAAATAGCCCCGATATCACCATCGCGAGGTGAAGCAATAATCCCCTCTTCTAAGGTACGCACAGCTTCATTTAACATTTGCACGATGCAGCGACTGCTAATTTCGTCAGTATTAAGCTTCGGAGCTGGCGTTAGTGATAAAACACCATAAACAGATTCGTCGACCTGCTTTTTGCCTTTTGCCGCATTTTTGCCATACAGATAAAAGCCTTTTTCAGTTTTTTTACCTTTTCGGCCATCTGCCAGTAATTTGTCAAAAGCCGCCGGCGCCACAAAACGCTCTCCCAGCTCGTGCGCCAGAATAGGTGATATTTTGGCACCTACATCAATGCCTACCTCGTCAAGCAGGGTTATAGGGCCAACAGGGAAGCCAAATTTAACCAGCGCTTTGTCTATCTTTTCAACCGGCTCGCCTTCAAGCAAAATGTTAGCTGCTTCGTTCATATAAAGCGCTAAAATGCGGTTTACATAAAAGCCTGCACCGTCTTTAACTACAATGGGCGTTTTACCCTGCTTACGCGCAAAAGCAACCGTTGTAGCGATAGTTTGCTCAGATGTGGTGTCGTGTGCAATAACTTCCACCAATGGCATTTTGTCTACCGGTGAAAAGTAATGCAGACCAATTACATTCTCAGGACGAGTTGCTTTGGCCGCAATTTGGTTAATTGGTAATGAACTGGTATTACTTGCAAAAATTGTGCTGTCATGACAATGTTGCTCAATGTCAGATACCATCTTCTGCTTTAAAGCTAAATCCTCAAACACTGCCTCAACCACAATATCTGCATCATGAAAACCACTGTAATCTGTGGTGCCGGTGATGCGTAGTAGCTGTTTTTGCATCTCAGCTTTGCTGATGAAACGGCGTTTAAACTTTTTCTGCAACAGCGAATAGCTGTATTTCAGTGCGTTACTAATACCTTCTTCGCTAATATCTTTTATCCGCACCGGCACACCGGCTTTGGTCGCCGTAACATTAGCAATACCACCGCCCATTAAGCCGCCGCCTAATACTGCAGCTTTAGTCACCTTTTGCGGTTTAGTATCACCGGCACCCGTTTCTTTTTTCATCTGAGTTGTGGCAAAAAACAGGCTTCGTAACGCCGCTGATTCTTTAGTCATGCAAAGCTCACCAAAGGCTTTGGCTTCTGCTGCCAAACCCGCTTGCATACCGCTATCAACACCGGTTTTTATTACATCCAGAATTTTAATAGGCGCGGGATAATTGCCCTGTGTTTTCTTTAATGTTTGTTTACGAGCTTGGTTAAAAAGCACATTTCGACCAAACGGGGTGCGTTCCAGTACTTTACCCACTAAATTTAATGCGGGTTGCTCGCGCACAATTTTGCCTTTTAAGGCACGTTGCACTGCCGCATCAAGCAAAATACTCTGTGGCACCACTTCATCTACCAAACCTGCTTTTTTGGCCTGACTTGCACGCAGTTGCTTGCCAGTTAAAATCATGTCTAAGGCTTTTTGTAAACCCACTAAGCGCGGCAAACGCTGCGTGCCACCGCTACCGGGTAACAAACCCAGCTGCACCTCAGGTAATCCCATTACGGTTTTGCTGTCAGAGGTTGCAACCCGCGCATGACATGCCATCGCCAGCTCTAAACCGCCGCCTAAACAAGGCCCATGAATGGCTGCTACCAGCGGGATTTTTAGCTGTTCTAGCTGATCAAACATCTGCTGGCCCATTCGGCCAATGGCTTCAGCTTCGGCTGCCGTATGGCAAGCATCCAACATGGAAATATCAGCGCCGGCAATAAAAGAATCCGCTTTACCGCTAATAAATACCAACCCCTTAAGTTGTGTATTGGCGTTAATCTCACTGAGTAGACTACTTATTTCATCAGCAAAGGCGGCTTTTAATATATTCATCGATTCGCCAGCGATATCCATGGTAATAACACCAATTTGATCATCGCGAATTTGCAAACTAAAACTGTTCGTTGTCATTATTCTGTCTCCACAATCATAGCTGCACCTAAACCACCTGCAGCACACGCCGTGGTTAATCCAACTCCGCCACCACGACGTTTTAATTCATTTATTGTTTGTACAATCAAACGTGTACCAGTTGCTGCAAACGGGTGTCCATAGGCTAACGACCCGCCCTGCACGTTAAATTTGGTCATATCAATATCACCAATCGCATTGCTTCGGCCCAGTTTCTGTTCAGCAAACTTTTTACTGGCAAACATTTTTACGTTTGCCAGAGTTTGCGCTGCAAAAGCCTCATGCATCTCTATTAAGGTTAAATCGTTAAGTGACATTCCAGCGCGGTCAAGCGCAATAGGCGTCGCATACGATGGGCCCATTAACATATCATCGTAAACATCGATAGCAGCAAAAGCGTAGCTGCGGATATAACCCAGCGGTGTGTAGCCTAATGCTTTTGCCCGGCTTTCTGTCATCATTAGTACTGCTGATGCACCATCGGTTAATGGCGTAGCGTTTGCTGCAGTAACACTGCCGTGGGCCCGGTCAAACACCGGTTTTAACTTGGCATAAGACTCAAGTTTTGACTCTTGCCGAATATTGTTGTCGATGGCTAAAAAGCGACCATAAGGTTCAACATGCGCTGTCATCACTTCCGCTTGCATTACACCACTTTGCCAGGCCTGTGCCGCCAACGTGTGTGAGCGATGCGCCAGTGCATCTTGATCCGCCCGGCTTATACCGTGACTTTTTGCCATCTGCTCTGCCGTATCTCCCATCGACAACCCTGTGCTGTATTCAGCAACTGCCGGAGGCACCGGCAGCAGGTCTTTCAAACCCAGACGACGAAAAATGGCCAGCTTTTGACCAAAAGTACGCGCTTTGTTTAAGTCAACCAGCGCCCGGGCCAACCTTTTGCTTACACCAATGGGTAACACCGAGCTTGAATCTGCCCCACCAGCAACGCCAATTTGCGTAATACCCGCCATCATTGACTCTGCTACACTCACCACCGATTGAAAACTGGTCGCACAGGCCCGGGTAACACTGTACGCATCAGTATGAACATTCATACCCGTGCCAAGCACAATTTCACGCGCGATGTTTGGTGCTTCAGGCATTTGCACAACCTGCCCATACACCAATTGTTCAACAAGCTTGACGTCAAGCTCACTGCGGATCAGTAACTCGTTGACCACCAATTTGCCTAAGTCCAGCGCAGAAACACCATGAAATTCTGTCGCTTGTTTAGCAAATGGCGTACGCAGACCAGAGACAATCGCGATTCGATCTCCCTGACGAGTTGTAAGATTGATTGGCGAGCTCATAGTGTTCCTCTTGTTATCAGCATCACAGGTCTGACCTGTATGGTATCAGTCGATTGTAACGACAGTCGTTAAAAATTAAAACACTTGTTTTAATGCAAACGGAACCTTATTTAAGATATAACGTCATAGCCTAGCTTGTTTTACAGGCTTGTGGTTATAAAACAATCAATGAAACCAACTAATTAAGACTGATAACATTATGGTGAATGCATTTTCTGGTTTAAAAGCCTATCTAGATAGCCAGGTATTAGGTCAATCCGAACTTACAGAAGGCATACTTCTCGCGCTGTTGGCAAACGGTCACTTACTGGTAGAGGGGCCTCCGGGCTTGGCCAAAACCCGTGCGGTAAATGCGCTGGCACATGGCGTAGAGGGGCAATTTCACCGCATTCAATTTACCCCGGATTTGTTACCCGCCGACTTAACTGGTACCGACATTTATCGTCCGGAAACCGGTAAGTTTGAGTTTCAAAGCGGCCCGTTATTTCACCATATTATTTTGGCTGATGAAATTAACCGAGCTCCAGCCAAAGTGCAGTCAGCCTTGCTTGAAGCGATGGCAGAAAAACAAGTTACTGTAGGGCGAAACACCTATGCCCTGCCAGAATTATTTTTGGTAATGGCAACACAAAACCCCTTAGAGCAAGAGGGTACTTACCCGCTACCAGAAGCGCAACTCGACCGGTTTTTGCTGCACCTGAAAGTGGATTATCCTGACGCAGAAACAGAGCTGGCTATATTGAAGCTAACACGTGGTGAAGCACTTGCCGGCACCACGACGAGTGTATCACCTATTAGTCAAGCTGATATCTTCGCCGCCCGAAAAGCGATATTGCAGCTGCACCTGGCAGACACGCTCGAACACTATATCGTGCAGCTTGTAATGGCCACCCGAAATGCCAAGGCGTATAGCGACAAACTGGCCAGCTGGATTGGTTACGGTGCAAGCCCCCGTGCCACTATTGCGGTAGAACGCTGTGCCCGTGCTAAAGCCTGGTTAGCAGGCAGAGATTTTGTTACGCCCGATGATATTCATGCTGTGTTTCACAATGCTCTGCGTCACCGCTTAATCTTAACTTATGCTGCTGAAGCAGAGGGCATTAGCACCGATGATGTGCTAACAGAAATTCTACGTTTGGTACCTTCTGCCTGATATGAGCCAGACGTTAACCCCCCAGCAGTGGCTGGAACAAAATGGCACCAATGGCTCAGCGCTCGGGCTGGCTGAACTGCTGTGGTACCAACGTTATACTAAGGTATTGGATTTAACCCCCGGCGTTGCTATCCACAACAAGCTAGCTGGCACCTACCTGGCAAAGACAAAAGGCCGTGGCATGGAGTTTGATGAGGTGCGCCATTACCAAAACGGTGATGATGTGCGCACCATCGACTGGCGTGTCACCGCCCGCACAGGCAAGGTGCACACCAAATTGTTTCGTGAAGAAAAAGAACGGCCGGTATTTATTCTTACCGATCTTGGTTCCAATATGCGTTTTGGCTCTGGTTTATTATTTAAATCAGTACAGGCGGCGCATTTAGCGGCGGTTATTGCCTGGCATGTTAAGCATCGTGGCGACAAGTTGGGTGGTTTGGTATTTAGCCAACATCAACATATCGAGCTAAAACCACAAAGCAGAAGCCATGGTGTGTTGCGTTATTTTCATGCCTTGACGCAAGTACATGAAGCACAATCTGGTGATAAAGGCCTTAACCTGAACGAAGCACTTAGCCAGTTAAGACGCTTAGTAAGACCTGGCAGTCTGGTACATATATTGTCTGATTTTAGCGACTTTAACGAAGACGGTTTAAGGCATATTCGGGCCATGCGTCAGCACAACGAGGTTAACTGTTGTACCCTAACGGACCCGCTTGAATTAATGCTGCCCGCAAATAGCCATGGCATTGCCGCCATCAGTGATGGCCAGCGTAAAGGCTTTATTGAGCTTGGCAATACAGCGTTAAAGCAGCGCTATGCGCAGCAGCAACTGCAAATGCAACAACAGTTAAAGCAGCACCTTAGCCAACTTGGTTGTAAATGGTTAGCCGTGAATGCTGCTGAACCGGTTTTAAGCCAACTAGAGAGAACCTGGCATGGCTGAAACACATTCTCCTTTGTCACAATTAGCCGATATTAGCGAGCCACCGCTAGCGTTAGGCTTTGCGTTTACGCCAATATGGTGGTTGCTAAGTCTGGTACTAATAACAGGCTTATTTTACGTCGCGCTTCGATTTTACCAACGCTGGCGTTTTTACGCCGCTAAACGACAAGCATTGCAGCTTTTAGAACAAGCCAGCGTTGAAAAAAATGCCGCATCAATGTTCAATCAGCTAATTAAACGCGTATTAGTGCATTATCAACCTGCGCATCCGGCACTTAGCTTGAACAGCAAACAATGGCAGCAATGGTTGGCGGCACAGCAAGAAATGCCACTACCCGACTTAACACGTTTATTGTATCAAGCTGACACCGACAGGGCTGGCACTGAGCAGTTTTATCAGTTTGCCAAAGTTTGGCTAACACACTACAACGCTAACGCCCCACTAGTAACACCACAAAAGGAGACCAGTAATGCTTGAATTTGGTTATCCCTGGTTGGCATTTCTGGTGTTTTTACCGCTATTGCTGCGGCTAAAACGGCGCGCAACGTCGGAAGCCACTTTAACCTTACCCGCACTGGCTAAACTAGCAACAACCTCGCCACAAACTCAGTATCGCGGCTTTACTCTACGCTCAATTCTGGCACTCTCCGTCTGGTTAATGCTGGTTTTGTCCGCCACGCAGCCTCGCTGGTTGGGTGAACCTATAACGTTACCGCAACAAGGCCGGGACCTAATGCTGGCGATGGATTTATCCGGTTCAATGGAAATAGCCGATATGCGCTATCAAGGTCAGCGCCTGGAACGACTAGATGCCGTAAAAATTGTGATTAGCGATTTTATCAAGCGCCGTCAGGGTGATCGCATCGGTTTGATTTTATTTGCCGATGCCGCTTATCAACAAACACCCCTAACGTTTGATTTAGTTACGGTTCAGAAAATGCTCGATGAAAGCGTGCTACGTTTGGTTGGAAGTCGCACTGCAATCGGCGAAGCCGTTGGTTTGGCCGTTAAAAGGCTAAACACCTACGATAGCTCGAACAAAGTACTCATCCTATTAAGTGACGGTGCCAACACGGCTGGCAACATTCAACCACTGGAAGCACTCCAGTTGGCCAAAGCTGCAGGGGTTAAAATTCATACTGTCGGCGTTGGTGCAGAACAAATGACCAATTCGCAGGATTTGGATGAGCGTTTGTTAACACATCTGGCTGAAGAAACTGGCGGTCGCTATTTTAGGGCGCGCGACCTTAACGAACTTAATGCAATTTATAAGTTAATTGACCAATTAGAACCTATAGAGCGCGATAGCGTAACGTACCGACCACAAACAAGCTTG
This sequence comes from Rheinheimera baltica DSM 14885, assembly GCF_000425345.1. Taxonomy (GTDB): domain Bacteria; phylum Pseudomonadota; class Gammaproteobacteria; order Enterobacterales; family Alteromonadaceae; genus Alishewanella; species Alishewanella baltica. The sequence continues at coordinate 48,161 of NZ_AUDG01000020.1, read as the reverse complement.
CTACATTGGCCGTTGGCTTTGGCATTATTGTTGTCGTTCTTGCTCGCGTTACGCAGCATTGATTGGCGCGGAGCCTTTAAACATGCTGAGTGATTTTCATTTTCTACGCCCCCTGTGGCTATGCGCAGTAATACCGGCCTTGGCATTTGCTTTTATGCTGTATTTTTACCGTCGCGAACAAAGCCCATGGCATCATTTAATTGCACCTCATTTACACCATGCTTTGCTGGGTGGACAGCGACTGCTGAGAAAACAGCCGCTCGCGTTACCGTTAGTTCTGATCTGCTGGTTGGTAACAGCGCTTGCACTTGCGGGTCCCAGCTGGCAAAAATTGCCGCAACCTGCGTTTGCATTAAAAAAAGCCACTGTATTGGTGTTAGATATGTCGATGTCAATGCGCGCCACAGACATGGCACCGGACAGATTAACGCAAATGCAGTTTGCTGCATTAGATTTCGTCGCCCAGGCCAGCGAAGGTGAAATTGCACTACTGACGTTTGCCGGTGACGCCTTTATTATTACTCCGCTTACGGCAGATCCAAATAACATTCGCTTACTTATTTCAGATTTAGCACCTGAGATTATGCCGGTTCAGGGTTCAAATATGCTGGCGGCGTTGCAACAAGCTGATCAATTGCTAAAGCAAGCGGGTTATCCAAAGGGTGACGTGATTGTTATGACCGATGGTTTTGACGATAACAGTTACAGGGACATTCAAGACGTCATTAATAACTGGCCACACAGACTGTCAATTGTCGGATTTGGTACTGTGGAAGGCGCCCCGGTAAAATTGAAAAACAGCACGCTGCTAAAAAGTGCTACTGGTGCAGTTGTGATCCCTAAACTGCCACAAGCACAGCTGGCCGTGCTGGCCAAAAGTAGTGGTGGTATCTATGTGCAGGCAACTACTAACGACGATAGCGCAGAACAATTGCTGCAACTACCGCCTCTAATCGCACTTGATGAGGCAGACAAGCAACGTCAAATTCAGGGCGACCAATGGCATGATAACGCCATTTATTTAGTCTGGTTGTTGCTACCCTTAGTACTGCTTAACCAAAAATACAGCAGTTTATTGACCATTAGTGTATTGATGTTGCTGCCGCGCCCTGCCAATGCGGTAGAGTGGCGAGATCTTTGGCAAACAAAAGATCAACAAGCGCAACAAGATTACCGTGAAGGCGACTTTAGCGCTGCCGCAGAAAAATTTACAGACCCCTTATGGCAAGGTAACGCCGCGTATCGCAAAGGAGATTATGTTTCAGCAGAGCGCGATTTTAAGCGCGCATCAGAGCTTAATCCGTCAGTAGATGCACTGCACAATTTGGGTAATAGTCTGGTGCAGCAACAACGTTACAAAGAAGCTTTAGACGCTTACCAACAGGCGCTACAACTCGACAATACGTTTGCTCCGGCAAAACAAAATGCCGAACTGATGCAGCAATTACTGCAACAGCAAGAACAGCAGCAACAAAACAAACAACAGGGTGAAAACCAGCAATCTGAAGGCGACGAACAACAATCCGACAGCGAGTTTCAAAGTGAAAAAGATGCCGGTAGCGAAAATGAGGCCAATAATTCATCAGAGCAGCAACCATCTGAACAAGATCAAACATCCGCTGAAACAGCTGAATCTAAGCAGAATACAGAACAGCAAACTGCTGAAGAACAAGCAGCAAATGAATCGGATAAAAACATAGATGAAACCGCGCCGGATGAACATTTAAAAGCCGTCCATGAAGCGTGGCCCAATGCATCTGTTGAAGAACAACAACAATTGGATAGTTTACTGCGCAAAGTACAAGATGACCCTGCCCTGTTACTGCGCAGTAAAATGTATCAGGAGTATTTGAAGCGGCAACAACAGCGTTTGCCCAAAGGAGTTGATGAGCAATGGTAAAACGTGCACTACTGACAATAATCCTGTTGTTGAGTTTGCCCTTACAAGCGCTGACGACACTTAGCGCCAGTGTAGATAAAAACCCTGTTTTACAGAACGAAGCTCTGACACTCCAGATTATTGCTGACGATGCTGTTGCCGCTGATGCCCTTAGTTTTAGAGCACTGGAGCGAGATTTTACGGTAATGCTGCCATCAGTTAGCAGTAACAAAATGGATATAAATGGTCAAAAAAGCCAAAGTACAATCTGGCGCGTGGTATTACAACCCAAAACCAGTGGCGACATCACAATACCGGCCTTTACCTTTCAGGGTGCAAGCTCCGAGCCTATCAATTTAACCGTGCTCGATGCCGCAGCCAGCACACCATCGAACACGACACCTGAATTATTTTTAGAAGCAAGCATTTCTAATGACAAGATTTATATTCAACAGCTTAGCTACTATCAAGTAAGAATTTATTACAATGGCGATTTGCAACGAGGCTCGCTATCAGCACCAAAGTTAGACGGCGCTTCCATTGCAGAGCTTGGCCAGGATGTTGACGGTAGCGAGTTAGTAAATGGTATTCGCTATCGTACTTTCACCCGGCGTTATGCAATTAAACCTCAGCACAGTGGTAATTTTACTATAGAGCCCCCCACCTTTGTTGGCGACTTGATTGACAGAGACAATGCCCGATATAACTACTATGCGCGCGCTAAAAGAGTTAGCCAGCAGGCTCAACCGATTGATGTAACAATAAGTCCATTGCCCGATAACTTCCCTGGCGACTGGTTAATTGCTGGTTTGGTAACGTTGACGGAAGAATGGGTGCCAGATCTTGATGAACTAAAACAAGGTGAACCGGTAACCCGCATTATCACGATCTCTGCCGTCGATGTAGCCGAAAACCAGTTACCAGAACTTCAGCAAGGCTTTCCAGACGGTATTAAGCTGTATCAAGAACAACCGCAGGCAAAAAGCGCAGAGCGCAATGGCCGTATTGTAGCTCAGAAGGTATTTACTACTGCTGTTATTGCCAACAAAGCGGGTGAACTAGAACTGCCAGAGATTAAATTGCCATGGTGGAACAGTCAGACCGATGAGCTCAATTTCGCTACCCTGCCAGCACGTAAGCTAAAAGTGATTGGCACGCCAGCTAGTCCCGCTAGTGCTGTTGTTCCATCACAACCAGCATTAGCACCAGGCGAAAATTCAAGTCCATCTTTAAATCCCTCTTTGATAACGCCAACTGCTTCTGTATCACCCTGGCAGTGGAACTACCTTAGCAGCGTACTCTTTGCACTTTGGTTACTGAGTCTGTTTGTGCTGTACATACAGCGTCAGCTTCAACCTCCCAAAGTGACCAAATCACAACTACAGAACCGTGTTGCATTTAATAGCTCAGATCTTAAACGTGCTTGTCAGCAAGGCAATCCGCAGTTGGCTAAAACAGCACTACTTCGCTTTGGTCATCAACAATTAGATGCTCGTTGTCACTCACTTTCACAATTAAGCGAGGTTGTTAACTCTGCGACATTGGCACCGCATTTTGCACAATTAAACAAGGTACTTTACAGCGGCGACGAATCTGATTGGCAAGGTGAAGCCTTTTGGCAAGCTTGGCAGGAGTATATTGCAAATACCGGTTCACCGAGCGAAAGAAACACACTGTCATCGTTATACCCGCAGTGAGTATACAGACTTAAGTTTGCACTACTGATGCCCTTATACTTTGCCTGCCTACCGCTTAACGCTGGTAAGCAGGCAGACATCTTGTTAGCATGAAGTTTCACTGAAAGCCTGATCCCGTATCGGGTATTTTTTTAACTGAGTTTTGGTTAGCCCGTGTTAACCAAAGCTTAGCAGCTGTCAAAAGGAGAATCTGTTTTGGAAACAGGCACAATTATCTCATTAGCATTGTACTTTATTGTGATGCTGGCTATTGGTTTGTATGGTTATAAAACCTCAACTAGCGATGTATCAGGCTATATGCTAGGCGGCCGAAAAATGGGGCCTGCCGTAACCGCGCTTTCCGCCGGTGCGTCAGATATGAGTGGTTGGATGTTGATGGGTGTACCGGGTGCAATGTATTTATCTGGTGTAAGTAGCGGCTGGATTGCCGTAGGCTTGTTAGCGGGGGCTTTGATAAATTATTTGATTGTTGCGCCAAGATTACGTGTGTATACCGAAGTCGCCAACGACTCTATTACTATTCCTGATTACTTTGAAAACCGTTTTGCAGACAACACTCGCATTCTACGAATCGTATCATCTGTTGTTATTGTGCTGTTTTTTACCCTATATACGTCCTCAGGCGTTGTTGCAGGCGGCAAACTATTTGAGAGCTCTTTTGGCCTAAGCTATGAATTAGGGCTTTATGTTACGGCAGGTGTCGTTGTCGCTTATACCTTGTTTGGCGGTTTTATGGCGGTAAGTATTACCGACTTTGTCCAAGGTTGCATTATGTTTGTTTCACTTATACTGGTACCGGTGGTAGCACTGGATCATTTAGGTGGTTTTAGCGCAGTGATGACTCAGGTTCAGGACATTAATCCTACATTTCTCGATCCCTTTGTCGACGCAAGTACTGGCAAAGCATTGTCTGTATTAGGCATTATTTCGTTACTGTCCTGGGGCTTTGGTTATTTTGGCCAACCACACATCATTGTGAGGTTTATGGCAATTCGTTCTGTTAAAGATATTAAAGCCGCACGCCGAATCGGTATGAGCTGGATGCTGGTTACATTGCTAGGTGCGGTAATGACTGGCCTGGTGGGCATTGCCTATGTAGCAAACACCAAGATGACATTAGATGATCCTGAAACCATTTTTATTATTTTTTCCCAGTTTCTATTTCACCCGCTTATTTCGGGCTTTTTGTTAGCGGCCATTTTGGCCGCAATTATGAGCACTATTTCGTCTCAGCTATTGGTAACGTCCAGTTCACTGACTGAAGATTTTTACAAAACCTTTGTTAAACGTGATGCCTCACAGCAACAATTGGTGTTAGTTGGCCGAGTATCCGTATTAATTGTAGCTTTGGTTGCCATTTATCTGGCCTATGACAGAGACAGTTCTATTTTAACACTGGTGAGCAATGCGTGGGCCGGTTTTGGTGCGGCATTTGGCCCACTTGTTGTGTTTAGCTTATATTGGAAACGTATGACGTTTAGCGGCGCGTTAGCTGGTATTATTAGTGGCTCAGCAACGGTACTGTTCTGGATTTATGCACCAATATTAGAAAACAACGCAACGCTTAGTAGTTTGGTATATGAAATTCTACCTGGTGTGCTTGTAAGTAGCTTCTGTATCGTTGCGGTAAGTAAACTGACAAAAGCACCGTCAGAAAATGTGACCAGCCTGTTTGAACAAATGAAAACAGAACTACAACGTACATAATTTAACCATATCAGCAAAGATTTAGCGGGGCTGACAAAAATTATATGCCCCGCTTTCATTTTTTTGCTAAATTATCACTTTAGTGTTCATGTCGAGATAGAACATCTATGTATTTTTATGCCGCACGACAACCAATACTTGACCGCAACAAAGAACTGTATGCCTATGAGCTGCTGTTTCGTGATGGGCTGGAAAATGCTTTTCCAGACATTGATGGTGATGAAGCAACATCACGTATTGTTGAAGGTAGCCAATTAAGTTACGGCCTGGACGATTTTCTTGGTGATAAACCTGGTTTTATTAATTTCACTTTAGATACATTAATTAAAAAATACCCGAGCATGTTACCTAAAGAGCAGATAGTTGTGGAAATACTGGAAACAGTGCAGCCAGGAAAAAGGCTATTAGCTGAATGTCAGGATCTGAAGGAACAAGGTTACGTAATAGCTCTGGATGATTATATTCATCAGCCCGTTTGGCGTCATTTTTACCCGCACATTGATATCATAAAAATCGACTTTCGCTCTACGTCAACAGACACCATCAGTGAAATTAAACAAGCAATCGAAAACTTTCCTCATATAAAGTTACTAGCAGAAAAAGTAGAAACAAACGAAGAATTCCAGTTGGCAATGGATATGGGGTTTAGCTACTTTCAAGGCTATTTCTTTTCCAAGCCAGAGATGATGCAAAGTAAAGCCTTATCCCCGGCTCAAATGACATTAGCAGAATTACTTTACGAAACCTCTAAAGCAGAAATGGATCTTAACAAAATCACAGACGTATTTCAGCGTGATGTGCATTTATCTTACAAACTGCTTCGCTACAGCAACTCAGCAATATTTAAGCGCCGCGCAGAAATCGAAACCATTAAACAAGCCTTGGTGGTTTTGGGGCAAGCTGAACTGAAAAAGTTTTTGTCATTACTGTTTACGGCGCAAATCAGTAGCGATAAACCTGCAGAACTTATGCGGCTTTCAATGACACGGGCACGGTTTGCCGAAGGTCTGGCCCAACTCCACGGAAAAGTTGACACTGCCAAGGCATTTCTTACCGGACTAATGTCTTTAATGGATGCTATTTTGGATGAACCCATTGAAAGTGTAATGAGTAAATTGCCGTTAGCCAAAGAGATTAAAGACGCGCTGGTAGAGAACCAAGGTTTATTAGCTGACTATATTTCGCTGATTAAACATTATGAATCGGCACATTGGAAAGAAGCCAATCAGGCTATTGTTGCCTTGCAATTACCCAACGAAAAAGTACCAGACGCATACCATACAGCGGTACAATGGGCCAATGAGCAAATGAAAGCCCTCGGCGATTAATTGCCAGGGCTTTATACAAAAATTAGCCTAATTAAAGCTTAAATACGGACTTATTTTTGCGGCGAGCTTGTCACCAATGCCTTTTACTTCAGTAAGTTGCGCCTGATTCTTTATACTGCCATTACTGGCAATGTAATCGATAACGGCTTGCGCTTTCTTTTTTCCAAGACCAGGAATAGCTTCCAGTTGTTCTAGCGTCGCTTTATTGACCTGAACTTTCTGTACATTATGAGACGAAGCGCTTGATTTGGTTATTTGCGCCGGGGCTTCTGTTTGTGCTGCGCATACATTCACAGTGAAAACTAACGCCGTCATCACTAATGCGAACTGTAATCTCTTCATGATATTTTCCTTTTTATTGCTCTCTTTCCCTGATGACCACTAAAACCACACTTGCCTTTTGCGGGTTGGCTTGTTACCACACAGGCAAACTAAACAACAAGTATTGGAGAGAATTCACTGCCAACTAATTTAAATTAGTCAATATTTTTACATTTGCAATATATTTGCAACTTTATTTATTGCCTTTATTTTTGTGTTCAGCGCTAATTAAGTAAAAGCCGCCTATTCTTCTCCAATATAAAGAACATGCAGACAATGAGAAGGTCGCTACAAGGTGCTGATATACAACAGCTAAGATAATTGCTGCTGATTGAATAGTTCGGTAAAGTAACACTACTTCAGATGGAGAGAACAATGTTTCGAACCCTATTTATTCTGCTCACACTGACATTAATACTGACTACAGTACCTCAAATATCTGTAGCAGCCGAGAAGGCCCAGGTGAACCGAGAGCAAGCGGTTGCGCTAGCTCAACAGTACTTTCCGGGTAAAGTTGTTAAGGTGCGGGCAGAGCAGAAAAGTTACAGAATTAGAGTGTTACAGGCCGATGGTCGCGTAGTTACCGTATTGGTGGACGGTCAATCAGGCCGGGTTAAAAAGGATGGGAATTAATGCGTCTACTTGTAGTGGAAGATGAAAGCCTGCTAGCGCAGCAGATTAAAGAACAGTTACAGCAGCAACAATTTAGTGTTGACGTGGCCGCAGACGGTGAAGAAGGTTGGTTTAAATTATCCGAGTATCCTTATGATTTAGCCATTATTGATATTGGTTTGCCTAAGATGGATGGTTTGGAACTCATTCGTAAAGCCCGACAAAAATCGTTAAAAACGCCTATTATCGTGTTAACAGCACGCGGTAGCTGGCAAGAAAAAGTTGAAGGGCTTGATGCTGGAGCAGATGATTATCTTACCAAGCCATTCCATACTGAAGAGTTATTGGCTCGTTGCAACGCTCTGATCAGAAGGGCTGCCGGACAGCCGGAACCGACATTATCGGCAGGTCCGATAGCGTTAAATAGCCGTACGCAACAAGTTTGGCTAGCTGAAAATGAGGTCAGCCTTACGGCATACGAGTATAAAGTACTGGAGTACTTTATGCTTAATCCAAACAAAGTGATCTCTAAAACAGAGTTAACAGAGCATATCTATGATCAAGATTTTGATTTAGACAGTAATGTGATCGAAGTGTTTGTATTACGCTTACGTAAAAAGTTAGATCCTGAGGGTGAACATAAGCCTATTGAGACACTTCGCGGAAGAGGCTACCGCTTTACCATGAACGTAGCTTGATATGTCACTTTCGCTAAAACTTCGGCAGCTTCTGGTAAGTGTATTTTTGCTACTTTTCTTGCTGCCTAGTTCTTTTATTGCCATAGACCGAGCATTTTACACACAACTACTGACCAGTACTGAGCAGAAACTTGAAGTACACTTATACGCAATATTATCTGAGCTTGGCGTATCAGAGGACAAAGTTGAACTGCAAAACAACGCATTAGCACCAGACTTTTATCGACCAGACTCAGGACTAAGTGCCTACATTACTCATGAGCAAAGCACTGTGTGGCAATCGGACTCTTCGCTCAATCAAGAGTTTTCCCCTCCTATTGAAGCGCTGCCGCCGGGAGAGCATTTATTTCAATCAGTACAGCAACACGGCGATACATTCTGGGTGCTATCCATCTCACTGCTGTTTGATGCAGAAGACTACACCAGACCGCTGACAGTGCATGTTGTACAAACCAATAAACGCCTTATCGCCCCTCAATTGACGTTCAGAACAACATTAATTCAGTGGTTTTTCGGTATTGGGTTTGTGTTACTGCTGTTGATGGTATTGGCTTACTATTGGACAACAAAACCCCTATCTCAGCTTGACCATGAGATCCGCAAGGTGGAAACCGGGGGGCAGGAAAAACTTATTGGCAAATATCCGGCTGAATTGTCCATGATTAAAGAAGATCTTAATTTACTTCTTGCGAACCAAAATAGGCAAAAACAACGATATAGACATCATTTAAGTGATCTTGCTCACGCGTTAAAAACGCCGGTAGCGGTATTGCAAACCTCAGTGCTGAGTCAGCAACCTGAGTTAAAAGAACAACTCGACCGTATAACCTCAATGATAGAACATCAATTAAAGCGAGCGGCCAGTTCAGGGCAAGACGTTTGGAAAAAACAGATTGCGATTAAGCCATTGCTCGACAAACTGGTTTCAGCTTTAACAAAAATTTATCGTGATAAGAATATTCAGATTGAGCTTAACTGCCCCGAGAACAGTGTATTTCGCGGTGATGAGACAGACTTAATGGAAATACTGGGCAATTTATTGGATAACGCCTGTAAAGCCTGTCGTCATCAAGTCTCTGTTACTATTAACCAGCTGCCAGAGTTAGTATTGTGTATTGAAGATGATGGACCTGGTGTACCTGTAGATAAGCGACAACAACTCTTTGTTCGGGGTACCCGGCTAGATACTTATCACGAGGGCCATGGCGTAGGTTTAGCAATAGTGGCTGAACTGGTATCGTCTTATTCGGGCAATATTGCACTTGATGACAGTGAATTAGGCGGGGCACGATTTAGTCTCCGCTTTAGCTAAATCCAATAAAGTACGCTGATCGAAACATCGGAACCCAGCGTAAAGTCTACGTAGCATTAACCCCTAGCAGTAAACCTAAGTGGAATGAGATACATGGAACTGAATAACCCAGCAATTATACAAATTAAAAACCTGCGTTTACGTACTTTTATTGGTATTAAAGACGACGAAATTAACAATAAACAGGATGTTGTTATTAACGCCAAAATACATTACAGCGCTGCAGACGCTGCTAATAGTGACAACATGGAAAACGCATTGAACTACCGCACTATCACAAAAAAAATCATCGCTTTAGTAGAACAGCAACGTTTTTCTTTATTAGAAAAGTTAACCGCTGATGTACTCGCTATTGCCTCTGAACATGCATCGGTACGCTATGCTGAAGTAGAAATTGATAAACCCCATGCCTTACGATTTGCTGATTCCGTATCGTTAACACTGTCAGTTAATAAATAACTTCTATACTTAACCCACGTTAGTGGTAAACCGCACTGAGCACTATGCACATATTACTTACCGGTGGTACAGGCCTTATTGGCAGCGCTCTGGTAGCGCAATGGCAACAGCAGCACAAACTTACGGTGTTATCCCGATCAGCTGAAAAGGCTCAACGCCGTTTGGGGACTAATGTTAAAGTTATTTCGACGCTGACTGATGTCGATTTCAACACTGTTGATGTGGTGGTAAATCTAGCGGGCGAACCTATCGTGGGTAAACGTTGGACTGCTGCGCAAAAATTGGTGTTATGCAATAGTCGCTGGCATTGTACTGAACAAATTGTGTTAGCAATTAAAGCTGCCTCCAAGCCTCCCAAACTGCTTATCAGCGGCTCAGCCATTGGGGTATATGGTGCACAACAGTCCCAATGTATTTCCGAAGACTACAGCCACTATCATAATGATTTTGCGCATCAACTCTGCCAGCGTTGGGAAACGCTTGCTTTGGAAGCCGAAAGCCCATCAACTCGTGTATGTATTCTTCGTACAGGTATAGTGCTGGCTAAAGCAGGAGGTGCACTGAGCAAAATGTTACCGGCATTTAAATTGGGTTTAGGCGGTCGTATCGGTAGTGGTGAGCAATATATGTCGTGGATCCATATGCGGGATATGTTGCGATTAATCGATTTTTTATTACTCCATCCAACTTTACAAGGCACATTTAATGCCACCGCCCCTACTCCGGTAACTAACAGCGCATTTAGTCAGTCGCTAGCAGAGGTATTACACCGCCCAACATTGTTACCCATGCCAGCTATTATATTAAAATTCGCCATGGGAGAAATGGCCGATTTATTGTTAACGGGCCAACGGGTAATACCAGCAAACCTGAGCAAAGCTGGTTTTGAGTTTACATTCCCAACCTTAACACCGGCACTGCAAGAGCTGCTTAAATAAGCAGCTCTTGCGCAGTAAATTAACCTTGCAGCACGCGACGCATTAACTGAGCTCCGGGGATGCGCAGTAAGCGTTTTAGTTGCCACCACCCCAATGTTGTTACCAAAATGACACCTAGCAAAGGCCCGAGCCACCACAAGGTGTAATGCAATGTAAAGGGCAAGTTAAACACACGCTGTTGTACAATAAGTAGCATAGCTTCTGCTAACACCGTAGCAAAAACACCCGCCATTGCGCCTAACATAGCAAACTCTAATACAAGCGCATTTCGTAAAAATGCGTAGCGTGCACCTAATGTTCGCAGAATAGCCAGCTCTTGTTCACGTTGCTCTAAGGTTGCCTGTACCTGCGCGACCAACACCAGACCCGCTGCGAAGCAAATAATCACCAAGATAAAACTTAACGCGATAGTAACCTGATCGATAATGCCATTTACCTGCTTAATAATGTTGTCCACACTGATAACGGTAACGGTAGGCATTAACCTTGCTAATTGATTCAGCAATTGCTCTCTACCCGCTTCAAGGTAAAAAGCCGTAATATAGGTTGCAGGAAACTCTGCAAGTAAATCAGGGCTTAATATCATATAGAAGTTAGGCTGCAGGCTATTCCAATCTACTTTACGTATGCTACTTACTGACGCGCTCAGTTGCTGACCGCCAATAGAAAAAGCCAGGTTATCACCAAGCGATATATCTAGTCGCTGTGCTAACTCAGACTCAATTGATACCTGTGCTTGCGCATCGGCACTAAACCAACTACCTGACGTTACTTGATTATTTTCAGGGAGTGCCGCCAACCACGTTAAGTTTAATTCCCGGCCAATACCAACGCGTTGTTCACTTCGGTCTTCTTTTGAACTTTCCTGCTGTAACTTTTCATCATTAATCGACAACAGACGACCACGCACCACAGGATAATACTTATCCAATGTTATCTGATGGGTTTGAGCAAAATCATTTAGGATGCTACGTTGCTGCTCAGTAATGTTAACAAGGAAATGATTGGGTGCGCCTTGCGGGATCTGTCTCTGCCACTGGCCAATGAGCTCTGCACGAAGAAAATATAACAACAAAGCTAAAAATATCGCTAGGCTAAAGGTAATAAGTTGGAAACTATTGGCCCACAGCCTTCGGCGCAAATTTGCCAACGCCAGTTTACCAGCACTGCTTTGTCCGGCAGATGCAGGCTTAGTCAGCTTTACCAACGTTGCCGCAGTAACCATTAGTAACGCCGCAAAAACAGCACACAATAAAAACAGCCCAATACTTAATACCAGCTCACCACTAAACAACCACATCAACCCCCATATCGCCAGAGCGCCGGTGATTAATTGTAACTTATCCAGCACGAATTGCGTTTCGGGTTGTTTAAGCACTTCAATTGCAGCAGTATTTGCCAACCGCCACATTGGTCTGGCGGCGAATAACGTTGCACAAACCAGACCGGTTAAACAGCCTAGCCACAACGGTCGCCAACTAAATTCAGCTCTATAATCAGTTAAATACTGCTGAATACCTAACTGTGCCCCGCTAACAGCCAATTGGCCTGCAATAACCCCGCATAGCAAGCTGAACAGCACTACCAACAATAAGTGACTACCATAAATCAGACGGATTTGTGCTGTTGTCGCCCCCAATGCCTTAATGACGGCAACTGCTTTAGTATGACGTTGCGCGTAACGACTTGCTGCTACGGCGGCAGCGCATGCAGCCAGAACAATACCGAGTAAGCCAGCCAGCAACAAGAAGCGCTCTGCGCGTTCCAACGCGCTGCCAATAGCCGACTCTCGATCCATTTTTTGCCAGCGTTGATGTACTGACAACTGCGGTTCGACCTGCGCTTCAAACTGGGCTAAATCAGCATTCTCTCCAGCAAATAAATAGCGATAAGCAATTCGGCTACCCGGCTGAACAATTTGTGTGGCAGCGACATCATCTATATGCATCAGGACTCTGGGAGCACCACCGAACACACTAAGAGGCGCATCGGGTTCATTTACAATAACACCGCCAACAATGAAGTTAGACATACCCAGCTCCAGAGAATCACCAACGGTTAGCTTTAGCAAATCAAATAGCCGCGCTTCCAGGTACAAATAACCTGGTCTAAGTTGCGCCTGTTCGCCAACGCTAATGTTATCCGACTGTTTTAACTCTAATGTGCCACGCAAGGGGTATGCATCGTCAACCGCCTTAATCGTCGCCAACTGCATCATGTCGCTGGCAAAAAGCATAGAGTCAAATTGCATCTGTCTTGCGCTTTGCACATTAAACTGCTCAGCTTGTGCGATAAGCTCCATATTAAAAGGCTGACTGGAGCGCAGCACTTTATCAGCTGCAGTAAACTGTGCACTGCGCTGCATCAATGCGCTTTGCACTCCCTGGGTAATACCGCTTAAACTTACTACCGAGCCAACTGCCAAAAACAAAGCAAAGGCGATGACCCATAATTCACCACGGCGTAGCTCACGCCAAAATAAACGCCATGCAATACTAGCCCACATCAGCTATTCCTTGAGTATTGATATCTAGAAAACGTCCGGCTTGCATCTGATACTGGCGTTGGCAGCGGTCTGCTAAGTCATTATTGTGAGTAACTAAAACCAGAGTCGTACCTTGCTCGGCATTCAATTTAAACAACAAGTCTTCAATTTTTTGCCCGGTTGCGGCATCGAGGTTTGCTGATGGTTCATCAGCAAATAAGACCGCTGGCTGGGTAATAAATGCCCGTGCAATAGCAACACGTTGTTGCTCGCCACCAGATAATTGTGCTGGAAAAAAATCAGCTCGCTCAGACAGTCCCACTTGCAGCAACAAATCGAGCCCTCGACTGCGGGCGTCTTTAACGCCAGCTAATTCGGCCGGCAACGTAATGTTTTCCAGTGCAGTTAAGCTGGGCAATAATAAAAAAGATTGGAACACAAAACCGACATTTGCAGCGCGGATCCCGGCACGCTCATCCTCAGACAACCTATGCAAAGGCTGCTGCCCCAGAAACACTTCCCCTTGAGTTGGCGTATCAAGTCCGGCCAACAAGCTCAGTAACGTTGACTTGCCTGAGCCCGAAGCGCCAACAATAGCAACAGACTCACCACGATTGATTGTAAGGCTGATATCGTGCAGGATAGTTAGGGAACCATCGGTAACTTTGACACTCTTAGCCACGTTAACCGCTTTAATATGAACTTCAGGTGTATTCATGATGCGTATTTTCTTCTTTATATTATTCAGTTTAATAAGTTTGACTGCTTCAGCACAAAAAATGCTGATCCTCGGCGATAGCTTAAGTGCCGCCTACGGCATGAAGCAGCAGCAAGGCTGGCCTCATTTACTTCAACAACGCACACAATGGCAGTTAGTCAATGCCAGCATTAGTGGTGAAACAACAGCAGGAGGCTTAGCGCGTTTGCCCGCACTGCTTGAACAACACCAGCCAGACGCAGTAATGATTGAACTTGGCGGTAACGATGGATTACGTGGTTTTGCCATAAACTCAGTTAAATCAAATTTGAGTGAAATAATTACATTAGTTCAACAGCATAAAGCTACGCCTGTACTAATGCAAATACGCATACCACCAAACTATGGACCACGTTATGGACAACAGTTCAGTAATATTTATCCGCAACTGGCAGAAAAACATCAGATAACGTTATGGCCTTTCTTCATGGATAACATTGCGACAAATCAAGATCTGATGCTACGAGATGGAATACACCCCAACATTGATGCTCAACCGCTTATAAGCGATTTTATGTACAATTTATTGGAAAAGTTTCAAACCGAATGAAATAAGTAAAAATACCGAAATTTGTTATTAGATGTATTTACAGAATTGGGTAATAAAAGAAGTGGCGTCCCCTAGGGGATTCGAACCCCTGTTACCGCCGTGAAAGGGCGGTGTCCTAGGCCTCTAGACGAAGGGGACATAGTAACAGATAAAACGTTAGTATAAAGTGGCGTCCCCTAGGGGATTCGAACCCCTGTTACCGCCGTGAAAGGGCGGTGTCCTAGGCCTCTAGACGAAGGGGACACAGTAACAGATAAAACGTAGAATGAAGTGGCGTCCCCTAGGGGATTCGAACCCCTGTTACCGCCGTGAAAGGGCGGTGTCCTAGGCCTCTAGACGAAGGGGACGCACTAAAAAATCTTGGTGGAGCTAAGCGGGATCGAACCGCTGACCTCTTGCATGCCATGCAAGCGCTCTCCCAGCTGAGCTATAGCCCCACACTTTTTGAGCCGCGAACTAACTTACGTTAGCGCTGAACTCGGGGCGCATTCTAGGGTGCCACCTAAAATGTGTCAACAGTTTTTTCAGCTCGATTGTGCGTTCGGATATTTTTTAAACGCAACGCTGTTTAATTCAACAATAGCCATTGAAAATACTGTTTTTCTAATAGCTTAATTGACAAAAACAACGACAATGCCCCAACAGAGAAATGTAACAACAAAAAACGACTACGGGAACTGACAGATAGCATCGTGTTCGTGCCACTTTTTGTATACACTAACAACGACGTGTAAGCTCAAGCCTTAGTGGCTGCATATAATGAAAGGATGATCAGCGATGTACGAAAAGTACTATGGATTCAAGGACCGACCATTTCAGCTCACACCTAGCCCTAATTGGTTCTATGCGAGTAAATTACACAAACGTGCCCTAGCCTATTTACAATATGGTCTTTCGCAAGGTGAAGGATTTATTGTGATTACCGGTGATGTCGGGACCGGTAAAACGACCATAGCTAACCAATTACTTAGTCAGTTGAGCCAGGATGAAATTATCGCTAAACAAATTGTCACCTCTAAGTTAGAGCCCGATGATTTAATTCGCATGATTGCATCCTGCTTTAATCTGGTCGTTACTGAGCATAGTAAAGCCAGTTACCTGGATGCTATTTATAATTATCTTAAGCGTTTACACTCGCAACATCGGCGTGCCCTGTTGTTAGTCGATGAAGCACAAAACTTGCCACTTGCCTCAATAGAAGAGCTGAGAATGTTGTCTAACTTTCAGTTTAACGGTAAGCCTTTACTACAAAGTTTTTTACTTGGCCAGAACGAACTTAACGCCATAGTACAAGCTCCCAATATGGAGCAATTCAGACAACGCATTATTGCTTCATCCAATTTGTCAGCTTTCCAGTTGGATGATACTAAAGCCTACATTCAATATCGAATTAATCAGGCTGGTGGTGAAACTACCATGCTACAAGATGACTGCTTTGCGCTGTTACATAGACAAAGTAAAGGTGTGCCGCGTAAAATAAATACGTTAATGGACAGGGTTTTACTTTACGGCTATCTGGAAGACAAGCAGCAACTTACCTGCGAAGATATCCAACTTGTTATTGAGGAAATAAACCAAGAGATTGCTAATGTCGCACCCGAGCAATCGTTACCGTCAATCCAGCAACCTCAACAAGCCATTTCAAGCCAGACGACTTTATCTTCAACATTAAATTCTGTTATTGAGGAGAAACTTAGGTTATTACAGGAAATGGATGAGTTGCTGAAGAAACAACATAAAGCCTTACAACAACGTGAAGATAAAACGCAATAAGTATTGCGTTTTATCTAGATAAACCTTGCCACTTCGACATTTACTTAGTCGAATCAAAAGTTATAGGCGTAAGTAACCCATGCCCGATTTTCTTCAAGATCAAACTCTTGCAGATTGGAATCACGTGAGACGCGTTGTGCATTCAGTGAAATATCTGAGCGGGAATTAATTTCAAAGCTAATACCCGCTTTAATTCTGATGCTTCTATCTGTTCGCTGTTCAGTAGAAAACTGCAATTCATACCAGCTATATTCCGTTGATAACTGCATCGTAGGTGATAATCGCCACTTACCAAACACGGTTACGTTATCTGTAATATTAAAGCGGTTTGTTTCGACATACTCGTCTTCACTCCGACTGAGACTTAAACCGTAAACGAGTCTGTTTTTGTCATAAACTAGATTGAAGAGCCCACTTTTTCGTAAAACAACACTTTCGTTGAATTCTATTTCATTGGCGTAGACGTTTTGCAGATACTCGCCAGGTAATAATTCATAATTAGCCGATGGAGGTAAAAAACAATCAGCAGCAGCGCTCGACCCACCGGGACAAACAAGCACACCAAGATTATTAACCTCAGTTTCTAAACCATTCATAACTCTAAGGCGCTCATTGTATGTTAACTGAGCAGAGACATGTCGTAAGCGATAACGACCTGAGACTTCAACTGAACGGCCATAATAGCGCTGATCTAAACTCACTTTAATTGACGAACGCCGCGTGGGCGCCAACAACATATCTAACGCCCAATAATCTCCGTCCTCAAGCAGAAGCTGATCCCGCCGAAACACGTTGTATGTCAAATTTATATAAGACGCTTTGCCGATTCTGTATTCTAAACCGGTACCCACTGAGCCGAATTCATTGTCAGCATTTGCGTACAGCTCATTTGACTCATAACGGGCTTTACTGACCCACGCCCATTGTTCTAATAAAGGTAAAGCCAACACCGCTTCAATGTTTTCAGACGTAAGATCGATAGCATTTTCACGAACATTTTCTGCATAACGGCCACTTATTTGCCAAAAAACACCGACAGTACGCTGTGCAGTGCCTAAAGCGAAATTCATCTCATAAAGCGCATTATCAAATGTGGCTTCGTTAAACTGAGGATCGTCATCATTAATTACAGGAAGTTCAGAATTAATCTTTCTGGCAGTAAAATTCACAGCGCCTTGGGTCGCACGGTGTCTGGCAGTACTTAACGCCAACGAAGTTCCCATATAACGAGTTTTACTCAGTTGCGAAAACCCGGTTATCTCATCCGCAAAAACACCGCGCTGCGTATTTCTAAGACGGTAACCTTCTCCGGCATTCAACGATAGCGCTACCCTATCATCCCAGGCAGATAATCGGCTGTTAAAATCAATATAATCTAATGTTTTGTCTGACCGTTGCGCGTCATCATAAAAAACATTTTTTTGCTTCCAATCCAGTACTGAAACTAAATATTTACTATCAAAAAGAAATGCAATATTTGGCGTTGCTGCGAGGGCGGCGCCCTCATCCCACTCACTACTTTGGGCTTGCTTAATCTGGTAGCCATACATATCAACGACAATACCAGGCTTAATTTGCAAATCGCCAGCAAGCAACATGTTACTGCTTATCAAGCATAGGGGCACTAGTAACCATACTACTCTGGGCAGTTTAGGCACCACCATAGTAATATCCGTATCCGTATTCTCCAACCTGAGTCCGATGCGCTTTGTTAATGACAAAACCTACAGCAATTTCAGGTGGTATCAGCGCGATAGATTGTTCAATTTCAGCCAATTTTGACTTATTTTCTTCAAGCACAATAAGCGCTTGACCACACATCATTGCTACAACTGCCGTTTCATTTACGCCGAGTAATGGAGGAGCATCAAACAACACAATACGATCTTTGTAACGTGTAGCAAACTCATCTACCAGCTCAGCCATTTTCTTACTTGCCAGTAGCTCGGTTGATAAATGGTGCGCTCTGCCGGCTGGGATAATCTTCAATCGCTCAACATTAGTTGATAAGATAATATCTTGCACGTCTATGTCATCAGAAGATAAATAGTCTGTAAGGCCAATACCACTTTCAAAACCCAGCGTCTTGGCCACTTGTGGCCGCAATACATCCGCATCGACCAACAGAACGGTTTTGTCTTGTTCCAATGCAATACTCAGCGCCAAATTAACAGACGTAAACGTTTTTCCTTCACCCGGCCGTGAACTGCTTACCAAAATAAGGTTTGGATGCTTAAGAGACGAACTTAACTGACCAAATGCATTATTAATAAGCTTGCGCTTTATTACGCTAAATTCTTCATTGATAGCGCGACGCTTGGACGATAAGGACACGAAATGGCGCTGCTCTAAATCTTCAAGGTCCAACTCAATACTGCGAGAAATATCATTTTTAAACTTACTTGCAACATTTAACGAAGCAGGTTGTGTAACCTTGCTCTCCGCAGGCTTATCGATTTGTTCCAACGACTCAATGGTTGAAAATTTTGCTTCTTGCTTCACAGTTGTAGATTTCGCTGACAACTGTTTATCAAGTGCTTTTTCTATGATACTCACTTTAAAACCCTCGATATTGCTTCAGCGGTACCACCAAAAAGCAGTTCATTAACCATTATGGTGGCATACAACGTTAGTAACAGCCCTGTTAACAATACAAAATAGATGAAATGCAAACGAATACGGCGCAACAACTGCGGCTTATTAGTATGCGATACAAAGCCAAATACCGGAATTTCAGAAATCGTTCTAAGTTGAGACACGGATATCAGCGTAGGCGATATTTGACTACGAATGAATGCGATCATGACACCAAGTCCAAATGCACCTATCAATACAGCAGTATAGAGTAATAAACGCTTTGGCCCTGACGGTGTAATGGGAACACGCGGTGGATCAATCACTCTAAATTGGGCATCTTGTTCAGAAACGTCGGCTTTTCGTGCCAATTCGGCCGCTTCACGACGTGTCAAAAGCGCTTCATATTGTGAGCGGTTAATCTCATAATCCCGGTTTAAACCAGTGTATTCTGCCTCAATTTCTGGTATCTGGCTTAATCTGCTTTCAAACTCAACAACTTTTCGTGAATACGCGGCCACTTTTACTCTGACTGACGCCACTTGCGCTTCCAGCTCTGACACATTCATCTTGAGTTGTTGTACATACTCATTTGCCACACCGGCACTCTGGTCACTGGATGCAACCTGAGTCAACATTTCTTGGCGCTGCTGTTTTAAAAAACTAAGCAACCGCTGGGTTTCAACAACATCAGGATGGTTCTCGGTATACTTAATTAACAAACCATCAAGACTGGTATTAAGTGAAGCAATTCGTTCATCAAATGGCGTAACAAAGTCTGGTGATACCGTCGAACCACCGTCAGAGGAGCCAGGAGCAAGCTGAGCCTTAGCTAGAACTAAACGTGTTTCTAGTTGCTGCAATTCTAACGTAGCAGATTCCAGGTTTTGCTTCTCAGCACTTAAGCGAGAATAATAATTGCTTTCTGAACTGGGCATCATAAACATTTTGTTTTTCTTAAATTCAGATAGCTTCCGCTCAGCCTCAACCAATCTGGTCTCGTATTCAGCGATTTGTTCACTTAAAAACTTTTCAGCACCCTTAGAGTCAGCTCTGGAAGAACCCAGATGATTTTCTACAAAAGTATTTAATGTTGCTTGCACGACTTTAAGTGCCAACTGGGGGGATTTATTGTGATAACGAATCACATAGATGTTTTCACGACCGGAAGATTGTATTTTTATGTCTTCCATAAGCGTATCAATAAGCGATTCATATTGTTTATCGTTTACCGCTTGTAAATCCAGATCTGTTTCTCGCGCTATTTTCACCAAATTAGGGCGACTGAGCAGGGTTTTAGCGAGTAACTTAATTTCCTGATCCGGATTGTTACGAATCGCAATACCTTTAAGCAACGGCTCCAACATTGTTTGTGTTTCGACGTAGAGTTTTGATTCAGATTCATAAACAGGTGGAAGCTGATGTACAACATACCAACCTAACAAACATGCCAACCAGGCAGTAATAATTACATAACGTCTATGTAACCATACCCCCCGGCTGTAGGTTGTAATTTGCTCAATAGCCTCTGTGAGTTGTTTCATCTGTCACTCCATGACGGTACTACAAAAAATAATCGCGCTTAAAACCAAGCTTCAGGAATAATAACTACGTCACCTGGCAGTATATCTACGTTAGCGGCAATATTTCCATCACGGATAAGATCATCTAACCGTAAATCATACGTGACTTGAGAGCCATCTGTTACACGAACTAACTTGGCACTATTACCTGCAGCAAATTCGGTTAACCCGCCAACAGCGATCATCAAATCCAGTAACGTCATATATTCGCGATAACTTATTGCCTGAGGGTTTGTTGCGGCACCTATAACTCTAATTTGTTCACTGTACGGCCCGACGAAGTTAGTCACTGACACCGTAACTACAGGGTCGCGAATATACTTGCTTAATATTCCTTCCATTTCCCGTGCTAGCTGAGTTGGCGTTTTACCACTAACTGGCACATCTTCTACTAATGAAGTTGATATCTTGCCATCAGGGCGAACAATAAAGCTGCCAGAAAGCTCAGGGTTGCGCCAAACGAAAATTGTAACACTGTCGTTTGGACCTATCAAATATTGGTAATTATCGACAGATGTTGTCAGAGAGTTGTGTACGGTAGCGTTTGGCAAGTACGTACTGCCGCAACCTACCATTAAAAAACAAAAAAATAGCGCTAAGCTACGCTTTGCCAATATTGCTAATGCCATAATAATGCTCATCCTTTTGCAAATGCATTACTAATATAGCGCATAAATCTGCGCTTTTGCTGCAGAAAATGCAAATTAATTTTTCGTTTCGTTCTGTAAACTTCAACCGAACTGAGCTAAACTAGCCTAGTTAGTACAGAGACTATGTCTCGATAGTCTTATCGCAATGGATGCACAAGGATGTTGTCAAATGAATGCAAGTCGGTATGGAAGGAAATCTGTCGCTGACAAACTCTTTTTGTTTGGTGAATTGACACTGCTTTGCCTGTCAAGTTGGATTGCTATATTAATTCACAATACCAGCCACGTTGTTGTCTCCGCTGAAGCGAGTTTAATTAACATTTCTGTTTTTGCCGCTACGGTAATGCTCTGTGCCTTGTCGGTTGGGTTATACGATCACAAGCTACGTGAAGGCCACAAGGGTGTAGTTAAGCGTGTTATTATTACTCAGGTGTTTAGTACGATAATACTTCAGTTTATCGTGTTTCAAGTATTCCCCAGCGTTTACATAAGCGCATTATACCTGCTGTGCGCCTCAGTTATCGCAGCAATTAGTGTGTCGTTGTTTAGAGCGTTCTGTCAGATGCATGACATTAATCGAATCAGTCGCCGCCGTATTTTAATCTTGGGTGCAGGTAAGCGCGCTTCCATAATAGAGCGTCGTATACGCCGTAACGTTGACCGTCGCGATTTCGAAATCCTCGGCTACGTTTCTATAGAGGGTGACGAAGAAGCTTCGATACAGCAAAACCGGCAAATAAGTCTGGATTACAGTAATAACTTGTTTAAATTCGTTATGGAAAACAAAATTGATCAACTGGTTATTGCCTGTGACGAGCGACGTAACAAACTCCCGGTAGAAGACTTGTTCAAATGCAAGACGCGTGGCGTTGATATAATAGAGATACTTGATTTTATAGAAAATGAAACAGGACAAATTGCCGTAAATCTGATTTATCCTAGCTGGATAATTCATTCAAATGGCTTAACGTCTAACCGCAGATTCAGAACCAGTCTTGGTTATGTTTTAAATGTTGTACTCGCCGTTATGTTACTGCTTTTTACCTGGCCTATCATGCTGATTACGGCTTTACTGATTTATCTAGAAGATGGTAGAAAAACATCAGCGCCCGTATTTTATAAACAACTGCGTGTTGGAATAGATGGCAGCCCATTTTATATTTTGAAATTTCGTAGTATGAAAACCGATGCGGAAAAAGACGGCGCGCAATGGGCTTCGAAAAATGACAACCGGGTAACCAAAGTTGGTAATTATATTCGCCGTTATCGAATTGACGAATTGCCGCAGTTATTCAATGTTTTAAAGGGTGAAATGGGATTTGTTGGCCCTCGTCCTGAGCGTCCTGAGTTTGTTGTGGAACTTGCTAAGAATATTCCCTACTACAATAATCGTCACAATGTAAAACCAGGATTAACCGGTTGGGCGCAACTTAAATATCCTTATGGTGCAACAGCTGAAGATGCACAAGAAAAGCTTAAGTTTGATTTATATTACATTAAGCATCGCAGTTTAATATTGGATCTCGTTATTCTTATCAGGACTGTCGAAGTCGTGTTATTTGGTAGAGGCAGATGAACGAAGACCGATGCAAATAGCTTGCAAGCTTAGCACCTTGCAACTTTAGATTCGGTAAAGGCAATTGCGGTTGCCAATGATGTGACTTTACTTTTACGATAGGCGTCTCACTTAGCATGACAAATGATAAAGCGCTAAAAAGTAGCGTGTTGCACTCGCTGAAGTGGGTTGCATTAGGTAGAGCGACAACCCAAATACTGCGTTGGATACTTACCTTTTGGGTCATTAGCATTTTAACGCCAGAAGACTATGGGATAGTAGCAATAGCAGACATTTTGTCGAGCTTATTGGTCACGATGGCCTCAACAATCGCGATAAGCCCTCTTGTACAAGCGCGAACGTTGGACAAAGCTGCTATTTCATCCTATTTTGGTATAACACTTTGTATATACTTTTTACTTTTTTGCTTTCAGTACTTACTTGCTGAACCAATTGCTACTTTATACAAAACTCCATATGTAGCAGAGGTACTCAAGGTCAGCGCTTGGTGTTTCTTGCTAATGGCTTTTGAAACAATCCCTTCAGCGCTATTAAGACGTGCAATGGCGTTTAAAAAATTAGCATTAATAGACGCCATGTCAAATATCATAGCCGCTATTAGCACTTTGCTTTTTGCAATTTACGGATACGGTTTTTGGGCATTAGTGTATGGAGGAATTGTTGCTGCTGCAGTGAGGGTAACATTGCTACTATATCACCACCCAGCACCGTGTTTACCAAGCTTCAACGTTAAACATTCTCTACCACTCATTCGATTTGGCGGTTCAATTTCAGTTTTCACCTTGCTTTGGTACATTTTTATCCACTTAGATATTACAATTGGTGGTTTACTACTCAGCACTACAGAAATTGGCATATTTACAGTAGCGCTTAACATTGCAGTAATGCCTCAGAGAAAAATACTTCCTCTAGTAAAAGAAATTTCGTTTCCCGCATTTTCACAATTACAAGATGAGCCTGCTAAGATTTCATATTTTATTGTTAAAGCCCAACGCTTAGGTTTACTATTTACCTTACCTATTTTCTGGGGTTTAGCTGCAGTAAGTGATTATATTTTACCTATTATTCTAGGCCAAAAATGGGAAGCAGCGATTCTTCCAACCATGTTAATCTTAGTTCTGATGCCTTTACGCTTTAGTGACGAATTATTTCAGCCGGCCGCTAAAGCGCTAGGTAAGGTATCTTATTTGATTACCAATACTCTCATAATGATAGCGATAATTGCTTTAGCACTGTTTATAACAGCAGATTTAGGCGCTACTGGCTTGGCAATGGCGTGGCTGCTTGGTTTTCCTCTCATCTATATTATTGTACTTATAAGATATAGTCGGCTGTTTAATTTCCAGTTAGGTACATTTTTATATAGCATCAGCAAGATAGTGTTAAGTGCGGCTTTGATGGTTATCAGTGTCATAGCGACCAAACAGTTGTTGGGTACACCGAGCATCCTAAACTTGTTACTGTTGATATCAGTGGGCGGAGTAAGCTACCTCCTGGCATTGTTTGTCGTGGAACGAAAAACATTGAAAGAACTTAAACAAGCAATTTCAACACGTTAATTACAACAGTAGTTTTATTAGGATAAATAACATTGGGATGCTTAGTACAGCAATTCCAACAATACGCCAGATAATGTAATTTAACCGCGGTAGAGCAACTGCATTAAATTTCGCAATTTGGTAGTACTGTGCAATTGCGATACCTGCAAAAATATAACCAACCACGGCATATGTACGACTTAGAAAAAATATGGTACTGGCAAAACCTAACATAGAATAAAATAAACAGTCACTTAACCGCTTTTGCGCGCGTACCCGGGTAAAATTGTGGTTAAATAATTCTTCTTCACGGTCAGTGGCAAACTTTTCTGGTTTAACCGGTAACATAAGAGTATTAATTTTGCGTTGAGGGTAAACCATATACAGTGTTAGCAGCAAAAAAATCATCCATAATACATATCCAAAGAACCCTAGCTCCGCCAGTGTTAGAACATATGAATTGTGGGCCGTAATGTAGTTGTACTCCAAATAGTTTCCCTGCCCGATGCCAAGTACCGGTCGCCATAAAAACAGCTGCACACCTTCATACCATGAATCCACCCGCCCAGCTGCCGACTCTTCGTCTACATCAATCGAGCGGAACTTCATAAAGACAAATATAAGCCCTGGTGAAAGCAAAGCCGAAGTTATTATCGTTTTTGCTTTACCCCAATTCAAATAGCTAAAGACTCCGGCCATCGCAACCAACGATACCAAAGCACCTCGAGAATTTGTTAGATAAACACCATACAAAATATAAGCAGCAACCGCAGAAAAAATGCACTTGGTAATGAAGTTACCCTGAAATAGAAAGTACAACGCAAAAGGCAATGTCATAACAAAAAACATACCCAAATCGTTTGGATCGTTAAACACACCGACATAGGTTATTCGATCAAGCCATGATAATGCACTTCCACTCCAGCCAATACCAACTGGACTGTTTTTTTGAGAAATGCCATTATTCACCATAACTAAAGAGGCCAATATCGCTATTAACATCAATACCTTACTACGCTTTACTGTTGTCGCTAACCCGCTAAATATAACAATCGGCAAGACTGACGAAATAATAAAATCAGATGCACTTTGCACCCCCCCCATCGCCCAGCCATTACGAATTCCTGACAGTAAAATAATTACCGTCAACGCCATACAGCATATTGTTTGGGGTGCGAGATACTTGTTTTTTTGCAATGCAATGTAACTAAAAAAAGCAAGTAGAAGCGACAAACGGATTATAGGTAGATCTTTTAACTCTGCCATCCATTCCTGTGGACGAACTAATACCAGTACCATATAGGTACACAGAAATAAAAACGGGACCAGTGCGTCCAACTGTACTTGCTGAATAATTCGTCTATTAGTGTTTGTTCCCATCATTTACTGCAACATCCTTTGTTTCAATTGTTTTAGCAGCGCTAAAGTATAACGAATCACATTGCTATAGCCGTTAAGCTGATAACACTGAACCTGCTCAGTACCATAGTCGGCTTTGTAGCTGAATTTATCACCAAGCATAAAATCATATTTCGCTCCGATACTTTGTTCAATTACCCAGCAGTGCAACATAGCCGAAGGGGACCAGCGGGCAAAATTATCGTGCCAGCCAGCCTGATAAAAATGTACGTTATCTCTGTCTAGCAAATAGTAATGTATTGCTGCTATTTCATTGTCTATCCGAAGTATTGCCAATCTTAAGCAGTCTGGCTGCTTTCTGGCAAACCCCAAATGAAAGCGGGTAAATGCCGGCGCGATAAATGCGCCTGCTTTTCCTTTCGCCTGCCAGCGCTTTTGATGCAAATTGGTTAATGTAGGCCAAAATGTTTCAACTTGCTGTGCATCAATCCAATTAAATGTCGCACGGCCATTAGTCTGTAATTTTTCAAACAGTTTCCACTTTCGCCGAGTTTGAGATGACTGTAGTGTTAACGGTCCACCTACAACCTGATACCTTAACCCTGCAGGTTTAACCTGTGTAAAACGAAGCAAACGAGCTAGCTGCAAAATGTTGGCATCGGCGAGAATAGCTCGCCAACTTATGTGGTAAAAATGCTCAGCATTTAGCTGTGCTGCCAAACCATGCAGTACCATTAGCGGAAATTCAGGAGCCAGCAGTAAATCAATAAATTCTGAAGCAACTTCAGCTTCTTCTGACTCACCTTGTCCCAACGGGTACAATACACGCCCAGCTCTTGTGCCTGGCTGGCTGTATGTAGGCAGCAGCGCGACAAGTTGCCCCTGCTGCTGATAAGCCCACACCTCCAGTTTCCAGTCATCCTGCCAGTAAATTGATATCCAATTACAGATCCATCTTGGGTCACAAAATAAGCTGCTGTCACATTGCTGATTTAGCGCTGACCAAGCTGACACCACAGAATAAAGCTGTTCTAAATTACTGATTTTATACCATTTATCCAGGGGGAGCATCTACTCCCCCATCGATTTCAAACAGCCGCAATGGTAAAATGTGATTGCGTTTAGCTAGCAAATATAAACCAATTATGCACCAGGCAAACTCTTCGTCAGCAAGATACTCTATCGGGCAGCTAAAAAACACCGTAGCTTCCCTACCCCATGTCGCCAGAGGGCCCTTTAACCAATTACTGTGCGGCACCGGAAAACCATACTTGGGTAGGTACATTAGTGATGGTGTAAAATAACGCTCACCAATTTTACGTAGTACTGGCTTAACAGATTCAATACCGAAATAGCTGGTATCGCTCAGACTAGCCGCATAGGCCATGACAGGCTGGCAAACAAAAGGGCTTATAAGTTGAATACTATTATCTGCAGCTAAAGACTCCAATTCATAGAAATGATTTATCACACTGCTGGAAAAGATAATTTGTTTTAACTGAAGCAGAGCACGCTCATAAGTATCTACTGTAACGTTGCTGACGTTAAGCCCCGCTTTTATCAGTTCCTTGTCTAAAACCAAGCGGTCATTTAAACTTGCCTTTAGCGGTTCCTGCAACACAATCTGATTTACTGCTATAGCCTCATTTAGCGCATCAAACTGCAATAAGTGCCTCAATTTATAAGGTAAAGGCAAAACTTTAAACAGCCAGGGCCAATAAGGTATATAACGAAACACCTTCTTAAGCCGTTGGTTTTTTTTAAACCGTAAAGCAAAATGCTTTACGGCTTTGGAACCAAATAATGTATCAGCGCCTTCACCGTACAAAATTTTATCGAAGCTACCTTTAAGCTGCCTTAGAAGAATTAACAGCGATACCGCACTATGACAACGCGGTGGCACACCAAGCAACTCAACAACGTCAGCATAATGACGGGCAACGTCAGCTTCCTCTACCGCTATAATTCTGTGCTCTATGCCCAGCTCAGCAGCAAACGTTTTTGCCGTTTCCAATTCAGGATTGTGATGTCCTTCATGTTGTGGAGTAATAGCAACTACATTGAGATTAAGATCACAGCATATTCCTAGCAAAATGGAAGAATCAACACCACCACTCAAAAGAACCGCGACGCGATCGCCAGGACGAACAGATGCTCTGATATTTGCCAATAATAATTGATGAACTCTGTCAGCATGAACTTGCAACGATTCATCAGTTACTCCAGCTCGCGCCTCTGGCAAAATACCATAACGGACTAAAGTATGAATTGAGGAGCCTGGCGATAACTGACACACCGCAGCGTGCGGCAACTTATTAATATCTGCAAATGGCGTTGTTGTTCCGCTTAACCAGCGATAATTTAACAGTTCCATAACAGCCGGCACAGAAAAATTAGTGGGGGTACCGTGACCGAAGTTCGCAATATTGGCAAGTCCTGTAAGGCTTGGACTTAACCAAATCCCCTCTTGAGTCGACCAGTAATACATACGCTGGCCACCAAGCCGGTCAGTAACTACGGAGATGCTATTATTAACCTTATTTAACACTAATAGATTATAGGCACCGTTTAGCTGGTCTAGTGCTGCCACTAACATCGGTGCGGGTTGTTGTAACAACGTTAACCAGTAAGCAGGGCTTATCAATACATCTGGATTATGGATATAGCCAAAAATCAGCACTGCAGCTGTACTATCTTCGGCAAATTGAGAGGGAGCAAAGGCTGACACCCGATAAGTACCAATTGTGCATTTTACCGGCGCGTTAGGCAGATACTCGTTACCAAGAAATACTTTGCTATCATTAATCATTGTTTTAACCTGCTCAGCAAGGCTTTACCCATTTGTTTCACTTGCTGCAGCAACATGTACATCGCAGGTAAAGGATCCCACCAGACAAAGTAGATAAATACATGCTTCTGCCGAGCGTTACGGCAATAATCTCGTAATATTTCCATTACGCTCTCACCATCCTTACGCCTGGAAAAAAAATCTTCATACAAACTGACAAATATCACATTACTTTGCATCTTAGGGTTTACAGGCAAAGTTTCGCCCTGCAACAGCTGATAACTCGCAAAAGCATTATTGATACCACAATAGGTATCAAAGTAATTGCACATCCCAAGCCTTGGGTTAAGTTCAATATAGTAATACTCTCCGTCTCTTGGGTCTCTTTTAAACTCTAACATTGCTGGACCCACATAACCCAGCGCTTTCCCTATTGTCCGGCATAGCTGAACAACCTCTTCATTTTGCTGACTTCGTGCATAACTGGTAACACCAAAGTGCGATGGGGACAATCTTAACCGGTTAAAAGTAAACGCCTGCACCAATTCATTATTCTGATCAAAAAAACAGTTACATACCCATTGACAACTGTCATCACCCGGCACAATTTCCTGAGCAATTAAGTGCTGTAATTGCAACTTGTATTGGCTAAAAAACGTTTTCACTTGAGTCACAGATGTCAAAATCCGGTTTTTACTTCCCAATACCATATGCTTATGCGACCGTGGTTTAATAATTATGGGCAAAGTTAAACAGGCTAACAATGACGACGCATCCTGTAACACCTGTACCGTTTTAGGTAAGGCACAATAACTTGCGATAAACTGCGTTTCCCATGCTTTATCAATCAGCATCTCTGTAATTTGCGCAGGAGCTTCCAGATACAGCAACTTGGGTTTTAATTGTGACGTGTGCTCAGATAAAAAACTCACAAACCAATCGGAAGTTGGAATGACAATAGTGCCAAAAGCTACATCACTCAATACCGCCAGCAGACTAGCTTCTGAGTTGGCGTCAAGCACTGTTTTTCTTTCAGGTAAACGGGAATAATTAATAACATCCAACGACGAGGTGCTGATAACCCAAGGTTTTATTCCTTTGAGGTATAAACTTCGTGTCACCCCTAGTCCGTTTGGGCCAGCACTGAGTACGACAACGGAAGGGGTCATATCAGTTGCTCATAAACGAAAAAGACTTGTTGACCATTTGCTTCAATTGCCAGACAGACGCATTCTCATCAATAGAAAAACGACAAAGGGAATAACGGTTATCAAATCCTAGTTTTGCATTTATCCCGGGGATAAATGTGAATGCCAATTTATAGCCGGCTTGCTGTGCTACATTCAGCGTGTTGCGAGTGAAAGTATCTGATCCACCTACAGGATACGCAACTGACAATATCTCTCTGTGCAACATGGTTTCCAGACGCTGCTTAGATTGTGTTAGCTCAACCAACTGTTGCTCGGGTGTAAGGTGCGCAAGTATGTTGTGAGATAAGGTATGAGAGCCGATATGCATGCCATTATCTGCCATCTCTTTTAGTTGTTGCCAGTTAACTAACAACTCTGTCGGCTCAGGCATGCCAATATGGTCTAACTGCAAGGCAACCTTAACTTGCTTCAGTTTCTCCTCCATCGGCAGGCTGTTGTCTTGCTTAACCGCTTTTAGCAAACGCCGAACCCGCATCCCAATTGCGCCGTCGACAATATTGATTGCTGAAGGCCAATGCGCTAGCTTAACACTAGCGTTACCAGAATGACGTACTATCCAACCCACTTCATCCCACCAAGGGATCTGAGGTTTATCAATATAATCTGTCGAGACAAAAAAAACGGCTGTTAATCCAGCTGATTTCAACATCGGGTATGCGAGTTGATAGTTATCTATGTAACCATCATCAAAGGTCAAGAGCGCCAGACGCTCAGACACACGCTGCTGACTGTTGTGCAATGAAATTAATTCATCAATGCTAATCACATCAAAATTCGTCTGATACATGCGAAGATGTTGTTCAAAACGTTCAGGCGTGCAACTGTAAACGTTGGGATCGAACTCGGAGTCGGCAGCAGAACCAATGCGATGATAGTTAAAACAATAGACCCCACCAGGGCGACGTTGCCATTTCAACGCCATGTGCCCCGATAAGACTTCAATCGCAGATCTGCTGCAGCCTTTAAAATTCATATTACATTCCCTTTGTACCCAATTCCTTTTTGAGTAGCGGCATATTCTTCGGCTTTGCGATTAGATAATCCCTAAAATTGTTAGGATTTCCACTCTCGCCAGCCTCTGCCGCTTTCGCAATGTTATACATCTCTCTCGCGCTTACATAATGCAGAACATAATTGTCGCCGTCATTGTACTTGGCTTGTAAATGCGCACACATATTGGCAAATGGCGCCCCCAACAGCGTGTCCATATCTTCTTCCTGAGTACCGTGAGTGTGTACTTTAACAAACACCCATTCTGGTCTGCCGGCAACATGAATATTAGAGTTAACCCATAGATCAACACGTTCAGGCGTTGGCGGCATACTTTTGCGCACGTCGGCGTTTTCTATTTGTGGAAAGATACCCTTTTTTCTGACCTTCCAGTTCAACCCTATCGGCCCGGTGATTAACATTAAATCACCCCATGGCTTGCCGTTGACCTCGACCAAACGCCCGGTGTTATGTGAGTTTGGCTGACCTGGTTTATCTTTGGCATAATAAATGGCATTAACCATCGCAGGTTGAGTATTGCTTGGCGCTGAAGGAAACGTGAAGTCGGCATAGCAACCGGTTTCTTTTAATACAATAAGTTCATCATTAACGCCGCACCAACGTCCGTCTGGCCGACAATTATTTAGTGACCAATTGCCATGTATAAAGCTATAACTTAATGCTCCGGTAGCCTCATCTCTGACAAAAGCACCATGGTCACGATGCAGTAACTCGGTAAAATTAGTCAGTGTCTTCCGTAAATTGTCACTGGTATCATTGTCATGATGCAGATGCACTTCAATTTCGCCAAAACCGCGGTAGCATAAGTCAGATATTTTGGCAAGATGCTCAAATCGATATTCTTCTTCAGGATAATAAAAGCAATGTTTAGGGTAGCAGCCATCTGCATCTTTAAACTGGCCTGCAACAGCCGGGTAGTCATTGAACCAACGGTCTACACGGGCCCTTTCCTGTTCAATAGAAATCTGACGCCCCCACTGAGGTTCGTAATGATCGACAAAACAAAATAGCACATGCTTAGGACCGTTAACGGGAACCTGCCGTTTTAAAATATGACGGATATAATTGCCCAGCCAGTTTTGCATATTTTTCTGGCGAACAATGGCCCAAAAAACCGCACCAAAAAGCATTACACCCAATACAAATAACATCAACATTACCTTTCTGTCCTCTGCCAACTACCCTGAATATTTGTGGTGAAATAACGTACAAAGCCAACTAAAAGTGCATAATTCATCGACGTAAAAAACACCATAAGGGACATTATCGTGGATAATCGTCGTCCTTTAATATGCTGGGCATAACCGTAAATTGCTAAACAATAAAAAACTATCTGTAAGACAAATAGCGCGATATAACGGCTATCCTGCAATAGAAACAGGTTACTCACTAATGTCAGTATCATTAAATGTGGTACAAACCAACGCAATAATTTGTGACTGATAAAGCTAAAGAACCGCCATCCATTAAACGGGTTCATTAGCCACCCCATTTGAAAGCATGCTTGATAATTACCTAAGCCAATGCGTATGCGACGGCCCATTTCAGCGCCAATCGTTGGCGCGCTATCTTCGATAGCGACAGCTTCCGGGTCATATTTAACCTTAAACCCTCGGCGCGCGATATTCATCGCAATGTGGAAGTCATCAATAATGGTATTGGTAGCTAATGGCTGGTACAGCTCAGTACGAATGGCATAATTCGCACCATTTGCCCCCAACAGTGCATCGAATCGAGCTTCGTGAAATTTCAACACTCTTTCGTATCGCCAGTAAACGCCGTCGCGGTTGTTACCACTTTGGGCATCGACAAGTTGTAACTCGCCACAAACTACCCCTACATTGTCATCGCTAAAATGCCGTGCTAAGTTTCGGATAGTATCTGGCTCAAAAACGGTGTTGGCATCGGTTAGCACGGTTATATTGCTGCTCACTTGGGCCATCAAATCGTTAAGTACACTTACCTTGCCACGATTTTGAGTAAACAAACATGCCGTTAATCGAGGATCGGTTATTGCCGCAAGAATCTTAGCCGTGTCGTCCTGACTTCCGTCAGAACCTACAATTAATCTTAATTTATCTGCAGGGTAGTTTTGGGCAAGAATGTTCTCAACCCTTGCAGCTATGCAGCTTTGCTCATTATATGCAGCAATAACAACCGTGATATCGGGTAGTAAATTATCATCATGAACCGCCACAACACGCCTTGGCTGTGCACTCCAGACAAAACGATTGTCACACCACAATTGCAGTACTGCACTACAGCACATTAACAGTAGTGGATACAAAGCATAGCTATAGAGTATCGCAATGATACTGACCCAAAAAACCCATTCCATGGTAATGCAATTTCCTTATGTTAATTCAACGCACATAGGGTTTAGCCGGAATACCCAACATAGTAACTGCCGCTGGTGCCGATTTAGTTACTACCGCATTAGCGCCTATTTTCACGTGTTCACCAATATTTACCGCACCAATGACTTTAGCGCCAGCGCCGATAAAAATATCGTTTTCAAGTACCGGAGAACGGCCTTTTTCATCACCTATTACTACGCCACTTTCAATTGTGATATTAGCGCCACCACGCACTTTAGAGTTAATCACGACGCCAATGGGGTGCATTAAAACGAAACCGGGCCCAAAATCTGCGCCTACGCCAATAACACAACCATTGAAAAATTTGTTGAGCTGGTAACACAGGTAGGCTAACGGCGATAATCTGGTGACAGCACACCAGCGCATCAGTCGATATAAAACGTTTGCTAAGGTGCCATCTGCCATTACCACTCTTAGCATGCTAACAGGTGCGCCATCGTTATGAAAAATTTGCTGTTTTCTTATCAAATCCGCCTTTAAATTTTTCATTTTGGCAGTAGACCCAGCAGTTGCTCAGCATTATGTTTCCACTGCCGATGTTGCTCGATATAAATACGGGCATTTTTACCAACCTGACGCTGCTGCGTTGTATCTTCGACAAGCTCTAATGTTCTGTCTATACAGGCTTGGCGATCATTCGCCGGAAACAACCATCCCGTCTCGTTATCAGCAACCACCTCTACCACTGGCGAAAAGTCTGGAATAACCATGCCCTTTGCCATAGCCATAAACTCAAACAGCTTCATCGGCGAACCATAATCATTTGAATCAGGTAAAATGCCATAATCCATTGCGCCAATGTAAGTGGCAATTTCACTATGCTCAACCCGACCTGTTAGCAAAATTTGTGATGAAACTCCGGCGCTTTCAATACGTTGTTTTATTGGTTCAAAACTCACGCCATCACCAACCAATAGCAAGACTAACTTTGGATAGGCTTTGATTTTATCAACCATTAAATCTACAAACCAATCTATACCATGCCAATGAACGAAGGCCCCTACGTACCCCAAAACCACTTTATCCGCTATGTCTAAACGCTGTCGTAATTGCAGCGATGCAGCATCATCAATGATAAATTGTGATAAATCAGCGGCATTAGGAGACACCACTGACGGCGCAATCTGGGGATGCCCTGTCATGGCAACTTGTTGAAAATGGCCAGAAATAAACACCAAACCGGTCGCATTTTTAAAAATCCAACCTTCAACTTTCCGTGCCAGCGTCCGAAAAAACAGCGACCTAACCCGATGTACCAGACATGAGTCGTTTATTTCCAAAATAATAGGCTTGCTGTTACGTCTGGCCCACCATACCGAAGCGAACATAAACAGGGAATAACGCTCATAGATAACATCAATCTGGTGAGTATGCACAGCCTTGCGCAAGCGTAATAATGCAGGAAAATTGTAAGCCAGTTCAAATAACTCGAACACCGCCTCTGGTACATAACGCGTTAAATCAAGCAGCCATCGTAATACCGGATTGCCCTTTTTAGCCCCGGGGTTAGTTGCTGTAGAAGTGTTATTTTGTGGCGTACTTTCTGGGTCTGCTCCAGGAAGCGATAACAAGTGCACCTTATGGCCTAGCTGACGCAAGCCATTAGTCACACCCATAATATGCACACCTTCTGCACCTTTTCCGCGTGTTCGGTGATGGAACAAAATGTTCATGCTATCACTCTGATGTTGTCTGTTGATCGAACATAAGTATTAGAAATGGATCAAAAAAACTTTGATAAGTTAAGTTTTTATCACTACCTGCCAACATATATCGTTTTCTCCTTCTTTAACTTATAGCTATTTGGGCATACTAATTTATTAATGATATACCCCTACCAACTCAGGCATTGAAATTACTTTCATTTAATAAACACTGTAATCGGTGTTTGTTTTCTTGCCAGGTAAACTGCGAGGCATGCTGAACAATGTCAGACCGACACCAGTCTTTTTGCAGCGCAAGTATTAGTGTTTGTGTTAAAGCCGCTGCGTCGGCACTAGGGACTAATAAGCCACTGAGTTCAGGCTTTACAACTTCAGGTATGCCACCTACAGCTGAAGCAACAACGGGAGTACCAGCAGCCATCGCCTCCAGTAAAACGTTCGGGACACCTTCATGATAGCTTGGCAGCACCAAAAGCTCTGCATGCTGCATTAACTGAGGTAACACACTATGCGCAACACTCCCAAGCAGTTCAACTTTATCTCTAAATACCTGCCCACAAAGATACTGCTCCATGCTTTGGCGCATATCGCCCCGACCTGCCACCAGCAGTTTCAGTTTTGGATAACGCAGGCTAACTTCGCCAAACGCCTGCAACAGCTCCATCACACCTTTATCTTTTTTTAAGTTACCAACAAACAGCAAATAGTTCTCTGGTATCGGACGTTCACATTTCTGGCTGAATAAATTATGGTCAACGCCGTTATACACTACATGAATTTTGTCTCTTGCAATACCTAATTGCACCATTTGCTGCTTGAGCTCGGCTGAAACCGAAATAACACCCTTCGCCTGCTTTGCTGCTGCTACAATTTGCCTAGCCCGTGCCTCTTCTTCACCATGCAGATGAATATCAGAGCCATGAACTTTAAAAAAGAACCTGCATCGATACAGTTTGGCTAACCAGCTACTTGCTACCGCATCAGGAAATGCCCAGCTAGCGAGAATAATCTCTGGCTTATGGCGGCGTATCCAAAGGCCCGAGTGCAGCAACAATGATAAATACATAAAATAAGAATAAAAGCGACGGCCAAATTTAGGTGTAAAAAAATAAGGTACATAGCGCAAAGTAGCACTTTGCTTAATTTGCCGGATGTTTTTAAACCATACAATAAAACTCACTGGTACCAACACCGACATCTCGAAGGCATCTTCAAGTTGAGCAAACTGCTGACGGTTAAATGTGGCTCTTTCAGGCTCCCAAGGTAACGGATACAAATTAGATATAACCACTAATCGAGTGCGCGACTTCAATTTAAACCTCGCATATAGTTACCCGGTACTTACCACTCGCCGTTAGCGGGATATCATCAACAAACTTAAAGGTTAACGTAAGCTCATGCGCTGCATAACGGTTTATTTCATTGCAAATGGCCAACTTATCGCCATCGGCTAAACCGTTTTTTGTCACAATACAGATAATAAGCTCGTCAATATCTGATTGTCTCACTTGAAACTTATCAATACTGGCAAATTCTTTAAACAGATGTGGAAACAGCTCGCCAGGGATAAGTTTGCCTGAGCGCGTTTTTATAACGTCCAACTTACGTCCGTCTATGCTAGACATCAGAGGCAACGGATTGCCACAGCCACAAGCAGCATTATGCAAGGTAGCCCGATCACCATTTTGGTAACGTATAAGTGGCATGCCATAGTTAAATAAATCTGTCAGCAGTACGTCGCCACTTTCACCATTGTTAACCTGGCCATCTTGATTGACAGTTTCTACCAGTAAATGATCAGAGTTTATATGCAGCTTTTTATGTGTTTTGCATTCAGCAGCAATAAGCATGACTTCACGACAGCCGTAGGTATTATAAACCGGACAGGAAAAAGCTTTTTCAATCGTGTCGCGCTGGTATTCATATAGCGGCTCAGCACCGGTTAAAATACTGTTCGGTCGGTGTACTACAATATTTTGCTGCAAAATATGTTTTGATAACTCATATAATGGATTGACATAGGCCACCATTGCATCGGGTCGATACGCATTAATTTGCGCTATATACTGATGCATATTGTCGGGTGCCATAGAAAATGAATTCAGCATTTTGCGGTTATAAAGACCATGATAAAGACGCTCTTTTATTTGCCTGGCGAAGGACACCTGACCAATACCGGCGCCCCACAAGTACAACGTGCGAACCCCTAAACCTGCACCAAGCCAGTCATAACCCCGCCACATAATTGCTTCACGCCGGGTATTGCTGTTAGCGTCCAATTCAAACCTTAATGGTGTCCCCGTAGAGCCACCAGTAGATTTAACAATATTGTTATCGAAGTTTTTTGCTTTTAGCTGGTCATAATGCTGCTGAATATCCGCTTTAGTCAGTATCGGCAATTGCTGAAACTGCGCCATACTATCTACAGTACGTATATCGTCAACACCGGCTTTTTGCCAGCGCTGATGGTAGTAAGGGCTATTGTCAAAACAATGTTTTAAAAGGCGTGTTAACGACTGCCATTGCAGTGCGCTAAGTTCATCCGGCGACAGAGCGATATGCTTGGAATACTCATTTACATAGCGAATTAAAGGTTTACCTTTAATCACTGCCAGCAATGGCAAGACAACACCTTGTAATAGGTGTGGGTACAATTTCATATATTACGCATCCATTCGCAATTTCAACTAACAAAACATTTATAACAGTGAATCACTGAGCCAACAAAATTGAGTATAAACGAAAGATAAGGAGACAACCAACAGTTGATTATTAATGACTTACAGTTCAAACTCAGCGAAGGATGCCTGAGTAAGCTTAATACTCTCTGGCCGTTAGTATTCACGGAGCGTCATGGATGACAATTAAACATGCCAACACCCTGTTTTTGCTGCAAATCATTCTTTTAGCTTGTAGTTTACTACTCTATCCTCAAATCGTGGTTGATTGGCGCACTTACAGTTTTGATGATGGAACTTACTCTCACGCCTACCTGATGCCGTTTATTATCATCACCTTACTATGGCAACAACGCAATAACGTCCAACTTCGGTTCAACCTCCTCTTTCTTGCTACTACCTTAGGTTTAGCACTTGTGTTAGCGGTTAGCATAACCTCGCAATTGATAAGCCTGACCAGACTGTTATTTCCGATGTATGTCATTTTACTTTTCTGTAGTTTGGTTAAACCAAGTAAAGGCTTAATAGTGCCACTGGCCTTATTGTGGTTTATTTCACCGGTATGGGGCAGCCTTATCGGACCACTGCAGTACATCGCTGTTGTAATAACCACTTTTTTCATGCAGCTAACGCATATTCCCGTTTATGTCGAAGGTAATTTTGTTCAAATTCCACAGGGCGTGTTTGAAATAGCTGAGGGTTGTAGCGGGCTGCGCTATTTCATTGTTTCACTGGCACTAAGTACGCTGCTATGCCACCTTCAGTTGCGTAAAGTTAAAAACATGCTGCTGGTGACCTTATGTGCGATATTTGGTGCAATTTTGGTCAATGGCATACGGATAGTGATGATTATCCTTATTGGGTACTATAGCGATATGCAAAGCAGCATTGTTAAAGATCATAATATGTTTGGTTGGTTCTTATATATTCCATTTATCATGGCGCTTTTTTATCTGGTCGGTAAACTGGAACCCCAGCCAGCAGATGATAACAATGCCTACAAGCCACAGCAATTAAGTACTCGCAGCAGTATTGTGGTCATGTTCATGGTAGTCGCCTGCTCTGGATTAAGTCTTAGAGCGCTAACAAATCAACATCCTCTGTTTAGTTACACGCCTATTACTATTACACCAGAAGCTTCATCCATGCAGCCATCTGCGTATATTGCAGCTTATAGCAATAAAACCCTGCAACACCTTACGGT
The DNA here is from genome assembly GCF_000425345.1 of Rheinheimera baltica DSM 14885. Taxonomy (GTDB): domain Bacteria; phylum Pseudomonadota; class Gammaproteobacteria; order Enterobacterales; family Alteromonadaceae; genus Alishewanella; species Alishewanella baltica. The sequence goes on along the minus strand of NZ_AUDG01000020.1, from coordinate 9,431 downwards.
TAATGACCATGAAATAATTAATATTCGCTTTGAATTTAATGGCCAGCATGAGGCCAATCGTCCAGATTATTACCTCAACGAAGTTATTCCGAAAGGCTGGAATAAGGTCAACAGCGACCTTACCGCTACTAGCCGCCTTGTGAGATTGACCAATTTGGCCGGAGAACACGCCATCTTGCAATATTGGTATGAGGCCAATGGGAATAGCACCGGTTCTCTGGCTGTTTATAAACGGTATAGAATTCACCAGGCGTTCAAGCTAAATGCGTACTCCGCCATGCAGTGGCAGTTTGTGCTGTGTCAGACTACGCTGTGCACTGATGAAGCCACTATATTAACTATGTTGGCGACAAAAAATCATTCTGGGCAGTAATTTATGTAGCACGCCACAGCAACGTGGCATTAACTGTAGATTCGGACAATTAAAATAACACAAGGAGCGGACATGAAAAGGTTCACCATTCTTAGCACAGCGGTTATTGTCGGTTTATCACTAGCCGGTTGCGGCCAAAAAAGCAGTGAGGAGCATTTTCAGGCTGCACAGGTATTTTTAGCTGACGATCAGTTAAACAGTGCAGTCATCGAGCTTAAATCAGCACTGCAAAAAGACCCTGAACGCGCTGAATACCGGCTGGCATTAGCCGATGTATACAGTAAAGCGGGTTTATTGGATGATGCAGTAAAAGAATATCAACGCGCGTTTGAATACAGCACTGACCATCAATCTTTCATTCAGCGATATACCAGTACCTTATATCTGAATGGAAACCACAGCGACATTTTACAAATAGTCGATAATATCGATAACTATCCACAGCCTTTGCGCGACTATCTGCTGTTTTATAAAGCGCTGGCCGAAGCAGAGCTTGGTAGCAACGAAAACGCTACAACGCTATTCACTGAATTATCAACGTCAGATCAGGCCGACATTTCTAACTTTGCTTCAGCATTTTTAACGCTAGCAAAAAATGAATTTAATGAAGCTAAGCAGCTACTTACAAACATTGAATCCACATCTAGCTTGTATTATCAGGCAATATATTTACGAAGCAAGATAGCCCTAACCGAAAACGACATGGTCAGCGCAGTTACATTACTTCGTGAATATACCAAGGTACACCCATACCAATTATTGCCGCAGTTGTTACTGGCGCAATCTCTGGTCAAAACCGCGCAACTGGATCAGGCTGATGAGCTACTAAAACCACTGTTAAAAAAAGTACCTCAGCAACCTTTGGCAAATTATTTTGCAGCGGTATTAGCTTATGAAAACAAACAATTTGAACAAGCCCGTATTTATATTGATACCGCCATCGCTAACGGTTTTAGTTCACCTCAGGCCAGAATTTTAGCAGCGTTAGTAGCCGTTAACCTGAAATTAGATAATATCGCCCTAAACCATTTGGATGTCGCTAAAGACGCTTTGCATATCTATCCGCCTGCGCAGCGCCTTTACGCTGTGTTAATGCTCAAGACCGGTAATACCGATGTTGCACGTCAATTCTTATCAGAAAAAGAGCTGCAAAATACTGACATTCAACTATTGTCTGCCACCGCATTTGAACTGACAAAACAAGGTAGTGTCGAAGCAGCGCAAAACTTACTCGAGCAATACAAAACTAATAAACCTTTATCAGCCAACGAACTAGCAACGTTAGGCGCCGTTCAGCTACAAATGACAGGCCAGCGCAGCACGGCAATTCGCTCATTAGAACAAGCGCTACAGTTAGACCCTGCCACCGATCAAGCAAGGATCATGTTGTTAAGTGCCTACATCAGTCAGCAACAATATAGTAAAGCCATGGCATTGGCTGACGAATGGATTGCGAATGAACAACGTAAAACGGCTGGTCATAATATGAAAGCTTATGTCGCACTGGTAAGTGAACAACTCGACGTTGCGGCCAAAAATATTGGAATTGTGTTACAAACTGAACCGAAAAACAGCCTGGGAAGATTGCTAAACGCTTCTTTACTAGCTGCACAAGATAATCTGATTGAGTCAGAAAAACTATTCCAAGCATTATTGGATGATGAACCGGAAAACGTGCAGGCACTAGAACAATATTTAGCATTGAGTCGCGGCAAAGGTGACACAACGGACGTTTTACAACGAGCCCGTAAAGCACATCAGGCTAAGCCCGACGATGCCAACCTTACATTGTTGCTCGCTAGCATAGAACATAGCAGCGGCGATTATAAAACGACCTTAGGTTTGCTGAATAACATCGATGGCGACTCCCGAGACAGATCCCCCAAGCATTGGGCATATCTGATTGATACTCAACTGCGGGAAAAAAGCTTCGCACAAGCCCTGCAATCAGCAGAAGAATGGTACAACATACAACCAAATTCACATATAGCAGCGCAAGCCTATATGCAAACACTGTATGTCAACAAAGATATTCCTGCTGCAATTAAAATCGTAGATAAGTTACTAGCCGCACAGCCTGAGCATATCCGGTTTATCAACATTAAATTACAAATGCTTGATGAAGCATCAATGAACCAGCCATTGCTCGATTATGCCAAAAGCTTACCTGTAGCTGTTCAACAAAGGCCTGAAGTACTCTTGGTGAGAGGCAAGGCTTTGGCACGCTTAAAACAGTATGGTGAAGCCGAACAATTATTAACACAAAGCTATGCGAAACAGCCGCAGGTAAATACAGTCATTTTTCTGGGAGAACTCTACAGCAGGGTTAATAAAACGGCTGAAGGCATCGCCTTGCTAGAGCGACATATCGCAACGCACGGTAATAATACTGCAGCACAAACAATGCTGGCTCAGCTTTCGCTAAGCACCGATGCAGAGCGCGCAGTCAAAGCCTATCAGACAATATTAAATGACCAACCTGACAACGTTCTGGCACTAAATAATCTAGCATGGTTGATGTTAGAGAAAGATAATGTCACAGATGCTTTGGTTCATGCCGAAAAAGCTTACCAATTACGCCCAGATAATGCCGATGTATTGGATACCTATGGCAAAGTACTTCTCAATAATAACAACATTGAGAAAGCAAAAACCATATTGGAAGCAGCACTAAAAGCCAGGCCTGAAGATGCTCAAGTACAATTGCATTATGCAGAGGCTTTAGTTCGTTCAGGCAATAATGAAAAAGCCAAAGCTATATTACAACAAGTAGAACAAAACCAAGAGTTCACCGATAAGGTAGCCGCGTTTAAAGCAATGTATAAACTGTAATTAACACAATAAAAAACTGGCATGTTTCGCATGCCAGTTTTTTTATTTTTTACGTTGTTCTATTTGATAAATTTACGACGATTTAACAGCAACAAACCTAAACCTAAAATACCAAGTGTAGCAGGCTCAGGCACTTGAACTTCACGTGCTGTAACCATAGCCTGTACAAATAAGGTATTTTGTCCGCCTTCTCGAGTGTACAAGGTATTGTCATCAACAATAAATCCTTCTCCCCCCTGTAAACGGAAAGTAAAGGTGTACACTATTCCATCAATTTCTACAACAATTGGCAGCGGTATGCCAGAAATAGAAAAGAAATCATCGCAGGCAGAACCGAGTGGATTCGGCGCGGGACAACCACCTTGGTTTGGTGTCTCCGTAAAGCCGATATTAAATGCCCCCACTGCTGGACCAAATGCAAATGGTGAAGTGATACTAAATTCAGAACCTAAATTCAAATTGCGTAGCGTAGTCGCTGGGCTTGGCAAAGAGAAGTTTCTATGAGTAATAACCCCGGTATCAAACCAACCACCATTCGTTACTAAGGTGCCAGAATTAGATTGTATATCTAACCCGCTAGGACCTTGACCGCCATTACTAAACCAATTTACTGTGGTATGGCCGTCGGTAATTTCCTGTAATCCAGAAAAAGTTAAACCACAACCATTAGCACCAGGTAAAGCTCCCACAGCACAATTAAGATTAGCATTTGCACCAGAATCATAGGTTACTGCTGTGCCATCTGCCAACCATCCGCTGGCTGTATCAAAATCAAACGCCCCGATTAGGGCCGCTTGCGCGCTGCCGCTGAGTAATGCTAAACCTCCAACGGTTGCGAGCAAAGTTTTTTTACTTTTCATAACGCCTCCATTTGTTATTGGGTCTATGCCAGTCATCGACTGCGCTCTGCTGACTGGTACAATTACAGTACTTGCATATAGCGCGCCAATAGTAAATTATTGATGTTTTTTAGCCATTTAGTAAACTCAATGTGACATGACTAAGGGTGGGATGTAAAAAAAGCAGACGGCTATTTGGTGATTCTTGGCAGTATATCGTCGAGTAAGAGCCGACATTGATGCTTAACTTGTTTGAACAATTGCTTCCATTCATAAGCCCGACACAGCTTGCTAACAGCATTGGCTATAGGTTCAGACCGGTGTAACTTGGCATAATGCTTAATGTCATGCCACATATGATACTTACCGGGCGTCCAAATTTTAACCGAACGCAACTTGGCAACATTATCCAGCGGCGGTAACGACGCTGAATGTTTGCCTATTACCGCCAAAGTCGCCATGGTCCGCAAACACTTCTCGCACTCACCACAATTAAATTGGTCTGACGCATTACACACTCGCAAAAATGCCAGCGCTTGATCTGATTGGGCAATAGAAATAGTTTTTTCAACCCGACTTATCATGCCATGGTGCACTACCTTAGTTGCGCCATTAGATAACAACGGGTCTGTTAGCGGGTGGGAGCGAAATGGTTCAAGTTCCTTAGCATCATGACTGGCAGGTACATAAAGGGTGTCTAATCCCAATGCCAGGCTATAAGTTATTAGCAAAACTATCTGACAACGCCGCGCAGATAGATTATTAAAAGCCGTTCTAAAATTGGATTCTATTACAATTAAGTTTTTACCGTAGTGCTGGGCAAACTTATTTGCCCCCTCAAGCGCCTTTTGACAACGTGCCAATTCATGCAGTTGGATATCCAAACCCAGACAGAAAATAAGATGGTCAATTTCAGGTTCAAGCTGAAAAAATGAATAGCTGGCGTCTACACCACCGGAGAAAAATACCGCGGCATCAGAACTCGTTAGCGGTATCTGACGAAACTGGTTATCAGCAATAACAATATCTATAAGCTGTACATCATCAAACCAAGAGACAAAAATGCGTTGAAACTCGTTCAGGTTTTGCCTTAACGTCGAACTAATTGAAAAAGTATCGTCTACTTCCAGCGTTTCACCAAGCAACATAGCGGGTAACATGCAACTGGCCAGTGCTGCATCCGCAGCGCCAGGAAGCGCATCACTGCCCGTGTATGACAGCTGCAAATGTCTATCATCAGCATACCAACTCATCACAAGTTTGTTTTCGCTGATGTTAACCTGTAAATCAGACAACCGCATTGATGCTCCCCAAAGCACCCACGCTACCTCATACTGAGATAACTTGGTACCTTAACATATAAAAAAGCCAGCAAAATGCTGGCTTTTTTAAAGTATCGATTAGGATCTGGTTCTACGCAGGCTTAACATCATTAAACCTAAACCAAGTACAGCAATAGTTGCCGGTTCTGGTACTGTTACCAAACGTGCTTGCACAAGTAAATCATTGTCCGAACCTTCTGCAGTACGAAGCAAGTTGTCTTCAATTAAGAAACCTGACCCTGGAGCACCCCATAACCGAAACTCAATGACATACTTTTTACCATCATACGTAAATTCGATTGGTAGTGGTACACCAGAAATATTGAAATAATCATCACAAGGGGTATCGGTAAATTGGATACTCGGATCACAAATACCATATTGATTGTTAAATGTTTCTGTGAAAGAGATACCGAACGCTGCACCTCTTTGCGCAATAAACGGGCTAACAATATCAAACACCGTATACAAATTTATCTCTGACAGGGTTTTGCTACCGCTTCTTACTTTACGATTACGGTGAGTAATCATACCGGTATCAACCCAACCAGCGTCGGCATCTAATACACCGTCATAGGAGTCAACATCCAACCCACTAAACTGTCCAGCTGTTACCGGGTTACCCCAGTCTACCGAGGTATATCCCATGGCAATACCATCAGCAGGATTGTAAAAGGATAAACCACAGCCATTAAGAGCATCTGTTGCACCCGCTACACAGTCATACTCTGTTTCAACGCCATTGCGTGAACGTGTTTGCGCTGCGTAACCACCATAATTTAAACCGTCTGCTAACCAACCACTTGAAGTCTCGAATGACAGACTAAATGTTGATGCCGATGCGCTGTTTACCAGTAAAACTGCACTTCCAAGTGCCGCTACCAAAAAACCTAATTTTGATTTCATGACGTCTCCATGTTTATACAACCCACTTCGTTAACGCGTGCGGCATTACTGCTACATCACTTCACGATAATTAAGCACTATTTATGCCAACATTTATAATTGATATTAATCAATAACTTAAACGAAAGACCTTTTTTAGGTAATTAGGAGGTGTAAAGTTTTACGACAGTTATTTGCTAACAATATAACGGCCAGGAGATAGCACGTTATCAGCATCAAACACCTGCTTTAAGTGCTGTAGCAGTTGTTCATATTCTTGTGCACTGTGCTTTGCCATAAACGACATCATGCTAATATCAATTCGATAAGGGTAATAGCCCACTTGCAGCAAGGTTTGATAAAGTTGTTTTCTGCACGTCTCTGCCCGCGAGTCCCATGCGATACCATCGTCAGAGTTACGATTAAAACTAATACTGATAACCGCGTCGAGACAACGTTCACTTAGCAACGTAAAGGTTATTCCAGCATCGAAACCCAAAGGCATTAATACCTGTTGTACAATTTGTTCGATACATCGCGCATGCCCGCCATCTGCGGGTGCCACAACAGCACACCACATTAAACCAACACCATCAGTATCAAGCGCGTACCCCGATTTAGGTAGCGTTGGCATGCGCCAGTATGCACTGGACAAAAAAGTGTCACTGGGCTGACCTTTCATCATTAAATGAACGGGTTTTAAGACCGCAAGCACCCGAGCCATATCCCTACGTAGCAAAACTGACAATAGCCATTGATATTTTTCGATAGCATTTAACAGGCCATCACTAACAAAATTAAGCTGTATATTGTTAAATTTACGAAACTGAGCTTTCAGCGCTGCTTTTGCAAGTTTAACCTGTGCACGTTTACCGTATAAGGCTCCAGAAACGTGCCACTGACCGAGCTGCCAGTGTTTTCTCAGGCCGCTCAATCGGGCCTTTGATAAAGGATATTCCTTTATATCCGTCGCGTCGGCAGGATACTGTTGCAAGCCGGGTAGTACCCGGCAAGTATTAGCGATATGGGGCAAACTGGTTAGATAACCTTCACGCTTTAAAGACGTGAGGGCTTCAACCAACTTTTCAAGCTCGTCATTCGGCGATGTGACATAAAACGCCAAGAAACACTCAGGCTTAGGCATTAGCCACAGGGTAATACTCAGTACAACCCCCAAATTTGACTGAAAAAACAGTCCATCTAAAGCAGGACCAAGGCCGGCTTGGTATACTCCGGCGGCTTTGGCATCATTAAATCGGTGCAGGCCAGTACGGATTATCTGGCCATTTGCCAGCATCACTTCAATACCGCATACATGCTTTACATGCTCGCCATAAACCGTATGGCCAAAACCACGTTCTAGCGTATTACCTACGACACTGCAGCTGGCGCTGGAGCCGGTGCAATCCATCCAATGAAGATCCCCTTGCCGCTTTAAAAACTCAGCAAGTTCCGCTTGAGTAACCCCAGCCTCTACGCTCACCACGCCGTGCTTTTTGTCATAACTCGCAATGGTTTTAAGACGATTCAAATTGATGATTACGCTGTTAGATTCCACAGGGACCTGAGATCCGTATCCCCAATTTTTACCAGAACTAACAGTATATACGGGCTGCTTAAATTCCCGGGCAATCTGTAAACAGGCTTTGAGCTGGCTACGCTCCGGATACAACACTGCTAGTACACTGGCATTGGTAGCAAAGGTCGCTGTTGCGGCGGCTAATAAATCAGATTCATTAAGTGTAATTTGCTCTGTAGACAATAGCTGTTGCCAGGCTTTTAATGCCCCGTTGAAATTGGTATTCACTATCTAATCCCTTAAAAGCAAAACCTTACAGATCAAGTTAACTGAAACGCAAACCCCAACCAAACCCGGGGAATTTTCGTTTTAGTGGTCGTGGCTTATCATTTGGATAAAGTTCACGCTCTATAGACTCAAGTAACTTAACATACCCTACTGACAAATTTTTTCTGAACATTTCAGGATTGATATAGTACGCAGCCCTCTTGCCGTGATATTCGATTGGATCTCCCAGCTGTTTAAACACAATGCCGACAAAGGTTAGACTGCGCGCTAATCTGGGCTCCATCATCACAAAAACATGACGCTTATTGTTGTGTAACGCCATCAGCGCAGCAGACAAATAAAGACATATTGCAATGTAAGGAAAGCAGCGCAATTCATGTTCTGAGAAAAAAACTTCGTTAATAACACCTGTCGCTGCACCTTTAAACTGATCAAACTTTCTGCGCCTAAAGGTTTCAGGTACCGCCAAACGCGAAATCTCACAAATTTCATTGCGTGGGAATGCAGCAGGAAAAATAGTAGGATCTGTTATGGCATGCATACAATTTGCTTCAATAGGCAATTTTTCGTCGCCATGCCCTGATGTAATTATTCTGACCGTGCCGGCGACTTTTCCGGTTGTCACATGCCGAATAAGACTATGAAAAGAGTGACTATCGAACTCATCCTGTTCAAGCTGATTTTTACGTTCATCTTCAAAGTGAAGTTCTTCACAATATACCTGATGACGGACGTTAAACACCTCAGCCCTTAAATCCTCACTGGCGGCAAGCTCTACCCGTAAGAATTGTGAGAAATGCTTTGAAATGGCATTAGCATCATTACTGGCAAGCCTGGAAATGGCTTTATTCACAAGGTGCTTAACCACAGGAATCTTTTGTATGATTTTAAGATGTTTCATCTTTCACCTGCGATACTGCGACAGCAGAGGTTAATAAATAGGGTTGATGAACAAGGTGAATTAACGTTAGCACAAGTTTGTCCTTTCTGCGGTGTTCATTGCGAATTTACACATGACAACAAACGGCAAAATCAGTGTGCTTGCTGCCCCGACGAAATAACGTGCTCAAGCCAAGGTAACTCACTAGTCGTAGAGTACTCCCAGCCAAATTTTCTTGGTGGCTTAACTTTCCAATATGGCTGGTTGTCTTTTAGCCTAGCTTGTTTGTTTTTACAGGGTGCTAATAATGCGTGAAATGTCGCAGCTGCTTCTGTCGTCACGGTATCACTAAGATAATCGTGGTAGAACGACCCATTACTGAGCCGCCCCCACACAGATCCGGACGTGCGGAATTACCGCATCCGGCTCTTCAGTTATATATTCACTCGTGTAAAACACGCCCTTAATACCAGTCAACATGGATAATTCGCTT
>NZ_AUDG01000019.1 GCF_000425345.1 Rheinheimera baltica DSM 14885 | reverse complement strand
TATATTTGCCCTGCTGGCAGCGAGCTTCAGAATAGGTTTACAGCAGTTGAAGATGGGCTGGAACTTCAAATGTACTTTAATAATATCGCCTGCCGAGATTGCAGCCAACGGTCGAAATGTACCACATCCAAGCGAGATCCCAGACGTATCCGGCGCTGGATTCATGAAGGTGAAATGGAAGAAATGCAAACAAGGCTTGATGCAGCTCCACAGACGGCAGTCGTGCGAAAGCAAACGGTGGAGCATCCGTTCGGAACAATTAAAATGTGGATGGGGGCGACTCACTTCCTGATGCGACGATTTAAAAACGTCAGCACCGAAATCAGTCTACATGTACTGGCCTATAACCTGAAACGGATGATATCAATCTGGGGTACTGAAGGACTAGCCAGTAAGCTGCAAGAGCACTGGGGTTAGCGGCTATAGACGCTTTAGCTGAAAACCATGCAATAGCACCGAATGCCCCCGCTTTTAAAGCCCCCAAACCGACAGAAAACAAATCAGAGTGTATACGGTCAACACCAGAGAAATTCTTACATCACAGGCCTGGGATAATACTGCGATGCTACAAAAAACGAGTTTTTACACAGCCTGCGCTCAATGCAGCCTTTGAAATTAATGAATACTTGTTGCAATCGATGGCCCTTATTTGTGAAAGTTATGACCTACAGAAATTGCGACCAGTGCTCCATTTAAAATGAAGCTGGTGGTAATTTAGAGTGACCTTTTACAAACAGACACCAATTATAAAAATATTTTTTCAGGGTAACGAATTATAAACAGGGGTACTTTTAGGGGTATCTTAAAAACTAATAAAACATAAAAACACTATATATCATAGCTATATAGCTCTAGTTCAATAGACGCCAGCCCAAATAGCACAAGGCCAGCAGAAATGCTGGCCTTTTGTTTTTCTGTCATTCTCGGCTACATACTTCGTTGTTACTTTGACCAATAGAAATGTGTAGGTATATACTTCTACTATCTAGTTAGTGGAGGTGAATATGGATACTGGCACAGTGTTTAAAAACAACAATACTCAGGCAGTTCGTTTACCTGTTGAGGCACGCTTTCCTGAAGAAGTAAAAAAGGTCGTGGTTCGCGTTGTCGGTAAAGATCGCATCCTCACGCCTGTAGCTAATAGTTGGGATTCGTTTTTTCTGCAAGGCACTTCGGTTACTGACGACTTTATGACAGAACGGGCATTACAAGAGCAGCAAGAACGGGAAACTTTTTAGTGCTGAAATACATGCTTGATACCAATATCTGCATCTACGTTATAAAGCGCCGCCCCGTTGAAGTATTGGAAACCTTTAACAAGTATGCTGGCTTAATGTGCATTAGCTCAATTACTTACGCTGAGCTTTGTCACGGTGTAGAGAAAAGCACTAGGCCAGAGCAAAACAGGCAAGCCGTAGAGGATTTTGTTTCTCGTTTAACTGTGTTGCCTTACTGTGAAAAGTCCGCACAGCATTACGGTGAGATACGAGCAGAACTTGAGAAAAAAGGTACCCCAATTGGCGTGAATGATCTACATATTAGCGCACACGCCAGAGGAGAAGGGTTCACGCTAATAACTAATAATTTACGTGAATTCGAACGTGTAGCTGGTCTCAGGCTCGATAATTGGCTAAAAGGTCTGAGCTCCATCAAATGACAAAGGCCAGCAGAAATGCTGGCCTTTTGTTTTATTTTTTTGTAACAACGTTACACGTTTACATGCAAGCGAACGTCAATATTGCCGCGTGTCGCGTTTGAATACGGGCAAACGTTATGGGCTTTTGCGACCAGGTCATCAGCAGCTTGCTGCTCCATACCTGGCAAGCTGACAAACAAATCTACGTCTAAACCAAAACCACCTTCGATTTTACCGATACCGACTTCAGCACGCAGGCTTACGTCTTTTGGCAGGTTTATTTTGTCTGCGCCAGCGACAAATTTTAACGCGCCAATAAAGCAGGCTGAATAACCAGCAGCAAACAGTTGCTCTGGGTTAGTCGCCCCACCGTTACCACCAAGCTCTTTTGGTGGTGCTAATTTAACGTCTAACAAGCCGTCACTTGACTTAGCTGCACCATCACGGCCACCGGTTGACGTAACAACAGCTTTATACAGAATATCCATGTTTAATTCCTCAATTTGGGTTAATGGCTAACAACGGAGCTAGCTTAAACGCCATTTATATTGCACGCAAGATTATTGCATATAACTTTAAATGCTAAAATATGTTGTTTGCAGCTGTAAGAACGCCGGTTAAGTTTGCTAGACTGCGTGTAACTTAATGGATAGCTTGCTGATGAATAAAACCTTACCGCTAGATCAACAGTTATGTTTTGCCTTGTACAGCGCGACAAATGCCGTCGTGCGCTTGTATCGCCCCTTGTTGCAGCCGTTTGATCTGACCTATGCGCAGTACGTTGTTATGTTAGCGTTATGGCAACAGGACAGTATTAGCCTTGGCGAGCTGGGCAACAAAACGCTATTTGATTCTGGCGCGTTAACACCACTGGTTAAAAAGCTGGAACAAAAAGGCTTGTTGCAGCGTATCGCCTCTTTGCATGATGAACGGGTGAAACAGGTTGTTCTAACATCTGCCGGTAAAGCACTGGAAAACGAAGTGGCAACCGTTATGCCCGCACTGCGCTGTCAAATATCGCTGGCCGATGAGCGTTTAATTCAGCTTAGAACGCTGGCGCGCCAGGTTCAGCTTGATATTCAACAACTTGAACAATGTGTACAAAAATAATTCAACGCTCAGACTCCCACCCTCTCCCGCGTTAATGAATAACAGCTGAATAACACTTAATAACATAAGTTAAAAAAATTAATTTTTTTCTTAGATGAAAATCAGAATGTTAGCCCCATATGCCGCTGTTTATGCAATTTCTGTTCGATACAGCGTTTGACCTGTGCCACTTTCGTACGCATAGTAGGTTTTGTCAGTAATGCAAATGGTGCATTTTTGACGGCCTATACCCAAGGATTGGTTTTGTAAGGTTTGATTTACACATAAAAATAACCGGCAATTTAGAGTAGCAATACATCTTTGGGGCAATAAATGACCTTACAATCTGTAGCTAATAGCACAGCTATGTTGGTAGATAATAACGTTGAACCTTTTAAGGTTTCGCCAGCTAATACCCTTCATGAGCAGTTTCCGCTTTATTTTTGCGCCACACTGGCTGACACGGAACAACAAAAGCAACGCATTTACCGGCTTCGCCACCAAGTGTATTGTGAAGAACTGCAATTTGAGCCTGAGCGCATGGATGGCGAAGAGCAAGATGACTTTGATTGTCGATCACTGCATGTGGCAATAAACAAATGCAGCAGCGATGCCTTAGCCGGCACGGTGCGTATTGTTACCTCGCAGTTTAACAATGAACAACTGCCGTTAGAGCATTACTGCAGCAATACCCTTACCAATACTGTACTAGCCCCGAACAATTTTAGCCGGCAGCATATTTGCGAGATATCACGCCTTGCGGTCCCGGCGGATATTCGAAGCCGCGCATTGCTATCACAGCAGGTAGACGCAGAAGTTAACTGCAATAAACTGGTAGCTATTTCTCTGTATTTAGTTGCACAAATCCTGTGTTTACGTGCTGGTCGTATTCACGCCTATGTAATGGTAGAGCCGGCACTTGCAAGAGCGCTGCGCCGTGTGGGTATTCATTTTGTGCAAATAGGCCAGCCTGTTAATTTAAACGGATTAAGAGCACCGCATTATTTAGACGTACGCACAATGACAGCAACGCTGAAACCGGATTATCTTAAGTTGCGCACAATGCTGGAAGCGCAGCTTTTTAGCAAAACCAAACATGCCAGACCTTCGATAGCGCTATGCTACAGCGCTAAAGACTAAGCCAAACGGGCCAATATAAATTAGCCAATCACATTATAGCCAGACCAGTCTGGTCGCATTGGTTGGCTTTGGCCAGACGGCGTTAAGTGAATATATTGCCCTTGCAGTTGTTCCAGAGCAAAACAGTCGTCCAGTTCAAGTAAGTCATCTTTATGCGGGCTATCTGCGTCAGTTAACAGCAGACGCTTCGCCTTCGCTTTCGCCTGTGCGACATTAGACGCCACGCACAGCATAAAGTCATGTTGTTCGGCAATTTTATCCGGGTAATAGCCACCGAAATTCACAAAAAACAGTTTGTGCTCTGCCTGTTGTGGTGCCGTGTGCAAACTAACCTGAAAACCGTCGATGTGCTGTATTTGCATGTAACTATCGATATGTAAGCCTTTTTTCGTCCCAAACCATTGCTCTCGCAATAGCGGATACGTTGCTTCAATATTATCTGCAGCGACAAAGCGTACATCGTGCACTTCTATATTCGCATTAGGGGCTGTTCCCCCAAGGTAAACTAAATAAAGCGACATTTCGGTGTCCTAAGTGGCAAAACGTGCAGTATACCCAGAAGCCCTTATTGTTCAAATAGTGCTTAGCGGTAACCGGCTCAACAAAGCACAAACTGCGCCCGGTTTCACTACAACCTAATCGTAAGCCCATCCGCCAGGGCTTTGCGATAAGCAATAATGCCCGGAATGGTGGCCAATACAGCAGACAACACCATCACACCGCCCGCCCAATACAGGGTGTTTAGCTTTATAATCTGTAGGCTGATAAACAGGCCAAACTCGGCAGCCAGTTTATCTTGCAGAACAAAAAGGCTAACAAAGAGTAAGGCCGCAGCCGACAGCATTGATAGCAGGGTAACAATTTGCACCTCAAGCTGAATAAGCACAAACAGATACCAGGGGTGTGCCCCGGTGGCGCGCAAAATGGCCATCTCGCGCTGGCGCTCCTTCATTGACGCCAGCAAGGTGGTTATCATGCCAACCAATGCTGCCAGCAACACCAATAAGCTAATAAGCAACAATAGGTTTTCTACCATACCCAACATTTGCCAAAGTTCTGCCAGCGCGACGCCCGGTAAAATAGCGGTTAATGGCTCTTGCTTATATTCATTAATTTGCCGCTGTACGGTAAAGGTTGCCATCCGCGATTTAAGCCCAACCATAAAGGCCGTTATCGATTTCGGCGTAAGATCGGCGGCTAACGCTTGCTCTGCTGTTAATTGGCGTCCAGGTATGGGCGCACCTTGCTGCCAATCTAAATGTATTGCCTCGATAGCCTCAAGCTTCACGTGTACGGTTTGATCCACAGGCGTGCCAGTGCGTGCCAATATGCCCACTACAGTGAACGGCTTATCCTTGTGCTGACTAAAACTAACCTCGCCCACACCATGAGACAGTGATATCTGTTCGCCAATGCGATAGCCTAGCTTTTGCGCTACTTCAGCCCCTAATACAGTTTCGAACACCCCGCTAAACACTTTGCCTTCGGCTAGCTTAAGCGGCTGGCTATTGGCGTAACGATAAAAGTTGAAATAATCGTCACTTGTGCCCATCACCCTGTATCCACGGTGCGAATCGCCCAATGAAATTGGGATACTCCAGTCTATTTGCGGATGCTTAAGTATGCGCTGGTAACTTGGCCAACTGATGTTGGCTGTAGCATTACCAATGCGAAATACAGAGTACAACAATAGGTTAAGTTGGCCTGAGCGGGCGCCAACAATTAAATCCGTACCGGATACTGTGCTGGTAAAGCTGCTTTTTGCCTCGGTACGTAAGTGATCAATCCCCAATAGGAGTGCAATGCTAATGGTTAACGACAACCAGGTCATTAGCACAGTGCCACGCCGGTTCCATAAACTTAATCGGGCTAATTTCATCAACATGGCTTAACCCCCTGAGCTAACTGCTGCATATCCAGGTAGCTATTGAAGTATTGCATCAAACTTTGATCATGACTGACAAAGATCACGGTACAGCCATTACTGTCAGCTTCTGCCAACATCAACCGCATAAAGGTGTCTCGATTATCACTATCCAGTGCCGATGTCGGCTCATCTGCTATTAACAAGGTTGGCTTGGGTAATAAAGCTCTGGCAATAGCAACACGTTGCTGCTGCCCAACACTTAAAGTAGTAGCTGCCTGGTGCCACAACTCCGGCGATAAACCCAGCCGGTTAAGTAATGTGGTAGCCCGCGGTTGTACTTCAGATTTTTGTATACCAGCAAAATGGTTACTCAATAATGCGTTGTCCATTACCGACAAATACGGAATAAGGTTAAGTTGCTGGAACACCACGCCAATATGTTTTGCCCGCAGATTATCACGGGCGCGGCTAGATAATGTATGCAGCGGTTGGCCGTTGACATTCAGCTCACCACTCACCGGCTTAGTAATACCACATAGCAAATTGAGTAAGGTTGTTTTACCACTCCCCGACGCACCTCGAACAAATAAATGTTGGCCACTTTGTAATGTCAGTTCAGGTAAAGATAATTGCCAGCCACCCGCTTGGTAAAAAAACAGCAGCTGTTTGAGCTCAATGGCAGGAATTTTCGGCTTGTCGGTCACAGGCGCCCTCAGTGTCATGTTATTATGTTGGCGTTTTAGCCATTATGCCAATTTAGGGGAGTAAGCTCCAATGCTGAAGACGTTATCTGTTGCGTTATATTTGACACTGGTCGCATCCATATCATCTGCTGTTTTGCCTGGCTCAGTAAGTGCTGCCGAAGTAACAACCATTGAGTGGACAGACTTAATGCCAGAAGAAGATTTAAAAGCATTACAACAAATGCCAGAAGTGCAGCATGACTATAGTCAGCCGTCGCCGTTTGATGATAACTATCAGGGCGATGACCCAGCTGCACAGCAATGGCAACAAATCCTAAGCTCCGCCAAGGTAGTGGAAAAGTACAATAACACTAAGGTTAGGGTACCGGGTTTTATTGTACCGCTAGAGTTTGATAGCGAGCAAAATGTCACCAGCTTCTTTTTGGTACCTTATTTTGGTGCCTGCATTCACGTGCCGCCACCGCCACCAAACCAAATTATTTTTGTAAGTGGCGCGAAGAATTTAAAAGCCGATATGATTTATTCACCGTTTTGGATTAGCGGCACTCTAACAACGGAAGTGATGACACACGATTTGGGCCAGTCAGCATACAGCATCAAAGCAGACACGATTGAAGAGTACACCTACTAATAAAAACGGCAGCTTAGATAATCATCATGATATCAAGCTGCCACTTTTGTTTCGTTTAAACCAACATAAACGAAACGTACTGGTATAACGTACTGTATTAGCGAAAATTTATTGTACTGCTACCAAGAGACGCTTTTGAAGCCCCTTGCTTGCCGTTAATAATCCATTGCACATCAATTTGCTCCAGCGCCGGCACTAAACTAAATATGGATAATTGTAATTCATTTAGCCTTGCTGGCCGCTGACACAAAAGTTGATAGTTGGCATAAAAATCGGCGTGTCCTGTATTGGCATGAAGCTCGGTCAAATCGGTGCTCGCATCAGCCTGCGCCAGCTCGCAGTTTGCATCAGCGTTAAGGCTAAACCACTCTGCCTGACTAAAGACCGCAATGGCTGCAGCCACCTCTTGCTTTTCTTCGTTGCTTTGCGCCTTGTGTTCAAAGCCAACAATACTTTGCGCAGCAGATTGAAAAGCCAGCTGCATTTCATTGCCCTCAAGCACCAGTGTTAACACGGCTTTACCATGAACATGTGCACCTAAGGCCGTAATATCTTCCTCATGGTTGCCATGGTCGTGCTCTGCATCATGCGCGCCTGCAACAGAACAATACAACAAGCTACCAATGATCAGTACACTGGGCAGTAATGAAAGTCTCATGAGAACAAGTCCTGTATTAACTGGTTTTGTGACAACATAACACAAATTAGTTTGTCTCGGCTATGCCCTGATCGCAATGGCAGAAAGCGCCGTATTGGCGTTACAATTCCAATTTGGTAAACGCTATGCCAAAGCTCATTGTTGTTTTGGGCGATCAATTAAGTCCGGCTTTATCCAGCTTGCAACATCTTCAGCCTGAAGACGTAATTCTATTGGCAGAAGTAGCCGAAGAAGCCTGTTATGTGAAGCACCACAAACATAAAATAATATTACTCTTTAGTGCCATGCGTCACTTCGCTGCTGTGCTTAAACAACAAGGCATGTCTGTATATTATTTGCAGTACGGCAATGTTAATAACATGACATCAGCCGTAAGTGCCGCTCTGCAGCAACACCCCTCTCTGGAGCAAGTCGTTATTACGCAATGCGGTGAATATCGGCTGCAGCAAGAAATAGATCAGTGGTCACAACACTTTTCGCTACCAGTACAGGTGCTTGATGATGACCGGTTTATCTGCACGTTGTCGCGTTTTTCACAATGGGCCAGCGGTAAAAAACAGCTACGGATGGAATATTTTTACCGCGAGATGCGCCGCTATACCGGCTTGCTGATGCAAAACGATCAACCAGAAGGAGGAAAGTGGAATTATGATGCGGACAATCGCAAAGCCTGCCCAAGCGATATGCAGCAAATTGCGCCGCTGACATTTTCTGCAGATGACATTACAGAACAAGTGAAAATGCTGGTGCTAAAGCACTTCCCAGACAACATGGGAGAAGTAGACAATTTTTGCTATGCGGTAACCGGTAAAGACGCCCGATTGGCTTTTATGCATTTTGTTGAGCAGCAGTTGCCACGATTTGGCGATTATCAGGATGCAATGTTGTTAGACCAACCTTTCTTGTTCCATAGCATTTGCTCAGTTTATTTAAACTGCGGCCTGTTAGACGTGCGCTGGATGTGCAACAAAGTTGCTGCTGCTTACCACAGTGGTGCGGTTCCATTAAATGCTGCCGAAGGGTTTATTCGCCAACTTATTGGCTGGCGAGAGTATGTAAGGGGGCTATATTGGTTGCTGATGCCAGGCTACGCAACAGAAAATTATCTGCAGGCGACACGTGAATTGCCAGCGTTTTACTGGCACGGTAAAACCCGGATGCGCTGCATGCAACAGGCCATCAGTAGCACCATTGAACATGCTTATTCGCATCATATTCATCGCTTAATGATTACCGGCAATTTCGCCTTACTGGCAGGTTTATCGGTTAAACAACTGACTGACTGGTATCTGGCGGTATATGCCGATGCGTACGAATGGGTAGAACTGCCAAACACACTTGGCATGGCGCTTTTTGCCGACGGCGGTGTTATGGCATCAAAGCCCTATGCCGCAAGCGGCGCTTATATTAACCGAATGAGTAACTACTGCCAGCATTGTCATTATAAAGTGAAAGACACCACCGGCGATGCAGCTTGTCCCTTTAATGCCCTATATTGGCATTTCTTACACCGTAACGAGCAGCAGCTTGCCGCTAATCCGCGTCTGGCATTGGCCTATGCCAACTGGCGCCGGCGAAGTGAAGCAGACCAGAACGCAATTCTAGCCAAAGCGGAACATACACTTATTCATTTGGAGCAGCTATGAGCCTGAACATAATACTGCTAAACGAGACATTGCGCTGGCATGACAACCCACTGCTACAACTGGAAGTAGGCCCTAAAGTTGCTGTACTCGTGTTAGATGAAAAGGCTTTTTTCGCTTCTCAGTATGGCGTAGCGCGCGCGAATTTACGTCGGTTACAGCAACAGCTCGAGGCAATTGCAGCATTAAAGCGCCAGTTAGCTAGCCAGCATATCGGGCTTATTGTCTGTGTTGGCAACATCAAAGAGTGTATTCGTCGCCTGCAACAACAACTTGGCGCTACCAGCCTCTATGCTGCCGAGCCTGTTGGCTTCAATGAGTACTCTGCATTACAGCAGCTTAAACCCTATCTTAGCGTTACCCTTTTAGACTGTAACTCGTTACTTGGCGATGGGCTGCGCCCGCAAATGGATTCCTTACCAAATACTTTTACACCGTTTCGTAAACAACGCGAACCCTTGCTTGAAGTAAGCGCGCCGTCAGACCATAGCGTGTCATCAAGTGCGTGGCTGTCAATTGCACAGTGCGAGGTATTTAATCCTCCATTTAACCAGCTGTATCATCAGTATGCGGCTACCGACAAAAACTTTAGCGCACTAGAGCAATCGGCAACAACCCACTTTACGCAATACATTTGGCAGCAACAACATGTACGCCATTACAAGGAAACACGTAATCAGCTTTATGGTGAGCACTATGCGAGCTTTTTGTCGGCACCACTGGCATTAGGCACCTTGTCTGTGCGCTGGGCTTGGCAACAAATTATTGCGTTTGAGCACAGCGTAACCGCCAACGACTCTACTTACTGGCTTAAATTCGAACTACTGTGGCGTGAGTTCTTCCGCTGGCAGTTTAGAAAATACGGCGCGCGTTGGTTTAGCAAGGGCGCGATTAAAGGAGCCATCGATTTTAACAAGCCTAAACTCAATGCCGCGCAATTGAAGCGTTTTGAGAATTGGTGTCAAGCCAGTACCGGGGTTCCTTTTATAGATGCCAATATGCGCTTGCTTAACCAAACCGGCTTAATGAGCAACCGCGGCAGACAAAACGTTGCCAGCTTTTTAGTACATGATCTGGGAGTAGACTGGCGGCTTGGCGCTGCCTATTTTGAACAACGTTTACTGGATTATGACTGCGCCAGCAATTGGGGAAACTGGGCATATATTGCTGGCAGTGGCAATGCAGCAGAACGACAATTTAATGTTATAAAACAAGCCCTTCACTATGACCCTGATGGCAGCTTTGTACGCGCAATGCTACCGGAGATCACTTTAAGTGGCAGTTTAGCTCACCAACCTAGTCAGCAATTCCAAAGCCCTGAGCACTGGCATCACTGGCTGGCAAAACTACAACCAGCAAGTTCCACCCCATGACAACGCTGGTATGGTTTAAGCGGGATTTACGTATTGAAGACCACCAACCGCTATGGCACGCGGCGAAGCTTGGGCTGGTATTGCCGGTTTATATTATTGAACCAGATTACTGGCAACAGCCTGACGTTTCTTTGCGGCATTGGCAGTTCATCAGCCCTGCACTTGAGCAGTTAAATCAGCAATTAACCGCATTAGGCCAGCCACTGTTAGTGGTAAAAGGCCCGGCAACTTTAGTGCTGCGTAAACTGTGCCAGCAATATGCTATAACCCAGGTATTTAGCCATGAAGAAACTGGTAATCTTTGGACCTATCAGCGTGACATTGCTGTAAGCCGCCTGTTGCAGCAATTACAGATACCCTGGCAGCAATTTCGTCAGTTTGCGGTATTTCGTCATTTGGCCAATAGGGACAATTGGTTTAATTTGGCAGACCAATGGTTAAAGTCATCAACTGCTCCTCCCGTTTCACGCCTCCCGTTTTTAACAGCCGCAGAATGGGACTTAACCGCCATGGCGCCAACCCGAAAGCATGACCTGCCGCTTTGTTACCCAATACAAGTTCCGTTTCACGCAGAAGCTACTTTTGATAGTTTTCTTTCACAGCGCAGTATGAACTATCGCCAGCATATTTCCTTTGCCGCCAAAGCAGTACAAAGCTGCTCCAGGCTTAGCCCTTATATTAGTTATGGTCAGCTTAGCCTTAGACAGCTGCAGCAACAAAGTTTTAGCGCAATTAAGCGCAGCCCCAATATACGCCAACAACAAGGCCTGCAGGCTTTTTTTAGCCGGCTTAGATGGCACTGCCATTTTATGCAGAAACTAGAAGATGAACCGGCAATAGAATTTTTTAACATGCACAGAGGCTTCGACGGCTTGCGTGAGCAAGACTTTACCCCGGCATACTTTCTGGCGTGGCAACGCGGGCAAACAGGCTACCCGCTTATTGATGCCGCAATGCGCTGCCTGTTGGCAACCGGTTGGCTGCATTTTCGCGCCCGCGCTATGCTGGTCGCGTTTGCCAGCTATCATTTATGGCTGCATTGGCGGCCGCTTGCCCTGCATTTGGCTCAATGCTTTGTCGACTATGAGCCGGGCATTCACTATCCCCAAATTCAGATGCAGGCAGGCACAACGGGCATTAACCCCAACCGCATGTACAACCCGATAAAACAAAGCCAATTAAAAGACAATGAGGGCGTTTTTATTCGCCAATGGTTGCCTGAACTTCGCCGCGTTCCTAACAGCTGGCTACATACGCCCTGGTTGATGCCTGCAGAGCTACAACAACGTTATGGTTGTATTATCGAAACAGACTACCCAGCCCCAATCGTAGACTTAACCCAGGCACAACAACATGCCAGAGCAAAATTGAAAGATTGGCTATTGAATACTGATCGTCAGCACTGGCAACAGCAAAAACGCGCAGTGTTTCAGCGGCACGCCAGTCGCAAACGGCCGGTTACACGCAAAACAAAGCCGCATCGGGATCAGCTGAGTTTTAATTGGTAATTATTTCGAAAGGTGATTAGTTCGGGGCTTGTAAGCTTTGTGGTGCTTGTTGCTCAAGCCATTGCACGGTATGCCAGATAGCCTGCATTGCCTGCTCAAGAAACTCTGGCTCAATATTCTGCCACGTATCGTTAGGCGTATGGTAATCGCGGTGATCTTGCCCGCCAAAAAACAAATAAGGGATACCGGCGCGGTGAAAAGGACCATGGTCGCTGGCATTTGGCCAGTCGTAACGAGGAAGGCTGCGTAAGCCTTGTCCAGGCCCTCGATGAGGTAAATACTGCAGATGGCTAAATTGCTGTTCCAACTGTGCGATTAACGCAGGGTAACGCTTTGCACCTGTAAGATAGAGCCTTCCGCGACGGTCTGGCCGACCAATCATATCCAGATTAAGATTCAGCGTTATATTACCCAACGGAACTGACGGCGAAGATACAAAAGCTTTACTACCATACAAACCGTTTTCTTCTGCATCCGTGGCAATAAAAATATAAGAATAAGCAGAACAACGTTCACTTAGTCTTGATGCAAGCTCAAGCAGTGCAGCAACACCAGACGCGTTATCGTCAGCGCCATGAAATATGTTTTTTCCTTCGTTACCCAAATGATCATAGTGTGCTGTCACCACAATGTAGTGCTCTGGGTAAGTGCAACCACGCTGATACCCCACTACATTAGTGCCGGTTTTATGTTGTCCAAAACCATAGTTAAACATTTGCAGGTATGACGTATTAAACGCGCCCAGCTGCAATTTTTCAAAACGTTGGGCAATAAACTGCCGAGCCAGTTCGGTACCATCAGAGCCTGTTTTGCGACCTTGCATGTTGTCAGCACTTAACTCTTGAATATCTTTTAGTAGCTGCGCCTGAGCACTAAAAATAAATAAGCACCCAACTATACTAATAATCCACTGCATTTTAATGCGCTTCGACACTGCGTTTTAATGCGTCAAGTTTAGCAAAGTAGCGTTGTTGCGTTGTCTTTGCCGTAGCCAGTTCCGCCGCACGTTCCAATGTGTTTCTGGCTCGTTGAGGTTGCTCATTTTGATATTGTGCGACTGCAAGCTCCAAATACAATTCATGCATGTAAGGGGCCCGCTCAATAGCTTTACTAAAATAGATCGCCGCATCAGCTGGATGCCGCTGTTCTATTGCTGTTTTGCCCAATAAATACCAAAGATAAGGGTCGTTATCATCTTGCAGGCTAAGTGATTGTCGAAGCTGCTCTGCGCCGTGTTCATCACCTTGCAGCTGTTTTAGCACAGCATAATTACTGGTAAGCGACGTTTTTCGATTTGACACTTGTAGGCCGTATTCATAAAATTTTGCAGCCAGTTCAGGTTCGTTTAGTCTTCTATGTGTTATAGCGACTAAATTAATCACAGCGCCATAAGTTGGATCAAAACTAAGGGCAGTTTTAAGCAAGGCTAAAGCCTGATGATAATTTTCTTTCAGCAAAGCATCAGCGGCTAAATTACGATAAAACATCGCGATAAAGGTTTTTTCTGAAATATTCTCGCCTACGATACCGCCTGCTGCAGGCAGATAATCAATGACGAGCAGAGGTTGTAAAAAATAACTATTACCCCTTTTAGAGACAAAATCCGATTCATATAAAAACGTTCTGACATGATCAGATGACAGCATATAGCTATTTTTCATGTCAAATACAGGCGCAGAAATAATGCTCTGAAACTTTATATCTACGCCCACTACATCAGCTAAAGCTTTAGTTAATACTGCTAAAGAAATACAGTTTCCGGCCTTAAGACGGTATGCTTGGCTCGCCGTATAATTGTGTCCCTGGTAATCAAAATAGGCAGTGTGCTGAGATAAAAAATTATACAACCTTTTACGCCCAGCCAGGTCTTGATGCTCAGGCGCATGAAAATAAGCTAAAAACTCTTGCTCTTGCTCAATGGTAAGACTAAAAATGTCTTGCACACTTGGCACGTCTGAGTGTACCTGGGCAAGTAAATCTGAGTAAGGTAATGTTGGTTCCTGCAGGGTTAGCTTACCGGTGCTAGAACACGCAGATAAACAGAACATTAAAAACACCCAAACGACAACATTGATATAAGTAATCAATCGATAAAACCCAGTTAATTAACAATCATTAACCTTGTTATATCGCATCCTCATCCTCTTCGCCAGTACGAATACGAATGACCCGTTCTACTTCAAAAACAAAAATCTTACCATCGCCAATGCGGCCGGTCTGTGCTGTCGTCATAATCGCTTCAATACAACGTTCAACTTGTTCATCAGACACCACAATTTCTAATTTTACTTTAGGTAAGAAATCCACCATATATTCAGCGCCACGGTAAAGCTCAGTGTGCCCTTTCTGCCGACCAAACCCTTTAACTTCAGTGACTGTCATACCAGTGACATTGATATCCGCCAGCGCTTCGCGCACATCATCCAATTTAAAGGGTTTGATAATGGCTTCAATTTTTTTCATTGTAATATCCGTCTGTTAAGCGCGCCTGATGCTTGCAGTATAATACAAGGCGAACAAGTGTTCAGCAGTTAATCGGTAAGAATCACTTGATCTGGTCAGGGTAAAGCACGGTAAGATAGATAAGATTGTTCACTAGAGGCCCAATTGCTATGAATGCAGCACAGATAATTGCCGAAATGCGGGTATTGCCGCAAATAGATCCCCAGTTTGAAATTCGCCGCCGGGTAGATTTTATCAAACAGCGATTAACGGATTCAGGCATGAAAACCCTGGTACTGGGTATTAGTGGTGGTATCGACTCAACAACATGTGGCCGCCTGGCACAACTTGCCGTGGATGAATTAAACCAAAACACTAGCGAGTACCAATTTATTGCTGTGCGCCTGCCGTATGCAATACAAAAAGATGAAGCAGAAGCGCAGATGGCCATTGAGTTTATACAGCCTAGCAAAGCAGTATCAGTTAATGTTCAACCTGGTGCTGATGGTATACATCAGGCTACCTGGAATGCGATGGCAGCACTGGGTATTGCAACCGCCAGTGATAATCAGTCAGATTTTGCCAAAGGCAATGTTAAAGCGCGAACCCGTATGGTTATTCAATACCATATTGCTGCGTTGACAGGCGGATTAGTATTGGGCACAGATCATTCTGCTGAAAATATTACCGGTTTTTATACTAAATGGGGTGATGGCGCTTGTGACTTAGCACCATTATTTGGTTTAAGTAAACGTCAGGTCCGTTTAATCGGTAAAACCCTTGGTGCACCAGAAGTATTGGTGGGTAAAACGCCGACAGCCGACCTTGAATGCCTGGCTCCACAAAAAGCAGATGAAGCCGCCTTAGGACTCACGTACGAACAAATTGACGATTTCCTTGAAGGTAAAGTAGTTTCAAACGACGTTAGCAGTAAGCTAATTGCAATATTTCAGCGAACACAACACAAGCGTCAAGCCATACCAACAATATATGATTAACCGTCGCAAAAAACCATTTATCTACATATTTGTCACATAAAGTTAATCTTGGCTATACTCCCTGTATCTCAGTACGACAGGGAGTCACTTATGTATACCTCAACGTTTCGGGGGTTTAGCTTTCCAGAGTTAACCATTACCTTAGCCATCATGGCTATTTTTGCGCATACCGCAATACCTGCTACAGCATCGTTTATTGATCAGCAGCGAGCCAATGCTTACATTCGCCAGTTCAGCCAGCATTTAGCCTATGCCAGAGTAGCGGCAACCAGTAGTAACCTGCCAGTTCAGGTTTGCCCTTTTGTCGCCGGCCAGTGCGCTGAACAATGGCAAACGACGCCCGTGCAGGTATCATTGTTATACCCAGATAGCCGAACAGTATTGCGCGAACTCCCTGCTATACATAACCAACATAAACTTATCTTTAACCGGGCCGGTGTAACTTTTCGTCGTGACGGTAGTTTAGATGGTTTTGAGAATGGCACATTTTTGTACTGCGGTCGACAAAGCGCATCCTGGCACTTTCGATTAACGTTAAATCAAGCTGGACGCAATCGCCTGACTAAAGTTGCAACACCTTGTCCTGGTTAATTATTTCCAACACATAAGGCTTTGAGGATTACCTTGGTTGCGTTGGCCTAGATGGTTGAGTGTAAATTGAGGACATTCGTTATCCTCTCGTTGCGCTCCTATTGCATCAGCAACCACTTTAAACCCCGCTCCCTCATGTGTTAGCTGTACACTAAAACGATAGCGCGATGACACAGCTTCCTGCGCGACAAGCGCGTCCAAATCGCTGCTAAAACTGCCATAGTCTGCTTGATACTGCGTTTGCGCATTCGCCAGTGTTAATAACATGGTCATCGCCTCAGAGCGGTAACTGTTAAGTATATGCTGTTGATATGAAGGATAACTAATAGCCAGTAAGATGCCCATAATAACTACGGCTATCAGCAGCTCTATTAGCGTTAGCCCTGTGTTATTGCCTGCAACGTTTAGATGGCTAGCAACATTATTCGGCCTTTGCCCATGATTAGCGGCTGCAGTTTTGCTAACTAAGCGCATTTAATGCGCGCCCTGTTCGGTTTGAAATGTGGCTAACCTTATACGCTGGGGATACTGATCTGCGCTAAGCGTGGAAACACAATCTGCACATTCATCGGTAATCGCTAGTAATTCCGATAATAGCGGCTGAACTTGGCCTTCTGCTTGCAAACTTAGTTCAAGCTCCCCCTCACTGTTACTTAACAATGCCAGGCTACCACTCGTTTCGCTGGAAATATCCCAATGTCGTTGCGCGTAAATAAGCCCGGCATGGTGTAAATGCATGGCATAGAGTTGCGAAGCAGCTTCATCCGCTAAGGAACAATCTGCTTGAACTGCACTGCCGTTTGCCGCAGTTACATACACAACGCCAGCGTAAACCTGAGGTACTGCTGTAATACGCTGCTGCAAATTAACAAACCAGCCATTTCCTTGCTGTATTTGCGTCCATAGCGACTCGCTGATACCGTAGCGAACTTCATCGGCGGTAATGGCAGTTCGGTCAGTTAACTGGGAAAGCATCACGGGTTCCGCACTGCCTTTGGAATGCTTTAACGCCAATAGTATATCGCCATCGGCTTTCTTGCCTATAACCAACAGCATGCTCACCTTACGCAAAATACCGTTGTGGTCCGGCGATAACGTTTGTACCATTTGAAGTGGTTGATCGAAAACTGCTTCAGTTACACTCAGATCGGCTACCCACTCTGGCTCACCGAACGATGTCGCGTTAAGTGGAATGAACCAGAGCTGGCCATTAATATCAACAACATAAACGGCATCGGCGATACCATCATGATTAGTATCAATCACAAAGGGTTCCGCATTAATAGTGGCAACCTGCTCTGATGGCGTCGGCCATTGGTTTAATTGTGCAAGCAATGCAAAATTGTTAGCACTATGCATTTGCAATAAACCCTGAGTGCCTGGTGCAGCTGACTGAACATTATTGCTCAGCAACACCTGCCTCGGCTCGGTACTATCGTGCACCGAGCTTACATTCGCCACAACGGGTTCAGTGCTATTTAGATTGCAGCTCAACGCAGCAGCCGATTGCACCAGAGCCAAATAAGTAATAAGGCGTAACAGCATATTAATGACTCCCCAAAGCTAAATTTTGCTGTAACACCAGGCTACTGTAGCCAGCATAGAAATAGCGGTTATCAGAGTAAGTCTCTGTGCTCAACAACTGAAGATCGCAACGTAGTGTGTCAGATGTCCAAGCAGCATATTGCGCCGGACAAGTTGACATGCTTTCAATCGCGTCCTCGTTACTGTCACTTGGTAACTGCATTTGTTGCAAATGCTGCTGCAGCGCCTGCTGAGATATTTGCAGTTGCTGTTGGCCGGAATAAGCGGCTTTATGGCTAAGCTGAGTAACCAGTAACATCGCTGTCACCAATAAAGTCATAATTAATAAAAATACCAAGGCCATGATCAGTACTACTCCTTTCATTGCGGACATAGCGTGCTCCTATAGCGCGTTGTTTTGAAAGAAAATACTGCTGCTAACTAGCATCCGGCGATAGTGATCACCAGGTGCGACAAACTGAAATTGCCCCATATCATATTGCTGTTCATTGACATAGGCAGGATCCGGCTTACGCGCCCGAAGTAGTACATAGTATTTAAGGCTAATGATGTGTACACCTTGCTGTTGCCAGGCGGCTGCAGGCACCTCAGTGGTTGCCAGTTGATAGTTCAGCTGGCCGTCAGCATCGCTATCAATACCAAATTCAAAATGCATTCGTTCGACACCGTCTAAGATAGAGTCAGTGCTAATCACTGCCATACCGGCTTGATTCCTACTCAACCTTTTGCGCATCAACACCGGGATAACATCACCATCTACACGTTGTTGCTGCAAATAAAACACCAGATGCTGATAGGGAAAGTAGTGAAAATGCTCGCTTAATCCTGCGCTATCACTACTAACAAAGCGGCTATGCTGCCATTGAGTTTCAAGATAAAACCGATTCTGTCGCATCTCGGCTATTGGCGTTTGTAAACCAATTAACCGCTTAACTTGCAAAAATTCAGTCTGTGGCAGTGGTTCTGGCAGACAGTTTAGTTGGCGGCCACCATTAACAAACTGCGCATAAAGGGTAACAAAATGTTGATCTTGGCTTGGAAAGCTACCGCTATCCAGTGCTGGTTCCAAACAATCTCCGACTGGCAAGATTGGTAGAGCAAACGTTGTGGCCATAGCGGGTGCTGAACGCCCACCCCAAAAGCCGACATTCGCCAGTTCATTGTGAAATAAACTGATTAACAGTTGTGCGTTTTGCTGCAATTCAGCCAGCTGCTGAGCTTGCCGTGTGGATTTACTAACAGCACTAAAGGCAGTTATCGCCATGCTAAGCAGAATTAACCCCAGCATCATGGCAATAAGTAACTCAGTTAAAGTGAAACCTGATAAGCGCTTCATTGCTACCACCCACCGCCTTCAACAGCTAAAGCACTGCGGCCGGTTGCAGCATAGCAAGACGGTGTATCTTGTGGTGACTGTGCTGAGCGTTGCTGCCAACTCATTTGCAGCAGAAATGAAGCTCCCTGCGACTGCAAACACATTGTCGGATTACTAATATTACCGCCAGCAGTACTTTGAAAACTGCCAAACCAGTTATTAAGTTGGTTAGCACCAATTTGCATGAGATTACATTGGGAAGGGGGTGTACAGTCCGGTGCGGGCGGCAATTCAGAGCTAGGTGTTAACGGTTGACCAATCACATTAGCCAGTTGACGATTGGCCTGTAGTTCACTCAATAGGCTATGGCTTAACGCAACAGCCTGAGTTCGTTGTATTGCATCTTGCAGCTGGCGCAAGCTCATTGTTTGCGCCGCTAACAGCCCCAATAAGGCCACTTTTAAAATCAGCAGCGTTACTAAGACTTCAACAAGACTAAATCCATGTTGTAACCGCATATCCCTATGCTCTTAGCTAATTAAAATTAACTATAAAGTTACAACATTATTTCAAAAGATCAAATTTTCAAATCAATATATTACCAACAACTTCTAACAGCAGTAGCATCAACCCCACCAGCGGCACCCTTTTGACCAGATTGGTTTAAAGTTAACGTGCCGCATTCAGAATCGTTTTGTAATGACGTTGGAGCAGCAGACAAAGTAAATGTTCTTGCTGCATGATTTCCTAATGTGATGGTATAGCGTTGAGATAACTCAGTAATGCATTGGATCGGCGGCAACACAAAACCAGCCGGATTATAGGCCATGTTTTGTGTATATGTGCGTTCAAAAATCTGAGATAACTCTACTAAACATGCCGTTGCTGCAGTTCGATTTGCTTTAATAACATACCGCTGATAAGCAGGTAAAGCGACGCTTGCCAGAATACCAACTATCGCAACAACAACCATTATTTCAATTAATGAGAAGCCCATATTTTTTTTCATACCATACTTCCTCAATTTGACATCTCACGCCAAGATACACGGCCAGCTATCGTACCGGTATTAATATTAATAACTTCTAATGGCTGCACAAAACCTTCTTCACCAACAATTAAAATATCACCCGACATTCCAACAAATTTAACACCACTTGCCACGGTGGTTTCTCCCGAATCAGGGTCTGTTATTGCATCATCGCCATCAAAATTACCATCCTTAGAGATATCAAAATAAGGCACAGTTAACCGGCCTCCCGTAAACGGATTGACCGCCATTACCCAACCATCGCTTGAAGGACTACAGAAATCACTGGTTGGCACTGTGGATGCAACAACTAATCCACTACCCAGGGTGCTGCCTAAATTCACTGAACGCACTTGAGGTTTTTGCACAATACGCTCGCGAGTATCAACCAAATCGATAAACCATCCTCGCTTGGCTGCAAGATCATTCGTCGACACATCTTCGATACTTCTCGCTCCAGAGCCTACATTTGTCATAGTTCGCTCTACTAACTGAGAATCGCGGCTAATAATAGGACTGCCATCTTTTATGCCATACCATGACTGTTGATCAGTATTGATAGGGTCGGCATTTGATAATAGTTTACCTGTACCAAAATAGACCCAAAGCTGACCGGTACCTGGCTCTCGCGCCAATGAAATACCACCTGTTATAGATTGCTTTACACCTGCTCCTGATTTTGCGGTAAATAACGGGGTATTACTATAAGCGATACCATTAGCTGTAGGATCTGCAACGGTTAAATCAAACTTCCAAACATTACCGTGTAAATCGCCGGCAAAAACCCAATCTAAATTACCATCTTCATCAGCATCCCAACCTTCAAGCTGGCCAAATCCATTATCGGTAGCAACACTGTTAGGTAAATCAATTTGCCACAACACTTCACCGTTATTGCTTAAATCTATTACCAGTAAACCACCTTTATTTGAACGCTCGTTATTGTAACCATAGCCAATAATGGCAACCCACTTATTATTCTTCAAGCGTGCTACTAAGGGTTTAGCTGTTGTTACCCCCAAAGCAGAGTAACTTCTGTCCCATAAAACATTGGTTTTTGTGAAGCTAGTTGGCTCAGTGATATCCAGTGCGAATAAACTGTTGCCACCTCGACCCATACTGCCTAACAAGATACTTTTCCAATTACCACTTGAATCCTGAATGTCTGCAACAATAGGAGAGCCATCAACATAATAGCGGTGCACATAATCTGGGTCTGTTAGTTTGTCAATATTTTCCATTGCGGCAACAGGAATGTACGCAAAACGTTCATCTCCAGTAGCGGCATTAAAAGCATGCAGCATACCGTCATTTGCGCCGACATAAACCGTTGGTGCACGAGTTAACCTGTCTTTTCGGAAAGACTCATAACCTGCGCCCCAGCTATATAGTTGATAATTACGATTCGTAATACCTTCGACTAATAATGGCGTAGAATTAGCGATGTCACCCAATATAGAGCCACGATTTCTGAAGTTGCCCCCATTTTTTTGCTCTTTGGATGTTTCACCTCGTAAATAGTCTACTTGATCATCAGTTAAAATTGAGTCGGTAACATTTGCTCCAACAAAAATATCAGCTGTTGTATTGGTTTTACCAAAATATATCTGCCGGCTAGCAGGAACTCGGGTGTCAAGTTTGCTGGCGGCTGACCACGTTTGACTAAACGCATTATTGGTATCTACTGCAACTAAATCACCAGACCAGTCACCACTATTAAAACTGGCGCTAAACAAACCGGCTTCAGACTCCAAAGAGGTTGTTGACCCCGCCAGGTTGGATGCACTTCCTGTTGCTTCAGAAATACTACGCAAAATTCGTTGAAGTGCCTGAGTAAACTCGTCAGGTTTAGAGGCTGCAATAAACTCACCACGCCCGTTTACTGCAGCATGCCATAAGTCGTCTATTTTTTCGCCATTGCCATTACTGGGGTTGGGCCAATTTCCTGGCGCATCTGATTTTGGATCTTTAGTACCTTTAACACCAATTGACACCGCATAAGTTGACATATGCTGCCAAAAAGCAGGGTTTTTGCCACTATTGGCCAAGGGTACATTATTATCGAGGTCTGTACGTAAATCATTTTTCCAATATTTCATGGCAACGTCAGCCAGAGTATTTGAATGGCCATCGTTATAAGGTTCTTCAGCTATATACTGAAAATTATTGTTGGTATTTGTTGGATGTACAAATTCTACCCCATTCGCGTTATCAACATTACCAACACCGGGCGACGCCCCATTGTAATATCCATCGGTTGTTACAATGGCAAAAGACTGTCGACAACTTATTTGATCATCATCAGACGCAGGCCCCCAAGGCCCCGCAGCATCGGTACGAGTGTACTGATCTCCTACCCATTTAACAGCATTACGCAAAGGGGTTCCATTATTCATTGGCACCTTAAACAGCAAATCAAACCAGGTATTTTTATTTCCGTCTGAGAAAGTGCCTTTTTCAATATCGCCCAGTGAAGGCAGTGGAATGGTTAAGGTGTTACTCGCAGTTTTTGAAGCGGCAAGGGTAGTAAAGCCAATACGATAGTCAGCTGTTGCATCGGCAAAGGCAATACTGGTACCGGCTCTGGCAGCAAGGATACGAGAACGATAATACGAAAACCAGTTAGCGAAGTTTTGTTTTTCCTCTGAAATTGAGCGCGTAAAGTTCTCGGTAACTGAATTTCCTAGAGCATCAACCACTGTTCTTTGCCAGCTGAAAGCATCATATTTTCTAGTCCATGAGCCATTACTGCTCATGTTTTTTTCATAAACACGGTTGCCTTGGATACTATAACCTTTGTAATTATCAGGATCGGTAGTACTACCGCTCCCGTCGTAAACAAAAAAGGTCATTGGCCAGTAATTTTTTGAAGAGTTACTTGTACTGCGGCTACTTAAATTAGACTCATGTGAGTACCAGCGATCAAATGACTGCTGCGCAGTTAAATTGATACTGCCAACAGAACTTACGTAGGGGTCCCAAAGCGCATTGGTGGGTGACATATTGCCAAAGCTACTGCCGTCAGCTTTTATCCAAGGTTGATAAGTAACACTTGGATTATAAAATACCTTATTGATTTCAGCTGAACGTTTAATAATGTGGTGAATGTTATCGTCATCAAACTCAGGAATACGGTTGTCAAACCGGTTTAACCCCTGATACATGTTTTCTGGAATAGGAAACAAATACCCAAGAATATTCGAATTTACAAACGCATAATCGTCTGGCATCACTTCCCACTGCATTGAACCAGAATCATCTAACACAAAATAAATATTGGGGGCTACAGCGCTACCTGTTTGTAATGGTGCTTCGGCAATTTCAACAGCCGCGTTTGCTATGTTAATGCCAAGCCCTAAGCCAATCAAAAACGCTAGCTGTACCGATTTAAAAAAAGTTTTCATAATTGACCTCATCGCCATCATATACGGAATATAGATTGCAGCATGACATTCGCACCGCCTGCATCTGTTGTACGAGCAGTGATACGCCAAGTATCGCGTAAACATTCTTCAGGAATTTCTGCCTGGCCAGCATTTGAGCAGCTGTCTATAGCAGTATTAACCCACTGCCCCATATACTCTGCAATATATTCTGCAGTACCAAGTTGGCCGTCATCGGGGCCATCATTACCCCATACCGTATTCACGGCCACCCATCTATCTGCAAGCGTGGGGTCTGGCTGACAGTAAAATCCCGCACGGCCGCCTTCACATAACAAAAAAGGGTTGGCAACATTAACTTGTTGCTGGGCAAACATTAACGTTGCTTCAACAAGCTGATAAGCCAGCTCACGCTCCGTAAGATTGGATGTCATACGCTCTTGTAAAGAACTGTCGCGTATTGATGATACGGCTAACAATGTAATTGCCAGTAATAGTAACAACCCTACAATTAACGCTATGCCTTGCTGTGCTTTAACAGATTTCATATCATTGCATCCTATTTCTGTTAGCAACCATATGGTTCATTGTGTTTAGGTTGTCCGACATCTGTGTACCATTTTCCATTGTTAAGACAACGCGCACACTAATAACAAGCCCCCAACTGGTTGCAGGAACATTATTTGCCGACATCCAAACGCCCGGAGGCGCAGTGCCTTGAAGCACTTCATATTCAAATTGCAAATTATCGACGCCATCTATAATTTCATCTGCCTGTTCAGCCCCATTCACCACAATTGAACGGTATAACGATTTTCCATTGTTTTGGTTCTCTGCTACAAACCAAGCAACTGACTCCAAAGGCATAACCATTGCACCTAAACCAAAGGTTGTAGGTGAGCCAAGAGGCAGCCCTAAAAAACCGCTGGCATTACTGGCAGCGCCTTGCAAATGCCGGACTTGAAACGGAACCGCATTCGCAATATTGGTTATTTCGAACAATGCGGCCTTTGCGCTTGCATCACAAACTAAAGCTAGCTCACCAACCACAAACCCGTTTGCGGCAGGGCTAAGGTTTACGGTAAAGGTGCTACTGGCAACATCGTGGCCAGAAACGGTTACACCATCACCGGTACCGTACATTAGTCTGATTGCATCAGTTCCGGCAAAAGGTGTCATACCAGCGATTTGTGGTAGTGCAGTATCATAACCAAGTACGCCGCCATTCCAAGTTGCCCATGGCGCTGCAGCTACGTTAAATGCAGTGGTTACATTGACCACGTTCGGGTTGTTACCGCAACCAGAAAAGGATGCACTTCGTAAATCACGGGAAAGTAATTGAAAAGACACGCGTGCAGATGTTTGAAGTTGGCTAAGTTGACTATTTATTCTACTGGTTTCTTGATTAGCTAAAAAAATGCCAATGACACCACCCAACAAGATAATACCAAGTACCATGGCAATCATTAACTCTATGAGTGTAAAACCATGGTTTTTATTCAGCCAAGACGAGATATCAGGTTTTCTGTTCATGGTGTTACTCGAAGTGATAAAGAAGAATCTGAACCCAAGGCGATTCGCTCATCGGACCAACTTAAGGTGAGGACATAGGTTGCCGTATCTGCTTGCCAGTCTATTTCAACACAAGCACTGTCGTTATTTAAAGCAGTCCTTACCATGCCAGTCCAAGTGGCTAATGCTGCGTTGTCGCACTCAATATCATAATTCCCTAACCGAGCACTTCGAGCATCTGCTCGCAGCGTTTCGGCTAACATGTCCATTAGAATAACGGCTTGAGAGCGCTCATAAGAACTTTGAACATTTCTTAAACTTGCCGTTTGCAAACCTGCAACCCCCAAAATACCAATTCCAAGCACCAGCATTGCAATTAACACTTCGAGCAACGTAACGCCTTTTTGCCGGTTTAATACACATATCGGACGCATTTTCATCGTTTAAACCTCCGGCTTCGCACAGGTGCCACTATTGGTTAAAAAGCGCTCTATCATAATACGCCCTCCACTGCTAATCTCTACGTCACGCCCATTTGAATCCAGGGCAGAATCCACTACACAAACACGTATAATGCCGTTATACGGTAAGCGGGTATTTGCCGCATTTCTGGCTAACCCCATTGGGGTAAATACAATAGTATCATTTGTCATACCGGTGTCCGAAAGTACATTCAAACTTGAATTTATAATATGACTGGTTCGTAAAACCCCATTTAGAGGGTCAAGCACTAACCATTGCTGCCACGCACCGGATGTAGAGTTGCAAGTAGCACCATCAGTCGTATTACAAAACATAATGTTTCTATTCAACCTTATTGCTTCTGAACGGCTGTAAGTAATTGCAGATAACATTTCATTTGCCTGAGCACTCAAGCGATTAGCAGCAATAAAACGTCCATAAGAAGGGATAGCGATGAAGGCAACGATTCCTACAACAGCCACGGATATCATTAACTCCACTAAGGTAAACCCTTTGTTCAAACTCCTGTTTGTAATATGACTTTTCATTTATATACCACTAGTGTTTTGAGGCTGTAATAGTTTAATTTCACAGGTTAATATATAGAAGCAGATATTGAAAGTACAAGGCTTACTGATTAACGGTAAGTTGTAACGACGAATGGTAAGTTATCACAAAATGACTGCCGCAGATTTAACAGACGACACGGCCCGTCGGCTAACTTTTAACTTTATATCTGTTTGGTTTAGTGTTATCCAATGCTGACCTTCGATTAAGTACAGGCGCTGGATGTAACTGATATTGACCAAATTCTGACGATGAATTCTCAAAAAAAGTTCAGGCTTTAATGTTTCAAGGTGTGCCAAGCTTTGCTCGATCAATGCATCACCATCGCGGTATACCATGCGAACGTATTTGTCTTCAGCGGTGAAATATAAAATATCTTTCATCGCGATTTTACGAGAAACGCCGCCTTGCATAAAAGTAAATTTGGCTTCTTGTTGCTTCTTTTCAATGTGCGCTTTTGTCTGCTTGCCAACACGCTCAAGTGCACTAAGCAACCTTTGTTCCGACACAGGTTTTAACACGTAATCTGCAGGTGATGCCTGATAAGCTTCTAACGCATATTCAGGATGTGCAGTAACGTAAATTAGAGCAGGTGGCGTGGGCAACGCTAGAATGCGCTTGCCTAAGCTAAGCCCGTCTTGCTGCGGCATCTCTATATCAAGTAATAAAACATCTGGCTGTAGAGCACCAACTAATTCAAATGCCTGCTGCGCCGTTTCTGCTTCACCAATGCAGGTGTAGTTTGTATACCCCGCGATTAAACGCTTTAGTCTTGCTCTGGCAAGTGGTTCATCATCGACAATTAAAATTCGCATTTATACTCCGTTAAGACTTTGGAATGACAAGCTTAACCCGATACAACCCTTCACTATTACCGAAGGTTAAACTTGCGCTGCTGCCATATTGCAGCATAAGACGCTGGCGAATGTTATCCAAAGCAATACCATTTCCTCCACTGCTTTTAATGCTTTGATAATATGGATTAGTAATTACTATTGTTAGTGCATTGCGGCTTTCTATAGAAAAGATATTCAGTTTGCCGGCTTCTGTACTATTTTCAATGCCGTATCTAATGGCGTTTTCCAATAATGGCTGAATTGTTAAAGCAGGGATCTGAATAGCGGGTAAGGCATCAGGAATTTGCCAATTAACGTTCATTCGACGCCCAAGCCGCCACTGTTCTAATGACAAATATTGCTTAGCTAATTCCAGTTCAGTCTGCAATGGCACCAGCTTTCCTACATCCAACGCAGCTCGAAACAATGCTGATAACGCCAACAACGATTTTTCCGCGGCATCAGCATCAATATGTGTAAGTTCGGCTACGGTGTTTAGAGTATTGAATAAAAAGTGCGGTTGTATTCTAGCTTGTAACGCGTTTAGTTCTGCATGGGTTTGAGCGTTTAATTGCTCGCTTTTCTCGGCATGCACAATCAAAAACTGCACAGCAACCAAGGCAACAATAAAGGCAACCATCAGGTTTTTCGCCAAAAACTCACTCATTTCATGGTTAATGCTATTAAAAAGCGTGCTGAATAGTGAAAATGCAACTGCGCTAACAATAAGAGTTAGCGTTAAAAAAATACACAAAACCACACTAATTATGCTAATGGGCTTAAGTTGGTTAATCTTATGCCGCGCAGCACATAAACATAGTGTTGTGATAATAGAAATCCAGTGCACAAAAACACTAATGAAACCCAGTCGAGCCCATACGTCGCCATAAACACCCGGGGCAAAAGCCAACACAACAGCAACGGCCTGAGACACCACTAACACCCTGACCATAAACTGGCCATGACATAGAAAAGGAATTTGCAACTTGGGCAAGGAGAGTTGGGTAAGCATTACGCCATTCTTTTTAACAGTTATATCGAAATACTACACCCAACACTTACAAACATGAACACGTTGATGAAATTAACAAATTATCTAAGCTCCGCCGGAATCGCAAAAACCACGTTTTCTTCCCGTCCTGGGTTCTCACTGACGGTTTTACCGCCCCACTGCTGCAACTGTTTCACCACTTGCTGCACTAGTACCTCAGGTGCAGAAGCCCCAGCCGTAACGCCAACCGCCTGCACGCCGTCTAGCCAGTGTTGCTGAATATCATTCGCCGTATCAATTAAATAGGCTTTACAGCCCATCTTATCAGCCAGTTCGCGCAATCGATTTGAGTTGCTGCTGTTTTTAGCTCCCACCACCAATAACAAATCGGCCTTGCTGGCTAAATCACGCACCGCATCCTGACGATTTTGTGTGGCATAACAAATATCGTCTTTGCGTGGCCCTTCAATACCAGGAAAACGTTGACGCAGCGCGTCTATTACATCCGCGGTGTCATCTACTGACAACGTCGTTTGACTGCTAAAACAGAGCTGCTCTGGGTTTTTAACGTGTAATGTGCCTACGTCTTCTGCTGACTCAACCAAGTAAATGCCACCAGCCGGGTTATCATACTGCCCCATGGTGCCTTCAACTTCAGGGTGTCCTGCATGACCAATTAAAATGCATTCAATGCCTTTGCGGCTGGCTCTGGTTACTTCCATATGCACTTTTGTTACTAGCGGGCAGGTTGCGTCAAACACTTTTAATCCGCGTTGCCTGGCGGTTTCGCGGACGGCCTGCGACACACCGTGCGCGCTGAAAATAACAATATTGTCATCTGGCACTTCGGTTAGCTCATCAACAAACACTGCTCCGCGTCGACGCAAACCATCTACAACAAACTTATTGTGTACCACTTCGTGGCGCACATATATTGGCGGTTCGTATAATTCTAACGCACGCTCAACAATGCTAATAGCCCTATCTACCCCGGCACAAAAGCCACGCGGATTCGCTAACAAAATGTCCATATTCAATTTACCTGCACAATTTCAACGCTAAAGGTCAATGTTTGCCCGGCCAAAGGATGGTTAAAATCTATTGTCACTGACTCGCCAACCACTTCGCGCACCAAACCCGGCATTTCAGAACCGTCAGGCATGGTAAAGCCAATAATCGTTCCCGCTTTAGCTGGAGCATCAGCTGAGAACTTACTGCGATCAACATAGTAGATATTGTCAGGGTTTGGCATACCGTAAGCATCTTCTGGCGCCAGCGTGAAGTTTTTTTTGTCTCCCGCTTTTAGGCCAGTGAGCTCAAGTTCAAACGCTGGAGAAATACTCCCATCACCCATTTGCAGCTTAGCAGGCTTATTATGTACCCGGGTACTCTCTGCCGCACTGCCGTCGGATAACTTAATGTCAAAGTGAAAAATAACGCTACTTTTAGCGCCGATTACTACGTCTGTCATTTTTTCACCTCGTTACTACTAAAACTGTCCCAAATCAATAATCCTGCACCAATACAGATAGCTGAGTCAGCTATGTTAAATGCCGGATAGTGCCAGTTCTGATAATAGACATGCAAAAAGTCTATTACGTAACCATAAACGCTGCGATCAATAAGGTTACCAATAGCCCCTGCCAACACTAGGCTAAGCGCTAAATTCAACTTGAGCTGTTCTTTGTTATTACGCGCCAACCATACCGCTAGCACACAACTGATAGCCACTGCTATAAACGTGAAAAACCAACGCTGCCAGCCTCCGGCATCACTTAAAAAAGAGAATGCCGCACCGTAATTCCTGACATAGGTAAAGTTAAAAAACGGCAACAGTTCAATTGACTCAAACAGTTGCATATTGGCGATAACCACTTGCTTTGTCAGTTGGTCAGCCAATACCAGCAACAGCATTAGCCACCATAGTCGCCAGCCTGTATCTTTAAATAGCGTCATTATGCAAAAGCCCGCAATTCGCCATCACCTTCAACATTGTCGATACAACGCAAGCATAAACCCGGATGCGCGGTATTAACGCCAACATCCTGACGATGGTGCCAACAACGTTCACACTTAGCGCCAGCTGAAGCAATTACCTGAACACTTAACCCAGTCAGTTCAGTTTTTACCGCATCTATAGGTGCGTTATCAGTGCTAACATTGGCTGTTGAAGTAATTAATACAAACCGCAACTCGTCGCCTAATTTAGCTAAATTTGCTGCAAGCTGACTAGACGCGTATAACGTCACTTCGGCTTGCAGTGATGCACCAATTTTTTCTTCCCGACGTGCCGCTTCAAGTACTTTGTTTACTTCATCGCGAACCTGCAGCAGTTGCTGCCAAAATGCATCATCAAATTTACCTGCCGGTATGCCGGCAAAACCGCTATACCAAACATCGGTAAAGACAAACTCATCACGCTCACCCGGAAGCGCCTGCCAGATTTCCTGAGCAGTAAAGCTCATAATAGGTGCCATCCAACGCACCATTGCTTGTGCAATGTGATAAAGCGCCGTTTGACAGGAACGACGAGCTAAACCATCAGTGTGCGCAGTGTATTGCCGGTCTTTAATCACATCCAGGTAGAAACTGCCAAGCTCGACCGTACAGAAGTTCATTAGCTTACTGCTGACCTGATGGAACTGGTAATTGTCATAGGCATCAACAATTTCTTGTTGCAATTTGGCTGCACGGCTTACTACCCACAAGTCCAATTCAACCATTTGCTCAAACGGAACAGCATCCGTTGCCGGATTAAAACCGTTCAGGTTTGCAAGTAAAAAACGTGCAGTATTACGAATACGGCGATACTTATCAGCAGCGCGATTTAAAATTTCATCTGATACCGTCATCTCTGAGGTATAGTCAGTGGTTGCCACCCACAAACGCAAGATATCTGCGCCAAGTTTGTTCATTACATCCTGTGGCGACACCACATTACCAAGCGATTTTGACATTTTGCGGCCATCACCATCAACGGTAAAGCCGTGGGTTAACACCTGCTTGTAAGGCGCTTTATGGTTAATGCTTACGCCCGTCATTAATGACGACATAAACCAGCCTCGGTGCTGATCTGAACCTTCCAGATACAAATCGGCCTGCTCGGCACCGCCGAATTCAGCTCGTGCGCCCACGACACAAGCATGGGTAACGCCAGAATCAAACCAAACGTCTAGGGTGTCACTTACCTTAACATATTGTTCTGCATCAGCGCCCAGTAGGGTTTCAGCGGCTAAGTCAAACCAAGCCTGAATACCCTCTTTTTCTACCAACTGTGCAACTTGCTCCATCAACGCAGCAGTATTCGGGTGTAAAGCCCCCGTGTCTTTATCGACAAACAACGCAATAGGGACACCCCAGGTACGCTGCCGTGAAATACACCAGTCCGGGCGCCCGGCAACCATTTTTTCAATACGCTGCTGGCCCCAATCTGGTATCCAACGCGTTTGGCCGATTTGTTCTAAAGATTGACTGCGCAAACCCTGTTTATCCATACTGATAAACCATTGCGGCGTGGCACGAAAGATAATAGGTGTTTTGTGGCGCCAGCAATGAGGATAGCTATGTTTGTAAGCTTTATGCACCAGCAAAGCCCCTGCTGCGTTAAGCGCTTCAACGACAGAGTCATTAGCCTTAAACACGTGCTGACCAGCAAACAGTGGCGTATCAGGTAAATAAACCCCATTCGCACCAACGGGATTAGCCACTTCAAGGTTATACAATTTACCAACGATAAAGTCTTCCTGACCATGGCCGGGCGCAGTGTGTACACAACCTGTACCGGATTCGGTGGTTACATGCTCCCCCATAATCAGTGGCACAGTAAAGTCATACAGCGGATGCCTAACCTGCACCAACTCAAGCGCTATACCTTTAGCAAAACCTAAGGTGTGATAATGTTCAATACCTGCACGCGCCATAACATCTTGTACTAAATCGGTAGCAATAATTAACCGCTCAGCACCGTTTGGCCCTTGCTCTACCTGAACCAGGCTATAATCCAACTTAGCATTTAACGCAATGGCACGGTTGGCGGGTATCGTCCAGGGCGTCGTTGTCCAGATCACCACAGACACCTTGCCATTACCGCGTTTTTCTTCAGGATGGTCAAAGCGGTCTACTGCTGTCTCGTCAACCAAGGCAAAACGCACGTCGATAGCAGGTGAGACTTTATCTTGATATTCCACTTCAGCTTCAGCTAACGCAGAGGCGCAGTCGGTACACCAATGAACCGGCTTAAAGCCTTGTTGTAAGTGACCATTGTCGATGATTTTACCCAACGAACGAATAATATTGGCCTCAAAGTCAAAGTCCATCGTACGGTATGGATTCTGCCAATCACCGAACACACCTAAGCGGATAAAGTCTGTACGCTGAGCATCAATTTGTGTTGCCGCATACTCACGGCATTTTTGTCGAAACTCTGCCGCGGTTAATTTAGTACCCGGTTTGCCATATTTCTTTTCAACGACTAATTCTATTGGCAAACCATGGCAGTCCCAACCTGGCACATAAGGCGCATCAAAGTCTGACAGCGTTTTCGCTTTAACAATAATGTCTTTTAGAATTTTGTTAACTGCATGCCCAATATGGATATTGCCGTTGGCGTATGGCGGGCCGTCATGCAAAATAAAGCTCTTCTTGCCTTTTTTTGCTGCACGGATCTTGCCGTATAAGTCTGCTTCGGTCCATTTTGCCAGCATTTGCGGCTCACGCTGCGCCAGATTGGCGCGCATCGCAAAAGCCGTTTCAGGCAAATTAAGGGTATGCTTGTAGTCGCTCATCCGTTCTGTTCCGTCTTATCAGTAGTTGCGCTTGCTTCAAATAAAGCATTACGCTGAAAAAATAATTTTGCTGCTGTTACGTCCGCAGCAATTTGTTGTTGCAGTGCC
The DNA here is from genome assembly GCF_000425345.1 of Rheinheimera baltica DSM 14885. GTDB lineage: Bacteria > Pseudomonadota > Gammaproteobacteria > Enterobacterales > Alteromonadaceae > Alishewanella > Alishewanella baltica. The sequence continues at coordinate 34,839 of NZ_AUDG01000019.1, read as the reverse complement.
TCAAGGCCATCAAAGCGTTGTTCTGGCCGAAGCTTATGCCGCAGCTGTACTTCAATTTGGCTACCGTATAAATCGCCTTTAAAATCGAGCAAATGTGCTTCAAGTTGCTGTCGTTGCCCCTGCACCGTAGGCCGATTGCCAATATTTGCTACGCCATAAAAACGACCAAACACCGTATTTGCCGTTATCGCATATACACCCGCTACAGGCAGCTTACGCCGGTACAAAAACACATTTGCCGTAGGGAAACCCAAGTCACGGCCTAACTTACGGCCATGCCGTACCCGGCCGGTAAGTGAAAATGGCCGGCCTAACATTTGCGTTGCTAACACCAGGTTGTCCTCGGCCAACGCTTGGCGTATTAATGTACTGCTAATACGTTGCTCAGCCATAATCAGGCTGGATGTGTTACACAGCCCAAACTGATGCTGCACTGACGCCAGCGCTAACAGGTCAAAACTACCACTACGGTTTTTACCAAAGCGGAAGTCATCACCAACAATAAGATGTTCAACGCCTAGCTGCTTTAACAACAATTGCTGAATAAATTGCTGTGGCTGTTGTGCTGCAAAAGCGGCTGTAAAATTAACGCACAGCAAACGATCAATACCAAGCTGTGCCAACGCCGTGTACTTTTCGCGAAAACGACTTAATCGCGCAGGCGCCGCTGTACCAGCAAATACCTCAAGTGGTTGCGGCTCAAACAGCATGACACATGAGGGCAGTTGCTTTTGCTTAGCAATAGCAACCACTTTCGCTAATACTGCCTGATGCCCAAGATGCACCCCATCAAAGTTACCAATAGTGAGAACGCAACCGCGGTGCTGAGGCTGAATATTATGTAATCCGCGAATTAACTCCATGCCTGCCATATTTAACTGCTGCTTATAAACCGCGCATTATAACCACTTAATCAATTGCTTTCAGCAACAGAATTGGCTTTAAAATGTTGCAAACGTACACCTAACACCCATAACAGCGCAAAATACGCGACAACTGCCAGCACACACAGTGTACTCAAACGCCAAACCTGAACAGTTAAACTAAGTTGCACCCAATCAGTCAGTGTTGGTGTATACCAATACAGCACCGCGGCCATCAGGCTACTCGCTATCAGCAATTTCAGCAAAAATAGCATGCTAGCTTTACTTAGTTGGTACACCCCAACCTGTTTTAAACCACGATACAATAAAAATGCATTTAAACTGGCAGACATTGCTGTTGCTAACGCCAAACCGACATAGCTTAAAAAAGGCGCTAACATGAGGTTAAATACCATATTCGCCACCATGGCAATAATGCCAATGCGTACCGGCGTTTTTATATCCTGGCGCGCGTAAAAGCCGGGTGCCAGCACTTTTATCAGCATGTAGCTAAGCAAACCGGTGCTGTAGGCAATTAAACTGTACGACACCATTAACACATCATTTTGCGAAAATTCGCCGCGCATAAACAGTAGCGCAATTATCGGCTGCGCCAGCACGATTAAACCTGCCATTGCCGGTATACCAAATAACGCAACAAAGCGCAGAGACCAATCCAGTGTTTGGCTAAAACGCAGGGTATTTTCATTTGCATGGTGACGCGACAAATTTGGCAAAATCACTGTTGCGATAGCAATACCGAATAATCCCAGTGGAAACTCAATTAGGCGGTCAGAGTAATAGAGCCAGCTCACGGCGCCTGTAAGCAAAAACGAAGCGATAACCGTATCTAATAACAAATTGATCTGACTAACTGACACGCCAAATAACGCCGGCAGCATTAATTTGCGTATTTTCACTACGTTGTCATCGCGCCAGCCCCACTTTGGCCACACTAACAAGCCGGCTCTGGCTAAAAACGGTAATTGAAACAACAATTGCACCACACCGCCAATAAATACGCCCCAGGCTAACGCCAGCGCAGGCTCGCTTAACGTTGGCGCCATAAATAAAGCACAGGCAATAATGGCAATGTTCAGGAATACTGGCGTAAAGGCGGCTACTGCAAAACGATTATAGGTATTGAGTACCGCGCCAGACAACGCGACTAAACTAATAAACCAAAGATATGGAAAGGTAATTTTCAGCATCAGGCTGGCCAGCTCGAACTTATGCGCTTCGGGGCCATCATTTAGCCATTCAATAAACCAACCCGTCATAAATAACATGGTAAGAATCGGTGAAGCTATCACGCCAAACAATGTCACTAGGGTCACAATAACCCCCAGGGTTCCGGCTACTTTAGCCAGCAATTCGCGCACAGCATCATCACCGTGTTTGGCTTTAACTTCAGCCAACACCGGCACAAATGCCTGTGAAAAAGCACCTTCGGCAAACAAACGGCGTAAAAAGTTGGGTATCCGATTAGCAAAAAAGAACACGTCAGCCGCAGCGCCAGCACCAATAAAGTTGGCAACTACCACATCCCGCACCAAACCTAATACTCGCGAAATCAATGTCATAGCACTGACGATAAGGCCTGATTTTAATAACTTTGCTGACACTGATATGTCCTTATATAATGAAGTCGCTATTTTGCCTTGTTATGACAACTGATTACCAGTAGGTTCACAGATTAAAATCTGTAACTTTACCGTTAAAGCATTTGACAACGGGCCATTAAATAGGCATATTATGCGGCCTTTGATGGGTCCGGTTTAGTTTTTTAGGAGTGTTACCTTGGCTAACATTAAGTCTGCTAAGAAGCGCGCAATTCAATCAGAAAAACGTCGTCAGCAAAACGCTAGTCAACGTTCAATGATGCGTACTTTCATTAAGAAAACCTACGCGGCGGTATTAACTGCTGACGTAACTGCTTCAACTGAAGCATTCAAGAAAATGGTGCCTGTTCTGGATCGTATGGCCTCTAAAGGTCTGATCCACAAGAACAAAGCAGCACGTCATAAAGCTCGTTTAAATGCACATGTTAAAGCATTAAGCGCAGCTTAAGACACCAGTTACAACAAAAAAGCCGGCTTACGCCGGCTTTTTTGTTGTTGTTAGTTTATCGGATCTGAGCAATACAACTTGTGCAGCAAGGCAATCAACTCTTCTGCTTCTTTACTCTGCAGGCTGTAATATACCGTTTGTGCTGCCTTACGCGTTTTAACCAACTTATGCTTGCGTAATAACGCCAAATGTTGCGACAAAGCAGACTGACTCAATTCAAGCTTTTGATTCATTTCACCTACTGACAACTCACCTTCTAATAAGTGACAAAGAATAAGTAAACGTCGCTCATTCGACACCGCTTTAAGCAACTTCACGGCTTTTGCCGAGTTTTCCAGCATATCTTGTAAATTCATTACGCCTGACTCTGTCTTTCGTGATGCCTAATCTTACCGATTTAAGGACAAATCGACAATATAATCATTCTTATTTAACAAAGAATAACGTTTTAACGACCTGCACACTGAGCGGCCTTACTGCCATACACGTATCCTTAATGACTGAATTCATTCCATCGGACAAATACACACTTCTACCGGTTGTTATTGTAGAACCAAAGTAAAAAGGTGTTAAAGTCATAACTAATTTAGCAATAACGGGACACAGTAAAAAGATGAAATGCTGGCTAACTACTCTTACAGCGGCACTGAGCCTAAATGTCGCGGCAAATGACCTGATATTGGACCACAATCTGGCCTATCAACTAACAGAATCACTCACGGTAGAAGTGGGCCAGCGTCTTGCTGGCAGCGAAGCAGATGCACGTGCCGTCGCCTGGGCTGAGCAAAAATTTAACCAGTTGGGGTATGACAAAGTCTGGACCGAACCGTTCAACATGCAATACTGGGAGCGTGGTCAGGCAAGTTTAACTGTCAGCGCGCCGTTCAAACAAAGTTTGGTCGTCACTGCGCTTGGAGGCTCCATTGCCACTCCAGTTGATGGCATTAACGCGCAAGTTGTCATGTTTGACAGTCTGGAACAACTGAAAGCCGCAGCACCGGCCCAAGTTAAAAACAAAATTGTATTTATTAACAAAGGCATGGGCAAAGATAAGCTCGGCAGTTTTTATGGTGCTGTCGTCGGTGCTCGCGCAACAGGTGCCATTGAAGCAGCCAAACTTGGTGCTAAAGCTATTGTTATTCGCTCGGTTGGAACCAGCATTAATCGTTTTGCCCATACCGGAATGATGCGCTACAGTGATGAAGTAGAACGTATCCCGGCAGCTGCTATATCAGTACCTGACGCGTTGCAACTGGCTAAAATGCTGAAACTTAAACCAGAGATTAGCTTGCAACTTAACATGCAAAACAAATTGCCCGGTACCGTCACCAGCTATAATGTGATTGCCGAGATTACTGGTAGTAAGTACCCGGAAGAAATCGTATTAATTGGTGCTCACCTTGACTCATGGGATGAAGGTACCGGCGCGCTGGATGACGGTGCTGGTGTCGGCATAGTTATGGCCACTGCTGCCCTATTGAAACAACAAGCGCGCCCAGAGCGCACCGTGCGTGTTGTGTTATTTGGTAACGAAGAAGGTGGCTTAATAGGTGCCCGCGCCTATGCCGCCAAGCATGCTGCCAACTTATCTAACCATGTATTTGCTTCTGAATCAGATTTTGGCGCTGGGCTTATCTGGCGGCTAGATACCGGTTTTGGTGAAAAGTCCTTAGCATTTGGTCGAAAACTACAAGAAAAGCTGGCACCTTTTGGAGTAACAATGGGTGATAACACCGCTTCCGGTGGACCAGACATTTCTGTTCTCAAAGCCCAAGGCGTGCCAGTTGTTAGCCTGCAACAGGATGGCACAGATTACTTCGACTATCATCACACACCAAATGACACTCTGGATAAAATCGACCCAGCTAAGCTGCAGCAAAATCTACAAGTTTGGCTAACGACAATAACGACGATAGCCAATAGTCAAATTGATCTGAGAAAATAATTTAGATCCGATGATGCAGTGGTCTGTATCTTTTTACCAAAACAGGCCGCTGATGTTTGCGAGAACTTACACGAAGCATCCACACGTGCATTCCAATTACTAGCATCAACATAGCAAATGGATAAGCGTATGTATTTTCGCTACTAACAAATAGTAACAGTGCAGCCGAGCAATAGCTAAATGGTAGCATTTCATAAAGCCAGAAAGGCAGTACTCCGCCGTATTTCTCATTAGCGTTTTTTACATCTGAACGACGATTATTAGAGCGTAATATCCAAATCACTGCACCTGCGGCTGCGATATAAAGTCCTGGCAATATAGCCAGCCAAGAATCGAACATCAACAGAGTGCCAAGCCTAATCCGACATATGCATAAGGTAACACTTCGTACACTTTTCCAGGCAACATAATCTACCCTCCATGTTTAGCTCCAACTAAGTGTAGAACACTTTTTAACCAGCAGCGCAAGCTTTGATTTAATGCATCAATTTAACTAATCTGAATGCGGTAAAATTACTCAGTTGAGCAAGCTAATTCAGATCAGCATAATGCGCACAAATTTTGGTCAGACAAGCAATTGGAAACGCACCATGGAACATATCGTGTTCGACATTATTAGCTGGATTGGTTTAACAATCTGTATTGGTGCGTTTTTTATTAAAGACGTTTTTTGGCTACGCCTCGCCACTTTAGTAGGATGCAGCCTGCTCTTTGTTTATTACAGCCATATCGCTATTCCACAAGGTGTGATTTCTAATTTATTAGTATTATTAATTAATGCTTATTACTTATTACACTTCGCAAAAGCCCGACGAGCGGAAAAAGCAAGTCAGCAGTCGGCTATTCCGGCTCGTTCGTTGACGACTGAAGCGGAGTAACAGCGGCTTACTTCTTTTGTCTCGTCTTTAAGCGGGTTATAATTATTGACCCGCTAAGATAAGAGTATCCAGAATGCAAAACGATGACATAGACATGTTTCTGCAAGAGATGTCTGGTGTTAAACCTCTGTCACAAGATGAGGTATTGCTGGAGCCAGGTGAATTCAGTCCAACCTTGGCTCAACAAGCCAGACGTAAAGCAGCAGAACAGGAGATGGAATACGACGCTAACTATCTCAGCATGGAATATGTTGACTTAGTCAAACCCGATGAGCCGTTTACCTACAAGAAAGATGGGGTTCAGGATGGCGTTTATCGCAATCTGCGCTTAGGAAAATATCAGCTGGATGCTACGCTAAACTTGCTTGGCAAAACACTGGCCGATGCACGTCGTGAACTCTTTTTCTTCATTGAAGACTGCCACAGACGCGGTATTCGTACCTTATTAATTCATCACGGTATGGGACGAAACAGTAAGCCTCATCCAGCTATTTTACGTAGCTACGTGTTTAAATGGCTACCTCAAATACCGATCGTTTTAGCGTGTAATACGGCGCAAAAACAACATGGCGGTTATTCAGCTATTTATGTACTTTTACAGAAAAATTCTGAACAAAAAAGAGAGAATCGGGAACGACATAGCAAACGCTAGTCACTTAAAACATCAAGGGGCCGGTACCGCGTTCACAGTAAAGACCCCTTGAATTTAGGTCAATCCATTTGACCAGATTCGGTTCCTGCTATCCACACAAAAGGCAGACAGCTTCGGCTTTGGTTAAAAATGCCGATAACGCCATTAAACATACAACAACAGCGATTGCGGTAAAGCCAAAACCACGATTGGACGCTTTACTCATAATAAACCTCAAAACACATTTTATTATTTTATTTAGTAGCTTGGCTTAAATTATCTTAAGCCGGTACAGAGTGTAGTTAAATTGTAATAAAGTTACAATAACTGTATATTTAACCAGCATTTTCAGCATAATACGCCAAAGCTGAATAAACAAAATCTGCCGCAAGCACGCGGCCATCAGTTAACTGCGGTAATGCCTCTTGCGTTGTTTCACTATGGGTCAAAGTAAACCCTGCTCGTTGATAATTTTTTAACGCAGAAGGATGATCCGCAGAACAGGTATGCAGCCATATTTTTGTTGCCTGCCATTGTGCCGCAAGCATCACGGCGGCCTGTGCTAAAGGCTGGCCTAATCCTTGCCCGATAAACTGAGGCAACAAACCAAAAAATTTAATTTCAACACTGCCATCGTCATGCTTTAGCAATTCAACATACCCCGCTGGGGTACCTTTTACCCACAACAGCCAGGTACGTACTTGTTGTTGTGTTAAATACTGCAGCCATTGCTGATAAGTCCAGCTTAGCCGACTAAACCAACGCCAAGGCCCGCCAACGGTGCGAAACATAAATTGATTTAATTCTGGGCTAGCTATTTCTGCCTCTACCAACTGCACCTTGTCAGGCCACGCCACGTGTGAGGGGATATCTGCATCAAACTGCAAAAACCAGGTGGTAATTTCGATTGTATCGTTTGTCGACATATTAATAGCCCCGCTTAATATCTACCAGATTCAGCATCATTTCGCCGCGCATACTACGCCGATAGTTTTCAGCAATCTGTGCCACCGCCGTATTCACGTTTGTCACGGCAGAAACGTGTGGTGTGATCATAATGCCAGCATGCTGCCAAAACGGATGATGCTTGGGCAACGGTTCTTGCCGAAAGACATCAAGACAAGCTGCTTGTAACTGGCCACTATCCAGCGCCTCCAGCAAGGCGTCATCATCGACTATGGCGCCGCGTGCCACATTAATAAATACCGCACCCTCTTTGAGCTGTTGAAAAAACGCTGTATTTATCCGGTTTTCTGTAGCAGGCGTTAATGGCAGTAAACAAATTACAATATCGGCGGTTGCCACTGCAGCAGCTAAGCCATCATCACCAAAATGGCAGACAATGTTGTCTAGCGCTTTGCGGCCTCGAGACCACCCATGAACGCTATAACCCAGTTGAACAAAATGCTGTGCGACGGCAGCACCTAATTCACCCAGCCCTAACACACAAATAGTGCTAAATTTTCTGGGACTTTTCGCTTTCCAAACTCGTTGCAACTGCTGAGCACTAAACTGATCCAACCTTAGCCGATAGTAATTTACCACCCCATCCAGGTAACGCACCATGGTGTCGGTTAGCGTTGGATCTACAATGCGGGCTATGGGCAAGGCTGGCAACTCGGGATCTGACAAGATAGCATCAACGCCCGCACCAAAACATTGAATAGCTTTTAGGTTTTTCATGCAGGCCAGGCTGCCATGTGGCTGCTTCCACACGACGGCAAAATCAACCGTGTCAGGCTCAGCGATTTGGGGCCAGATTTCAATGTGGGTATCGGATAGCAAATTCGCCAAACGCAGGCGTAAGTCATCTAATTTACGATCAGGGATGATCAGGGCAAGGCTCATAGGTCACCAAAACGTCAAAAATGCGTCATACCGTTGACACAGCCAACAGTAATGCTGGAACGGTTCAAAGATAACATGGTACAGACTGATGCTGAACTGCCGCACTATCTTTTTATCTGACGTACATCTGGGCTGTAAAGACTGCCAGGCTGATTATCTGCTTAACTTTCTTGAGCAAGCTAAGGCCGATACCATTTACCTGCTGGGCGATATCGTGGATCTCTGGGCTATGCGTAAACAAGTTCATTGGACATTAAGCCAGAATAAAATTGTGCGTTGTTTGCTGGATAAAGCCGAACAAGGCGTCAAAATCGTGTATATCCCTGGTAACCATGATGAAGCAATGCGGCTTTACGCCGGGAAACGCTTTGGCAATATTCATATTGCACTACGTGGTAGCCATACCACAGCACAAGGCAAAAAATTGCTACTACTTCATGGTGATGAATTTGACAAAGAGGTGAATTTTGGCCGCGCCCAAGCCTGGCTTGGCGATAATCTCTACGATTTGCTGCTATTTTTAAACCGTTGGTATAATCGGCTGCGTCGTCTTACCGGTGGCAGTTATTTTAGTCTTGCCGCTTACATTAAAAGTAAAGTCCCTGGCGCACAAAATGCTATTGCCCGTTATCGCGATGCGGCTATCGCCAAAGCCAAACGTGGGGGTTTTGATGGCGTGGTATGCGGCCATATCCATCACCCCGAAATTCGGCTACAACAGGGTATTATCTATTGTAATGATGGAGACTGGATTGACAGCTGCACGGCCTTAGTTGAACAGTTAGATGGCTGTCTGGCGTTGTATCATTGGACAGAACAAGCCGAGATAATTGCTGGTCTTCCGCTAACGGGTAACAGTAAAAAGGCTGCCTGAAATTTCCACAAACTGCCATAAAAAAGACACCTGACTGTCATACAACACCATTAGCCTGACTGCAGCCTATTGCAGTGCTACCGGAGCTAAGTATGATCAATGTTGAACAAGTGCTTTCACAAAACCTTCCCGGGCTAACCAGCAAGCCCTGGCTTTATAAGCCGGTAAAAGGTGCCTTGCGCCGGTTGTTGCATGAACAGGATTTTATCCACTTTGCTGAACGCTACCCGCATTTACAAGGGTTAGAATTTGTTGAGCAGGTACTGGATTACTTTAATTTTCGCTATGCCGTACGCGATAACGAAATAGAACGCATACCCTCGTCTGGCCGCATCGTTATTATTGCCAATCACCCAATAGGTTCGCTGGACGGCTTAGCCTTACTAAAGCTGGTAAGCGATATTCGGCCAGATGTAAAAGTTGTTGCTAATCAGCTACTCATGGCGCTAAAGCCACTGCACAACTTATTGCTACCGGTAAATAATATGCAGGGGGGTACTGAACGGCGTGCGCTGGATAATATTCAGCAGCATTTAGCCGCAGAAGGCGCATTAGTCTTGTTCCCTTCAGGCGAAGTATCCAGGCTGCGCCCAGATGGCATTCGGGACGGTAAGTGGCATAACGGCTTCCTACGTTTTGCCAGCAATGCTAAAGCACCCATTTTACCCGTATTTATTGATGGCCGAAATTCGGCACTATTCTATGGCGCTTCTATGCTGTACAAGCCGCTGGCAACCATGTTGCTGGTGCAGGAAATGTTTAAGCAGCAGCGCAAAAAACTCGAAATACGTATTGGCGAGCAAATCCCTTATGACGCTTTTGCTAATTTAGCATTGGAAACCCAGGCCAAAGTTAAGTTATTTAAAAAACATTTGTATCGTCTGGCCAAAGATAAGCCGCCGCTTTTTACTACCCAAAGTGCCATTGCTCATCCGGAAGAACGGATAGTGCTTAAAAAAGCGGTAGAGAACTGCGAGTTGCTGGGCGAAACCGCCGACGGTAAACAGATTTATCTTTATCAACATCAGCAAAGCTCTCCTGTTTTAAGGGAGATTGGCCGCCTGAGAGAATTTGCATTTAGAGCCGTGGGCGAAGGCAGTGGGTTACGCCGTGATATCGACCGCTTTGACAGCTACTATGAACAGCTTATTTTATGGGATAAAGATGATCTGGAAATTGTTGGCGCCTACCGTTTTGCTAACACCCGCAATATTATTGCAAAGCACGGTTTAACAGGGCTTTATACCGCATCTTTGTTTCAATTCGACAGCAGTATGAAGCCTTATTTAGATGCGGGGCTAGAGCTTGGACGCAGCTTTGTTCAACCCCGATATTGGGGTAAACGTAGCTTAGAATACTTATGGTATGGCATTGGCGCATACTTAAAGCGTAACCCGGATATACGCTATTTATTTGGTGGCGTGAGTTTGTCACATAGCTATCCGCAGGCAGCACGTGATTTGATGGTGTATTTTTACAGTTTGTACTTTAGTGATCCAAGCTGTGCCGCCGTATCAAAACAGCCTTATCAGCTACCACAGGCGGTACTCACTGAGCTGCAACAACACTTTTGTGGCAATAACTACCTTGGCGATTTTACCCAGTTAAAACATTTACTGGCCAATATGGGCGTTAGCGTGCCCACACTGTATAAACAATACAGTGAGTTATGTGAACCTGGCGGCGTGAAGTTTTTAGCCTTCGGCACGGATCCTGATTTCGCTAACTGCGTTGATGGCTTGGTGCTGGTTGATATGACGATGTTAAAAGCGAATAAAAAAGCACGCTATATCGACTAACCTCCTTCTTCACTTCTATTCTTATAAACCAGCACTGGCAGAAAATACTGCCAGTGCTTTAATGTAAAGGTTACGTAAAGTTCAGTTTCAATTCAGCCCCAGCCCCCTATAAGCTATACAGTGTTCAAAAAGCCATCAGCGCAACAATACCCTGACGGTGAAACTGAGGATAGCAAGATGAAAAATTTCATGCTGCAAGTAAGCCGGCTACTAGCCGCTGTTTTAATTCTGCTTAGCACAGCGAGCATTGCACTAGCCAATGAAGACGCTTTAACTCAAGCAGAACTGGATCAGATGCTCGCACCTGTTGCGTTGTATCCTGATACCGTATTAACCCACGTACTGATTGCGGCAACTTATCCACTTGAAGTGGTGCAAGCATCACGTTGGGTAAAAGCGAACCCTAATCTAACGGGTGAAGACGCTGTAAACGCGGTTGAAGATAAAGGCTGGGACCCAAGTGTTAAAGCTTTGGTGGCATTTCCACAGCTACTGACACGGCTCAGTGATGATTTAGACTGGACCGAACAACTGGGTGAGGCTTTCTTAGCCGATGAAACCACCGTTCTTGCCAGCATTCAAACCCTGCGGCAAAAAGCGTATGACAATGGCGCGCTAGATGATAACCAACACATTGTGGTAGAACGTGAACGCGAAATCATCATTATAGAACCGGCACGTCAAGAAGTCGTGTATGTGCCGGTATATGATACTCGTGTTGTTTATGGTAACTGGTGGTGGCCTTTTCACCCGCCGGTATACTGGCACACAGCAGGCGCATACTATCGTAATAGTCCATTTTATTGGGGTGTAAGTGTCAACGTTCGTCCCTGGTTCTATTTTGGCATATTCGACTGGCGTCAACGCCATGTGATCGTTCAACACAATTACTATCGCACACCGCCACGGTATTACCCCAAACGCCATAAACATTATACGGATGCCCGTCGCTGGCACCACAACACCGAACACCGTCGCGGCGTACACTACCGGCATGAACGTTTAAACCGCGATTATAATGCCGGTTATGGTTACCGCCAGCCTACACGCGAAACGAAAAGTACTGCAGTACGGCACACTCGCAATGATCGTGATGTGTCGGTGCGTGAACACAAACAACAGTATCAACGTAAAACTGCCGAACAAGTTACCGTGCTAAAACGCGAACAGCGAATTGGCGATGGTGATGCACGCCAGCGCAATGAGACCCTGCGCCAGCAACGCAGCAAGTATGATGAGCAGAAAGTACATGCTAACAATAACCGTGATGAGCAGCGGCAAAAAGCCCAGCAACGTTTGAATGAGCCTCTACGCGACCAGCGAATGGTTAGGGAACCGGTTACTACAAGAGCCGCCAGCACTGAACAGTTACGCCAGCGCGATACGGCTCAAACACAACAGCGCGTAACTCCTCGGCAAGAGCCTCAGTATCGCACTCCGGCGGTACCACAGCGTCAGGTGCAAAGCGCTGCTGAGCCAAAAGCAGTGACACACCGTGCGCAACGAGAGTCCCCTTCCCGTCAAACTACGGCTAGAACGTCGGAACGCCAGGCTAGAAGTATCGATTAGGTGTTATTTTATTGATGCAAAACAAATTACGGGGCTGAATATTAATTCAGCCCCGTTTTTATTGATCCAGACCAATATTTATCATCGCCAAAAGCAGACAATCTACGCAGAACTTATCTGTGGAGAGTGTTATGAAAAAAACGATATCCTGCCTTACTTTAGTTACAGTGCTGGCTTCAGCACCAGCTTTGGCATATTTTGCAATAAACGTCGGCGCTATCAGCGTCGCACCTGACGACAGCAGTAGCAGCTTAAATGTCATTGAACAAGTTGCCGGTTTGCCAACGGGTTCTACAGCAGTAGGTGTTAATTCAAATACTCAATTAGGCCTGACGGTAGACTACCAATTTACACCACAGTGGTCAGTGCAGCTAATTGCTGCAACCCCATTTAGCCACGACATTGCTGTTAAAGGTTCAGCCATTGACGGTTTAAAAGTAGGCAGCACTAAACATTTACCACCAACGTTGCTGGCGCAATATCACTTTATGCCAGCAAACGCTACATTCGATCCTTTTGTTGGCGTGGGCCTGAACTACACAGTTTTCTTTGATAGCCAAACTGACACTGAGCTTGAAGGCGCTCTTTCTGCGTTAAATGTTACAGGCCCAAATGACGTAGTCGATTTAAAACTAAAAAACTCTTTTGGTTTGGCTTTACAAGCAGGGATAAACATTAGTTTTACTGACAATCTTGGCCTGCATTTAATGTTAAGCAAAATAGACATTGATACCACAGGCCGGGTACAAGTAAATGGCAGCACAGTGCAAAGTGTTGATGTCAATATTGACCCCTATGTTGCCATGGTTGGTTTGCGCTGGCAGATATAATATCGAAAGCGTGGTCAACTAGACTAAAGGCGACTGCAATACTGTCGCCTTTTTACGTTACACTGGTATCAATCAGTTACACATGAGCCAAACGGAGCCTAACAGTGGCAAAAGATCCGGAAAAACTAAACTGGCAGCAGTTGTTAAAATCTGGCGATCGTATTTTTATTGGCTCACATGCCGCCACACCCACCTTGCTGATTAACGATTTAATCACTAACGCCAAACAACTGCACGATATTGAAATAGTGCAGGTGTACTCCTTGTCAGATAATAAGTGGGCAGAACCAGAGCACCAGCAACTGTTTAAAATTAATGCCTTATTTATTGGTGGAGAACAGGTACGCCGTGCGGTAGCAGAAGGCCGCGCCGACTATACCCCCTGTTTTATGTCCGATATTCCCTCATTATTCAGCGATGGCATATTACCCTTGGATGCAGCGCTGATAATGGTTAGTCCGGCTGACGAACACGGATATCACTCGCTTGGTGTCTCTGTTGATATTGTTTCAGCGGCTGCAAAAGCAGCAAAAAAAGTTATTGCTCAGGTAAACCTGTCAATGCCGATCACCTATGGACAGTCGTTTATTCATAAAGATCAAATCAGTGCTTATTTATATGCCGAACAACCCCTTGCACAGATGCCGGCAGTAAAGTTGGACACCGTTACCGAGCGCGTTGGCCAGTATGTGTCTTTATTGGTTGAAGATGGTGCCACCATTCAAATTGGTGTTGGCAAAATGTGCGATGCAGTGCTGCGCTACCTGGGCAACCACAAAGATTTAGGCATTCACAGTGAAATGATCACCGACTCCATGATGGAGCTGATTAAAAAAGGCGTAATAACCAATCGCAGAAAAACTTTTCACCCGGGCAAAACCGTGGCCAGTTTTTGTGTGGGCAGTAAAGCGCTATACGACTTTGTGCACTGCAACCCGCATATGGGCTTTTACCCTAGCGAGTATGTTAACTCACCGGCCAATATTGCCCGCAATGACAATATGGTATCCATTAACAGCGCAATAGAGGTCGATTTGACTGGCCAGGTTGTCTCTGACTCTATTGGGCATTTATTCTACAGCGGTATTGGCGGTCAGGTCGATTTTAGCCGTGGCGCTTCGATGAGTAACGGCGGCAAGCCCATTATTGCTATGCCCAGCACAGCAAAAAACGGCACAGTATCACGCATTGTTGCCCATTTAAGCCAAGGTGCAGGTGTTGTCACTTCGCGTGGCCATGTACATTATGTCGTTACCGAATTTGGCGTGGCGTCTTTACGTGGTAAGAGCATTCGCGAGCGAGCCCTGGAGTTAATCCGCGTAGCACACCCGAAGTTTCGCCAGCAACTGCTGGAGCAAATCCGTCTGCATTTCTGGGTGCCGCATTATCAGTTACATACCCCCACCGAAGTGCCAGAACTTGGCAGTATTGGCTTTAAAGAACTGTTTATTGATGGCGAAGAGTTTGATCTGCGGCCACTAAACCCGTCAGACGAGCGCCGGTTACAAGAGTTTTTTTACTCGCACACCAAAGAAACACTGCAACTGCGCTACAGTGCTGTGCCAACACAAATGAGCCGGGAGAAATCTTGCACACTGGTTGGCGTCGATCAATCCAGAGATTTGGCGCTGTGTATTGTTAAGCAAAAAGGCTCAGCGGTAAAAATCCAGGCCGTAGGCCGTTATTATTTACTCAATGATAATCAAGGTTGTGAAGTGGCCTTTGTTACGCGTGAAAAGTATCAGGGTAAAGGCATGGCCAAGCGCCTGCTGCAAGAACTAATAGAGGTAGCCGAGCAACGTGGTCTGAGTAATATGCTGGCTTTTGTCCGTGCCGAGAATAAAGCCATGCTGGCAGTATTCCAAAAAGCCGGCTTTGCGCGGCTTCCTGGTGACGACCCAACCGAAGTGTATTTGCAATTGCGCTTACCACGCGTAACAAGCAATGGAGAACCTAGCTGATGGCCATTACCATGTTTAGTCACCCCAGCTGTTACCAGCACCTAGCCGGCGATGACCATCCTGAGCAACCAGCCCGCCTCAGTGCGATTAATGATCAGTTAATACGCTCGGGTATGGAGTATATCGTGCAGCAGCGCGATGCCACTGCTGCCACCAAAGATGCGGTCTATCGCGCGCACAGCAACTTATACGTCGATGAAATTTTCGTTAAGACACCTGGTGAGGGTCATATCTGGCTGGATCCGGATACCCAGATGATGAAGCACAGCCTAAACGCGGCCCTGCACGCCGCTGGCGCGGGTATTAATGCGGTAGATTTAGTGATGCAAGAGCCCAATCAGCAAGCATTTTGCAGTGTGCGCCCACCTGGACATCATGCTACCCGCGGCGAGGCCATGGGCTTTTGTATTTTTAACAATATTGCTATCGCAGCTTTGCATGCACTTGAACAGCATAAGCTTGAACGTATCGCTATCGTCGATTTTGATGTGCACCATGGTAACGGTACAGAAGATATTTTTGCTGGCGATGAGCGGGTGTTGTTTTGCTCGTCGTTTCAATTTCCGCTTTACCCTAATACGGGTGACACACCGCTGGGTAATAATATTGAAAACCTACCACTGCCCGCCTTATGCAAACCAGCGCTATGGCGCGAGCAAATTGTTAAGCACTGGCTGCCTCGTATAAACCACTTTAAACCGCAGCTTATTCTGGTATCAGCCGGCTTTGATGGCCACCGCGAAGACGATATGGCGCAGTTTCTGCTCACCGAAGATGATTATCAGTGGATAGCACAACAACTGAAGCAATTAGCCGACACCCACTGCGACGGGCGTCTTGTAGCTACGCTGGAAGGTGGCTATGCCTTAAGCGCACTGGGGCGCAGCGTGGTCGCATTTTTAAAAGGGCTTATTTAGGTTCTTGATGCAGTGTTATAGGCTGGCATGAGCAGAGTAGAGCGTCGCAGGGGCCGAAGGTCCCGAATGACGTTGCTAGCTTTTTCCAAGCATGAACGCACGAAGTTGCCTCTCCTCTCGCATAACATAGAGGACGAGAACTCGCTGCTCATCCTCACGATAAAAAATGCGACACGGTGGAACCACTACCTCACTGTATACCGAATCCGGGAGCTCTGGAGGAGTCCGCCCGGATTTGGGGAAATTCTCCAAACGCTCGATCTTATCGAAAACCACCTTAACGAGATCGCTTGCGGCAGCAGGATTGTCTAATGCAATATACTCAGCAATGGCATCCAGTTCTTGAAGGGCGGGCTCTGTCCAGATTACTTCAGCCATTTACTCATTTTCTCTCTGGCCTCACTTTGGCTATACGTTCTTCCCTCAAGTACAGCACGCTCTCCCCGAGAGAGCCCCTCAAGCAGCTCAAGCCGACGCTGCATGAATTCATAATCTTGCACATCAACAAGGTATGCAGATGGCTGGCCATGCTCCGTAATCAATACGGGCTCTTTCGACAAGTGCAGATCTGCCAGAATCTTTGTAGCTTGACGCTTTAGATTCGTAACTAGCTCAACTTTCATCCGTTCACCCTGCTCTAAATTTAAAGTGACACTATAGTATCACTTTGCGGGTGAGGCAATCCCAGCTAACGAGGCTGTAGAAAAAGTCGGTAATGACCCGGAAAAAAGGGGGCGGAGACAATTAAATACCGCCTAGGTTAATCCCCTTGTATTTCAGTGCTTTGCAAAATCATAACGATTATTAGCTCCGACCCCTTATACCTTAGAGAGCCTCAACGCCTTTGATAACCGGCGGCGAAGCAGTCTGGTTACTTGACTTGTTAAATGCGCCCAACTACAATAATTCGCATTAACAATACGCACGGGTTATGCTTAGAGCAAATTTGATGCAACCTTTATCTGGCAACGCCACCTCTAAAAAAGCGGCAAACCTCTCTATAAACAGAGATTTATTGGCAGAGGCTCGCAGCCTGAACATAAACCTCTCAGCAACTCTTGAATGGGCGCTGACTGAGAAAATCCGCCAGGAAAAGCGCAATCTGTGGCGGAAAGATAACCGTGAAGCCATTGATAATTGTAATACACTTGTCGAAGAAAACGGTCTTTTCTCTGATAAACATCGGGTACTCTGATGGAGCAGTTTGACCTTTACGTAAATACAGATCAAGATACCAATCAGACTTATCCCTACTTTGTTGATATTCAAAATGACCTTCTCGATACACTTAACAGTAGAGTAGTAATACCACTAACGCCCGTTCGGAAATCTGAAAAAACCTACCCCAAGCACCTTTGTCCTGTCATTGAAATCAAAAACAAAAAGTTTGTTCTTCTTACTCATCAATTAACGAGCGTCTCCGTCAGCTTTTTAAAAGAGAAGGAAGCTTCACTTACTGACTGTCGAGATGATATTGTCGCTGCCATAGACTTCCTGGTTACCGGAATTTAACACCCGAAAAAGGGGTCCGAAAAAGGGGTCGGAGACAATTAAATACAGTCATAACGATTATTAGCTCAATTTTGTTCTGACCCTAATAATCATTGTTCTGACCCTAATAATCATTGCTGGCTTAGCAAATACAGCCCCATTTTCTCTGCTTCATTTCACACCTGTTTCACAGCCCGGCCGTTACGCTTCGATGCCTAAACCATTGAAGAGGTGACCCCATGCCGCTATCTGCTTTCAGTACCATTGCACTGACTAATGTCAGTCAAACGTTCAGTCATCATAACCATCAGGTGCAGTTGTTTCACCAGCTGAGCTTGTGTATTGAACAAGGCCACTCTTATGCCATTACCGGCCCATCCGGCTCGGGTAAATCCAGTTTGTTAATGCTGATGGCAGGCCTGGAGCAGCCTACCACCGGCCAGGTTGCCTACCTGCAGCACGGGCGCAGCATGCCATTGGCGCAACTGCGACAAGATATTGGTTTTGTGTTTCAGCAGTTTCATTTATTGCCCGAGCTTACCGCGCTGCACAATGTGGCCTTGCCGCTTAAATTGCGCGGCGAAAAAAATGCCGAAGCAACGGCCCGCGAATGGCTGGAAAAAGTTGGCCTGGGCCACAGGCTTAACCACAAACCACAGCAACTGAGTGGCGGTGAGCAACAGCGGGTAGCCATTGCCAGAGCTTTAGTATTTCAACCTAAGTTTATTTTTGCCGATGAACCCACCGGTAATCTCGATAGCAAAAGTGCTGCAGATGTGGCCGAGCTGCTGTTTGCCTGCTGCCAGCAAAACGGTGCTGCTTTGGTAATGGTAACCCATAGCCCACAACTGGCGGCGCGGGCACAGCAGGTGTTTGCCTTTAACAATGGCAACTGTGCATTGCTTGAAAATGCGCCGCTGGAGGTGCAAAGTGCCTGCTAATAATTCTGCTAAAAATAGCCCACTTCGAAAAAATCCAATTCGAAATAGCCTGCAACTGGCCTGGCATTTTTATCAACAGCAAAAGCACCATAGCAGCCAACGCGTGCTGCGCTGGGTACAAGGCATTTTGCTGGTATTTATTGTTACGCTAAGCCAAACCAGCGCCAGCATTCAGGCTTATCTGAGCCATAACTTAGCCAACCTGCTGGGCGCCGACCTGGTACTGAGCCAACCGCTTGCGCTTTCGGCAAGCCAACACGCCGAACTGGCAGCAATGTCTCAGCAGATAGTGCTAAGCCAAAGCTTAACCACAACGCTTACTCATAATGGTCAATGGCAACGGGCAACCCTAAAAGCCGTAGCAGATGATTACCCGTTACAAGGTGAATTACGCACGGCAACGTCTCAGGGCGGGCAAGAAAATGTAAGCGCCCAAGGGGCAGCTGTGGGTGAAATCTGGCTAGACTCGCGCTTACTCGCCGCTTTAGGGCTGCGCCTTGGTGAGCAACTTAGCATTGGCGGTCACCGCCTTACCGTATCGCGCATATTGCTGCATGAACCCGACCGGCTGATGGAGGGCCACACTGTGGAAATGCGCGCCCTGCTGCATCGCACTGATCTGCAGCAGTTTCGCGCTACCGACGATATTATTCAGCATCGCTATTTATTTGCCGCTAATGCACAGCAAATCTCCACTATTTTACAGTGGCAAAAAACCCATTTACCCGCCGCGCAAGTACACCATAAACATGGCGCCCACCCGTTAGCCTTGTTTTGGCAGCGCACAGAAAACTTTATTGGTTTAGCCTCAATATTATTATTTTTTATGGCGGCCATTGCCATGCAGCAGCTTACCCGGGCGCAACTGCAGCAACAGCAGTTTTTCAGCGCGGTGTGTTTAAGCGTGGGCGCGTCGAAACAGACTGTGCTACACATTTCTGTGCTGAAGTGGCTATTCGGCTTACTGTTGTTATTACCCCAGGTTTTGGCGATTTCTGCGCTGTGTCACTGGTTATTACTGCAATGGCTACAGGCACAAGCCTTTGCGCAGCAAGGGGCAGCCGGCAGTTTTGCCAATCTGGCGTGGCAGCCCGACATTGCGCTGGCAGTAAAAACCATTGTTGCCAGTGCATCGATTTTTTTAGTCCTCAACTTTCCGCTCTGGCTGGCCCTGTGGCAATGCTCTGTGCGGCAGTTAATTCAGCCGCAGCGGCGCAGCATCAGTAACGCCGTATTGTTTGGCTGCGCAACACTGGTACTGGCCGGGGTGGCGGCACATTACTCGGATAATGGCCTGCTCACCGCCATGCTGCTGGGCTCAATGCTGGCAAGTATTGCGCTGCTGTTGGTGCTTAGCTGGTTGACTCTGTCGCTTTGCGAAAAGCTCAGCCAGCCGTTTTCCGGTATACTGCCGTTTGCCCTTTATATGATGAAGCAGCGCTTGCTAAGCAAAACGACGCAAATTTTAGGCATAGGGTTAGCCGCGTTTTTGTTGCTGTTTACTTTAATGCTGCTAAAAGATTTGGGCGACAATATGGCGGCTCATCAGCGAACGCATGATGGCAACTTGTTGGTGTCGCAGGCAAGTTCGGCACAAATGGCCGATATTCAGCTATGGGCGGCGCAGCACGCTATTACCATTCGCCAGCATAAACCCTTTATGTACGTCCAGCTTACCCACATCAACGGCGGCCAGCTGGCGGATGTGATGCAAAAACCCAGCGACAGTCTGGCGACCTTAAGTCGCCCGGTGCGTCTGCATTGGAGCGAAGCTGTACCGGGTAATAACCGGCTGGTTAGCGGCCAATGGTGGCACAGCGCAGATACCAACTGGCAGCAGCTGTCGGTAGAGCAAGAAGTGATGACCGATCTTGGCTTGCAGCTGGGCGACCGGTTAGGGCTGGTAATTGCAGAGCACTATGTTGAGTTCAGCATTGCGGCCACGCATGCTTACCAAAGCGGTGCCGGCGCTATTACCTTCTGGCTGCAAATGCCACCTGCGGCACTTACACATATCAAGGCGCCACATTACAGTATGGCCAGCCTGGAGCTGCAGCCAGAGCAATTTTCCTTACTGGGCCAACTGTGGCAGCAACACCCGTCGCTACGCATGGTGTCGCTACAAGAACTGACCCAGCGCTTTGACAGCAGCCTGGCTCTGGTAACCAGGCTTATCAGCGGTTTTGCCGGGCTAATTATCCTGCTTGCCGGTGTCGTTATGGTGTCTTCAGTGCATGCCGTTGAAGCCAAAGAGCAGAAAAAGAACAGCATTATTCTTAGTTTCGGCCTGTCAAAACGCACCTGCCTGCAACTGAATATCATCGAGTGGCTGGTAACCGGCGCTATTGCTGCCACGGGTGCCATTGTTGCCACCTGGCTGGCCGGTTTACTGATTTATCAATCGCAGTTCTCCTTACCCTACCACCCTGATATTGGCTGGTTACTGGGCACCCTGGCCGTTATTTTGTCGCTGGTCA
This sequence comes from Rheinheimera baltica DSM 14885, assembly GCF_000425345.1. Lineage (GTDB taxonomy): Bacteria > Pseudomonadota > Gammaproteobacteria > Enterobacterales > Alteromonadaceae > Alishewanella > Alishewanella baltica. The sequence goes on along the minus strand of NZ_AUDG01000019.1, from coordinate 13,745 downwards.
CGGGGCTGGGTATTGTACTGAGTAAAAACAGTTTGGCCGGCTCTGTGCGTCAGCTGATGGCGGAGTGAACCAGCAGCCATTTTTCACATGCATTTCACGGCTGCGTTGCCATGCTGTCGGCGCAACCCCATTTTTAGGAGCACTAAGATGAAACAGTTTAAACTTTGTATGCTGATTATCGCCACCCTGCTTTGCGCCCTGCTTTGCGCGCTGGTCAGTCGCCCGGCATTTGCCGAATCTTCCGACAGCAAACGTATTGTGATGGTACTAAGTGGTTACGGCCAGCCAGAGCAACAAGCACCGGGCTATGAATTTGATGAATTTGCCAAGGCCTATCTGGTATTTCAGGCGCATGGAATTGCGGTCGACATTGCCAGCCCGTTAGGCGGCAAAGTAGAAGCCGATAAATACGATGCGACCAAAGCCTATAACCAACAAGTGCTGAACGACGCCGCCATTATGGCAAAGTTAAACCATAGCCTTAGCACTGCGCAGCTTAAAGCAGCTGACTACAACGCTATTTTTATCGTTGGCGGCAAAGGCGCCATGTTCGACTTACCTAAAGACACTGCTCTGCAGCAATTAATTAGCGATATTTATCAGCAGCAAGGCACGGTGGCGGCCGTCTGTCATGGCCCGGCGGCGCTGGTTAATGTGAAATTAGCCGACGGCAGCTATCTGGTAGCCAATAAAGCGGTAAACAGCTTTACCAACGAAGAAGAGCATTTGTTTGGCAAAAAGTGGCTGGCTCAGTTTGATTTTATGCTGCAAGACAAACTAACTGCACGCGGTGGCCGCTTTGAACACAGCCCAATGATGCTAAGCCATGTGGCGGTGGATAACCGGTTGATCACCGGACAAAACCCAACCTCAACGGTAGCAACAGCGATGGCGTTGGTTACATCAATGGGCATTACCCCACTACCGATGGCGCCACATCAAGATGATGCTACCCTGACACTGGTAGCTGAACTTTTGAACGGCAACATTACTGCACAGCAGGTATTGTCCGCCGATGCCACGCAGTATCAGCTTGAATTGCTGGGCATGTACGGGTATTACTACCTTAATACGGCCAGTACCGCCCAAGCATGGCAGCATGCACTAACACTGATGCAAGCAGGCCAAACTGCCATTAATAACACTGCACTGGATATGGCGATTGCAAAAACACAGCTTAAATTGAATGATAAGGCCGCCGCGCGCGCAACACTGCAGCAGATTCTTGCCGCTAAACCCGATTTCGCCGCGGCAACCGCATTGTTAGCTGATTTGTAGCCTTAAACTGGATTGGAATGGATTGAGTGATGAACAAGCCCGGAGTACTGCAGGTACTGCTAATTGAAGATGAGCTGAGCATTGCGAAAAACATTGCCGGCTATATGGAGCAAAAAGGCCATATTTTTGATTTTGCCAACAATGGCAAACAGGGGCTGGCGTTAGCACTACAACAGTATTATGACCTGATCATTTTGGATTTAAACCTGCCGGGCATGGACGGCCTGCAGGTGTGCCAACAAATAAGACAACAAGCAGACCGGCATATTCCGTTGTTAATGCTCACCGCCCGCGACAGCATCGATGCTAAGGTATCCGGCTTTACGGTTGGCACCGACGATTATCTAACCAAACCGTTCTCACTGCAGGAGCTGGAAGTGCGCTGTCTGGCGCTGTGCCGCCGCCATCTGTTACAACAACAGCACACGATAACCCTGGGGCCGCTGGAGCTGGACAAACAACGCAGAATTGCTAAACGCGATGGCCAGCTGCTGGCGCTTAACACCATGGGCTATAACATTTTACTGCTGTTGGCTGAGGCTTATCCGCAAGTGCTCAGCCGCTCTGAACTAAGCCACAAACTTTGGGGCGATGAACCAACAGAATCTGACGCGCTGCGCTCGCATATTTATCAGCTGCGCGCTGTGTTGGATAAACCTTTTGCCTATCCGCTGTTAAAAACCGTTTTTGGCGTCGGCTTTACCCTGGAGATACCCGCACAATGAGCGCTGATAGCCGAAAAAACACCGCAAAGTTTCACAGCATAAGCCGGCGTATCGTATTGCAGTTCTGTATTTTCACCCTGGTAATTTCTGCGGTGAACGGCCTTATCTCTTTTATCCTGATGTACACGCTGGAAGACAGCTTTATTGAACAGCAGTTGCAGCAGGAAGCGGCTCGCCTTGATAGCCATTACCAAACCAACGGCCAATGGCTACCGCCGGCAAGTAACAGCATGCAACTGCATTTTAGCCGCGACACCCTGCCCGACGAGATACGCGAAAAAGCATTAGCAGAGCCAAAGCGCAAAGAGTTTGCCGGCCAGCAGGGCCGGCATTATCACTTATATACGGTTACGCCACAGCCTGAAGTGTTACTGCTGGCCGAGGTAAGCCAGCAATTACTGGTAAGGCCTATTCGTGGCGGTGTGCTGCAATTTCTGTTTATCAGCGCACTGCTTGTCACTACCCTTGCCTGCCTTATCGCCTGGTTTGTCAGCCGCAAAACTACCCGGCCGCTAAAACAGCTGGCGGCACTGGTTGATAATGTCGCGCCTGAACAGCTGTCGCAGCGTTTTTCTAAACCCTTTGCCAGTGAGTTTGCCAGCCAATTCGCCAATGACGAAGTGGGCATTTTAGCGCGCACACTGGAACATAGCCTAAGCGGTATTGCCCGAGCGCTTAAACGCGAAAAAAGTTTTACCGCCGATGTCAGCCACGAGCTGCGCACCCCGCTGGCGGTGATTAAAAACGCCGCAGAGCTATGGCAAAGCCAGCAAACTGGCAGTCAACAGGCGGCACCTCCGCAGACAGAGCCTGACAGCGATAAGCTGCTAATGACACGCATTTATGATGCTGCGGTACAAATGGAAAAAACCGTGCAAACCCTGCTTATTCTGGCCAGAGAAGAGCATGCCGCCAATAAATACAGTAGCACTGAACTGATGCCGCTGGTTGAGCGGGCTATTTTGGACAACAGCATACTGCTACAAGGCAAGCCGGTTACGGTGCAGCTGTGTGATAGTTGCCAGGTTAGCATCAGCGCCAATGCCGACATGCTTAAAGTGCTGCTGGATAATTTGCTCAGTAACGCCTTTAAATACACCGAGTCAGGCGAAGTAAGCATTGCCTTTAGCGAAAACAACCTAATAATCCGCGACACCGGCCCGGGCATGACAGCTGATATTTACCCGCATATTACCGAGGCTGGTGTAAAAGGCCGGCAAAGTACCGGCTTTGGGTTTGGCTTAGCCATTGTTAAACGATTGTGTGAACATCAGGGCTGGCAGATGAGCGTTAGCAGTGCCCACGTCAGTAGCGATAAGGGCACCACAGTGAGAGTAGGTTTTACTCAGTAAAACTTTCATTACCAACATAGCGATAATCTGAGAAGGTATCGGTCGAGACTTCATCAATCTTAGTGAAAAAGGCAAAAGTGCCTTTCATCCTCATCTCCTGCTGCTGTGGCAGTATTGCGCTGTCAATTTTAGTAAAGCGCAGTGTAAGGTTAAACTCGTTGATATTGGCACTAAACAGCGGTGAAAAGTTTGCTGTGTTAGTAATTTCAATAGTGTCGATATAGTGCTCTTCTTTATTAAAGCGCAGCGAACCCTGCAGTTTTTTGCTGACATCGCCGCCAAGCTGGCTGAGATACACCGCAAAACTGGCCTGTAAATGTTGCGGGGTTTCAAAGGTCAGCTGCAAGCTATCCAGTTGAATAAGCTCACTTAGCTTAACCGAAAAATTCTGCTGCCCGGCCGCTTTGCCCTGTGGCTGTTTCAACGCGGCAAACTTTCTCAGCTGTTTATCATCCGGCGCCTGGCCATTAATGCTTAACAACTGCCATTGCCTGTCCGGCGTATTTGTTGGCTCAAACAGCTCAACACTACTGCTAATATCACCCTCTTCATTTTCATAACGGCTAATACGATAAGCCCAGTCACGGCGCGATCGTTGTTCAAACTGCCGTATCTCGCTGGCAATAGTGTTTTGTAACTCCGCCGCTGCAGAAAGGTGCGCATTAAGCGCTACGTGTTCTGTAGCGCTGATATCTAATGCCAGCGGCTGCGCCGCAAAACCAATGCAAAGCAGCAACCCATAATATTTTTTAGCCATGTTATGCCTTTTAGATCAACCAAACAGGCACTCAACATAACGCCGGGCTTGTGAAACCGGCGTGAAATCCATACCTATTTAATTTGAGCCGCAAGCCTAAGTGAGTAGACATAAAAAAGGCTGAAAGTTCAGCCTTCTCTATCTTTGTTAACCGTTAGTTTGAGCGCTTGCGTTTAGTTAACAGCAGCAAACCGGGTAACAATAATAACATGCTGGCAGGCACTGGAACCTGTGATGGCTCCTGCGCTGTAGGTGGTGGAATTAATGTTTGAATATTTAACTGCAGCGCTCCGGCAAGAATACGGGTGTTATTAAGTGTCGCACCGTCCCCTACTTGCAAAAACATATTGGGCGCCAACAAGTTGCCTTGAATATTACTGGTACCAAACATCCCGGCAGATAGCGTAGTGTATTCTTCCGCTTGATTTTGGCTATGGAAATTAAAAAACACCTGGTTTGGGTTTATACCATGTAAAAAAATGCCGCCGCCGTCCATCATAAACCACTGGCTGATATTAAATACAAAGGTGTCATCAGCACTACCAAATAAGTTAATAGCTTGATGCGCCATAATAACCGGGTTTAACGAAAATACATTTAAACCACCATTCCCGGTATAGTTATTTAAACTCTGTAAATTTGTCTGCGTACCGCCCAGGCCCTGCAGCTGTTGCGATAACGCACTTAGCTGATCTTGCAAGCTGATAAACTGACTATTGTTCCACTGCTGCCAGCCTTGCGTAATGTGAATACCCACACCTTGCTGTTGATTGATACCGGCAGCATAACCATTAACGATAGTGCCCGCGCCAAACTCTAATTGTTTCGCGGCAATGTTGCCATGTACATCACTCTCAGAGCCAAGCCCCATGTATCCTGACTGACTACTGGCCCCGTTCGCGCCAGCAAACAAAGCAAAGTTAGCTAACTCTCCTAAATGAATCGGCGTGGCCAATACACTAGTGCTAAATAGCAAACCAAGGCTAAATCCTTTTATTAATCGACCGATCATTACTGCTCCTGAAATCGTTTTTTGAGTTGGCTGCCCTACTAATGACAACGGTGTCATTGTATAAGATTCATACATTCCTTTCAATGAATCCTTTTTCCCGGCTATTAATCAGAAAAGCTGATTTTCCCCATGCTTACTCCCGGTATGCCTTCACGGGCATTGCTAAATTGTTGCTTGCCCCCCACCAAACATTCATTCGCCAGTACAGCAAATAATACCGCCTCTTTAGCATCAGGGTTTATGCCAAGATCTGCCGTTGTTTTAATGTCCACGCCAGGCAGTGCAGCCTTAATTTGTGACATTAACAACGGGTTATGAATACCGCCGCCGCTGGCATAAATGACAAAATTATTTAACTGCGCTGTAGTGCGCGCAATAGCACTGATAATCATATCGGCAGAAAAGCGATTAAGGGTTGCCATCACATCGGCAGGGTTCAGGCTTGTTGTGTCACTTTGTTGCTGTGCTTTAGCCAGATACGCCAGGTTAAATACTTCCGGACCGGTGGTTTTAGGAAAACCAAGGGCAAAAAAATCATCCTGCTTCAACGCTTCAAGCAAAGGCTCACTGACTACACCCGCTTTAGCCAGTTTGGCGTCTGCATCAAAATATTGCTCAGGGTAATGTTGCTGAATAAAGGCGTCCATTATGGTATTGCCGGGGCCAATATCCGTACTAAATACGGCCTCAGCGTCTCGTGTTTTTGGCAACCAGGTGAAGTTAGCTATGCCGCCAATATTCAGCATAATGCGATTTTCGTGCTCACTACTAAACAGCAAATAATCACCGTATACGGCTAAGGGCGCCCCTTCACCACCCGCGGCAATATGTTTCTGGCGAAAATCACTTAACGTAATAATTCCGGTGGTAACCGCCAGATGATCACCATCGCCAATTTGCAAAGTAGCATTACCGTAATCTATGAGGTTGTGCTGGCGTTTCGGGCAATGAAAAATTGTTTGGCCATGGCTGGCAATAACATCAACATCGCTTACCGTTAGCTGCCATTTGGCCAGGCACTGGTTAATTATCCGACCATGCTCAATACCAATCCACGGGTTAAGCAGCGTAATAGCCTGCAGGTCTACTTCACGTTTAGAAAATACCGCCTTTACCCGCTGCTTATAGTCAGCGTTATAATCAACGGTAGTAAACTGCAATACCTTAATAGCGGTATTTAACCCAGCGCCGGTTAGCTCACACAGCGCCACATCCAAGCCATCAAGAGAAGTACCGCTCATCAAACCTATAACCCTTCGGCCAGGCTTAGTCGCTATGTTATATAGCTGCTGAATATGGTGGTGCATAGCGGTTTCCTCTGCATGCGACGACAAAAATGAATAATTTATGCGTATAATAAGCCGTAGATTACCAATTAACGCCTTGCAATGCTGCATCCTCTGGCAAAATCAGTTGGTGTTGCGCATAGCACAAAGGATATCCGATGTCTGTACTTGATAAAATTGCCGCCCTACGCGATAAATTTCCGCGCGCTGAACAGCAGCTTGCAGAATATATTCTGGCGAATCCAGATCATATCCGTGATATGCCATCACAGATGTTGGCCAAAGCTGTAGGCATTAGTCAGGCCAGTGTGGTGCGTTTTACTCAGAAGTTAGGCTACAAAGGCTACCCCGATTTTAAATTTGCTATCAGTGACAGCTTGCATCATCAAACACCTGCGTCCAGTACAGATAAACTGCACGGTGAAATTTCACTGGACGATACCTTTAGCACCATGAGCCAAAAATTACTGGCCAGCAAAATTAATGTGCTGCAAAAAACCTTCGCCATTAACTCACAAACCAGTTTTGAGCAGGCTGCAATGTTGCTGCGTAACGCAAAACGCGTGCTGCTGTGTGGCAAAGGTGGCTCTGCACTGGTGGCAAAAGACTTATCATACAAGCTGCAAAAGTTAGGTACCGCCGCTCTGGCAGAAACCGATACCCATGTCCAGCTGGCCAATATTGCCAATTACACCAGTGACGATGTTTTAGTGGTATTAAGTGAATCTGGCGAAACGCCTGATAGCGTAAAAATTACCGAACAAGCTGCAGCCAACGGCGTTAAAATTATCAGTATTACTGCATTTGGCGGCAACAGTGTGGCTAAACTGGCCAGCCTAAATTTATTTACCGTTGCCGATGAGAGCTCTGCGCGCTTGTCATCAATCCTGGCGCGAAACGCACAAGAATTAGTAATAGACACCCTGTTTATTTTACTGACACAAACCTGCCCACAAGGCCGCAAAAAACTTGCTGCCTCCAATCAAGCGGTTGATACCTTCCTAGCCCGCAAACGCTAACGCATTCAACTTTACTAATATATCTAAACAGAAACTTGATCCAGCGCATAAGCGCTGGCCATCGATGCAAGTATAGTGGCCAGACTGTACTACCTTTGTAGCTGCAGTGCTCCTTTTTAACCTGCGCTTGCGGAGTAAGCAGATGGATATTGTAGACCTGTCCCGACTTCAGTTTGCCTTTACGGCAATGATCCACTTTTTGTTTGTCCCTTTAACCCTTGGCATGACATTTTTACTGGCAATAATGGAGTCAGTCTATGTTATGACTGGTAAAACCATCTATCGCGATATGACTAAGTTTTGGGGTAAATTGTTTGGTATAAACTTTGCGCTAGGGGTTACCACCGGTATTGCGATGGAGTTTCAGTTTGGTACGAACTGGTCCTACTATTCGCACTATGTTGGCGATATTTTTGGTGCACCACTAGCCATAGAAGCCCTGATGGCGTTCTTCCTTGAATCTACGCTGATTGGGTTATTCTTTTTTGGCTGGGATCGCCTAAGTAAAGAGAAACACCTGGCCGTTACCTGGCTGATGGCACTAGGCACCAACTTGTCGGCATTGTGGATCCTGGTTGCTAATGGCTGGATGCAGCACCCGGTAGGTTCCGTCTTTAACATCGATACTATGCGCATGGAGCTCACCAGCTTCAGCGAGGTAATATTTAATCCGGTAGCTCAGGTTAAGTTTGTTCATACCGTATCGGCAGGCTATGTTACCGGCGCCGTTTTTGTGCTGGCAATTTCCAGCTGGTATTTACTAAAAGGCCGTGATTTAGCCTTTGCCAGACGCAGTTTCGCTATTGCTTCAGCTTTTGGTTTAGCCAGTGCGCTGTCGGTAATTGTGCTGGGTGATGAGTCTGGTTACGAGCTAGGTGATGTGCAAAAAGTAAAATTGGCTGCCGTAGAAGCAGAATGGAACACCCATCCGGCTCCTGCCGCTTTTACCGTGTTTGGCTTACCAAATGCAGAAACACAAACAACCGACTTCGCATTAAAAATACCCGCTGTGCTTGGGCTTATTGCTACCCGTTCACTAGACGAAGAAGTGCCTGGGCTAACAGAGCTAAAAGCCCAGCATCTGCAGCGCATTATTCGCGGCCAGGAAGCTTACGTATTAATGAAGCAATACCGCGCTGGTGACAAGTCAGCCGCTACAGTGGCTCGCTTTAACGCAGTTAGCGATGATTTAGGTTACGGTATGTTACTTACCGCTTATACCGATGATGTTGCCAATGCCACGGCCGAACAGATTGCACTGGCTGTAGATGCCTCAGTACCTAAAGTGTGGCCATTATTTTGGAGTTTCCGCATTATGGTCGCCTGCGGTGTATCAATGTTACTGCTGTTTGCATTCGCCTTTTGGCATAGCGCCAAGCGTACCGTCGACAAGCCGAAATGGTTACTCAAATTTGCCATATTTAGCCTACCTTTGCCTTGGATTGCCTGTGAAGCCGGTTGGTTTGTCGCCGAATACGGTCGTCAGCCCTGGGCTATTGGTGAAATTTTACCCACCCATATGGCGGTATCTCAGCTTAGTGTCAGCGATATTTGGTTTAGTTTGGCCACCATAGCGGTGCTGTATACAGTGTTTGTCATTATCGAAATGTGGTTAATGACCAAGTATGCCAAAATTGGGCCTTCCGCCTTGCATACCGGTAAATATGACTTAGAAAGCCCAGTAGCGAAGGAGGCATAACATGGATTACGAAGCACTGCGATTTATCTGGTGGTTATTAATTGGCGTATTACTCATTGGTTTTGTGGTAACCGATGGCTTTGATATGGGTGTTGCTGCGCTACTAAAAGTACTCGGCAATAGCAACGACGAACGCCGGGTAATGATTAACGCTATTGCACCGCACTGGGACGGTAATCAGGTTTGGCTGATTACCGCAGGTGGGGCACTCTTTGCCGCCTGGCCTACGGTGTATGCGGCCTCATTCAGTGGGTTTTATATCGCCTTAATGCTAACGCTATTTGCGCTATTTTTACGCCCTATCGGCTTTGAATACCGCGCTAAAATTGATACCGAGCAATGGCGCAGTCGCTGGGACTGGGCATTAACTGCAGGCTCTGCAGTTCCGGCAGTTATTTTTGGTGTGGCGTTTGGTAACTTGCTACAAGGCGTACCATTTTATTTTGACGACATTCTGCGCCTACATTACACCGGCAGCTTTTGGGCATTGCTTAACCCCTTTGCTTTACTGGCCGGCGTGTTAAGCCTACTGATGATCGTTAACCATGGCGCCACCTATCTGCAACTAAAGACTGAAGGCGAACTTAAAGCCCGCAGTGAAAAACTGTCGTCGATACTAGCATTAGTATGTGCCGCACTTTTTGTATTGGCCGGTGTCTGGCTATATAGCGCCATTGATGGCTACAGCGTTACCAGTATGATAGATACCAACGGCGGAAACCGCACAACAGAAAAAACCGTCGCCATTGCCAGCGGTGCCTGGTTTGCCAACTATGCTAAATGGCCGCTGCTGTGGCTAATACCGGCACTAGGCGTTACTGGCTTCTTAATTTGCGCGCTGGCCAGCAAAAGCCGCCGCCATATATTAGCGTTTGTTAGCTCTGCGCTGGCACTGGCAATGGTTATCCTGACTGTGGGCGTAAGTATGTTTCCGTTTGTTATGCCTTCAAGCAGCCATCCGGCACACAGTCTAACTATGTGGGATGCGACTGCCAGTGAGTCTACGTTGATGATCATGTTCGTTGTAGCGTGCATCTTTGTACCGCTTATTCTGGCCTACACGGCATGGAGCTACTTTGTCATGCGAGGCAGATTAAACGAGCAGCATATTCGTGATAACAGCCATTCATTGTATTAATTAATCAGGAGCACTCTATGTGGTATTTTGCCTGGATTTTAGGGGTATTACTGGCCTGTTCTTTTGGCATCATCAATGCCATGTGGCTGGAATTAAAAGGCTATGAAGGCGAGGACACCCAAACTGACTAAAGCGGTAACGGCAGCTCAACAGCTAAACCGGCTGCTAGGGCCACAGCAACGACGACTGCGTATTGCACTGTCGCTGGCGGTTGTCAGCAGTGTGCTGTTTATTCTGCAGAGCTATTTGCTGTCAGTTGTGTTTGCTGATTGGCTAATGGCCAGCCAGCAAGCACAGCCACTTAGCGCTTCTGTACTGTTGGCGATATTGCCTGCTTTAGCGCTATGTTTGCTCTTTAGGCCTTTGCTGCAATATGGCCGGGAACAATACAGTTTACAGGCCAGCAAACATATTCGACTGGCGTTGCGTAACACCTTGCTGGATAAATTAGCCAGCGCAGGGCCAGGTAAAAGCCTGTATGGCAGTGATGGCAACTTAAGCAGTAAGTTACTTGAGCAAGTTGATGCACTGGATGGCTTTATAAGCCGTTACTATGTGCAGCGTTACCTGGTGGTGATTACACCATTATTGTTGGTAGCCGCAACCTTTTACTACAGCACACTCGCCGGCATTATTTTATTACTTACCGCACCCTTGGTGCCGGTGTTTATGGTACTACTGGGCAATGCCGCGGCTGAAGCCAGCAGGAAGCAGTTTCGCCAACTTGCCCGTATGAGCGGTCGCTTTCTGGATTTAGTTCGCGGCATCAACACCCTGCAGCAGCTACAAGCAACGGATCGCGCCACGCAGTCGATCGCCAATGCAGCACAGCGTTATCGAGACAGTAGTATGGGCGTGTTAAAACTGGCCTTTTTATCCAGTGCCGTACTGGAGTTTTTTTCAGCATTGGCAATTGCATTACTGGCACTGTATTTAGGCCTGGGGCTGTTGGGCATTTTACCCTGGGCTAAAGGTGTAATACCGGTGCCTTATCAGGGTGCCTTATTTATTTTGTTGTTGGCGCCAGAATTTTATGCACCGCTGCGCCAGCTGGGTAGCGATTACCATGCTAAAGCACAGGCTGAAGCGGCACTGGAGGAGCTAACCCCAATACTGCAACACCATGCCTGGCATCATCAAGGTTTAAACAAAATAACCCTAAATCAGCCCCCCGCCATCTGCATGCGCCAGCTACACATTTTAACCACGAATGGCCGCGAGCGGCTGGCGCCGGTTGATATACACCTTAACCGTGCTGAGCGTATTGCACTGCAAGGTTACAGTGGCAGCGGTAAATCTTCGATGTTGCAAGCGCTGTTGGGCTTTGTGCCTTTTAAAGGCGATATACTTATTAACAACACTCCCTTAGGCGAGATGCATCGGGATCACTGGCAGCAACAGTTAGCCTATCTGGCACAACATAGCCCGATAGCTGCGACCAGCATTGCCGAAAATTTGCGTCTGGCAGCCCCCGAGGCAACTGAGCAGCAATTGCTAGACGTATTGCAGCAGGTTGAGTTATTGCAACTGATACAACAACTTCCACTTGGACTGAACACCCTGCTAGGCGAGCGCGGCCTGGGCTTATCCGGTGGCCAGTTACAACGATTAGCACTGGCACAACTGCTGCTGCGTGATGCCAAACTTTGGTTATTGGACGAACCTTGCGCGCACCTTGATGACGCAACAGCCTATCGTTTGTACCAACTTATAGGCCAATTGAGCAGGGGTAAAACAGTGATTATTATCAGTCACACGTTATCCGGGCTTAATTGGGTAGATAGAGTGGTAACCCTTAACGATACCGACAACATAAGCCAAGGATATACCGCCAATGCCTGAGAGACATCGGCAGCAGATCCAGCTGCGCACGCTACTACACAGCCGCCGCAATGCCTGGCTTCTCGCCCTGCTACTGGGGAGTATTACCCTACTGGCGGCAGTCACGTTGCTGACATTGTCAGGCTGGTTTATTAGTGCGGCAGCTTTAGCTGGCTTGGCCAGTATCAGTGCCGTCGGATTTGATTATTTTCGTCCAGCGGCCATTATTCGTTTATGCGCCATTGGCCGCACTGCAGGCCGCTACGCCGAACGATTAACATCACACTATGCTGCGCTTGGCTTACTTAAAGACTTACGTGTCAATCGCTTTACTGCGCTAGCCAACAGCCGCGCAAACCAGCGCCACTCTGGCGATACCCTGCAGCGTCTGGTAACGGACATAGACTTGCTTGATCAATTTCCATTAAAAGTTATCGCACCCTGGTTTTGGGCCTGCAGCTTATTGGCGTTCGTTTTATTATTTTGGTACTGGTTAACACCCGCACTGTTTATTAGCGCCAGCGTGCCACTGCTATTAGCTTTGGCTGTTCCGCTTATCACACTGCGAAGCGGTATAATACTGGCAAAACAAGACACCGCTGCCGCAGCAAAGCGCCGTACAATGTTACTAGAGCCACTGTCTATGCTTACCGCACTGCTGCTTTGGCAGCGCTGGTGCGACAAAACACAACAATTTAGCACCGAGGATAGCGCCTATCTGACATTGCAAATACGTCAGCAACAATTAGCCAGCCGCAGTGGATTAATACAGCAATGGTTATTGGCTATAAGTCTGTTAGCGCTATTATGGCAAGGCACTGCGTTAGTAAACGACACAATGCTCAGTGTGCCGTTACTGCTAGCAGCAGTGTTGGCATTGTGGGCTTTACATGAAGTCTTGATGCCACTGTGCCACAGTTTTATTGCCCTTGGGCTTAGCATGTCAGCGCGAGACCGGCTTAACCAAATACCGGGTACTGCACTCGCCGACAATAGCGAAAAACCAGTGCCTACAGGCCCTTTTCAGCTTAACGTTTCCCAGCTTTTCGCCCGCCAGAGTAACGCTTTATATGGCCCGGACAATATTAGCTTTTCATTACAAAGTGGTGATGTGCTTCTCATTAGTGGCCCGTCTGGCGCAGGTAAAACTACCTTACTACAAGCCCTGGCAAATCAGCTGGCCTATAGCGGAACACTCGAGTTGAACAACCAGCCGTTTAATCACTGGCAACTGGAGCAGACGTTAGGTTACTTGCCGCAACAGCTGGATATTTTTGACTTAACATTAGCGCAAAATCTGCGTTTAGCCGCACCCGACGCCAGTGATGAAATACTTTGGCAAGTTCTCGCCGATGTTGCTCTGGCCGATTGGGCTAAACACCAGCCTGACGGCCTTAACACCGTGTTGGGCGAATATGGTGCAGCAATATCTGGCGGGCAAGCACGGCGCGTTGCGCTAGCTCGTTTACTGTTAACAGAGCGGCCAGTGTTAATGTTGGATGAACCCTTTGCCGGGCTGGAATCGTGGTAGAACGACCCATTACTGAGCCGCCCCCACACAGATCCGGACGTGCGGAATTACCGCATCCGGCTCTTCAGTTATATATTCACTCGTGTAAAACACGCCCTTAATACCAGTCAACATGGATAATTCGCTT
>NZ_AUDG01000018.1 GCF_000425345.1 Rheinheimera baltica DSM 14885 | reverse complement strand
CGGAAGGTAAAAGCAGTTCAACATCGCGCTTTTTCAGCAGCATTGGCTGGCTAAGCAACATGCCTTGCGGCGTCAGTTCAACAAAGCCGGTATTATCATCCTGCTGCCAGGCGAGAAGTTGCCGCTTACGATAGCTGAAATAAGTCGGGTCAATGCCTTGTTGTTTTGCAAATTCGGTTTGCGTTAGCCCACTGGCTTTATACTGGTCAAACAGCGCCAGCCACTGCTCGGTTGTTCTGCGGATCATGTGAAACCCCTGTCTGGTAGTAGATCCAAACAGGGTATGAAAACTTAGCTAAGCTTGGAATGTGTGGTTGGGGTTACGCTTACGATCAAGCTGCAGGCGTTTGCACATTTGCTATATCAGTTTCGCCTTGCCTATAGCGGTTGGCGTTCAATCACCGTGGTTCAGGGCGGTGAGAGTTATTCCGCACTGTCTGGCGGCTTACAGCGGGCATTAATGCAAGCTGGAGGCTGCCCGGTTGAACATCGTACAGACAGTCTCAGTGCGGCCAGAAACAACAAGCAAAATGTCTGGACTGATGCTTACCAGGACTTATGCGAGCATTACAACATGACGCCAACACGCAACAATCTTGGGCAATCACATGAGAATGGTGTGGTGGAGTGCGCTAATAGCTCGTTCAAGCGCCGTCTGGCACAACATCTGACGCTTCGGGGTCATCACGATTTTGACAGTATTGCCGATTATCAGGCGTTTATTGACAAGGTGGTCGATAAACTCAATCAACGATCACGCGGCCGGTTTATCGAAGAGCGGCAAGTGTTGCAGTCCTTGCCGGAGCATAGCGCGGTGGATTACCAGTTGCTCAGCCTCAAAGTGACCCGAAGCTCAACGATTGAAGTGCGCCGCGTGGTGTACAGCGTGCCGTCACGCCTGATTGGCGAGCGGGTTCAGATCCGGCTTTATCATGATAAATTGATGCTTTATGTGGGTCAGCAGGCGGCCTTAACACTGGCTCGCATCTACCCGAAACCTGGTGAAAGCCGGGCTCGCTGTATCAATTACAAGCACATCATCCGCTCACTGGCCGCCAAACCGCAGGCGTTCCGTTATTCGCAGCTGCGCGATGATATCTTGCCTGACGACAACTACCGGCAGCTGTGGTTGCTCGTCGATCAAAGCATGCCACAGCGCGAAGCCTGTAAATGGATAGTCACCGTGCTGTGGCTGGCCTATGAATATGACAGTCAACAAGAATTAGGCGAGTCCTTATTGCAAGAGGCTCAGTCTGGCCGCTTTGCCAGCATTAAAACCATTCAGGAACGCTTCTTTACGCCGCAGCAAACGCCCACAGTAAAAGGCGGACAGCACAGCCTGCAAAGCTATGATGAGCTGTTAAGTTCATTAAAGAGTCAGACGACCCCAACAGAGGAGGTGCTATTTTGACATCCTCCGTTGCATTGTTACTCAAAGAATTAAGGCTGCCGGCCTTTGTCAGACACCACGAGCGCTTGTGGCAAACCGCCGTTGAAAAAGGTTGGTCCCATAGCGACTATCTGGCGGCCTTGTGTGAATACGAAATCTCAGAGCGCTTTACCAGACGGACGCAAAACTGGGTGCGCGAAGCAGGGCTTGCGAGTGGCAAAACCTTTACGTCACTGGACAACAAAGTGCTGAGCCAGATAAACCAAGGAGTCTTGGCCAGATTGAGTCAGGATCTGAGCTGGGCCCAGCATGCCGATAATATCCTGCTGATTGGCCCCAGTGGCACGGGTAAAACCCATATTGCCAGTGCGTTAGGTTATCAGCTGATTGAACAAGGCATTCGCTGCAAATTGTATCCGGCGATAGCGTTGGTACAGCAGTTACAGCAAGCCAAACGAGAATTAACGCTGATGAGTGAAATGAGCAAACTGGATAAATACCAGGTGATCATCATCGATGATATTGGCTACGTGAAAAAAACGGACGCCGAAACCCAGGTGCTGTTTGAATTTATTGCCCATCGTTATGAAAGTGGCAGCCTGATCATCACAGCTAATCAGCCGTTTAGTGCATGGGATCAGATCTTCCCAGACAGCATGATGACGGTAGCGGCGATAGATAGGCTGATCCATCACGCGTCAATTATCGAGTTAGAAGGAGAAAGTTATCGAAAACAGCACCAATTAAAACAGGCAGGAATTAGAAAAAACGAGAAAACCTAAGCGGCCATCATAATTGACGCGAACCGGCCAAGATAGTTGACGCCGAACAATCAGGAAGGTATTTCCCCTCTGAGTCTTTGAGGTACTCTGGAGAAAATGCTAAAACATATTCAATAGCTAACACGCCATTTTTTCTTAGTTTTGTAATCCCCTTTTTTTTCAATAGGTCTTTAACCCCAATATAAGGGCTTTTATTACCATGGATAATACGGTTGTATTTAGTCCTCTTTGGATCGGCATTTTTAGTAGGGCGAGTACGATGCCAATGAGCAGTCATTGCCGCTAATGCGGCAAATGACTTTATCTTTTTTGTGCGTAATATCGCGTAATTGTTGCTCATACCTTAACCTCGCTTAATTTGACGTAAAGCTTTATTAGCTTTAGCAACCGATGAGTCTATTGATTTAGTGCCACTTTTACTCCGCTTACTGTTTAATATGTAGGGTTTAATAAGTGCTTTAAAGCCAATCAATTGATCATCAAGGTGAACGATTAAGCCAGCATTAAGCTCTGAGTGTCCCCAAAAAATAAGAGGAATTTCTTCATCAGGAATACTGGCAATAATGTGATGTATATTTGTTGCCTCGCGAGTTTTCGGGTTAAACGAGATGCTGTAAGAGTTTCTTACTATAACTCGATCAAATACCTCTCACCCTGTATCAGGAGCCTCAATGTGCAATACGATCTCCTGAGCTCGGGTAAGAGTTAAGTTATTGTGTTTATGGTGAACAGGTTTCAAGTCTGTTATTGCAATGAATAATTCTTTCATAATTTACCCTTCATTTCAGTTGTTAAACAATTAATCTAAATGGTTGCAACCATTATAACACATTGAAGTACAAGAAAATTAATAAGAAATCGAACAAGAGGTTTTGGTTGCTGTTTATTACTTTTTTCTTCTTGTAAATAAGGTTTTTTTACGAATTAATTTTTTTGATTTTTTTTAAAATTTAAAAAATATTGATTCAAATTGATCTTTTTTGGACGATATGGCAAATATAAGGCAACTCATTACATATTGTTGATGTTAATTGCTTTGACCTTCTCCGTGGTGATTTCAAACAAAGCCAGTATGGTCGAATCATCCTATCTTTTACCTTATTAAGGCGCTTAGAATGCGTGCTTGAAGCTTGGTGAAGTTGGTTTATTCAATCAATTTAATAGCGAGTCATTGGCTAGATAATTTAATTCAAGGTATGTCACGTATTCGTCAGAAAATTCGCCGAGGTCGGCACGAACCACGGGTGTCTAGAAGGCCTTTGAGAAAATGGAGAAGTGCCTCAAGGGGCAAAACAAGTGCAACGAGTTGAAAATCACGTCGGATGATATACTTCAGATCTCTGGATGATTGCACCCTATCTGTTGCGAGCCATTTGTGCGCTAAGCGGAAGCTACTGGTATCAACACAAAACCTTCCGCAGTTAGCCAATTGCTGACCTTAGCTTTTGAGTAGCTAACGACAACTCAAAACCTTGAGCGGACATTAAAATAAATTGCTTTTTAAGCTGTATTTAGTGTTCTAAACGTTGAACTACCTTCATCTTGATAGTCAATAAAGGAAACATAATGATCTTCTTTTTCTAAAATATCCCCTGTATTGCCTGAAAATACACCATTCCAGTTACCTATTGTAAATTCACTATTCTGTCATAAAAGTATAATTGCATTGTAATGAGTGCTTGTTAAAATTTATCAAAAATTGCGACTAAGCATTTATTTAAACTAAATAACAGGACAAGCATGAAACATACAAAACTAGCATTCGCTTTAATAATTATTTTACATTTAACGGCATGTGACGATGGTGACGATGGTTCACAAGGTATAGAGGGGAGTCAAGGCGCTTCTGGGCTAAATAGTTTAATTAACCATGACGCTTTAACTTTAGGTAATGAGGAGTGTTTCTTTGGAGGTCTAAAGGTAACGTCGGGGTTAGATAGCAATAGCGACAATATCTTAGCTGATTCTGAGGTAACAACAACGAGTACAAATTGTAACGCAAGCCCTGTTACTTCTTCAGGATCTTCTCTACCCTATTCTGTTATGCGATCTGATATAGACAATGGCGCCATTCCTGGCAACTTTATGGAAATCAGAAACGGCGGTTTTGGTTCAGATATGGTAGCCCACCCGACAGAGCCTACACAATTCTATGCATTAACTGACCGTGGACCAAATGCTGTATTTACGGGCGATCAAGGTGTAGGTAAAAAATTTCCAATACCAGATTACACACCACGTATCGGCTTATTTGAATTACAAGCGAATGGTGATGTTAAAAAGTTAAAAGATATTTTATTGAAACGCCCTGATGGTACTGAAATTTCAGGCTTACCGAACAGTTCTTCTTTAGGCGGTACAGGGGAAACACCATACGATGCCGATGGCAACGTCATTGTTGAAGACATGAGTCAGCCTTACGATGAAACAACAAACCCTATTAAGTTAGATGATTACGGTTTAGATGGTGAAGGCTTAGTTGCGTTATCTGATGGTACGTTTTGGGTAAGTGATGAATATGGACCACACATGGTTCATTTTGATGCTGAAGGTAAAGAAATTGGGCGCATTAACGCTTTCAGTGACGACAGTCGTAACACTTTTACATTGCCAGCAGAATTCGCAAATCGCCGAGCTAACCGTGGTATGGAAGGTTTAGCTGTAACTCCTGATGAAAGCACGCTAGTAGGTATTATGCAGTCAACAATGTATAACCCGAGTAGTGCGGTAAAAGTAAACAACATGGTACGTATTGTAACGGTTAACTTAACTGACGGCAGTGTAAGCCAGTATCTTTATAAACAAGAAAAAACGCAAAATTCACAATCAGGTATTGTTGCGTTAAGTAGCACTGAGTTTGTTGTGATAGAGCGTGATGGTAGTTTTTACAATCAAACACCATCTGCGATGAAGCATTTATATAAAATTGATCTTAGCAATGCGACTGATATTGAAACTATCGCCACCAGTTCTGATATCACCCAAGATGATGACTTAGGTTTATTGGTTGGCGGTAAAACACTTGAGGAAGTTACTTTAGACGCTGATGGCTGGACAACTTTGTCTAACGCAGGTATTACGCCTATTACCAAAACATTATTAGTTGATTTAGTTGCAGAAAATGGTTATCCGCATGATAAGTTAGAAGGTATTTGGTTAATTAATGATGATACCATTGGTGTTATCAATGATGATGATTTTGCAACTTGGGCATCTGGTGGTGTACTTGAACAAAAGTACCTTGATGCTGGCCAAACAGACATTGATAGTAACCGTTTATACATCATTGAAGGTTTAGATCTAGCACTTTAAGACTTATTACATACCGTAAAATTGGCATTAACGATGTTGGTAGTTTTTTATTGTTAATGCCTTTTTTATTTTAGGGATTACTTAAGAAGGTATACAAGATGAATAAACCCCTTAGTATTATTTCAGCTGCTCTATTATCTTTATCAACGTCTGTGTTAGCCGCAGATGTCGATGTTGGTTCTCGTGAATATAAAATATTATTAGACACTACCTCTTTCTCTGGAAATGCAACTACACGAGCAACGAAAGTAAATAATTACTGGACCGCATTGAGAAATTTAATTGAGAATGACTCTATCGAACGTGATACATCAGGGAGCTTAAGTTTAGAGAAAAGCCGTACTGTTATTTTTTATGACGTAAAAAATAGTTGTGATTTATTTAATGCAGGTTATATCTTTCGTGAAAGAATCGACAATGGAAACCGTGAAGTCACGTTAAAGTTTCGCTCTCCAGATCGATTTATCGCTAGTAAAAAAGACATGGATGGCACCGAATCAGGATGGGAAAGTAAGTTTGAAGAAGATTTAGCAGCACCTTTCTCTAGTAAATATTCTTATTCAACCAAGCAGGGCATAAGCCAGAGCAAAAATCTAAATAAAGTAGATGATCCTGTTGGTTTATTCCCTGGTTTAGATGATGAAAATATTGATGAAACATTGACGATAGAAAAAGTTGGTAACTTAACGATTAATGAGTATGTATATAAAAATGCAAGTGTAGACTTAGGTGCATTAGACGGCGAGTTTTCATTAACTTTATGGTACAACGAAACAGTTAGTACGACCCAGCCAATAGTAGCGGAAATATCATTTAAATATGAAGACACGAATGAAGGTTTTAGTAACAATGTGGTCACTCGCTCTAAAAGCTTATTTAGTGCAATGCAAGAAGATTCAACGCTAGCAAGTTGGAATGCCCAAAACTCACTTACAAAAACAGCAACTGTATATCAATATGACAGTAGTTTTTGTGATTAATATCAAGACCTATCTACTTTAAATTTCAAACGTTCGATAGTTTAGGAAGTATCAAATAAACTAAACATAATTTGGGTTATTATTGAGGACTATCACTAATAACCCGAGGCGTTTTATATATAAAATACTACCAGCCATCGAGTGACACTTTAGGTTTTAGCACTTGTCCTAAGACTCAACTAATATCTAATGACTTCTTAGTCGGATGAGCTGCCGTTTTGGTTTAAAACCTCTATGGCGGCTTTGGTGGCTTAGTTGTCCATCAATACAAAGCTCTATCTATGTATTCAAGATTCAATAAATAGCCATAAATCCTATTGATATTAATGACCGCTTTGTCGGAGCTGCTGCCGTTAGATAAACTACGGCTAACGTCCGGTTTCGTATCTTTACTGTCTTAAATTTAAGAGAGCCTTAGCCATCATTTTTGACCGCTTTAGGCTCAAAGCTGCCGTTAATATTCGGGAATTTAATGCTAAATATGGGGCTATTGTCATCAGAAGACATTTATTCTTTATCTCGTTTACTTTACCTTATTTCTTCCAGCCTCCTTGGCTTTATAAAGCGCATCATCCGCGGATTTCATTAACGCATCCACAGAAGAAGGTTCTGTGAGGCTTAAAGAAGATACGCCCACACTTATCGTTGGGTGTAGTCCTATTTTTTCCTGCTTTTCTTGAATTAACTGACATGATGATTGAGCAAATTCATCTCGAATACGTCCTGCAACAATAAGTGCTTGATCATAAGTAATCTCTGGCAAAATAACGATAAATTCATCACCACCATAACGGGCTACTGTGTCGCTGTCGCGTGCTATTTTTTTCATTTTTGTGGCTAGGAGTACTAAAATTTCGTCACCTATACAATGTCCATAAGTATCGTTAATGTCCTTGAAATTATCGACATCAATCATCAATAAAGATAACGACCTTTTATAGCGCTTGCTACGATTAAACTCTTGATTGAATTTTTCATTTAAACTTAATCGATTATCTAAATCCGTTAAATAATCTATTCTCGCTTGGGCTTTTAGTTCTGCTTCTAGGTTTTTAATGCGCGTGATGTCGATAAAAGTACCGATAAAGCTCTCTGGCTGATTGTTTTCATCTCGGGAGAAAACTTTATCGCGTGATAAGCACCAAATCCAATCACCCGCTTTGTTTTTAAAACGATATTCAATTTCAAAATAAGAATCATCTACCGAATTAATGACTTCTCCCATGTGCTTAAAAACAGCCTCGCGATGATCAATGGGGTCAGGTTCATTGATTTTCCGCGATTAGCGGGCTAGTTTTTATCAGGTACTTCAAGGAGGAAACCTGATGGCCCGTTTGCCACGTCTTTATTTACCGGGTTGCGCGCAGCATGTTATTCAGCGCGGCAATAACCGGGAAGCCTGCTTTTACGCAGATGCCGATTACAAAGCTTATCTGTCGTTTCTCAAAGATGCCGCTGCCAAATATCAGGTAGCCATACATGCCTTTGTGCTGATGACCAATCATGTGCATTTGCTGGTAACACCGCAAAGTGAGCAGGCCGTGAGTCGAATGATGCAAGCGCAGGGGCGTAAATATGTGCAGTATTTCAATTACACTTATCGACGCACTGGTACCTTATGGGAAGGCCGTTATAAATCTACTGTAGTAGATGCAGATAACTACCTGCTAACAGTATACCGATACATTGAGTTGAACCCGGTACGGGCCAAAATGGTATCACATGCAGCAGAGTATCCGTGGTCGAGCTATCAGGGCAATGCGTTAGGTAAGCCAATTCAGCTACTAACGCCTCATGTGTTATATAACCAGTTGGGGAAAACAGATAATGAACGGCAGGTTGCGTATCGCGGCCTGTTCAATGGCATGATGACAGACCAGGAGCTGACAGCAATACGAGATGCTACCAATAAAGCCTGGGTACTGGGTGATGAGCGATTCAAAGCACAGATTGCAGCTAGAACCGGGCGACAACCAGAGCCAGCAGGCAGGGGTGGAGACAGAAAATCTGCGGCGTATCGGAATCAACGACACTGACCCTATTGGTTCGACCCCGAGGTGAGACCTGACCCCGAGGTGTGTGGAGGCAAAAGGCAAGACCTGACCCCGAGGTGTGCGGAATGAAGCTACAGGATGTACCCTGGCAGCTGTTTTGAAAGTTTCATATGGCCCCATAGCTCAGTTGGTTAGAGCGCTCGATTCATAATCGATCGGTCGCTGGTTCGAGTCCAGCTGGGGCCACCATTTTTAAAGGCTTGTCGTTTTACCCTACTTCCTGAAAATAGCTCGGTGCTACCTCTGTGCTACCGACATCCTAACGGAATATTAATAACTCCTCCAAGGGAAAATTTTAAAACTGCTTGTGAACTTCCTTATAACGCTTACAAAAATACAATATTTCCATATTGTAGTGGCACACTGAATTTGGCCACCTGATTAGAGGTGTTATGATCCACCTCGTATGACATTAGGTGACATGATGAATAAAAAAACAAGACCCACATTCAGCCCAGAATTTCGTCTCGAATGTGCTCAGCTAGTCGTTGACCAGGGCTATTCCGTTGCTAAAGCCGCCCAGGCAATGAATGTTGGTAAATCGACAATGGATAAATGGGTTCGCCAGCTGCGTGAAGAACGCGCAGGTGTGCGGCCCAAAGCGACGCCGATGACGCCAGACCAATTAAAAATCCGTGAGTTAGAGAAGAAAATCAGGGATTTAGAAATAGAAAAGGACATATTAAAAAAGGCTACAGCTCTCTTGATGTCGGACTCCCTGAACAATTCGAGATAATTGGGAAACTCAAGCAGAGCTATACCGTGGCACGGTTGTGTCAGGTCTTTGGAGTCCATCGAAGCAGTTTTAAGTACTGGAAGCAAAGGCCGACAGCCATTAAGCCTGAGCATGTGCAAAAGCTGAGCAAAGTAAAAGAGCTGTTTAACGCCAGCCGAGGCTCAGCCGGAGCACGTAGCATTGCCGAGATGGCAACGGCTCAAGGGGTGAAGCTCAGCCGCTATCTGGCGGCTAAATACATGCGCTTACTGGATGTCGAAAGCTGCCAGCAGCCGCGGCATTCGTATAAAAAAGGCGGTGCGGAGCATGTCGACATTCCAAACCTGCTTGACCGGCAGTTTGCTGTGGTGGAGCCTGATCAGGTTTGGTGCGGCGATGTGACATACATTTGGACCGGTAGCCGCTGGGCGTATCTGGCCGTTGTGATGGACTTATTTGCCCGAAAGCTGGTGGGCTGGGCAATGTCGTTCTCACCGGACAGTGAACTGACGTGTAAAGCACTAAGCCATGCGTTTGAATCACGTGGTAGGCCTGAGGGTGTGATGTTCCATTCAGACCAGGGCAGCCATTACACCAGCCGTAAGTTCAGGCAATTACTCTGGCGCTGCCAAATAACGCAAAGTATGAGTCGACGTGGTAACTGTTGGGATAACAGCCCAATGGAGCGCTTCTTCAGAAGTTTAAAGACTGAATGGGTGCCAGCGGTGGGCTATGACTCTTTTGCGCAGGCAGAGCGTGAAATACTGGAATATATGCTGGGCTATTACAGCCAGCTCAGGCCACATCACTATAACGGTGGTTTGGCTCCAAACGAAACCGAGCGCAGATATTGGCTTGGCTATAAAGATGTGGCCAAAATTAGTTGACCACTACATATCGATAAACTAATGAAGAGTTTTGATTAACGGACTCACTAGACCTATAGCTGCACTTTTGGGGTTCGTTATACAAGCAAAAATAAAAAAGTTACAAATAAATAAAATAAAATTTACAAAATAAATATCTTGACACGACAGTACGGGCTTGTATATTTGCTTCAACGTTCATGAAAAACACAATGGAGTGATGTATGAGAAACATAGGATTACTATTAATAGGGGCTCTTGCCCTAAGTTTCAGCTCAGTAGCAGAAGAAAAAGATCACGTCAAGCGCCTATTAGAGAACGTGAATGTTAGTGCTAAAACCCTAAATTTGAGAAGTGAGCAGTTTATGCGAGCAGCTCATAAGTTTGAACGACTGGAAGAAAATGGTTCAGACATGTTGCCACTGCATGAAACCGCAACCTTCAAAGAAGTTGCAACATACGTCGCTAATGAAATGGAAGTACCGGCGCTTCTGCAAGATAGATTACAAAGCCTGATTAACGAAAGAAAAGCTAAATTAGCATCATTGCTTGGTTTAGACGTTAATTACCTGGAAGCTTTTTTAGATTACTACTCTGAACAGAGAATGGGGCGTTTAAACAGCAGTACCCAACATGCTATTGCTGGCGTGACGGAAACTATTACGGTGGTTTGCTCAGGTGACGGATGCATGCCAGGCTCACCATACAGTATCAATATGTCATTAACTATTTACCAGAAAGCTGTTTCTGCTGGCATTCAACCTTATACGCAGTTCAGAGTTGAATTTAACAAACAGAATACTACCACTACTACTAAAGCAGAAATCTGGAAGTATAACGATTACTCTGGCGCATGGATGGTAAGATCCGCTCCATGCACCCAGTGTCATGTAGATTACTAAGAGTATATATTTAAACGAATGCCTGTTTTTAAAGCGGGCATTGTTTATTCGGCATATAGACACAACTGACTATTCGCTCAGCAAATTAGCTTTGATGACACACTAATTTGGCATGCCAAATCTCAGCTGCCACTCCTTTCCAGTATATGTTCTGCCAGATCATCTTCTATGCAAAACAGATAGGCCGTTGGCACTTTCAACACCTTGGCAAGCGCGATAACGGTTTTAAAATCTGGCGCATGCACCCCCCGCTCGTACTGGTTCATTCTCGCAGACGCGACAAAACGGTCCATCCCGGCAAGTATGCCGAGCTGCTTTTGCGACAAGCCACGCATTAGGCGGGCTTGTTTCAAGCGCTTTGGTAGGGGCGAACCGTCAGTATTATTCAAAGTGTGAGATATTGGCTATTGAAAACTAAGGTTTTCTTAGCTTTAATAGCAGCTAGATACTAAGGAATACTTAGCACCCTGAGTTTCAGGCTGGCGAACATTAAAATGACCGGCACTTACCTCACATACGGTGCGACTTGAAAACACTGCCGGCGATTGCAGCTCGGTAATAACGCCGACCAAAGGCTAATTTATTGATTAAAAATTTGGCATGCCAAATTCCTATAGAAGGTACGTACTATGTTAGGTAAAGTGTTAAAAGTGACAGGCTTTGTAGCTCTTGGAACATTAGATGTTCTTTTATCTGGGTCAGAGGATAGCGATAGTGATCAGTTGGACATGCTGGATGATGGTATGGGTAATATTATTGCCGATGGCGAACATACGAGCCGTTCAGAAGCCGAAGACGCTCAGTCTTTAGGTCAACTATACGATACCTTCTACTGAATTTCTTGAAAAGGAATTTGGCACGCCACAGCATAAGACGACGGCCTAGTATCCGGCGTTTTTCAAGCTAGTTGTCACCATTGACCGTTTTAAGCGGCTTGTTTTTCTATCTGTTTAGTCTGCTGTTTTTCAGGATTCAGCGTTGTCGGTCCCACCGGTGTGCAGTTCCTAACCTCGCGGTTTCCCCAACGACTTGGGTTAGCTGCTTTTGCGGCTTCAATTCGTTCTTTGCGTTGGGCCAGTATCGCAACATCCTGCCCTGTATGGCGCTGATGTGGTGTCACGAACCGTAACTTACTGTGCTTATGCTCGTAGTTGTACCACCGCGTAAACTTCAGCACCCATCCCCTTGCTTCATCAAGGCTTTTAAAGCCTGCTGATGGCCAGTCCGGCCGATATTTGCAGGTTCGGAACAGTGACTCTGCAAACGGATTATCGTTGCTCACCCGTGGCCTGCTGTACGATGTCGTCACACCAAGCTCATACGCTTTCATCCGCATGGTTTGCGATTTCATCGGCGCACCGTTGTCCGAATGCAGCACCACACCACTGTGCAGACACTTTTCCCGGATCAGCGTTTGCTCCAGCAGCTTTGCTGCATGCTCACCTGATTCCTGTTCATGCACTTCAGAACCAACAATTTTCCGGCTGAACACATCTTCAAGCATATAAAGGTAGTAAAACTGCCCACGCACCGTGCTCGGCAAGTAGGTGATATCCCAGCAAAACACCTGGCAAGGCCCGGTTGCGGTATAAGTCGTTGGCAGCGTTGACCCCTTCGGCGTTATACTCCGGCCACGATGATGCAACTGACCAAAGGCTTTGAGCACCCGATAAACCGTTGATTCAGAACCATAATATTCATCATTGTCCAACAGTGTTGGTACGATCTGCGATGGCGGCAAACTGGCAAACTTTGGTCTATTACACACCTCGATGATCTTCGCTTGTTCAGTTTCCGTCAGCTTATTCGAGGGCGGTGGACGAACCGCATCCGGCCTTTGATCAGCTGTGATCTTGCCATCCCGATACCAGCGCCGATAGGTGCGCAACGTAATGCTAGCTTCTTCACAGGCCAGAGGAAGTCTCGCTCCAGCCTGGTTCGCTTCCTGTATCAAGTTTACACATTCAGTGCGCTCTGAGACCAAGGTTAATCGTCCTCGTTGTCGTTCTCCCAGAGCGCATTTAACTTTTTTCTGAGCACCAACAATGCTGCGGTTTCAGCCAACGCTTTTTCTTTGCGCCTCAACTCGCTTTTTAACTGTTTGATTTCCTTATGGTCGGCCTGACGCTGTCGCTTAGCCTCCAATTCCTGTTCGCGGGAGCTCATAAACCCTCGGAGTGCATCGGCTTTCCAGGCTTTTACCTGCTCAACAAACAGGCCTTTTGCGCGGCAATACTCGCTCAATTCAGCTTCATTTAAACTGGCAGTTTCAAGCACAGTGGCAAACTTAGTGGCTTGGGGTCAAGTCTTGCTATTTGCCTCATAACTTTCTGCTTTATATATCAACCCCAACACAGCTTCGACCTTTGTCTAATGTGCTTTTATAGACGATCGGTCTATTATTATTGCCATGACGACATTAAATACCACACCTCGCAGAGGCAGGCCGCCAAAATTAGCGGCACAACAGCGGGATATCCGCGCCGAGCTAATTAGAAGCGGCCTTGAGCATTTAACCGAAATCGGTTTTACCGCCTCGGGCTTGGACAAAATTCTGAAAAATGTCGGAGTTCCTAAAGGCTCGTTTTATTTTTACTTTAACAGTAAAGAAGCCTTTGGCCATGCCGTGCTTGAAAGCTACGCCAACTACTTTGCCAACAAGCTGGATATCTGCTTGCTGGATAACCGCTTTTCGCCGCTTACGCGGATACGTAATTTTGTCGATGATGCCAAACAGGGCATCGCCCGGCATCAGTTTAAGCGCGGCTGTCTGGTGGGCAATTTAGGCCAGGAAGTTGATGTATTACCCGAAAGCTTTCGCCCGGTGCTGATAGCCATCTTTCAAAGCTGGCAGCAGCGTATTGCCGCTTGCCTGCGCGAAGCACAACTGGCAGGTGAGTTAGCGCCAGCAGCTGATTGCGACGCATTAGCGGAGTATTTCTGGATTGGCTGGGAGGGCGCGGTAAGCCGCTCGCGGCTGGAGCAAAGTACAAAACCGTTAGAGCACTATCTGGCGCTGTTTATTCAGGGTTTTGGCAAGTAAATTTTTCTTAATAAATAGGCGTTAGGTCTATTGGGGAGACACTATGTTTAAAGGCGTATTAATTGAAAAAGACGACAGCGGTTATCGTGCCGCGCTTAAAGAGTTAGACGATGCCGTGCTGATGGACGGCGACACGCTGGTTAACGTGGCTTACAGCACGCTTAATTATAAAGATGCGCTGGCTATTAGTGGTAAAGCCCCGGTGGTGCGTAAATTCCCTATGATCCCGGGTATTGATTTAGCCGGCACGGTAATAAGCTGCAGCTCGGGTAAGTTTAAAGCCGGTGACGAAGTACTGCTAAACGGTTTTGGCGTTGGCGAAGCGCATTGCGGCGGCCTGGCGCAAAAGGCACAGCTAAAAAGTGACTGGTTAATTGCACTGCCCAAGGGGTTGTCGGCCAAACAGGCAATGGCAATTGGTACGGCCGGCTACACCGCTATGCTGTGTGTGATGGCGCTGCAAAAGCATGGTGTAGTGCCGGACTCAGGCGAAATACTGGTTACCGGCGCCAATGGCGGTGTGGGCAGCTACGCTATCGCGATATTGGCAAAGCTTGGCTACACCGTTATCGCCGCCACCGGCCGGGTTGAAGAAGCTGAGTATCTAAAAGCGCTTGGCGCCAGCAAAATTATCGACCGGCATAGCCTTTCTGAGCCCGGTAAACCGCTGGCCAAAGAGCGTTGGGCCGGTGTGGTCGATTCTGTCGGCAGCCATACACTGGTTAATGCCTGTGCCAGTACCAAGTACGGCGGCGTTGTTGCTGCCTGTGGCCTGGCTCAGAGTATGGATTTACCGGGCACGGTAGCGCCGTTTATCTTGCGCGGTGTTACCTTAGCCGGCATAGACAGCGTAATGCGCCCGCTTAAAGACCGCATCGAGGCCTGGGATAGATTGGCCAAAGTGCTGGACGCCAACACGCTGGACAACGTGGCCACCGAAATAGGCTTAGCGCAGGTGTGTGATACGGCACAGCGTTTACTCGACGGCCAGGTGCGCGGGCGTATAGTGGTGAATGTTAATCAGCTTTGAGATGAGTATTTAAATTAAGCGGGCGCAGGCTTAACTTTGATTCAGCATTGCACTCTTATTCGTTAGCGGCCGTATAAGGTTTAAAGCTGCTAACGATTAAAGGATCTGCCGTGAAAGTATTATTACCCCGTGTTTGGTTACCCCTGTTTGCCGCGCTGTTCGCTACCGGTTGCTCAGTGTTTGGTAAGAACAACGTTGAAACCGCGCCTTATACCCTGCTTAAAGCCGATAGCAGCCAAAATATTGAAGTGCGTAACTATGACGCTATGGTGCTGGTGTCAGCCGATATGTCTGGCGATGGACGCAATAGCGCTTTTAGAAAATTATTTAAGTATATCGGTGGCGAAAATGAAGCGGCCGTTAGCATATCCATGACAGCGCCGGTAATAATGGACAATGCCAATAAGGGCAAAGAGATAGCGATGACAGCCCCGGTGTTAATGAGCAACCGCCCGGGGGATTCGATGATGTATTTTGTGATGCCAAAAGAATTTACCCTGCAAACCACCCCCAAACCAACAAACCCGGATTTGCTAGTTACAGAGCTTAGCGATTACAAAGTGGCGGCCATTCAGTTTAGCGGCACTTTAAGCCGGTCAAACGTGGCAAAACATACCGCCTTATTGCAAGATTGGCTTAGCGCTAATGGCTATACCGCGAAAAGCGCGCCGATAGAAGCCGGCTACAACGGCCCGCTTACCCTGCCGATGCTGCGACGCAATGAAGTGTTAATTGAAATAAACTGACAGCTCTTTTGCCACACAGAGAGAATTATTGCCCTTTCATCACTGGAAAACAGGCTGTCAACTATGCTAAAAACAGGTTAGATACCAATCCTGTCTGACCTGCAGTGACATAACCCCGTGGTGTTATTATGTTGGCGGTGCTATGCGTAACGCGTTGATATTAATTGTTTGTATACTCTGGCCTGGTGCCGCTATCAGCCAAACCGGGCCAAGCGTTGCTCTGCGCATCTACACAGAAGAATATGCTCCGTGGAACTTCACTGATGATGATGGTGCAGTGACAGGACTTAACACTGAACTCATTCAGCTGCTATTGAATAAACGTGGCTTTAAAGGCCGGTTTGAAGTTGTACCCTGGGGCAGAGCTCAGCTTTTTACGCAAACCCAAGCCGACAGCTGCTTCTTTTCTGCCGTCAGAACGCCTGAGCGCGAAGCTCTGTATCAGTGGGTTGGCCCGTTAAGCCAGGAATATGTCCAGCTATTCTCAACCAATCCGGCCCAGCCTGAATTTAAACACTTTTCAGACGCTGTAAAACTACGGATCGGCGGGCAAACTGCCGACGCCTTCACCGACTATGGCATCAGCCAGGGCCTGAAGATCCAGCGTATCGCCGAAATCCCGGTTAATCTGTCGATGTTGCAGTTAGGCCGCATTGATCTGTGGCTTGCCGGCTCGGTTGGCGGCCCCTACATTGCTGCACAAAAAGGTATGCGCGTTTATCCTGTCGCAACCAGTGCAGAAGTGTTTGAATTATGGCTGGCTTGCAGCCTGGACTTGTCAGATAAGGTAGTGGCTCAACTTAACAGCGCATTACAACTAAGCAAACAGGATGGCACCTTAGACGCCATATTGCAGCGCTATCGTTAAGCCCGGCGGTATTTTTTAGTTTTTCCACTTTATCTGGAATTCAATTTCTTCACTGTCGTCTTCACGCTCGTGCTCAATACTGAACACTGCGCGCACCGGCACATAGATACGCTCACCGGCTATTTGGATTTCAAACTTTTCGCCGTTTTCAATGGCATCTGCCAAACGCCGTAGTTTTTCGACAAACTCGTGGTTTGGGTAGGTTTTTTCGACATCTCTTTGCGATTTCATTGTTGCTCCTTATGTTGTGTTAGCCAGCAACACTGCCTGCTTTCTGTCATTTTTACAACTGCAGCCAAAAACTCAGCTGTGCGGCTAACCCGCACGACAGCGTAAGCACCGCCGCCTAAAACTTGTTATTGCACATTATGCCAGGCTGTAAATACAGCTTGATTGCCAAAAATAACCTGTAGCAACACAGAATTAAGCCAACCACAGCCTGACAACGCCAAAGCAATGTCAGGATTAAAAACAACCGTATTTAGTGCGCCGCAGCGACGCCGTCTCGTCTGGAATCGGAGCCGGCAACATAGCCTTTGTCTAATTTCATTACGGCCTGACCACCACCGAATACCAGGCCGGTGTTATTACCATGAAAAAAGCCTTGCGCGGTGGCCATAATCGGATTTTGTGCGGCATGCCCCATTTCATACAACTTATCCATCGTGCTTTGCGGGATGGCTTGCTCAAAACTGACGTTGTTGTGCTCCCAGTGCCGGAACCTTGGCGCATCAATGGCTTGCTGCACATCCATATCAAACAGCATCATATTAAGCAGCATCTGCACATGCGCTTGCGGCTGTTGCGCGCCGCCGACAATACCAAAACTTAACCAAGGTTGTTGTTTGCCCTGTGCGTCGGCTTTGGTGACAAAACCCGGAATGATGGTATGAAACGGCCGTCGGCCCGGAGCCACGGTATTAGCCCGGTTTGGCTGCACCGACAGCCCTACACCGCGGTTTTGCAGCGCAAAACCCGTACCCGGCACCACAATGCCCGAGCCAAAGGGCCCGGCTAAGCTGTTAATAAAAGACACCATATTACCGTCTTTGTCCGCCACGCTTAAATAGGTAGTATCACTGGTTGTGAGCGAAGGTTCAGGATCGGCCTGTGCCATTGCTTTACCCCCATGGATAAGGGCGCGCCGCTTGGCAATAACCTGATCTGACAATAATTGCTCTGGTTTTATCTGCATAAATTCCGGATCACCAACAAAGTGTTCCAGGTCTGCATAAGCCAGCTTTTTCGCTTCAATCAGGTGATGCAGATAATCAGCCGAATTGTGCTGCATGGCAGCTAAATCATACGGCTCTAATATCTTAAGCATCTCAAGCGCCGCAATACCCTGGCCATTGGGTGGCAGCTCCCATAAACGATACTCTTTAAAGGCTACCGACATCGGCTCTACCCACTGCGCGCTGTAGTTGGCAAAATCGCTTTGCGTTAAAAACCCACCTAACTCTTGTACTCTGGCCGCAATTGTCTGCCCCAGTTCGCCGCCGTACAACAGCTGTGGACCATGCTGTGCAATAAGCTTTAGCGTGTTGGCATAATCCGGGTTGTAAAACCATTCTCCGGCTTGGGGTGTGCGGGTTTGGTCAATTAAAAAAGTAGCGCGTGCACCTGAGTCCCAATTGATTTTGCTTTCAAATAGCCCCCATTCCGTCGCGGTGGCTTTGGATACCGGAAACCCGTGCTCTGCCAGCGCAATAGCAGGTGCCAATGCTTGGGCTAAAGTCAGGGTCCCATGCGCATCTAACAGCCTGGCCCAACCCGATAGTGCGCCCGGCAGGGTAATAGATTGCGGGCCGTCATCCGGCACCCGCCTGCGGTCTTTCATTTTATCGAACGTCATCAAAGCACCCGCATGCCCGCTGCCATTAATACCAACCAGCCGCTGCTCTTGCTCTAACCACAGCATGGCAAACATATCACCACCAATACCCGTCATATAGGGCTCAACCACACTCAGCACCGCTGCCGCTGTAACCGCGGCATCAACCGCATTGCCGCCATTTTTAAGTACGGTTAACCCTGCCTGACTGGCTAATGGCTGACTGCTCGC
This sequence comes from Rheinheimera baltica DSM 14885, assembly GCF_000425345.1. Taxonomy (GTDB): domain Bacteria; phylum Pseudomonadota; class Gammaproteobacteria; order Enterobacterales; family Alteromonadaceae; genus Alishewanella; species Alishewanella baltica. The sequence goes on along the minus strand of NZ_AUDG01000018.1, from coordinate 50,331 downwards.
CACCACACCATTAGGCGCATACACCGCATTTTCCCGGAACTGTTCGACGGGTGAGCCAAGCCCGGCCCGAAATGAAAAACCCGCCACCACAGCTGATATCGCCACAAACAGCATGATCGCCAGCGTCCACAGCAAAAACTTCTTTATCCCGTGCATATTATTTTGTTTTCCTTTACGTTAAACCGCAGCAAATTTTTTGTCAGCAGATATAAGTACATGCGTATTGCGCGCTATAGTAGCGCGACCAACCGGTACATTCTTGAACGATATTGCGATTGGATGCACAAAGTAAAATAACGTGGTTAAAAAACCCCGACATAGCTTGAAGCAGTTTAATACAGGAGTAGCGCAAGGATGGGCAACAAGCAGAGTTTGGTAAAGGGCCAGCTAAAAAGTTGGGTTAAGCGCGCCGCTGGTGAGACCGAACGCATTGAAGCTTGCTTTAGTGGCTTGGCTTATGCGCCACATAGCCATGACACTTACACCTTAGCGTTAACTACCCTTGGCGTACAAAGCTTTAATTATCGCGGCGAGCTGCGCCACTCACTGCCGGGCGAGGTGGTGATATTACACCCCGACGAAACCCACGACGGCCAGGCCGGCACCGACAGCCCCTTTGCTTACCGGGCGATCAGTATCAACCCTGTCGAGGTGCAAAATATTCTGCAAGGCGCCTGCCTGCCGTTTTTGCACGGCGGCGTAAGCCGCGATCCGCGCTTTGTGCACATTGCCAGCCGGCTACTATCGGAATTCAATCGCCCGCTGCAGACTCTGGAGCAGCAGGAGCTTATTTATGCTTTTGCCAGCAGTTTGCAGCAGGTTAGCGGCAACAGTGTTAAACACACTAAGGCCAACTACACGGCGATAAAACGCGTACTCGAATATATTGACGACATCATCACTACCGATTGCGCCATGTCACACGACATTACCCTGGATGAGCTGGCCGTTATTGCACAATACAGTAAGTGGCAAGTCGCCCGTGATTTCAGATCTCTTTATGGAACGACACCTTACCGCTATGTAACACTAAAGCGATTACAAAAAGCCAAAGCCTTAATCGAGCGCGGCCAACCATTGGCGCAAGTCGCTTTTAGCAGTGGCTTTGCTGATCAAAGCCATCTGACCCGGCATTTTAAACAGTGTTTTGGCACCACACCCAAAGTATGGGCGAAACTACATCTGGCTAGCACAACCTAATTCTGCTTAACCAAAACAAGCCGGCTCTGTTGCTGCAGCGCCCAATCATTCAGGTATGCGGCTAACTCGCGTGGCAGCTCAAGCAGCGGCGCCCATAACTTTTTGTTGCACATTGTGCCCGGCAGTAAATACAGCTTCATAGCCAAAAGCCCTGCGGAAGTTTAAACCAAACACTTTAGCAATTTACTTAGCTGCTGCTGATAACCGGCCTCGTCAAAAGCTTGTGATGCCGGGTTCATAAAGCCGTGTGCGTAGTCTGTACTTACAGCCGTTACGCCCGGCTTTTGTTGTAACTGACTACAGATATCAGTTACAGCAAAATGTGGCTCGCTGTGGCCAAAGATAACCTGCGTCGGCACAGCTGGTGTTAGCGCCAGATGCTGATAAATTTGGCCCGGGTAGAACAGTATCGCCTGCTTAAGCAGACGGGTATCAGTGTTAGCCAACGCGCGCCATAACGCAGTGGCACCGGCGCTAAAACCAATAGCCAGGTCAAACGGTTGCTTGCTGTTGGCAAAGACCTGCGCGGCGATAGCAGCATAAGCATCATGGCCGCACTGCGCAATATACTCAGCATAAGCGCTGGCTTCATCGGCAAACTGCTGGCGTTTGCCCTGATAAGGGTCGACAAGCTGAACAGCGGCACCAGCCTGGTTTAAATCGGCCTGCAGACGTTCAAGGCCGGCACATAAACCAAAAATATCGCTTAGCACTACTACCCGCGTTGTCACTTTTACTCCTTAAATTAATCCAGCCAGGCTATCAGATCTCGCCCGGATAGAACCAACAAACGACTTATTTAACACTTTTTTGCTGTTTTTGCTCTAACACAGGGTATTTAGCGGTTGCTGTAGGTTTTATTTGCCTCAAAGGCTTCCAGCTCTAGCGGCGAGTTGTCATAGCCGTATTTGAGTAAATCGCTAAAGTGCTGGCTGATTACCTGTTTCAGGCTTGCGCGCTCGATTTGCAGCACATGCACCAGCTCGTGCGCCAGCTTGGGCGTATTGAGCGGATAGTCTTTTCTGACATAAATAGAGTAACCAAATACCTGAGCGTTGTTAATAATGCCATCGCCAATAAAACCTGTGGCCTCACCGACCAACTTCAACATAGGATTGTGGTACGGAAATGGCACCTCATCGACATACACCAGCCTGACCTTTTCCGGGCTTTTAATGCCGATATCTCTGGCAAGAGCTAACTGCGCTTCGTTAAGCGGCTCACCCACTTTTACTCCAGCCGCTTCAGTTTCGCTGGCCCAGTCGATATATTGCGGCAGAATAACTGACGAAATAATGTTTTGATGAAATACAATTACTGCACCGACAAGCGCCAGCAAAAACGCCAGTGCTATGGTTATTTTTTTCATACAACTTACCGTCCGATCTTTAAATAGTGCTTATTATGCTTACCAAACTACTCACTGTCGAAAAAATCTAATACCACAGCATATTTAGCCGTTGTACTGGTAAGCCGCAAAGCGCACGACAGGCCCTGGCTTTAGCCTCACTACTTTTCATTACCGCTGCGATGCTAGCAAAAACGCTACAATCTCGCTTTGATATTGCCTGGCGAGCCCGCCGTGGCCGCCACCAGCTATTTTTAAATGCTGATATCGATACGGATATTGATGTTGCTGCAGCCGCTGCATAATCCGGTCGGACATCTCGCTGGATGGCCACAGCTCATCCGCTGTGCCCGAGATAAGTAACACGTCGGCCTGCATTTGCTGCACCGGGATCAGCGCTTGCTGGTAAGCCTGTTGATTTTGCATAGCAACTTCATAGCCCCGACGAATATTGCTTTGCAGCAACGGCAGTGCTGATCGCAGGCTAAAAGGCACAAAAGCAATGGGTTGGCCCTGCCAGCTCCAGGACGAACTGGTGCTATACCACTCTGGGCTACCAAACACCACGTCACTGCCAACCACCGACACCACAGTGCTGATTTGCGCCGAACGACTGGCCAGTAATAAGGCTAACTCCGCCCCCTTTGACACGCCCAGCACGGACAGTTTCTCAGCGTCGATGGCAGGATTGCTGCGGGTATGTTCAATAGCGTCAAGCACCCCGCCAAGCTCTATCCGATCCAAACCAGATGGAATACCCGGCAAGCCAAAATAACCGACGACCAATAGTGCAAAACCGGCATCCAGATAGGCTTGCCGCTCTGGCGCACTGCGCGTATTGGTCATGCTCATACCACCTTCTGAGCCTCCGAAAAACACCAACAGCGGCGCCGGATTGTCTGCACTTGCCGTTGCGGGTAAATACAATTGGCTTTGCACCTTGCCCTGGTTAGACATGGGCACAAACAGGGTAATTAACTGCGGCAGCTGGCTGCATAGCAACAACAGTGCGGCCAGCAACAGCGCGATTGTTTTGAGTTTACTTAATTTTAATGCATTGGGTGTAGCGGATAATGTCGAAAACATAAACCTTTGCCTGAGTAATTAAACCTGACGCCTATTGTTTATTAACGGCAACAACAAAGGCAGCGCTTGTTGTCATCGAAGTTAGCTGACAAATGTCAGATGCTCAATACCGCTATAAGCCCGAACCACACAATAAGATAAACTTTTAACCGGAGAACGTGATCAGCGCCGGCCAGTTTTCTGCCCAGGTGTGGTTGCTACTTTCTCCGGCGGCCTCTAATGCGCTGCTGATAAACTCGATAAACACCCTGACTCTGGCCGGTAAATAATCGCGTTTGGCATAAATAGCAAACACACCATTGTCCGGCTGCGGCGGCCGGTAATAAGGGTACAACGACACTAAGGCACCGCTTTGTAAGCCCTGTTTGGCCAGAAAATGCGGCAGCTGCGCAACGCCCAAACCATTGGCACACATTGCCGCCATGGCTTCGCCATCATCGGTAATATGCCGGCGCGTTAGCTCAAAGGGCTGATAGCTGCCGTGTTGATCCGGCAAAAACACCGGCTGCAATTGTTGGGTTTGTTTAATGCGAAAGCCAATCCAGCTGTGCGGGGGCTTAAGCCTGGGTATCGCCTTTGCAGTACTGGCACGGCTAAACAACCCCGACCGCGCCTTTGGTGCGCTGCTCTTTGTGCAGTTTAGTATTGGCTCACTGGTTATTTACCTGCTACCGGCGCTGGAAAGTTTGCTCGGCACCTATGCTGTGTTTTATCTGATGGCCGCCATTGCCGCGCTGGCATTGCTGTTTTTACTCTGCCTGCCAAGGCTAACGTTAACACCGGCAGCGGTGGGTCAAGCCCAGGCAGTAGCCGGCGCAGCGCGTGCCGGTTTAACGCAACACGCTGTGTTATTGCTGCTCGCCATTATGCTGTATCAAACTGCGGCCAGCGCCATTTGGGCCTATGCCGGGCTGATTGGCCAGGCTGCCGGCATGGCCACTGCCAGTGTTAATAATACTATTGCGCTAACCGGCTTGTTGGGACTGGCCGGTGCCATGCTGCCGGTACTGACCGGCCAACGCTTTGGCCGCTTAAACCTGCTGTTGGCGGCTATAGTTTTGTCGCTAAGCGCGGCGCTACTGCTTAACGTTGCCCAGCACAACCTGCTTTATATCGGCGCCCTGGCGATGCTGTTTTTTGCCTAGCCGGCGGTGCTGGCCTACCTGTTGGCGGTAATTGCCGAAACAGACAGCAGCGGCCGGCTGGCGACGATAGCCGCTGTGGTGTCTTCAATCGGTATGGCAACAGGCCCGTTGCTGGCCTCTGCTTTGCTGGATAACGGTAACGTCTCTGCCCTGCTTTACAGCTGTGCGCTGTTGTTTTTGTGCAGTTATGTACTGCTGTTTAAACCGGTGCTGGCCTTTGAAAAACCGGCGGCGGCTTTAGCGCCCTGCCAATAAAGTGTTTAACGGGCAGGCAATAACCTAAGGTGACTCAGATGCTTCGATATATGTTTAACAAGATGCTGCTGGCGATGCAACAGCGTTACGCTTACGACGTAGGCTATCAACAGGATATTCTGCACAGCGATTTAGCGGCGTTTTTAAAGTTCAGCGGCTTTCAGACTATGGCATCACACCGCGGTGCTCTGCCGGCCGGGCCACTGTATGCCGCCAGAATACGCGCCATAATTTTTGATGATTGCGGCCCCTGCAGTCAGTTAGTAGTGAATATGGCCTTAGAAGCCGGACTGTCGCAGGCGGTGGTGCGCGCCATTATTGAGCAAGACTTAGCCGCGCTGCCGGCAGATATGGCCCTGGTTGTGCAGTTTACCGAACGGGTGTTAGCACACGATCCGCAAGCTGACACGTTACGCGATAACATCCTGGCGCTGTGGGGTAGCAAAGGACTTATCACGCTTAGTTTTGCTATCAGCGCTTACCGGGTTTATCCGGCACTGAAGTACAGTCTGGGCTACGGCAGAGCCTGTAGCCGCATACAGCTGAACGACTTATCCGTTGTGCCTCAGCGCTCAAAAACCCCAGCTAGCGGAGCAAACGATGCGGAGTAGATTAACCACTGGCATAGCCTTATTGCTATGCCCGGTTCAGCTTATTTGCGCCGGCAGATTTTATGCTTAGCGCGGCACAAAATAAACAGCTCTGACCGTTCAGCGACTTTTTAGTCACAATGGCTTTGTTAACCTCACAACGTTGCATCGGATAAATACGGCTGATAGTTGGAGGAATAATAATATGAGCAGGCACTTACGCAAGGTATCGTGGTTTAAACTGTGGTTGAGATTGTGGACGCTGCTGCTTGGCATGCCGATTTTGGGCTTGCCCATTTTTGCCGGCGCCGCTGAGGCCCCGGGGGCGCTGACGGTGATCGTCAAAAATCAGCAGACAGATCGCCCACTTGGCACTGTGCAGATCACGCTGACGGAACGGCAAAGTAATACCACCCAAACGCTAACCACCGATGAGCAAGGTCGTGTCGTCGTGGCACAGCTTAACCCCGGACTCTACGCGGTAAACCTGGCTAAAAGCGGCTTTGCTGCCGTGTATGAGCCAAGCGTACGGGTGATTACGCGCAAAAATATCAAGCTTGAATTCAAACTCAGCGAAGTGGAAATTGAGAAAGTGCTGGTGCGCGGACAGCAAACTGCTGCCTTTGGTTCTGGCTCCGGCACCTATCTCGACCGGGAAACCTTGCGCAGCGCTGTAGGCGGTGGCGCAGATCCACTGCTGTCGCTGGACGGTTTACCCGGTCTGGCATCCGCCAGCGAGTTCGCCAGCTTTAGTGTACGCGGCCGTGGTCCAAGAGATAATTTGTTATTAGTTGATGACTTTCCGTTTGATAAAGCGGTGCATTTTGATGCCACTCTGGGTGAAGAGGAAGATGTTGGTGGTGGTGGCCGTTTCTCGATTTTTGCACCGAATGTTATAGGTGGTGCCGACTTCTCTCCTGGTGGCTGGAGTGCCGCTTATGGTGGCCGTGCGGCATCGCTGCTGAAACTGGATGTCGCCGACGGCAACCCGGGCCCGTCAGCCAGTTTCCGTTACGACCTTGCCGGTTATGAAGTGGGTTACGACGGCCCTGCCGGTATCACACCAGATGCAACGATGCTGATTTCGGCGCGGCGGCTGGATTTCGGCAAATTGTTTGAAACCATTGAAGAGCTGGACATTGGCGAGCCGGTGTTAAGGGACATCATCGTAAAATCGGTGATACCCATCAACCAAAACCACACTTTAGAAGTGCTGCTGATAGATACCCACGAGGACTATAGCCGCGACGTGACACACGTGTTTGAGTCGCCCGATTTCGAGGATGTTGCGCTGCAATATGCTGAACAAGACAGCGACTTATACGGTTTGACATTACGCTCATTAGTGGGTGATAAAGCAGTCTGGACCAACAGAGCTTACTACCGCTCAAGCGACAAGCTGAGTTCAGAAGGGGAAGCCTTTCCTGATCTGGTACCTGAAGGCTCACCGGCGGCTGATTTTCCACTGCGGGAAGACATTATTACCATTGCTGAAGCTGAAACAGAGGTTGGCTGGCGCAGCGATTTTGAGACCGTGAATAAATGGGGTCTGTTCAGTGCCGGTGTGCGGCTAACGCAAATTGAACTGGACTATAGCACGGTGTTAGATGGTGATTGGATCCGCTTTGTTTACGACGACGATGATTTTAGACCAGACCCCGGGCAGCGTTATATTGTGCTTACGCCCGACAGCTTAAACTCGGCAATACGCCAAAAAGAAACCAGCTATGCCGGCTACGCAGAGCAGGTTTTCCAATTCGGCAATTGGGATTTTGGCACCGGCTTACGGCTTGAGCACGACGGTTTTGCCGACGAAAGCTTCGCCTCGCCCAGGTTCAGCGTAAACTGGCAGCCCGGTAAAAAAGTACGCTATTTTGCCAGCGCCGGGCTGTTTCGTCAGTCACCACGGTATTTAGAGCTTACTGCTAACGAGTCTAATAAGCTGAAGACTGAAAAAATTACTCATACCAGCGTCGGTGTAAAATATTTCCCCACCAGCAATTGGTCGGTGTTAACCGAGGCTTATTATCAACGCCTCGACGATTTGGTGACAGATCTGGACCGCGCCAACGGCACCTATGCCAATATCGCTGACGGCAGCTCTTATGGTGTTGATATAGTAGTAAACGGTACTATTTTTGAAGGCCTGTACGCCAGCGCAACCTATTCTTACAACGATGCCGTGGTTGATCGCAAAGACGGCCGCGGTGACGTAGCCGCTGAATTTAACCGCAAGCATGTGGCAACGCTGGGCCTGACGTGGGAAATAAGCAACCGCTGGAAGGTAGCCGGGCGCTATAAATACCTTTCCGGCCGGCCGGACGACAACTTTATTATTTACGCAGACGTATTGGGGCCCGGGCAACCGCTACGCTACGCAAAAGAGATCACAGAGCGCAATGTCGGTCGCAAAGACAGTTCAGGCTTGTTGAACGTTCGCGTTGACTACCGGCGTGCATTCGGCCCGATAGATGTAACCGCCTTTTTGGATGTGATCAACGTAACGGCCGCATCGTCGGGCGACGACAGCGAATTTGACTATCGCCGCGGCGTGCTGGTAAAAGACAGTAGCGAAGCCGAGCCGCTGATTGGTTTGCGGCTGGACTATGCCTGGTAAACCTGGTGTGGTAGACCTGGCATGGTAGACCCGGTATGGTAAATCGGGCCAGATAAAAACGGGTAGGAAGGAGTCGCAGATGTTACGCAAACTTGGTGAGGTGCCGGTTAGAGTGCTGATTGTTGAAGACAACCGCGACATCTGCGACAACATTGCGGCCTATCTTGCAAAGCATAGCTATGTGATGGATTTTGCCTATGACGGCATCAGCGCGATGCAGCTGGCGTTGACCAACCCGTTCGACGTTATTGTGCTGGATCTGATGCTGCCGGGCATGGATGGCCTGAGTTTCTGCCAAAAACTGCGCACTGATGCCGAAATATCAACCCCGGTGCTGATGCTAACGGCAAGGGACACACTTGACGATAAACTAAAAGGCTTTGCCGCAGGCGCCGATGACTACCTGGTCAAGCCATTCGCCTTACAAGAGCTGCATGCGAGGTTGCAGGCGCTGTACAAACGTAGCCACGGCAGAACCGACAACCTGTTAGCTGTGGCTGATTTGACGCTGAACCGGGCCACGCAGCAGGTGCATCGCGCAGGGCAACGCATCGATCTCAGCCCTGCCGGCATGAGACTGCTGCAACGCCTGATGGAACAAGCGCCTTCTGTTGTCGCCCGCGATGAGCTTGAAACGTTGTTGTGGGCTGACGAGCCCCCCGATGGTGATGCCCTGCGCTCGCACCTTTACAAACTGCGCCAGGTCATAGACAAGCCGTTTAACAACCCGCTGATCCATACCGTGCATCGCATCGGCTACCGCCTTGCAGAGGATGCTGAAGATGTGGAGGATGCCAGGTAATGTACCGGCACAGTTTACGTCAGCGTGTCGCTATTGCCTTTGCACTCTGTGTTGCGGTACTCAGCGTAGTCTGGGGATTCGCTTTCCTCGCTGCGATAAGACTCAGCGAAGACCGGGTGCTGACGCAGCAGCTGCAGGTTGCCGCCCAAAGCTACCCTGTGATGCCGGCGAACCTGCGCGGCTACGATACGGTTGCCGGCTTACCGGAATCACTGCGGGCCTGGGCACAGACCAACCCCGCTGAGGGAATATATGAGTTCGAAGCCGAAGAGTTGCATGTCGCGGTAATCAAAACCGCTAATGAACCGCAACAAGCCTTTGTGGTGTTCGACGTTGCCGGCATTGAAGCGGCGTCATCAGAGGACTGGTGGTTGCTGTTGGTTATCAGCGGTGTTGTCGGTACGCTTGGTGTGCTGGGTTTCGGCCTGGGCGTGCTGGTGATGCGCAGAGCTGTTTCTCCTGTGACGCAACTGGCCAAAGCGGTCGCAGACATCGACACTGAGCAGCTGTCGATGGATGATTATAAACGCATAGAGTCTGGCCGGTTCGGTGATGATGAGGTTGGTGTACTTGCTGCGACCATTGAAAAGACGCTTGAGCGGATCAGCGCCTTTGTCGCCAGGGAGCGCTACTTTACCAGTTCAGCCAGCCATGAGCTGCGCACCCCCATCACGGTAATTACAGGAGCACTTGAGCTGCTGGAACAAAGCGAGTTGTCAGCAGCCGATATCAAGACGCTGGATCGGGTGCGCCGGGCCACCCTTGATATGCAAACCACCATTGAAATGTTCCTCTGTCTCGCCCGCGAAACCGACGACGGCTTGTATGATGAGCAGTTTTTCGTGCTGCCGCTGGTAAGCAAAGCCATAGAACAGCAACGCTACCTGCTAAGCCGCAAGATGGTCGATGTTGAAATAGACCATCTTGCCAATCCCCGTGTCTGCGGCCATCCACAGGCTTTTGCTACCGCGGTGAATAATCTGGTGCGAAATGCCTTCGAACATACGCTCACCGGGCAGGGACCGGTAACCATTCGTATCGCAGAGCGCGAGCTGTTAGTCACCAATCAGCTGAGCAGTGCTGCGGATGAGCAGCACTCACCAACCGGGGCATCGTCGCATGGCTATGGCCTGGGCCTGGGGATAGTGCAACGGCTGTGTGAGCGCAATGGCTGGTCGTTTTCGCTGCTGGCGGATGAAACGCGGGTCGTCGCCCGTCTCTCATGGTAACAACTACAGCAGGCAGAGCAGCTGTTGTTGTGACAGTGCTGCACGGCCTTCAATTTTACTTATCATCACCTCTGGGTATTCATCGTAATACAACTGTCGGAACTGTCCTTGCAGTACCAGTTTATTGAATGCGCACTGCCATTGCCGTATTACGCCATCATCCACCTGCCTGGAAAAAGCCAGATACATTTCAATATTTTGTAAGGGGTATACCGCTTGTAAATCCAACCCGGCGTCTTGCAGCTGCGCCATACGCTTGGGCGTAACATCACCGTGCATGGCAATTAACTCGGCACGACCGATTTTAAGCATATTATAACAATCGCCGGATTTAAGACTTAAGATCAGGTTTTTATCTATTTCAAAGCCCAGGGTCAGCAGCTCGTTAACAATGCTGGTGTTACGTGTTTCACAGGCGACATGGTTTTGTAGTAAATCTGCCAGGCTGGCATTTGGGGCTACAACACCACGTTTGGCGTAAAGGTTTACCGAATAAAGTTTAATAGGCCCTACCCATTTGAATTTATGTTCTCTGTCGGGGGTTCTTATGGTGTCATACACCGCCACATTGTCACTGCTTACAGCAATAGCGTAAGCCCGCGCCCAGGGTAAAATCTCAATAGTGGTGCTATCGCCGACTTGCTTCTGTATCGCCTTTACAATTTGCGTAGACATACCATAAACACTGCCGTGCTTGTCTTTTAGCCGCCCTCGGCTGGCAGGTTCAGTAATAATGCGCAGCGGTTTTTTTGCTGTTGTTCCGGCTGTTACAGTTGGCTCAGCAGCTAACGGTAACAGCGTTAATATGAACAACCACAATAAAAAGGTTAGTGTTGTTTTCAATGAATGCTCCAGACGCAAAAAAGCAATAAGGGCCAGGTAGAACGATCAGTGTAGAAGAAAGGCACTACACTAGCCTAATTTCGTTATATTTTTGTTGCAAACTATTCCAATACTGACAAGCAACACTCTAACTATTTTATGATTGACACTTATTTGGCAGGCGTGATGTGGATCAAGCCATAAGATTCGGCCGTATAGTTACAAGTAAACCCTGCAATTTTTACAATCTTTACGCATTTGTGTGAATACATTACCGGCACAGACTAAGGTTAATGTGTTTAGGCGCCCTGTCGGCGTGGCCTTGCCAGTGTGGAACAGCTTTTGCTGTAACCAGGTTGTCATAAGTTATTTTTAGCGCTTACAAAATCCTCAATATCAACAACCGTTATCAATTAAGGAGAACCACATGGCAATTATTAATTGGGCTACTGCAAAATATGAAGGCCTGGGCAAAGACGGCGAAGGCCATGTTTCAACGCAGTCGGGTGCATTAAAAGACCAACCTTACGGTTTTAATACCCGGTTTGAAGACCAGGCAGGTACTAACCCGGAGGAGCAAATTGCAGCTGCACACGCGTCATGTTTTACTATGGCGTTGTCTTTTGGTCTGGCTAAGCTGGGTTTTAGCAAAGGTAGCTTAGCCTCTAAGGTCGAAATAACCCTGATAAAAGAGGGCGATGGTTTTAGCATTACCAAATCCGAAATTAAATTAGACGCCAAGGTGCCGGGCATGAATGGAGCGGATTTTGAAAAAGCCGCGGTAGAAGCGAAGTTAAACTGCCCAATATCCAAGCTGCTAAATTGCGATACAACCTTAGACATTACCTCGTTTGAAGGTAATTAACTAAAGCATAGGCTTTAACCAACTGCGCCCGTTTTTACTGGCATTGAAACGGGCCGCATTAAGCAAAATTAGAGGCGCCCAATGACATCTGAGCAAACGGAAGAATCACACAGTTTTATGCACTATGCGGCGTTAAAAACCGCCATCGTTAATGGTGAAGAACAGTTGCTAAAAGAGTTACTGGCCAACCAAAGCATGCAACCACTGGAGAAAGACTACCTGCTTGATCTAGCCAGGCTAGACAATAACCCCGCTATTTTAGCGTTACTGGAAGCAGTTCCTGTAACGGCATAACGTCGTAAAGCACTTCTTATAGCCTGCTTGGTTAACCGCTTTATATTTCAGGTTCATAAAGCCATATAGCGATAAATAAAAACCCAACAGCAAATTGATACAAAGCCGCTAAAGCGGCGTAGTATTTGTGTTTTAAAGCGTAAATTAAAGGTTGTTATGAAATTTCTGCTTAAGATTGCCGTACTCGTTGCCAGCGGCTTTGCTTTGCAAAGTTGTACTGGCGTGCCAGAGGGTGTTACACCGAAAACACCATTTGAGCTAAATCGTTATCTGGGTGAATGGCATGAAATTGCCCGGTTGGATCACCGCTTTGAAAGAGGTTTAACAGAAGTAACCGCTAACTACACTCTACGCGATGATGGTGGAGTGAAAGTAGTAAACCGTGGCTTTAGTACCGAAGAAAACAGCTGGCAGCAGGCTGAAGGCAAGGCTTACTTTGTCGGTGATAGCAATACCGGCGCACTAAAGGTGTCGTTTTTTGGCCCATTTTACGGAGGTTACAATATTGCCAAATTAACCGATGATTACAGTGTGGCGCTGGTGGTTGGCCCATCGCTGGATTACGCTTGGTTACTGGCGCGCAGTAAAACCCCGGAAAAAGCCGTCTGTGATGACTACATGGCATTTGCATTAAGTTTGGGCATTGCCAAACAACAATGGATATGGCTGCAGCAATGTAGCTAATACCCTAAGCTGATATTTGCGCTTTATTGATCAGGGCGTTAGAGTATTGGCAAACAGCACACGGACTTGCACTATGAGTGACGGTATAACCACGCCAATTAAGCACAGCACGCATTTAACTGAAATAGCCCCCGATACCTTTGTCGATGCTACGGGCCATCAGTTAACCCCTAAAGAAGTGCGAAACATTGTTACCCCGCATGACTTTGCCGTAAATACCTCCCTGTTCGGTTTAACACTGGCACGCCCTTGGCGTAGGGCCTTAGCCATAAGTATAGACGGGGTATTTATCGCTTTGCTGGCTGGCGGCGGCGTCACTTTTTTTACACCACTATATCTTTATCTGGTTTGGCGCTGCCATGCGCTGCAAAATATAAAAAGGCGCAACATTTTACTGCTGTTAATGCCGCTAATGCTGGTGTTTGCCTACACAGAAAATAACAACGTAGATGAAGACACTGTTATGGACATAGCATCCGCAATTGAACTGAGCACGGCGGCTATTGCAATTGGTAATAATTGCGATGAAAAATGCGCTGACACCAAAGCCAATGAGCTGATTTCGGCACTGCAAAATGAACAACTAAGCAATAGCCAAGCCGAGGAAACCCTAACAGACTTGCTTGCAAACTCAGTACTTAGCGCAGAGCAGCAACAACAAAAACTCACGCTATTGCAGCAACTTCGGGCTACACTTTCAGACGCACGCCAACTGTTGGTGCAACAGGCACCGTCAGAAACTTCAGCCGCACCTGCAAAGCTAAACTGGTGGCAAAAACTGCAACAGTCTGATCATAGCGTGATGAAATGGGCTCAGGGTATATTGGCAGATTTAGGCATCAGCTTTGGTTGGGCTGTGGCGTACTTAACGGTGTTTACCAGCTGGAATAACGGCCAAACTCCGGGTAAAAAGCTACTGGGTATCAAGGTAGTGCAACTGGACAATAAGCCGTTGTCATTGTGGGGCGCTTTTGGTCGTCAAGGTGGCTATAGTGCCGGTTTGGCTACCGGGCTTTTGGGGTTTTTCCAAATTTACTGGGACCCAAACCGTCAAGCCATTCAGGATAAACTGGCTGACACCCTGGTATTACGCATAAAAAACTAATCACGCCAGGCAAACCCGTTAGCGGGTTATTGTTAATCAGAAAGGTGGTTTTGTTATTGCAGTGTACCAAGCCACTTATGTCAAACCGGCGCTTTTGCTTTTTTGATGTCGCGTTATTATACCGCTATAGTCAAGGTTTAAACCAACCGCTACGAGCGTCATTTTGTTAAAGTGTTACGTGCTAATTTGCACATTAATGACAGTACCCTGTTCGCTTGCATTTGCAACAGATGCGTCAGCAATTTTAGACGAAGCTGAAGATTACCTCACCGTTAATCCTGCACAAACACTTAGCTTGCTGGAAAGCTTTAACACCGCAGATAAATTGCCTTTAGAGCAAGTACTTCGCCGACACGTATTGGTACTAAGAGCAGCAGTACCAACAAGCAAAATGGATTTATTACTACAAACTCTGGAACTGGTTTTCCAACATGAACAGCAGCCGTATTTTCAACAGCAGCTTACCTCCATTAACAGCGCATTAGGTATTTGGTTGCGTCGCAATCAATATCTGCATGATGCCCAGCTTAGTTTTGAATGTTCGTATAAATATGCCACTACAGATAAACAACGGCTAACGTTAACAAACAGCATGGCGTTAGTGGCACGACAGCTTAACGATACAGAAAAAGCCCGCGAGCTATTTAGCCACGCGCTTATGCTGGCTAAACAGTCTGAACAGACAAATGTTGTGGCGATGGTAGAAAATAATCTGGGACTACTGGCGCTGGACGCTGGAAAGTTTGCTCTGGCAGAGGCGCACTTGCGTGAAGCGCTCAAGCATTATCAATCGATTAGTCAACGTGCCGGGCAAATATCGGCAGGAACAAATCTCTTAGCGTCCTTTTTACTACAGCAACAGTTTGATAATTTTCAAGGACTTTACGGCCCAACTGCCACGCTTGCTGCAAGCTTTCCAAATGAAAGTAAGCAGGCGCTGTTGTTCTGGTTGGACACCCGTTTTCAACAACAACATGGTACGGTTGTCACTACTGAGCAGCGCTTAGCGCTGCTGGAAGCTTATGACAAACTGGAAGATGATAAAGTTAGAACGTTGATCTATCACCACGTTGCATCCTATCTCGGTGTTAATGTTGCTCTACCTCAACCACCAATAAATAAGGTATTCGAACGTCCATGGTTCCAGCTCGTCAAACAGTGTGAATGGCCACACGCTTCATAATACGCTCAATTTCTAGTGGGCTTAGCACTTAGCAAAAAAACTGACACAATTGTCAGATAAATTTACACAACACCTAGCAATGCGACAACCAAACAAAAAATATCATTATAAAACAAATAGATAAACTAGTGGCGCGAAATTTGCAGCTTACTAAACTTTTGTCGATATAGGGATATTTACATGTATAAGTTGTTGTTAGGCGCTGCACTGGCCTCTGCTTTATTCGTATCAAATGCTCATGCAGGTCTAATTTATGAGCAAGGCCTGGAAAGTGTTGCTACAGGTAACAACCCGTTTAAATACAATTTTAGTTATGATGATTTTACCTTAGACAGTAGCTATGACATTAGCCGTATTACGGTTAATGCTTTTGCGAATTTTGGTAACTTAGACAATATCGGCAATATGGATTGGGAAATTCGCTCCGTCTTAAACGGCCTTCCTGGCGGTATATTGTTTAGCGGCAATGTGGGTTCTGTTGCTAAAAATGATACTGGCTTAAATTTCAGCGGTTGGGATTTAGTTGACTACAGTATCGATGTAACAAGCTTTAATTTAATGGCTGGAAGCTACTTTATTGGTCTTAGAGCCAATAACGCACAAAATGTACACCTAACCTTAATTAATAATCGGGTAAATATTACCGAAGCCCTTGTTGCTAATGGCTCTGGCTATACTGGTTATTGGGGCGGCAGAGACTTCGCTTACCGGCTTGAAGGTGAGCCAGGTGTAGCGTCAGTACCGGAACCCCTTAGCATTGCATTGCTTGGTCTGGGTTTAGCGGGTATTGGTTTTTCACGTAAGAAGAAAAAAGTCTAAGCTTTAGTAGCATACTTAAATATTTTTATAGAACCTCAGCAAGTCTGAGGTTTTTTTATGCATACGATGCGCATTCAAGCGGATAAATTTATTCTCCAACAAACAGATGATTAAGTTTTTACATTAATCTGATATTCACTTTTCTTGCTTTTTATTTGCTATTCCCCTGCCAAGCTAAATATTCTTTGAATGCAAGGTGTGATAAAAAAATGCTAAAGCTGAATGGATTTATAGCGGCAATTCAACAAGCCATAGAAACAGCTTCTGATGCTGTAGCAAAGGAAAACGTCAAAATTCTCACCAGCTATTTTGATGAAGTGCCGATGCGTCAATCGCCTGAGGAAAACCCAAACAATAATGTCAAAATTGAGCCATTTTTAAATTTTGATCCCAAATCAAATAAAACACAGCTCATTCCTAAAATGGTGGCCATGACGTACCCGCGTGAAACGGCTAAAGGCATCGTTGAACACCAAGTGATGGTACCGCTTATCTCCCTCGCTCCGATTACCACACTACAACCTACCGAAATGACAGTAGAAATTGATTTAGAGTTTTTAGAAAGAGATGACGACATTATTGTTGGCTTTCCTCAACTGAAAAAATCCATGTTTGGCGGTGAAAAAACTCAAGACAACAAACCTAACGCCAAACTCACGATGAAAATAACAACAACAAACCGCCCCGCGGGAATAAGTGCTGTGATTGAAGGGTATGACAAAGTTGTGCGCGCGCAAATACCAAGTTAGAGCGTTCCCGATCACATTGTGTTGATCAACATTAACCAGCAGAAGGAAAGACAATATGGCAGATACATCAAATGGTCCAGCCCTGGTCTCCATGGCGCAGCAGTTTACCGGTTTACCTATGGGCTCATTAATTGGTGGCCCGTTGATGGCCGCAGCAAAAGCAAATCAACAAATGGCGCTAACCCAAGTTGATTTTCTAATGAAGACCTGTTTTACCCAAGCATCAAACACAAGCGGGGGTAAAACGGATGCTAAAGTTTACCAACCAACAATGATTGAAATGCAGTTAACCCGAGGGGTGATTACACCAGGAGCAAAAGCAGGTGATCCTGCTGTAATTCAAAATATAAACTCAACAATTAAATTACCACTATTAACTATCTTACCGCTGAATTCCCTAGCGGTTGACAACGTCAACGTCAACTTTGTAATGCAGGTAAACAGCAGTTACAGCGAAGACCACAGTGATACCAGCTCAGAGTCTACTCATGCAGAAGGCAGTTTTGACGCCAAAATTGGCGGATTTTTATGGAGCGTAGAAGTGAAAGGCAGCGTATCGCATGATAGCTCAAGCAGCACCACCAACAGTACGCACTATCAAAAAAGTAACTCAGCGACATACACAGTAGATGTGCATGCCGGGCAACTCCCTTTACCACCTGGTGTCGGTGTCATTATACAAGCCTATACCAACAACATTACACCGATAGAAATGCCTGCTCAAGAAAAAGCAGCCTAGACACGGAGGGCATCAGCAAGCTGATGCCCGCATTATATGAGGTAATTATAATGAATACGGTAACAATACAATGCCCACATTGCCACCAGGGTTCCATTGCACTTGAACCCAGATTATTGCTTCAAGGCGCAATTTTTACTTGTTCACTCTGTGGTTCAGGCTTGTCTGTGGCAAATGAAACAAGCACACAGTTACTTGAACAAAGTCTTGATAAGCTGGAACAAATAAAACAGCATGCCCATGCTAAACCTTTGATGTAATGCCATGATCATTGCAAGCTGGAATTTAGAAAAAAATGGCCAATCTTCGTCTTTGGAGAAACAAAGTAAAGTCTCTGACTTTATTCACCAACTTTGTGCTTCAGATGGCCTTGGCGCAGACGTGCTGTTTTTGTGTGAAGTACATAGCGCACGCTCACTGGACTACATTAGTTTTCTGCAACAGGTGTATCCTGATTACACTATTCATACTGTTCATGGCGGCTACAGTAACGACTACGTTATTATGTTTCGTACAAATCAAACGATTCAGTGGATCCAGGATATTCCGCTGCGTTATTTGAATCGCAGCCTAAGCATTTTTTCCTTACAAGGAACCTATGTTGGTTTTGCACACTTTAAATCCGGGCAGACCAATTTAACGAAAAGCCAAATTGAATGGGCAGCCTTAATACTAGAGCACAATAGCACCTCTAATTGGCTCATCACCGGCGATATGAATTGGGATTACAGTAAGTACAACCAACTCGCTATGCCTGCAGGAGCACATGCTTATAGTTATTGGCAAGATTGTACACAGCGTAAAGGTGGTATTTTAGATTGGTGTATTGCGGGGAAAAATACCCAGGTTAGCGGCTTTGATTTGGCTAACCCTATGAAATGGAACCCGGCTTATTCAGATATGTCGGGGCCGGATCATAAACCAGTCGTTTATCAGGCAGACTAAGGCCTTATCGAAATGGCAACTTTAACTGATAATATTTTAACGTTTTCGAATGGACCTGTTCAACTAAACAATTATTGAGCAAAACGATTCAGCTCAACGAATCAGTAAAACATTTTACAGGCCATAGCCGCCGATATTACATAGCAACAACTACAACAAAGCCAAAATAGCAGCATTTTATGCTGCAAAACCAAATTATAGCCATGTTAATTATGGTTTTTACCGCAAAATAAACCAGCCAATTTTGCCGCATTTTCATTAGTATAGCCTCAAGGTTTTATGACCCTGATAGATAATTGCTCACTCGGCTTTGCACCTACTGTTGTGCTATGCCCCTGTTACAGGCTGACTTATGTTATTTAATGCTGATTTAACCACCCAATGCGCACTACGACAAAAAATTCGTGATTTTTACCGTATCGACGAGAATACCGTTCTTGATCACCTGTTACCTTTAGCGGAAGTCGGTGTAAAAGCCCGAAGCCGCGCCTGGGAGCGGGCACGGCAGATTGTCCATACTATTCGAAAAGATCAGGACGGCCAGGGTGGTATTGATGCACTGTTAAATGAATTTTCGTTATCTAGCGAAGAAGGCGTGGTTCTGATGTGTCTGGCCGAAGCCTTACTACGTGTGCCCGATAAAAGCACTCAGGAAGCCCTGATCCGCGATAAGTTAGCCAAAGGCGATTGGAGCTCACATTTAGGTAGCAGCGACTCCTTGTTTGTTAATGCTTCTTCCTGGGGGTTGTTAGTTACCGGTAAAATGGTGAATTACAACGATAAAACCAAGGCTAAGCAATTTGGCATACTGAAAAAAACCCTGGGCCGCTTAGGTGAACCCGTGATCAGAAAGTCAGTTAACTATGCCATGAAAATTATGGGCAAACAGTTTGTCATGGGCACAACCATTGATGATGCGATTAGCCGGGCCGCCGATACAGAGCAAAAAGGCTATGTGTACTCCTATGACATGCTGGGTGAAGGTGCCCGCACTATGCAGGACGCTGATCGCTACTACCAAAGTTACTTAACTGCTATTCATGCAATTGGCAAAGCAGCCAACGGCAAAGGACCGATAAAAAGCCCTGGCATTTCAGTAAAGCTGTCTGCTATTCATCCACGTTATGAGTTCAGCCATCGCGAGCGGGTAATGGCTGAGCTACTACCTAAGCTTAAAGCCTTGGTGTTAGTTGCTAAAAGCTACGATATTGGTTTTACCGTCGATGCAGAAGAAGCCGACCGCTTAGATATTTCGCTGGATATCATTGAAGCCATATTAAGCGACGACGAGTTGGGTGACTGGAGCGGCTTTGGCCTGGCCGTTCAAGCCTATCAAAAGCGCGCAATTTTTGTCATTGAATGGCTAACCGATTTAGCCCGCAAAGTTAACCGTAAATTGATGGTACGACTGGTAAAAGGCGCTTACTGGGACACTGAAATTAAAACCACTCAGCAAAAAGGCCTTGATCACTATCCGGTATTTACCCGCAAAGCGTCTACAGACGTGTCTTACAAAGCCTGCGCCATTAAGCTGCTGGAAGCGCGAGATGTGTTGTACCCACAATTTGCCACGCACAACGCCTACACAGCGGCCACCATTTTAGAAGTAGCTAAAGGCAACAACAGCGGTTTTGAATTTCAACGTTTACACGGTATGGGCGAATCTCTGTTTGATCAAATTGTCAGTGCTGAGAAAATTCAGTGTCGGGTTTATGCCCCGGTAGGCGAACACGAAAACTTGCTGGCCTATCTGGTACGCCGTTTACTGGAAAATGGCGCTAACTCGTCTTTCGTTAATGCCATAGTGGATACAAGCCAACCCGTTGAAGCGTTATTGCCCGACCCCGTAGAAACCCTGCAAGGCCTACGCAATAAGTACAACACGCAAATTAAAATGCCCGTTGATTTATACGGCGCTGAACGGGCTAACTCAAAAGGCTTAGATTTAACGGATATAGACACCTTATTGCCGTTTAAAGCGAACCTGGACAACTGGTTAGCTGAACATCGGTTTGCGCAAAGCGATATTCCTGCTGGTGCATCAGCTGTGAGAAACCCAGCCAATCGGCAGGAGATTATCGGCCATTTTACCTTGCATAATGCCGATGATATGCAAAAGATGCTGAGCAATGCTGATGCCGCATTTAGCAGTTGGTCACAAACACCCATTACCCAACGTGCAAACTTGCTGCGCCGCATCGCGGATATTTTAGAGCGTCATCATGACGAACTGGTGGCTATTTGTATAAAAGAAGCCGGAAAAGTGGCACAAGATGGCATTGACGAAGTACGTGAAGCAGTAGATTTTTGTCGCTATTACGCCGCCCGGGCAGAAGAGCTGGCCAAAGACGAACGTTTTGAACCGCGGGGGGTCGTGCTGTGTATCAGCCCGTGGAATTTCCCGCTGGCAATATTTTTAGGTCAGGTCGCTGCCGCTATCGTTACCGGTAATACCGTCATTGCCAAGCCAGCAGAGCAAACTTGTCTTATTGCTTTGCGGGCCATTGAGTTAATGCATGCCGTTGGCTTACCAGAATACGTAGTACAAGCTGTCATTGCCCGAGGCAGTGACGTAGGCAATACCTTGCTGCCCGATGCCCGTATTCAGGCAGTGATGTTTACCGGCTCAACCGAAACGGGTAGCCTAATCTCCCGTACGCTGGCCGCCCGTAATGATATTCAGGTACCGCTTATCGCCGAAACTGGCGGCCAAAACTGCATGATAGTGGACTCCACTGCCCTGCCAGAGCAAGTGGTAGACGATGTTATAAGCTCAGGCTTTCAAAGCGCTGGTCAGCGCTGCTCGGCATTGCGAGTGCTGTTTATTCAGCAAGATGTCGCAGATGGCATTATCGAGATGATTAAAGGCGCATTAAAAGAATTACATGTGGGCGATCCGGCGCTATTAAGCACCGATATTGGCCCGGTAATCGATGAAAGGGCGTTAAAAACCCTACAACAACATGTAGATTATTTAGCCGACAAAGCCACGTTGCATTATCAATGCAATATTCCGGATAACGCGACACAAGGCGCGTTCTTTTTTGCGCCGCGCTTGTATGAAATCAGCGATTTGTCATTACTCAAACGTGAAGTCTTTGGCCCTTGTGTGCATGTTATCCGCTATAAAGCCAGTGAACTGGATAATGTTATCGACCAGATTAACGCTACCGGTTACGGTTTAACAATGGGCATTCACTCGCGTATTGAAGACCGCTGCAACTATCTGGCGAAAATGTCACGTGCCGGTAATGTGTACATTAACCGTAATATGATAGGTGCCATAGTAGGTGCGCAGCCATTTGGGGGGAGAGGTTTGTCTGGCACGGGCCCCAAAGCCGGTGGCCCCAACTATTTACTCCGTTTGGTTAAAGAGAAAGCCTCGCCAGAAAATGTGCAGATGACGAACTTAACCCCAGACCAGTTAAACTTGCACCACAACCCGGATGCTGATGCCCAGGTGCAGTTGCTGATGGCAAACTCAATGCGGGATGAAAAAACCTGGCGTGCCACCCCGTTGAACGATCGCGTGTCGGTATTGCGGCAATTACTGGCCAAAATAGCCACTGTCGACATTATTGACGAGTTAGCCGACGACTTAGCGCTAACCTTAGCCGATGCCCGTGCACAGCTAAACCGGCTGGAAAAACATATGCGCAAGTGCACCACATTGCCCGGCCCTACCGGTGAGTCTAATACGTTGCACATAGAGCCTCGTGGCTGCGTCGTATGTTATGCCGATAAGAGTACGTCATTTAATTTCTGGGCTATCTCCATTATTACTGCACTTGGGGCCGGTAATACGGTTATCACGGTAGCGTCTGAGTTGTTTTTTGAAGAGGCCATGGCCTTTAGAGACAAATTCATTGCCACGGGTGTCGCACCCGGTGTGTTTCAGGTTGCTAAGCCGGACCAATTGCAGGCGATTTTAGCCCATGCGCATTTGGCTGGCGCCGTGGTTGCAGCACGCTCATCGCGCTTAGGCTACTTTAGCGAGCAGTTAGCGCAGCGAGAGGGGGCCATTTTGCCGGTGATCAGTGCCGAGTACTATGACACGCTAATTAAACGGCTGGTTACCGAGAAAACCATCAGTATTGATACCACCGCATCTGGCGGAAATACGTCGTTAATGACGATGGTTGAGGATGATGAGTAACCGGTTAATTTAACCCTATTCATCTGCTGTTCGTCATCCTGCGGGCCATTATTTCGGCTGGCCCGCAGGCATTTAACTGCATTAAAGCACTGTTTGTGATGCTGATCATTTTTCTGTAGACTCCGTTTTTTTAATTTGTGTCGCACTCAAAACGTGTAATTAACAACGCTCGAAAGGGACCTTAAGCCATGGCAAAATTTAAAGTACCTCATACGCTTACATTGCTGTTTAGCATGATGGTGCTAGCAATGATCGCTACATGGTTAGTACCACAAGGCTTTTTTGCTACAGAAACCTTAGCCAATGGCCGCACTGCCGTTATTCCCGGTACGTTTACCTTGGTAGAAGAACGTCAGTATTTGACACCTTGGCAACTACTAACGGCCATACCCCGTGCTTTTGCCAGCGCGCAGGATGTGATTTTCTTTGTGATGATTTTGGGTGGTGTACTGTCTATTGCCCGTGCAACCGGTACCGTAGATGCCCTAATTGGCCGCTTACTTGAGCGCCATGGCAAAAAACCACACATGTTAATCTTTATGGTGGTGTTTTGTTTCGCTATGGCCTCTAGTTTTATCGGCACTGCAGGCGAATACATTCCCTTTGTACTGATCCTGGTAGCATTGTGCAGGGCTATGCGGTTGGATGCCATGACTGCTGTCGGCATGACAGTAGCAGGCTACGGCATAGGTTATGGTGTGTCTGCTTTTAACCCCTTTACAGTACTGATTGCCCAACAAATTGCCGACCTGCCCCCCATGTCAGGCAACTGGCTGCGATTTGCTATTTTTGTACCCTTTGTATTAATTGGTTTTCATCATGTCTGGAGCTATGCCAAAACCGTATTGGCTGATCCGGCCAACTCTATGGTTGCCGACCTGCCCTGCCCGCTGGGTGATAAAACAGAAGTGCACTACCCAACACTGGCATTAAACCATAAACTAATTTTGGCCAGTTTTGTTGGCACCATTGCTTTAGTCGCTTACGGTATTAAAGTGCATGGCTGGTACCTGTATGAATTAAGCGCCTGCTTTATTGCCTGGGGCATATTCGCCGCGATTATTGGCCGCATTTCAGCTGATACCGCTGCGCAAAAGTTTATTGATGGCGCAATGGAGCTAACCACCACGGCGATGCTCATTGGTGTTGCCCGCGGTATTTCTCTGGTAATGGAAGATGGCCAGATTTTACATAGCCTGGTTCACGGTATGTCACTGCCGCTATCCTATGTTGGTGCAGAAGCCGCAGCGGTGGGCATGCTAATTATTCAGACGTTGCTTAACTTCTTTGTACCCTCAGGTAGTGGCCAGGCTTACGTTACCATGCCACTTATGGTGCCATTAGCAGACTTACTGCACATTCCACGACAAGTGGCGGTATTGGCATATCAGTTTGGCGATGGTTTCTCTAATATGATCATCCCCACCAATGCTGTACTAATGGGTATTATCGGTATTGCCGGTATTCCGTATGGTCACTGGTTTCGTTTTTGCCTGCCTTTAATACTGAAATTAATGCTGGCATCATCCGTAGTACTGGTGCTGTCAGTCATGTTTGGTTATGGCGCAGGGCTACAACCCGCAATGTAATGTAATCAGGCCGGTTTTACCGGCCTGATTTTGACTAGTCGATAGTAAGTAAAACCTTAACGTTATCGGATACCGCGTCGGAACTAACATAGCCAATAAGGTTTGGGTTATTTGCTACCAGGCTCAACACTTCGCTATCAGACGCCACTTCTTTGGGCGGTGTACCTTTGCCGGTAAACACCAACTTCGACCAATACGCTTTCACCTGGCTCGACGAGCGTCCCAGTGCCTTTTGATCGAAGTCAGCCCTAAGCGGTGATGAATCATTTAAGTTTACCGGTATAGCCGATGAGCCGTCTGGAAATGAGCTCATTTTACCGGTATACAACCGCACCAAATCATCCTGGGTTAAGCTGGTTTGGTTGGAAGGATGCGCTACCACAGCGATGGCGGCGTGAACTGCACCTGGCAGTAATAAACTGCTAATAAGTAACATTGTTTTCATGCTGCCTCCTTAAAAAACCAGATCTACACCAAAGGTAATAGATTTGCTGTCTCCCGCCACCATAAGACCATCGTAGCCGTTGTCTTTCACATCATCATACTGCAGTTTAAAAGCGGCAGAGCTGTGAAAGTCGTATCTAAATCCCAGGCTGGTGGTATTGTGAACCTCTCCGTCGCTGTCAAAGTCAGCATACGAAATGTAAGGCGTTATACTGTTAAAGCGATAGCCTAATGACACCATGTAGGTATCAAATTTACTGCCATCCAAATCCAGCTGGTTAAGCTCACTTAAAAACACAATATTGTTGTAATCGATATTAAAAGATACACCAGCAAATTTACCTCTACGCTCTGTACTGCCGTTCCATGTTTGCTGCACATCAACGCCGTCTTCATTGATAAACCGCTCATTAACATAGGTCATATAGGTTAGACGAACATCCAACCAATCGCGGTTAAAACTTACAACACCGCCGATAATGTCCTTCCATATTTCCCGTGTTGCTGCGCCAAAAAAGAAATCAGACAGGAGTTTGTTGTCACGGTCATCCTCTCGTCCGGTATAAATGTTACCGCTCACATCCCAACTGCCCAGTTGAGTATTAAACAGGGCATTAATACCGGTGTAGTTAAAGATTTGCCAGGTATAATTATCCGCTGGCGGGCGCAGCCAAAGATAAGCAAAACCTACGTCAAAAAAGTCTGAATAGTAGTACAACGGCAAACGTTTCTTACCTGCCTGAATAGTCCAGGTATCGTTTACCTGGTAAGAGATATAAGCCCATTCAAAACTAGCATCAAAGTCATCTGCGCCGCGGGCTACAATTTGCCCGGTAACCTTCAAACCGTCCATTAAATCTGCCGAAACTTGCAACCCCATACGACTATCTGGTTTAAACGACCACTCTTCTTCGTATACTCCTACCTGAGGATAATTTGCCAAAAAAGTGGGTGGCAAACCAAACTCCTCCACTCCACTCCCGCTTAATACCCGACCTCCAGCTATAGTGGCGAAACCTGATATATTGATTTCAGCCATAGCAGTGTAAGGCAGTAACAATACAATGCTGCTAATACCGCTTAACAGTGACTTTTTCATAAGCACTCCTAGTATTCCTGGGCTATGTTCCCAGCCAAAGGTTTTTTAACCTTTGGCTAAACATAGTTCAGCAAAGATTACATTGCTGGAAAAAGCATGAAAAATTAAGTGTTTGTTCTTATTTTGGTTACACCTAAAGCCTGTAAACAGGCCACTTAATGTGATCACACAGCAACATATCTAGCGATTAGTAGATTGTGCAGGCTACTACTGGCAATTTGCTAGCATCCTGATTAGAGTGTCTGCACTACAATGAATATTGGGATGGCGTTATGAGCCAGGCAAAACAAATTGCCGAAATTATTTTAAAGGGCTTCCGCCGCCATTTCGGATTATTTCAGGCGATTACCGCCAACGCCAAACAACGTTTTGAACTGGCAGACTGGTGCGCATTTCAACAAGATAGCTCCGAGCGTATTTCATTTTATGACCAACGTGTTACTGAGGCTATTGCCCATCTTGCTTCTGAGCTGCCCTCACAATGTTTAAATGAAGCGCTATGGCAACAAGTGAAGCAACACTACATGGCATTTCTGGCATTTCATCCCCAGGCTGAACTGGCTGAAACATTTTATAACTCAGTATTTTGTCAGCTGTTTGACCGCAAGTACTTTCATAACCAAAATATTTTTGTTGAATCAACCTTAAGTAAACAGCACTTACCCGCCCCCATTGCTTCAGTGTATGACAGCTACTTTCCGGCACAAGATGGCTTAAAAAACACCATTCGCCAAATTGTGTCCGGTTTTGGTTTCAATACTCCCTTTATCAATCTGGACCGAGATATTCGGCTTATTGTGAAGAGTTTTATGGCGCAGTCCAGCCATGGTCGTCACCCCATTTATCAAATTCGTTTTGATATTTTAAAGTCAGTTTTCTACCGCAATAAAGCAGCGTATATTGTCGGTCGTGCGGTTACACCTGATGGTCAACAGCCATTTATTATTCCTGTTCTACACCGCGAAGGTGCAGGTTTGTTCATCGATACACTCGTAACCGACGCCCAACAAATGACCATTATTTTTGGTTTTTCCCGGGCCTATTTTATGGTAGCCACTCAGGTTCCCTCCGCACTGGTACATTTTTTACGCGAGCTATTGCCACACAAAACCCTGGCAGAACTGTACGCCTCTGTCGGACTACATAAGCAGGGCAAAACAGAGTTTTATCGCGAACTACTTCAGCATTTACACAAAAGCACAGATCAATTTGTTGCAGCACCGGGCATTCGGGGCATGGTAATGATGGTGTTTACCCTACCGTCATTTCCCTATGTGTTTAAAGTGATTAGAGACAAATTTGCACCAAGCAAAGAGTTTGGCCGCGATACCGTTAAAGCCCGCTATTTTCTGGTTAAGAAGCACGACCGCGTGGGCAGAATGGCCGATACGCTGGAATATTCTTATGTGGCGTTGCCCAAAAGTCGTTTCTCTGCCGAATTACTGCTTGAGTTACAAGACGCGATCGGGGAATCATTAAGCCTTGAAGACGATTTAATTATTATTAAACACTTATACATTGAGCGTCGTATGATTCCGCTTAATTTATATCTTGAACAGGCCAGCACCGACGAAAAAGCGCATATCATGGATGATTATGGCAAAGCGATAAAAGAAATGATCGCCGCCAATATTTTTCCGGGCGACATGCTATTAAAAAACTTTGGTGTAACGCGGCATAAGCGCGTTGTGTTTTACGACTACGACGAAGTGCAGTATATGCTGGATGTTAATTTTAGAAGCTTCCCTAAAACAGATAACTATGAAGACGCCTTGTTTATGGAAGGTACAGTATGTGCAGCACCCGGGGATGTTTTTCCGGAACAAATGGCAACCTTTGTAACACCACAAGTACAAATACGTGATTTGCTGTTCAGTAAACACTCAGAACTATTAGATGCAGCTTACTGGCGCCAAAAACAACAAAACATCCGTGACGGCGTGGTGGAAGACATTTTTCCCTACCCTGATGGCATGCGTTTTTATCATCAATATTTGGCAAAACAAGATGAGCTAATCGAGTAGCACTGAGCATTGCTTTAATGCTAATACTTGCTACATTAGAAACTGACATTACTAAAGCCATCAAGAGCTAAGCCGTTGATAAAAATCAAAATAGGAACAGCATTATGGTGTAACGCCTTCAAACAACACCTGATGGTGAGCATAGTATTGTTATTAGCATTGAGCCCGGACCAAGCTGACTCTTCATCGCTACCAGAAACCGGCTTATTTCATCAGGTTGGCCACGCATCCAGTATACCGGACAATGTTGTGACCAGCATAGCGCAGGACCAGCAGGGTTTTGTTTGGATCGGCACGCCATCGGGTTTGTTACGTTACGATGGATACCAGTTTCTGTTGTATACCCACAATAGTAATATTCCTGACGGCCTGCCTGGCATGTTTGTCACCGATATTATGCAGCAGTATAACGGCAATCTATGGATCGCAACTGACCCCGGCGGACTGGCAGTATATGATCCTGACAGTAGCAGCTTTTCGCCGATAAAACTGTCAAAGATCGAGAACCAAAAATATCTGCTGGAAAACGCCAGGGTGATGACAACGGATAGTCATCAGGATATCTGGTTTGGTGGTAAAGACGGTCTGTTTCGATTAGATAAAAACCGCCAAAAACTTACATATATATCAGACAAAAGCACGCACGGCATACTTTCTCAGGTACGTGCCTTAATGTCAGTAAAGCATATGGTTTTTGCCGGAGCTAAAGAGGGGGTGTTCGTTTTTAATACCCACACGGATACACTAACAAAACTCACACTAAAATTTGACAATCCGGAGTTACTGACACAGATATTAAGCTTGGCTTACACCGACGACGATAGCGTCTGGATTGGCACTGCCAATCAAGGGCTGTATCGGCTTGATCTGTCAACGATGCAATCAGAACGCATCGTATCATCAGATGAGATACTATCAACCCAGCTGGTTAACGAAAGTTCAATTAACGATATTCTGCAAGTTAATGACAACGAGCTGTGGCTTGCCAGATTCGACGGCATTGATGCGATAAATATTAAGAGCCGCTCATGGCAGCGAAAAATAACCTCAGACAAGTCATCCAGCTACAGTCTTACACACACTGATATTCGAGCCTTAATGAAAGATAATGCCGGACAGGTCTGGACTGGCGGATACGGCAGTGGTGTACGTCTTTATCAAGGGCAACCAGCAGTCAGCCTGTTAAGTAGTATGTTATCTGGTCCTTTTAAATTACCCACAGACAACGTAAGTAGCATTATTGAACTGAGTAACGGTGAAATTTGGCTCGGCAGCAGAGGGGAAGGTATTCAGGTACTGCACCCGGACAAAGGTATGTTGCGCCGTATCAATGCAGAGCCTGGTGAGCCAGGACGACTGCAAAATGGCTGGATAACCACCATGGCTGAGCTAACCCCTGGTGATATCTGGCTGGGCGTTAACCCAGGGCAACTTTATCGGTATTCTGCAACAGATGACGCCTTTAACCTTATTGACGAATCCAACCAGTTTTGGAGCGCCAATGTCAGACGCTTATTTGTAGACAGCAAACAACGCTTATGGATTGGTACCAACGAAGGCATTGGTCTTTGGGATGACAAAACCCAGTCTATTCAACGCATTCGAACCAAAGAAAACGGTGTACTTACTGATTACATTAATGGCTTTGTAGAAGATAGCAAAAACACTATTTGGGTCGCCAGCGGTGCCAATGGCCTACTCAGGATTGAACCCGATACCCTTGTTGCTAATGTCGTACGCTATTCCGACCTATCCCCACCTGCGCATAGCTCGGTGTTGGGTCTTCTTATTGATCAGCAACAACGGCTCTGGTTTGACACTCCTTCGGGGTTATACCGCATTAATGACACTACAAAGCCTGTGGTTGAGCTGCTAAAAATAATCGCCGATGAAGGCCAGCTAAACTCTGACTTTGGTGCCAACTTGCTGGAAGATAACCAAGGTAGAATTTGGTCACAGCGAAATATATACAATCCTGACACCAACACAATCTATGCATTGTCACCTGCTGACGGCGTGTACCATGGTACTAACTGGTACCGCTCTTATACCAAAACCAAAGCAGGTTTAATGTGGTTTGGAGGTAGTGAAGGGGTATTAGTTGTTCAGCCCAATAAATTTGAAAAATGGCGTTACGAGCCCAAAGTGCAGCTTACTCAAGCTACCATTGATGATAAACCCGTATTACTATCAACTAAGAATATGATTATTCCGTCGAAAGCAAAGGGCTTTAGTGTGGAGTTTTCTGGCTTAGATTTATCATCGCCTCTTAGCGTGAAATACCGCCATAAACTTAACGGCTTTGATACCGAATGGCGTTACTCCGACGCGTCACATCGAAAAGTGAACTACACCAACCTTTGGCCAGGTAACTATCGGTTGTTAGTGCAATCCACCAACCGGGCTGGTCAGTGGAGTCCCAATACACTTGAGTTAACCATAACGGTATTGCCGGCATTTTGGCAAACCCATTGGTTTATATTGCTAGCATTAATCGCAGTTGTCTTAGCTATTTTCAGTATAGTGAAGCTGCGCACCCATCGATTGAAACGACAAGCAAAGCAATTGGAACAAGAGGTGGCAAGCCGGACGCAAGAGCTTAAAGCTGTACAAAAATCGTTGTCAGAAAAAGAAAAAATGGCGGCATTGGGCCATATGGTTGCCGGCATAGCACACGAAATTAATACGCCTTTAGGTATTAGTGTAACAGCCAGTAGCCTGCTGCAAGAAACCACTAACCAACTTCAGCTACAATTTGAACATAAAAGCTTAACCAGTGCTCAGTTACAGCAATTTTTGCAGCAAAGTCAGGAAAACCTGGCGTTGTTAATGTCAAATTTGTACCGGTCAGCCGATTTAGTGCAATCTTTTAAAGAAGTCGCGATTGATGCGACAATGGAAGTGGTCGAAAGTGTCAATGTATACCAATGGTTGCAGCAACGCATTCAGTTGCTTGGTCCGCGTATCCAGCCTCATCAAGTTGAAATAATATGTCCGTCTAACCTGAATTTGCAGCTCCCCGCTAAAGCCTTAGAAGTGGTCCTAATGCATTTACTCAACAACTCGTTGATACACGGTTTTTCAAAGAACACCCCAGGTAAAATTGGCATTAGCTTCGAGTATGAAGCGCAGCAATGTACCCTCTTGTATCAGGATAATGGATCAGGCGTGGCGGTTGACGTAACAGAAACCTTGTTTGACCCCTTTGTTACCACCAAAAGAGGCGCTCAGTGTAAAGGTCTTGGATTGCATCTTTGTTATAATCTGGTCACACAAGTGATGGCAGGCCAGATTTCATTACTGCAAAGCAATGGTAATGGCGCACAATTCCATGTTACGTTTCCGGCGCAGTCAGGTAATAAATCATAAAGGATAAAATGAAGATTTGGGTAGATGCGGATGCATGTCCAACCGTGATCAAAGACATACTATTTCGCGCAGCAGAACGTAAACAGATCCCGTTAGTGTTGGTCGCTAATCAGTCGTTGCGGATACCGCCTTCGCGGTTTATCTCGGCCATTACGGTAAGTAGTGGCTTTGACGAAGCCGACAACGAAATAGTAAGGCGTTGCGAAGCGGGCGATTTAGTAATTACGGCAGATATACCGCTGGCAGCGGATGTGCTGGCAAAAGGCGGTGATGCATTAAACCCAAGAGGCGAATTGTATAGTAATGATACGATTAAACAAAAACTAACGATGCGCGATTTTATGGATACACTGCGTGGTAGTGGCGTGCATACTGGCGGCCCACCGCCGCTTAATCAAAGTGACAGACAGGCATTTGCAAATCAATTAGATACGTTGCTACAACGTCATCGCTAAACCAAGCTGCAGCCTTACATCAACAATAGATTAATAAAAGGGCACTGCAATAATCTCAATTAATGCAGTACCCCAAAATGATAAATACGGTTTAGCATATTGGTTTATCTACTACGGTCAGACTTTAAAACGACCAACCTGACTACTTACCACTTGTACCAGTTTTCGTACTTTATTGCCGTCATCCCCGGTATCCCTGGCCAAGATTGATAAATCAATTGCATTTTGGCTAATGCCATTTACGGTTTGATTAACATGTTCCGCAACCGTTGACTGCTGTTCGGTAGCAGCGGCTATCTGTATTGCCATATCATTAATGTTGGCTATCCCGGTAACAATGCGCTCAAGATATTGACTTGCAGAATCTGCATGTTGTTCAGTTTCTGACACTTGGGTTTTAGCATTACTCATGGCCTGCACAGCGCTATTTACGCCGTTTTGCAGGCGCGTAATCATGTCATGGATATCTTTGGTTGATTGTTGCGTACGCGATGCCAACGTTCTTACTTCGTCTGCAACCACAGCAAAACCACGCCCGGCATCGCCGGCTCTGGCAGCTTCTATTGCCGCGTTCAACGCTAGCAAATTGGTTTGATCTGCAATGCTGCCAATCACCTCTAGTACAGAGACAATATTACGGCTCTCAGTTTCAAGCTCTGAAATGGCCTGAACCACTTTGTCGATGTCACGCGCCAGCACACTAATTTCATTCATCGACTGACGAATAACTTTACTCGAATTGTCCGCATCAATATTTGCCTGCTCGGTAGCCGTGCTGGTCAGTGAGGAATTACCGGCAATTTCCTGAACTGCATGTTGCATCTGATGGATAGCAGTTAACACCTGTTCAATATGCTCGGTCTGTTGCTGAGCTTTATGACTGGTGCTATCTGTTTTTTCTGCGATATTGCCTGAAGCAGCCTCCAATTCGACCAGATTGCGCTGAACATCTTGCATCATCAATTGTAATGTTGAAATAAATGCATTGGTTTTCTTTGCAACATCGCCAATTTCATTTTCACTATCCAGTGGGATCCGTTGTGTTAGGTCACCACCAACACTGGCTAATTCACTCACCATATTTTTTAGTTGTGAAAGTGGCTTAACAATAAGATTAGGGCTAAACAGTACGGTTAATACTGCAATGGCGATGGCTATAATTAACAAGGTTATAGTAAGCGATTTTTGTGCAACAACATAATCTGACAAATCTTTCTCTAGCGCAACTAAGCGGTTTTCAATGCGTTCTCCTAACCCATTATACTCTTCACGTAATTGAGAAAATGCATTCCCCTCAGCGCCGGTAATTAGTGTTCGTGCCTGCGTAATGTCATTTTGCTGTGCCAGGCTGATAACTTGCTCAGCCAGACTACGCCATTTAGTAAAAACCGCTGCGAAGTCTGATGACGTCATCACACGAACATCATGTTCTTTAACCAAGTTGACTGCATTTTCCATACGATCAAATGCTTGCTTAACATTGTCCTCAAAATCTTTTTTAGTTGCCGTGGTTGAAATCCCACTGGCACTTAACACTACAAACTCTCTCAACGCCAATTCAGCCTGATATAAATCACGGTCAGCGTTTAAAATAGCGGTTGTGGCAGGACTTAATTTATCAATGGCAATATCTGTTCGCTCTATAACACTATTTATCGTGAACATACTTTTCAAGCCAATCACTACGATCAAAAGTGCAAGACACAAAATAGGTAACGAAATTTGCATTTTAACTGACAGGTTTTTTAATGTATTGGTCATGAGGTCGATATCCTAACGCTAAGACAAGCACACCGTTTAAATGTGCAAGATGTATGGCAATGGCCTATATCGTTGAAAGTATAGTTAAGTTTTATCAGTAACCTAGCGAAATTATAGAATTTATTTTCTAAAGTAATTTTTTGTTCATCGGACGCAACGCATTCAAGCTGAATGTGGAGTAAAACTGTTGTTCGACCTGGGTCAGAGGATGAATAAATCGAAGTTCAGCCGCCAATAGCTGCAGCGGGTTGTCAAACTGCAATGCCGTTTTAGCAAGTAACCGCGGATAATATTTATCATGGAGTATTGGCATGCCCAAACTTTGCATATGAAGGCGCAATTGGTGCGTTTTTCCGCTATGAGGCCTCAAGGTAAACTCGCCAATACCGTTATATTGGGCGCTGAGGGTAATATCAGATACCGCGTTTACTGCACCAGGCACTATAGCGTTAATAAAGCGGGGTTGAGCTTTTTCAATTCGATTTTCGATATGCCAATGCTGTGGGAAGGGACTATTTTGTATGTCTTGCGTTAATCGCGCTGCTGCTTTGTAGGTTTTTAACACCGTTCCGGCACTGAAAAGCTGGTAAAGTTGAGCACGACTTTCAGGGGTAACCGAAAACAGCACCAAACCCGCAGTTTCTCTATCTAAACGGTGTACGGGCACCAAATCATCTATACCTGTTTGGCGTTTTAATCTGGCTAACAAGCATTCATTGACATATTCACCGCCTGGCGTCACCGGCAAAAAATGCGGTTTGTCTGCCACTAAAATATGCTCATCCTGATACAAAATATGATGCTCAAATGGAATAACCGGCTCGGAAACCACTTCACGGTAATAACATAAGCGCCTGCTTGGCATAAACGGTGTTTGCTCTGTTATTGCCTCGCCCTCAAACCAATGCACCTTGTGTTGGACGATACGTTCGCGCCAGGTCTGCTCGGCAATAAACGGAAACTGACTGCAGAGAAACTGCAGCACGGTTTGCCAACCGTCATTGACAGCTGGCAGGGTTATTTCTGAAGCTTGGCGGGCTATCGACACGATATTTTCCGGCATAAAAATCAGCGCGCAGTGTAGCATAAAAGCCGTTACAATAGCCGCCGCTTGTCGTTAAGCCACTATTGGAACCCAGATGTCACATAAAAATTCTGTTTTGCTGCTGCGCACGCAGGAACTAGCAAAAGCAACCAGGGTGTTTAATGCCAGAGGCAGTAAAGTTAAACGCTGTGAAATGTGTCTGTTGCCTCAAGCTGAATGTATTTGTGCAGCCAAACCCAATGTAGCAAGCAGCAGCGCTTTTTGTTTTATTATGTACACTGGCGAGTGCTATAAACCCAGTAATACCGGCCGGATTATTGCTGATGTTATCACTGACAACCACGCCTATGTTTGGGATAGAACTTGCCCTGATACTGCCATGCTAGCCTTACTGGCAAATGCGGATTACGCGCCAATAGTGGTATTTCCACAACAATACGCCACGCCAGAGCGTTGTATTGACTCGCCGCTTTCGTTAGCTACGGTGCAATCTGGTAAAACGCCGTTATTTATTATGCTGGACGGCACCTGGCGCGAAGCTAAAAAAATGTTTAAAAGCCCCTATCTGGCAAACTTACCTGTGCTGGGTATTCAACCTTCGCAGGCCTCGGCTTATCAATTGCGTGAGGCGGCACATTTACACCAGCTATGTACGGCAGAAGTTGCCATTGAGGTGCTAAAACTGGCAAACGATATGGCGGCTGCCGACGCGTTGTCCAAGTACTTTGATGTATTTCGTCGCGCCTATATTGTCGGAAAACCCCATTTAAACTCAAGTACATTAAACGACTAACCCCGGAGACCAAACAATGCGTGACGTAATGTTAAGTAAACCTGCAGTTGAACTGTATAAAATTTTGAAATTTGAAGGCTTAATTAGCAGCGGTGGCGAAGCAAAGGCAGCGATAGATGCCGGTTTAGTTAAAGTGAACGGCGAAATAGAAACCCGTAAACGGCGGCAAATAAATGCGGGTGACATAATTGAATTTGGCAACGAACAGTTGCAAATGCGCTTGCTGTAACGTTGTGGCTATTGCTTGCTAATAATTGGTTGCTAATTATTATTTGCCAATTATTGTTTGCCTAGTTCTGTTGACTTATAAACGCAGCTAGCTGAGCACAAAGCCAGCTGGCATCATCCAGAGGTAAATCGTGACCAGCCCAGGGATGCTGAATATGCGGCGCTTGCCAATAGCGTGCTAAATCGCTGGAGCACTGTGGGCTAACCAGCTTATCGCCACGGCTGCTAAGTAATAAAATGTCGCGTTGCGGTAGAGGCTTAACCATAAATCTGCTCGCCGCCCATAACTGACGCAGCGCATTTAACTTACTCACTGGCCTTTGTTGCTGCCACTGCTGCCAGCTAGTGACAACACTGGCGTGCTCTGCTGGCTTGGCGCTGGTTAACTGCAAAATCATCTGTTCCCGCTTCGCTGCGCCCATAAACGCGCCGCGTAATATCGATACGTAATTCTGCCAACGTAAGCGCTGATAAAATGGCGATAAAGATCTGGCACTGCTGTTAATCAGGGTTAAGGAGGCAATTTGATGCGGATATTGCAGAGCCCAATCAGCAGCTAACATCCCCCCTAGTGATATCGCAACCAAATGCACCTTGCCGTTAAATTCTGGTGCTTTTAGCAACTGCTCCTGAACTGATTGGCGCAAGCCGGCGATATTACCCGGTGAGCGCAGCTGATATAAATCGCCGGTACCCGCGTAATCAAAACTTAGCACCGGATTAGGTAGCGTAGCCGCTAATTCAGTTTTAAATGTGCCCCAATGCCGCTGTTCACGTGTAAGCCCACGGATCAGGAGTATTGGCGTAGAGTCTTTTAATACCATAACTGCCTGGCCGCTGCGTTTAGTTGCTCACGATTAGCCTTGGGTAGCCAATTGTGATAAGACATCGTACTGTTAATTAGGAAATTAATTAAAATAAGATGGCTGCGCAGCACCCTTTTAACGCGATGCGGTTTCACGGGGTGAAACATGCCTAAACTGGACAACAGTTGAAACGGGTTTTTACGTACCCAATTCCACGATCCCATCTCTAATGTCAGCGGCAGCATAGTGGTATTGTGCGCCAAGGCTAAATCATACAAATAGTCCCACAAGTCACCATGACATAAATAATGTTGGGCCTGAGGTTCAAAAATATAATTTTGATGCGGATAGGTTTGCGCCAGTAATTGCCGCAACCGGTACATTTCTGCCAAATGAGCTATTGGCTCGCGTCGGCTTTTAGCGTAAGGAAACCAAAGCCTGTCAGTAGTACCGAAACCGGAATGACAATCCAGTACCAGCGAAAATGGCCGCTTAAACAGCTCACGCTGAATAAAGTCTGTCACAGCACTACTTTCAGTTTCCATTTTGTCGCTGCGGCCACGGTGCCAGGGAATAGCGCGGCTAATGCGCTGACCACCCACCAGCCATGCAGCGCCCTCAGTGCACTCAACAGGGGCATTACGCATTAAATCTACGCTATTGCCATTAGCACGCCACCCATTTGCCATACCCGCCGGATTAACCAAAGGAATAAAATGAATTCGGCACTGTTGAAGAGTATGTTGCAGACACAGATCCCAGGAAAGACGGCTTAATAATGTTTGCAGATAGGCTAACACCACCTGAGTGCCAATGCGTTCAAGACCATGCACTCCCCCCACCAGTACAATTGCAGGTAAGGTCGGTTCGGGGTTACCCAAAGACAACAAATATAGTGGTAATTGCTGTGCCATATGCGGCACCTGCGCCAACACTTCAACATGCAATTGATCAGGAGCTTGAGCGATTAACTGCTCAAGCTGTTGTAGTTCAGGTAAGACTGTATCAGTGGAAGACAACAACAGAATATTCCGTCAATAACGCTTAAGCGATAGCTTACCTGAGCATCACAACAGAAAAATGGCAGTTTTATGAAGGTTTACCAAACGCTGCCCCTAGAGCAACATTTGGCATAAGATTATTAATTGGCAGCCGTATCCAAAGGCGCAAAGCTTTTAACCAAATCGTCCACAGCTTTCATCTGCAACAAATAATCTTCCAGCTTAGCTAATGGTAGCGCGCAAGGGCCATCACACTTTGCCAGATTTGGCTCTGGGTGAGCTTCGATAAACAAACCGGCCAGCCCCAATGCCATGCCAGAACGCGCCAGTTGTGCAGCCTGAGCGCGGCGTCCATCTGCCGAGCTTTCACGCCCACCTGGTTTTTGCAACGCGTGGGTCGCGTCGAAAATAACCGGACCGTACTGCTTCATTTCGTCCATCCCCAGCATATCAACCACAAGATTGTTATAGCCAAAGCAGCTACCACGTTCGCACAATATAACCTGCTCGTTACCGGCTTCTTTAAACTTGGTGATGATATGACGCATTTCGTGCGGTGCCAAAAACTGCGGTTTTTTCACATTAATAACCGCACCGGTTTTAGCCATAGCAACCACTAAATCGGTTTGCCGGGCTAAAAATGCGGGTAATTGAATAACATCCACGACTTCGGCAACCGGTGCCGCCTGATGTGTTTCGTGCACATCAGTAATTAACGGCACCTTGAAGGTATGTTTTATTTCTTCAAAAATTCTTAAACCTTCTTCCATGCCAGGGCCACGATAAGAGTGCACCGACGAGCGGTTAGCCTTGTCAAATGACGCTTTAAACACATAAGGTATGCCAAGCTTAGTGGTTACCTCAACATAGTGCTCCGCAATACGCATGGCTAAATCACGCGATTCCAATACGTTCATGCCACCAAACAACACGAACGGTAAATGGTTGGCTACTTTGGTAGCTCCTACTTGAATAATTTGCCCTGTCATAATTAATCTCAATTGAGTTGCCCGTTTTCAAAGGCAAAATTTACACTGCCGAAATTTACACTGCCAAAACTTACACTGAGAAACGTCAGCTTAAAAAGCAGTTAAAAATACGGGTTGCTTTGTCATGGCCACGCGTAGTACCAATCCTAACCAACCCAACGCACCGAGAAAACACAGCCAGCGTATATAGGCGGTACGGCCTTTAAACGCCATGACACCCAATACAATATAAGCAATAACCGCAATAAGTTTTTCTGTTAGCCAAGGCTGCACAAACGGGTATTGTTGTAATGTCAGCATCAACATAACAGCGCTCAGAAGTAAAAAGGTGTCGATAACATGTGGGGCAATTTTAAAAAATTTACTTTGTAATATTGCAGCAGGTTTTAAACTCATGGCAAAACGAACCAGTAAAAAACTCACACTCAGCACAACCATTAACAGGTGAATATGTTTAAACGCCATATACATCAAGCTCATCCTCTTTTAGTAAAAAAACAGCCAGCGGATGCTGGCTGTTAGGCTATTCGTCGCTATCGGGGTATTTTTGCAGTATTGCCTCTAGTTTGTCGACCCGGTTATTAAAGATTTCTACCAATTTAGGGTCAAACTGCTTTCCTGATTCTGACTCAATCCACATTTTTACCTGCTCTAGTTCCCACGCAGATTTATAACAACGTCGATGTCTTAGGGCATCATACACATCAGCCAAGGCCGCAATACGGCCATAGATATGAATATCCTCGCCTTTCTTGCCACTGGGATAACCTGAACCATCCCATTTTTCATGATGGTCTAACGCAATAATAGCGCCAGCTTGAATAATGCTGCGTTTAGAGTCTTTTAAAATGTTGTAGCCAATGCTGGAGTGGGTTTTCATTACTTCCCATTCGTGATCCTGCAATTTAGACGGCTTGTTTAAGATGCCATCAGGAATACCGACTTTGCCTACATCGTGCAATGGCGCGGCAAACATTAACCGCTCGGCTTCCTCTTCAGTTAATCCATAGGCTTTAGCCAGGTCATAACAAATAAAGGCAACCCGTTTTACATGGTTACCGGTTTCAATAGAACGATGTTCAACGGCTTCACTTAAGCGGTAAACAATTTCGCGTTGGGTATCTTCTACCTCATGCTGCAGTTGCACATTTTCGTATGCAATTTGCACATTTTGCGAAAACAACTCGATTAACTTTTTCTGATTTTCTGTCATAACGCCGGGCAGGCCGGATATATACAATAAAGAACCGTGAGTAAATTTGCTGGTGCAATATGCCACCAAATAATTGTCCCGATAAACAATGCCACGAGAATTTAACGCTACTTCAAAGGCGTCCATTAGCTCTGGTGCCAATACGTCTTGCACCGGTTTCCCTTCTTTACGCTCAAACTCGCCCTGACCGGCAAACACCACCAGTCGATGCGGATCTGATACATCTCCGCTAATATTTCCGGCAACTAAAGAGGAACTGACTAACAATGCATCTTCGTTACAACCCAGTATTGACGTGAGCTGTTGCAGCACACCATCAATAAATTGCTCCATCGAGTGCGAGGTGAATAAATCAGCCGACGCATTAATGATTTTTTCCAGCCCTTGCCGGCTTTGCTCTAAAGACAAAATATCGCGGTATGAGCGCAAACTGGACATAATCACGGTAAACAGTTTTTGTGCTGTCAATTCTGTCTTCGATTTGTAGTCATTAATATCATAATTGATAATGACTTGCCGCTCTGGCGCCTGGCCCGGCTGACCGGTACGTAGGATAATTCTGACATGCTCGTTATGCAGCTCCTCCCGTACATAACTGGCTACCAGCAAACCCGCGTAGTCCGTTTCCATCACCACGTCCAGCAAAATAATTGCCGCGTCGGGGTGCTCAGCAATCAGTTTCTTAGCTTCTGCGCCCGAATAAGCACTAAGAAAAGTCAGATTTTTACCTTGAAACGTAAAGTCGCTTAATGCGAGCTTGGTAACGGCGTGTACTTCAGGCTCATCATCAACAATTAATATTTTCCAGCTGCCATTGATTATTGGCTCGAGTTGATCAGTTTCTTCAGCAAATAAAAAGTCATCACTCATCCGCGGTTCCTTAGCACTCATTCGGCATAAAGATAGTGATTAAGTTATATGACGGAATGCTACAGCGGTCAAAGAAAATTCGTTAAAAACAGCGATTAACCGCGCTTTTGACCACCACTAATACGCCAGTTGTTGCCGTAATCACGTTTCGACTCAACCGAGGTAAAACCGGCCTGCTGCAGCAAGTGTTGAACTGCTTCGGCTTGGTTATAGCCATGCTCCAGCCATAACCAACCGCCAGCATTAAGATGTGATTGCGCCTGGGTGACAATCTGGACAATATCGGCCATGCCGTTGTTAGCCGCTGTTAGTGCAGTGAGGGGTTCATGTTTCAGGGCAATTAAATGAGGGTCTTGCGGATCGATATAAGGCGGATTACTAACAATCAGATCAAACTGCTCGCCCTGCAGTGCGTCAAACCAGTTACTTTGTAACATGCGACAGTTTGTAATGGCTAACGCCACTCGATTAGTCTCAGCCAGCGCCACCGCGTCACTAATATAGTCTACAGCCGTTACTTGCCACTGCTGACGCTGCTGCGCCAGAGCCAATGCAATTGCACCAGTCCCCGTGCCCAGATCTAGCACCTTAGCTTTATTGGGCAGCGCCAACCCCAGCACGTACTCAACCAAAATTTCCGTATCTGGCCGCGGAATGAGAGTTGATGGCGACACTTTTAGGGTTAAACCGAAAAAGTGCCAGTAGCCAAATAGATAAGCCAGTGGATGCCCTTGCAGCCGTTTAGTCAGTAAATCGTTAAGTTGTGTTAGCTCTGCAAGGGTTAATATACGTTCGGGGTAGCTGTACAGGTAGCTATTGCTAACCTGTAACACATGGCTCAGACATAGCCGAGCGTCAATACCGGGCGTCGAACAAACAGCAGCAAGCTCTTGCTGGCTTTGCTTTAACCACTCACCGAGTGTTTGCACCAGCGCCATCACTTAACGATTCTCGTCCGCCAGTGCCGCTAACAAGTCAGCCTGATGTTCATGCTTCAGCGGCTCTAGTACTTGATCCAAATCGCCTTCGATAACTTCATTTAACCGGTAAATGGTAAGGTTGATACGATGATCCGTTAAACGCCCTTGCGGGAAATTGTAAGTGCGAATGCGCTCTGAGCGGTCACCACTGCCCACTAACGAGCGTCGGGTTGATTCTTCCACTAAGCGGCGCTTTTCGTCTTCTGCGGCCTGAATGCGTGATTGCAACACGCTCATGGCACGGGCACGGTTTTTATGTTGTGAACGCTCATCCTGACATTCCACCACAATGCCGGTAGGTAAGTGGGTAATACGAATGGCAGAGTCAGTCCGGTTTACGTGCTGACCACCGGCGCCAGATGCGCGAAACGTATCCACTTTTAAATCGGCCGGGTTAATTTCGATGGCTTCACTTTCCGGAATTTCCGGCATTATGGCTACAGTACAAGCTGACGTATGCACCCGGCCCTGTGATTCTGTTGCTGGTACGCGTTGCACACGATGGCCACCAGATTCAAATTTCAGCGTGCCATAAGCGCCCTCACCTTGCACACTGGCGATAATTTCTTTAAAACCACCATGCTCGCCATCACTAGCGCTGATAACTTCCAGTTTCCAGCGCCGCTTTTCAGCAAAACGGCTGTACATCCGAAATACATCGCCAGCAAAAATAGCCGCTTCGTCACCGCCTGCACCCGCTCGTATTTCAATAAAACAGCTGTTGTTGTCGTTGGGATCTTTTGGCAACAGCAAAATTTGCAGATCTTGATCTAACTGCTCAATGCGCTCTTTGGCCGTTTTATATTCTTCCTGCGCCATTTCTCGCATGTCCGGGTCGCTGTCTTTTTGCATCTCTTCAGCCGAGCTTAAATCTTGCTGCGCTTGTTGATAGTCAGCAAAGGCTTTACTGATATCTTCCAGTTGGCTGTACTCTTTTGACAGTTCACGAAACCGGCTTTGATCACTAATTACACCTGCGTCACTTAATAATGCCTGCACCTCTTCATAGCGCTCAGACAAACCTTCCAGCTTTCGATATACCGATTCTTTCATGGTGTTTTATATGCTCAATTACAGATCTAACAAGGTGTTGATCATGGTTTGTTTATTCAATTCATCATCCTGCCCTAACTGGCGGATGGCTTTGGTTGGACTGTGCATCAGTCGATTACTTAGTTTAGTCGACATTTCAGCCAGGACTTTTTCTGCGTCCTGACCTGCAGATAATTGGTTAACCGCCTTCGCTAATAACTCTGCCCGGATGTCTTCACAGCGCTGGCGATAATCCCTCACCCAGTCCACACTACCTTGCAATGTCAACCACTGTGCAAACTCTGCAACACCTGCACGGATCATTAACCTGGCCTGATCAGCCGCTTGCTGACGGTTACTTAAATTTTGCTCCACGATGGTTTGCAAATCATCTACGGTATAAAGATAGGCATCTTCCAGTTCTGCCACCTGCTGTTCAATATCACGCGGCACGGCTAAATCGACTAAAAACATCGGTTTATGTTTACGCCGTTTTAATGCTTGCTCAACCATACCTTTACCAACAATAGGTAACGTACTCGCTGTCGAGCTGATAACAATATCGGCTTCAGCCAGTTTGGCGGGCACCTGCGCCAACGTAATGGCTGCCGCATCAAATTGCTCCGCCAGCAATACAGCGCGCTCATAGGTGCGATTTGCCACAACCAAAGCGCCAGCGCCTTGCTCTTGTAAATGCTTAGCAACCAGTTCAATGGTTTCGCCTGCACCAATCAATAACACCCGTACCTTGCTTAAATTACCAAAAATTTGCTTGGCTAAGCTTACCGCAGCAAAAGCAACAGACACCGCATTGGCACCAATTTCGGTATCCGTGCGTACCTGCTTCGCCACGGCAAAAGTCTTTTGAAACAAACGCTCAAACTGCGGATTCACCGTACCGGCATTGCGCGCCTGATTATACGCTTGTTTTACCTGACCAAGAATTTGCGGCTCACCCAGCACGAGTGAATCTAAACCAGAAGCGACTTGCATAAGGTGTTCGGCAGCCGCATTATCCTGATGCAAGTATAAATGTTGTTGCAACTCACTGCCGTCAACGGCATGAA
This sequence comes from Rheinheimera baltica DSM 14885, assembly GCF_000425345.1. Classification (GTDB taxonomy): domain Bacteria; phylum Pseudomonadota; class Gammaproteobacteria; order Enterobacterales; family Alteromonadaceae; genus Alishewanella; species Alishewanella baltica. The sequence goes on along the minus strand of NZ_AUDG01000018.1, from coordinate 6,933 downwards.
ATTGTGCCAACCAGACAATTACCTGTTCCGCTTGGCTCGCACTGCCGTTAAAATACAATTCAGTTCGGTTACAGGTAGATAAAATCACTGCATCTGAAATACTGGTGGCAGTGGTCAATTCGCGCAAGGCTTGCGACACTTGCTCAGGCGCAAACGCAACTTGTTCGCGCAGGGCAACGGGTGCCGTTTTATGGTTAATGCCGAGAGCGAAAATGGCTATCACCTGTATCATTAGAATCGTCAGGGGCGGATTGTACGAAAAAGCCCTAACTAAGAAAAGCACAGCGAAGGACTTTAGTGTGGGCTATTCGATAAAGCAGCTATTTATTATCTGCATTTCACTGTATTTGTTAACCGGTTGTAGTTTATTTCAACGACCTACGGTAATAGAACCGCCCTTGGCAGGTTCTGTGCGTGAGCAACAACTTATCGCGATGCAAAACTATACGCTGCAAGCCACCATAGGTATTAAAACTCAACAAGACAATGTAACTGGCAATTTAACCTGGCAACAGCAAGATACGAAGCAGTATCAGGCGCGGCTGAGTAATTTTTTGGGTATCAGTTTATTTGCGTTACAGCAGAAACCCTATAGCAGCGAGTTGACGATAAAAGGTGAAACCTACCAAGCCGCTGACGCCGATACATTGCTATTGCAACTAACAGGCTGGTCTATGCCGCTAGCCGATATGCCTTTGTGGTTAAGGGGCTTACCCGGTAACAATAGCACCGACGTTGTTTACGATAACTTTGGCCGTGTTACCCGGTTTAACCTCATCGACAGCAGTGGTGTTCTGTGGCAACTGGAATATCAGAGCTTTTTTGCTGATGCATTGGCGCTACCTAAACGCCTGCGGCTGACCAGTAGCGATACCCAAATTAAAGTTGTGATCCGGAGCTGGCAATGACCACACTAACACTGCCCGCCGTGGCAAAACTCAATTTATTTTTACATATTACAGGTCGTCGGCCAGACGGTTACCATAATTTGCAAACGTTGTTTCAATTGCTTGATGTTGGCGATGAATTACATTTTACCCTGCGCAACGACAGCAATATTAACTTGCAATGCAATAATAACGACTTAGTTAATGAAGATAATTTAGTCTTACGCGCTGCCCGCTTATTACAGCGCCATAGCAGCTGCCATAGTGGCTGCGATATTTATCTTGATAAACGTCTGCCTATGGGCGGCGGTCTTGGCGGTGGCTCATCAGATGCAGCCACTACACTGCTGGGCTTAAATGCCCTGTGGCAATTAGGGCTTTCCATTGACACGCTGGCAGAATTAGGTCTTACCCTTGGTGCCGATGTGCCCCTGTTTGTACGAGGTTACAGCGCCTTTGCAGAAGGCGTTGGTGAAAAATTACTACCGGTTAATTTACCCGAGAAAATTTACCTGATTGTGACACCAGATTGCCATATCAGCACAGCTGAAATATTCCAACATAATGATTTGATTAGAAATACACCTTTAATTAGCGTTGAGCAAGTATTAACCACGCCATGGCGTAATGACTGTCAGCCGCTGGTCGAACAGCACTACCCTATTGTTGCAATAACCTTACAGTGGTTGGTAGAATACGCGCCGTGTCAAATGACGGGTACTGGCGCCAGTGTGTTCGCGGCTTTCCCGGACCAGACCAGTGCTCAGCATGCCCTTGCGAATTTACCCGCCACCTGGCGCGGTTTTATCGCCAGAGGGGTCAACCAGTCGCCTGTATGGGCTGCGTTGGCAGATACCGAATAAGTAACTGCAGCGGTGCTTTTACCGCTGTTTATTGATAAACCGGACTCACCACTGCCCTGAGGATCCTACCGTGCCTGACATGAAGGTTTTCGCTGGTAACGCCATACCAGAACTCGCAAGTAAAATCGCCAGCCGCCTGTACATTCAACTTGGAGATGCCGAAGTCGGCCGTTTCAGTGATGGGGAAGTTAGTGTCCAAATCAATGAAAATGTGCGTGGTTCAGATGTTTTCATTATTCAATCCACTTGTGCCCCCACTAACGACAACCTGATGGAACTGATCGTTATGGTTGACGCTCTGCGTCGTGCGTCTGCCGGTCGTATTACTGCGGTAATGCCGTACTTTGGTTACGCACGTCAAGACCGCCGTGTCCGTTCAGCCCGGGTACCTATTACCGCTAAAGTTGTTGCCGACTTTTTATCCAGCGTTGGCGTTGACCGCGTACTCACGGTAGATTTACACGCTGAACAAATTCAAGGCTTCTTTGATGTGCCGGTAGACAACGTATTCGCCAGCCCAGTGCTGCTGGACGATATGCGTAAAAAAGGCTTTACTTCACCGGTTGTCGTATCACCAGATATTGGCGGTGTTGTGCGCGCCCGCGCTATTGCTAAGCTGTTAAACGATGCCGACTTAGCCATTATTGATAAACGCCGGCCTAAAGCCAACGTAGCCCAGGTAATGCATATCATCGGTGATGTACGCGACCGTGACTGTATCATCGTCGACGACATGATCGACACCGGCGGTACCTTATGTAAAGCCGCTGAAGCATTAAAAGAGCAAGGTGCTAAACGGGTATTTGCGTATGCCACACATCCGGTGTTCTCTGGCAACGCAGCGCAAAACATTGAAAACTCTGTTATCGACGAGTTGATTGTTACAGATACCATTCCATTGTCAGCCGAAATGAAGGCCGTCGCGAAAGTTCGTCAGCTCACATTAAGTGAAATGTTGGCCGAGTGTATTCGCCGCATCAGTAACGAAGAGTCTATCTCGTCAATGTTTGACTAAGCCAACCCCATTTTGATTAAGGCGCCCAATTGGCGCCTTTTTATTTGCCGCAAAACCTAAAAGCAATTGCAGCGGTGCTCGCAAACATATATTTATCATCAAATATCTTATTTTTATATCTTTTTAGTCACCCAACAGAAATATTTTACACGTTATGTTAACCCAAGCTGTAACCCCTTACCGGTGCAGTCTAAAAGCAATATTCAGGTTAATAGTTTTATTAACTCACTGCATCAGGCGCAGGCTGAATAACGTTAACTAAAACGCTGTATTACTTTCAGTATGGAGAAGTACATGATGAAACAAAATAAGATTTTACTGATGCTGGGCTGTATCGGATTGCCGTTATCAACCTACGCAGACAGTAGTGTTCCTGTTGATTCAACCTCACCCTTTTACGAAGATAGCGCACAATTTAATGACGTGGCATCAACGAGTGAAGCCGGATGGGGTTGGAGCTCGGCCGCATTTTGCGATCCCTACGATACCGGTTGTGATACAACGATAGCGCCACCGGCAGATACGCCTCCGGCAACACCCAAACGCATTACCGTTTCCAGAGTAGCAGGTTCGCCCACAATAAAGCTGAATTGGGCTGCCGCATCACCGGGTATTGGCAGTAATTTTCGCTATGAAGTTTACCAACAGCTGAAAAACGGCGGCAACAGCAGAATATATTACGGTACCAGCCGCACCATAAATTATAATGCGGGGAGTAATACCACCGCAAAATACCAGGTAAAAGCGTGTAACAGTGCTGGCTGCAGCGCGCTAAGCGAGAGTAGCTATTTTGCTATAAACACCAGTTATAACAACGGTGGTGCAAACACAATGCCACTGGAATCTTTTGGCCTTAACGCCGCTATCAGTTTAAGCAAATCATCAACCGCTGCAAACGTGCATACCTTAACAGAAACTGACACCGCGTTGTCGGTGCTGGGTAACGGCTTTGACGCCATAAAAGGTGAAGTATTTGGCAACACTTGCTGGAGTGCTTCAGGTGCAGACAAGTTAAGCTCAGTTCAAAATGTTAACGAACAAAAGTACAGTTTTCGTCAGGTCGACAGCTATGAATCGTTAGCAACCAGTTTAGATTTAAAACGCTCAGGCGGCGGCTCACTGTCATTCGGTGGTTTCTCTATTGGAGGGTCGGGTAGCTCGTCACTGTATAGCGAAACCTCAAAAGTAACAGAAAGCTCTGTCATCGTGGCTTCCTTTGTTGATCAGCGCAAAAAGTTTCAGGCAAAACAAGCTTATGAACTAGGTATGGCATCTAACTACACTAACTTACTTACTGCAGGGCAAAAGCTTGAGTTTCGTAAAGCCTGTGGCGATAAGTTTATAGATACCGTCACTACCGGCAGAAAAATGTTGTTTACCATTCGCGTAGAAAGTGTTTCAAGCAGTTATAGCGAAATTAAAAACAAAACCCTGGAACTTAAAGCCTCACTGGATCAATACAGTGCTGACGGTAATTTTTCATCAAGTGAAAAATCTACGCTTGAGCAAGAATTCCGGGGCTACACCTTCGAAATTATTGGTACACAGACAGGAGGGTCGGCGCCGTCAAACTTATTGCGTTTAAACAGTATTACTGAGCTGATGACCGTATTAAATAACTTTGCCGACAGCGCCAATGATGATTTAGTGGCTATTGCCTCAACCGAGCGTGACTACCCTATTCCCTCTTCAATGAGCGGTAGCCATTTTAGTGTGTTTACCAACTATCCAGTTTATCGGGACATTTTAACAGCCTGGGGCCGGCTAGACAGTCAGGTTGAGCAACGCTGCTGGATGTTAAACAGCGACAAAGTCGGTTTTGACGTTGTAGGAAGAATAGCCGAAGCAATGGGAATGACCTTTTTCCAAGGCAACGTAAGCCAAGAAAACCTGTGCAGCGCCACTAAAGATATGATTGATCGTGGTATCAACTACTGTGCTAACCAGGGTGAATGGAGCAACTGTAAGCTGCCCACTGCGTCCGCCTGTATTGATAGCATTAACCAAGGGCAATGTATGGAGCGCCCGGAGCTACTTTCATTTAAACAATTTGCTCTAGCGGAAGCTCGGCTAGATTTAGCTCGCGGCGGCTGCGCTATTGGCCCTTGTAAAAAGAGTGCTTCAATTCAACAGTGTTTTGCCACTAGCAACACGGTACCGGATTATTCGCGTAATAAAGTGATTAGCAGCAGCTATGTGCCGACATCAATTCCTGGACTAGTCGTTACGGTTGACCGTGCCTGGCAGGTTAATTATGTACGTAACAGCATAAGCAATGCCTCTGGTAAATATTGCTTAGGTTCATCAGCTGAAGTTTACGGCAAAGGTGGCTGGGGCTCTGGTGGTCGATACGAAGCGAACAACCAAATGTTCGGCTTTAAGTTAATTGAAAATATCGGTTACTCGTTGTAGTTGGATCAATATTAAATAAGGGGCAGTTTAGCTGCCCCCTTTTGAAAAGGATGATTATGTTCCTTGAACGCATATGGCCAACAAATAAAGCCAAATACAAATGCATACTGCCTGAGCAGATGCACACTATCGACATCAATAATTTTGCCTCACTGCCCACACTTAACACCTGTGCACTGGATCAGCACATTAATATACAACGTTTCAGCGCACGCTATTTAGCTGGCGGTATCTGCTTAAAAGAAGGCCGCACTGTATCCCGGCGCAGACTCGCACTGTGTGCACTAAACCTCGCACCGGAAGATTACCTGGCAAACTTAGTGCACAAGCAAATACAACGCTATGTAAACGCTATTAACCAGTTTAGTAACAACAAGGCAAGCCTCGCACTGCTGTGTCAGCTGCAAGCACAACTCACCAACAGCGACAAGCAAAATGGTCATATTAGAACAGTACAAAATTGGTTAGGCGGTACGTCACCAGATAAAGCCCATTTTGTGCCACCACCTGCAGAATATTTACCGCCACTGGTAGATGACTTGCTACAGTTCATCAACACACAAAAGCCGCTTGAGCGTGCGCATATTATTGCGGCAAGCAACCAGCTAATAGTGTTACACCCTTTTGTCGATGGCAATGGCCGCTTGCAGCGTGCCTTTACCGACAGCTTATTAGCCATGCAGTCAGGGCACCCGGCAAGTTACATTAGCCCTTTTTTGTATCGGCTTGGCCATAATCATATCGGCTATCACAGCACCCCAACAGCAATGCTGCAAGGCGACTGGTCACAGGTAACCTCATTTTGGCATGACGCCATCAATTGGAGTAATGAAGCCAGCATATGGCTTCTAAACACGGTACAGCATTTACAAAGAACGCTTAGAGTATCATTAGCACTGCGACCAGTGACGCCCGCTATGACATCTATTTTATCATTACTTATTAACCACCCCCTTCTTACCGTTCAATATACCCTAGCGCAAACCCAACATGCCGTTGCTGATATCCAACTCGCCCTCGATACGTTGGTCGAATTTGGTCTATTGCAACGCTACCAGCTGCGCCAGCCGATGCATACGGTAATTTATGAGTGCAAATTAGTATTCGACGCCTACCTGGCCACGGACGAGCATTTATTTAGCAACGATATGTAATAAGATGAGTTATTTTTTATTATGATTAACAAGGTTGATAATAAAAAGCGCCTTTGGACGTAATGTTGATCAGTTAAACAGAATCGGTTTGCCCTAAACTAACCGTTGAAGCCCCGGACGGGCTGAAACGAGACCCCAGGGAAGGGTTTACGGCGTGTTAGTGTGGGCAAAACGATGACAATGTAAACCTTAACTGACTAGCATTATGCCTAGAGGCGTATTTGTTTTTTCCAATGACTAGGGCTGAATACGATTAAACTCCTTTTCCGCGAGTATGTAAAATTTTCTGTGTAAGTGGCTGTTTCTCATAGCGATACACGGTCACCATACATGATAATGAACTGATTCATCGCCGGTTTCCAGTCCCTAAGTGGCATTGTCCACTTCTTCGCAATTTGATGTAAAGCCAGATATAGCAGTTTTAACACGGCTTCGTCGTTCGGGAATGAACGTCTGGTTTTAGTCACTTTCCGCAAGCTGGCATTCAGAGATTCAATCGCGTTGGTCGTGTAAATAACCTTCCGGATTTCAGGTGGATAGTCGAAGAATACACTCAGCCGGCTCCAGTTGTTTCGCCAAGACTGGCTGATCCCAGGGTGTTT
>NZ_AUDG01000017.1 GCF_000425345.1 Rheinheimera baltica DSM 14885 | reverse complement strand
CTGCCAGAGCTTATCCGGCAGGAGCTATGGGGGGTGTTGCTCGCTTACAATTTAATTCGATACAAAATGGTATTGATGGCCAAGTCCCTTAAAAGTGTATTCCCAAACCAACTGAGCTTTAGAGATGCCTCATCGCACATCATCCACAAGCTCACTCTGATGCCAATTTATGCGCCGGGTAATGTGCCCGGATTCATCTTGGAAATAGAAAAAAATGCCAGTCAATTTAAGCTTGAAGGAAAGCGAGAACGCAGTTATCCAAGGACGCTAAAGGTATCGAAAAATCGCTACCCGGTGGCCAAAAGTAAAAATGCCGCTCACCTTAAGTGAACGGCATTACGCTAAAAGCGGGTTTTTTATACAGCTGAAATAGTTATAACTACAGAGAAGTAAAATATTCATCTGGGTCCGGGGTGTGTCGTTTTGCTGGCTCGCCGCTGGGCGTGCCCAGATATAAAAATCCAACGATTTCGTCGTCTTCACCCAGCTCTAGTGCTTGTTTAACAAAATCTAGCTGTGCATAAGCGCCGGTGCGCCAGATACCGCCAAACCCCTGCGCGAAAGCCGCTTGTTGCATCGCCATTACCGCGCAAGCAGCCGACTGCAGTTGTTCAGCCAACGGAATTTTTGCATGCTCTACCACTTTAGCGATACACACTATGACCATGGGCGCACGAAGCGGTAATTGCCGTGCGCGCTCTAATAGCTCGTTAGCAATAGCGGGATCGTCCTCCACTGCGGCTTCGGCAAATATATCACCTAAACGGCATAATGCCTGACGGCCTTGCGCAATAACAAAACGCCACGGCTTTAAATTGCCATGATCAGGTACCTGCAGCGCAGCACGTTTAATATTCTCCAATTCGTCACCTGAAGGTGCGGGCTCGGTTAAACGTGCAGAAGAAAAACGGGTGGTAAGTAACGTCAATGCATCCATAAAAAACCCCGATGGTGAAAGCTGGTTGCAGCCTAGCAAATTAATCCTAACCTTTACATCATATTATGACAAGGTAGCGCCCGTATGACGGGCTTTCAACCAGTTTGCTGAAATTTAACCCGCTTTTGCTTCTATCGCCTGTTGATACAAGGCTATATAGTGTTCGCCCGATTGTGACCAACTAAAATTTTGTACCATACCGTTTTTTTGCACACGCGCGTAGCTGTCGGTTTTGCTATATAACAGTTGCGCTTGTTGTAATGCCGCTAAAGTTGCGTTGACGTCAGGTTCAACAAAGCCAATACCCGTTGCTCCACGTGCTGGCCAGGGTTTTACTGTGTCTTTTAATCCACCGGTTAACCGTACCAGCGGTACCGTACCATAGCGTAAACTATATAACTGGTTTAACCCGCAGGGTTCAAATAACGATGGCATTAGGAAAAAGTCACCAGCTGCTTCTAACTGATGCGCTAACGCATCACTGAAGCCCTGAATAAAGCGAAATTTGTGCGGAAAATCCCATTGTAGGGTTTCAAGTGCGAGGCAGTATTTTGCCTCACCCGTGCCCATAATAACAACCTGCGCCTCTGCAGAGGCCAACCATTGACGTAGTGCAGGAACAAGATAATCATAACCCTTTTGTCCAGTAAGACGGCTAACGCCAACAAACAATGGCTGTGAGGTGGGCGCAAGATGAAAGTGTTTTAAGATAGCAATCTTACAAGCATGTTTACCTTGCATGTCACCAACATCAAAAGGCTCAGCTAAGTGCTGATCATACTGCGGATGCCAAATATTATAATCGCACCCGTTTAAAATACCGATAAAGTCTGCTTTACGCTGCTGATATAAAGCAGACAAGCCCTCACCTGCTGGCTCATGCATTAACTCATCACGATAGCCACAACTGACAGTGTTAAGTTTGTCCGCACATTCTATTGCAGTTGCCAGAAAGTTAAGCTCATCATACCGCTGTGGCGCTATATCAAGTTCGCCCCGCCAGTGGGCAGCACACTTTTCCTGATAAGCCCCATTGTGAATGCTAAAAACAAATGCAGCATTAGCCAAATGGCTATTGCCATAGTGATGCTTTAAATAGTATGCACTAGCCGCGCTTTGCCAATCATGGCCATGAATAATGTCAAAGCTTTGCTCGGTTTGAAGTGCCCATTCAAGCGTCGCTTTACAAAAGAAGCTAAATCGCAGCGGGTTGTCAGTATAGCCCCGCTCACCATCATCATAAGGGCGGGCACGCTGAAAGAAATCGTCATGCTCAATAAGTGCAATATCAACCCCCTCATGTCGGGCATGCCGAACAGCGCAACCAAACTGGCGGCCAGCTAACTGAAAATATACTGACTGCCAATCTGATATAGGTAACTGATACAATCCTGCGTAACGCGGCAACGCCACTGTTACCTGATGACCAGCAGCCACCAGGCTCTGCGCTAAACCTTTACAGGCGTCGGCGAGACCGCCAGTCTTAATCAGTCCTTCGTATTCACTACAAATAAACAGTATCCGCACTACGTGTCCTTAACATGGTACTGGGCTAATCAAACCCAATCTTTGCACCTTTGGCAATAACGATCACGCCATTTGCAGAAACATGAAACCGCTGCTTGTCCAAAATGGGATTTTCACCAATGATGGTGCCGGGCGCAATCTTTACATCTTTATCAATAATAGCGCGTCTTATTCTGCAACCACGGCCAATATCGTTATTCCCCATCAGTACACATTTTTCAATATAACTGTGGCTATGCACATGGACGTTAAAACCTAAAATAGAATGATACACGATAGACCCGCTAACAATACAACCAGACGCGACCATAGAACTTATTGCCTGCCCGGTTCGGTTTGCCTCATCATGCACAAACTTAGCCGGCGGTACAGGAGGCGTATAACCACGAAGCGGCCAGTATTTATTGTATAAATCGAACGGAGGTTCTACAGAAATTAAATCCATGTTGGCTTCATAGTACGAATCTATCGTACCTACGTCACGCCAGTAACCGCTGCTACGAGCATTTTCGCCCCGGATAGTGTTAGATGAAAAATCATACACGTACACATCACCCGAAGGGTAAAGTTGTGGAATGATATTATGGCCAAAGTCATGTTTTGAGTCAGGTTGTATAGCGTCCTCTTCTAACACATTAACCAGGGTTTTTGCTTCGAAGATGTAGTTACCCATTGACGCCAACACAAAGCCTGGCTTGCCGGGAATAGTCTTAGGGTTCGTTTTGGGTTTCTCTTCAAAACCAATCATTTTACCGTTGTTATCAACTTCAATCACACCAAACTCATGGGCTTGCTCAACAGGCACGGGAATAGCCGCGACGGTTAAACGCGCATTGTGATGCCGGTGAAAATCAAGCATCTGACGTACATCCATTTTGTAAATGTGGTCACCACCAAAAACGCAAACATGTTCTGGGTCTAATCCATGTATTAAATGTAAATTTTGATATATTGCATCAGCAGTGCCCAAATACCAGTGTTTACCAGTTTGCATTTGCGCCGGGATCGGGTCAATAAAACGATTGGTTAAGCCGGTAACTCGCCAAGCCCGACTTAAATGTTTCATCAGTGAATGCGATTTAAATTGTGTAATAACAAATATTTGAAGTAAATCTGAGTTAACAAAATTATTTAAAACAAAATCTATTATGCGGTAGTTGCCACCAAATGGCACGGCTGGTTTTGCTCTAACACCAGTTAAAGGTGCTAAGCGCGTGCCTTCGCCACCAGCGAGAATCATCGTTAATACCCCGGACATAAAAACTCCCTGTTGAACATTTCGTCTGTTTTTTATTTGTTTGCAAAGCTAATACCACAATAGCAGCAGCTGTTGCTAAATGGCTAGTGATCGTGATGAATAAGGCACTTGCACCGACTAAAGTAGAAGATATTCATGACTAAGATATGACAAAGGCACCAAATTGGTGCCTTTGTTAAAATGGCGTACTATTTTGGTGCAATCAAGCACCAAGGCGGCACTGTAATTATATACTTGCAGCTAGTTCAGCACCTTGTCGTATTGCGCGTTTGGCATCAAGCTCAGCCGCCACATCTGCCCCGCCAATTAAATGAGCTTTTACACCATGTTGTTGCAAGCCTGCAACCAATGCTCTAAAAGGCTCTTGTCCGGCACAAATAATAACATTGTCGACATTTAGGCAACGCTCTTCACCGCCGATTTCAATCCAAAGTCCATCGTCATCTACTTTGATATAGTTAACACCGGCTATCATTTCGACACCTTTTTTCATTAACGATGCGCGATGGATCCAGCCAGTTGTTTTACCTAACCCTGCGCCTACCTTACTGGCTTTACGCTGTAACAGGTAAATTTTTCGGTCTGCTGGCGGCGTTACACTATCGGGTAACAATGCCCCTCGGGCTTGATAACTTTTATCAATACCCCAGTCTTTTAACCAAGCGTCAGGTTGCAGCGTTAGTGAATGAGGTTCGGTTAAGTACTCTGCCACATCAAAACCTATACCCCCGGCACCAATAATGGCGACATGTTTACCCACCGCTTTGTGATCTCGTAATACATCTAAATAACTCAGTACTTTAGGATGATCACTACCGGCAAGCCCGATATCACGAGGCACAATACCACTGGCTAATACGACATCATCAAAACCACCTTGCGCTAAACTTTCAACCGTTTGCTCACTGTTTAAAAACAGCTTAACGGCGTGCAGCTCCAGCATACGCCCATAATAACGCAGTGTTTCATGAAACTCTTCTTTGCCGGGTATCTGTTTGGCGTAGTTAAACTGCCCACCAATTTGATGTGATTTATCAAACAAATGCACTTCATGCCCACGCTGAGCAGCATAAACACTAAATGCTAAACCCGCTGGCCCCGCACCTACTACAGCAATTTTCTTGCGCTGCTTTGCCGGCGTAAAGTTAAGTTCGGTTTCATAACAGGCACGTGGATTAACCAGACAGCTGGCGCGCTTATTTTGAAAAACGTGATCAAGACATGCCTGATTACAGGCTATACAGGTGTTAATTAAGTCGGCCTGATTTGCTGCGGCTTTATTGACAAAATCAGCATCTGCTAAAAATGGCCGCGCCATACACACCATATCAGCTTGACCGTTAGCCAAAATATCTTCAGCAACCTGCGGATCGTTTATGCGGTTGGTCGCAATTACCGGAATATTCACTTCGGCTTTTACTCGTTCAGTTATCCAACTAAAAGCGGCGCGCGGTACCATAGTGCCGATGGTTGGAACCCGGGCTTCGTGCCAGCCAATACCAGTATTGAGTAACGTGGCACCCGCGGCGGCAATCTGTTTTGCTAATGCCAAAACTTCATCATAACTGTTGCCATCTTCAACCAGGTCTAACATGGACAAACGATAAACAATAATAAAGTCGTCGCCACAAGCAGCACGCACTGCGTTAACCGTTTCTATTGCAAAGCGGCAACGCTTTTCAAAACTACCGCCCCACTCATCTGAGCGCTGGTTGGTTCTGGCACAAATAAACTGGTTAATCAGATAACCTTCAGATCCCATCACTTCAACACCATCATAGCCTGCCTTTTTAGCCAGCTTAGCCGCGTTGGCGAAGTCTTTAATGGTACTTCTAACCTGACGAGCTGACATCTGCGAAGGTTTAAACGGCGTGATAGGCGATTTAATATTACTTGGGGCCACACTAAATGGATGGTAACCATAACGGCCAGCGTGTAACAACTGTAAGCAAATCTTCGCACCATGCTCATGTACAGCTTGTGTAACTTGCTTATGTTTACCGGTTTGCCACCAAAAACTTAGCTGGCTACCAAACGGCACCAAATTACCGCGGAAATTAGGACTAATACCGCCAGTAATAATCAGGCCGACGCCGCCTTTAGCGCGTTCGGCATAAAATGCGGCAAGCTTTGAAAAACCCTGCTTTTCTTCTTCTAAGCCGGTATGCATTGAACCCATAATGACGCGGTTTTTCAGCGTTGTGAAACCCAAGTCCAGTGGTTGTAATAATTTTTGGTAAGCCACTTCACCCTCTCTGGTCGTACCTGTTGTTTGTGGCAGACTTTAGCTGCTTTGTGATTGGATAGCAAGTCACGCCTATTATCAGCAGAAGTGTTACACATTTACTTACAAATTCCACTTAGCCTTTAGCGTCAAATTGTTTAGCATACCAACATGACCAATTTGTATTTGTTTTAACAGGAAGTCTTTATGACCGATAAAAAGTCAGGCCCTATCCGCCGATTGTTTAGCACACTTAGCCGCATTTATCGTGGCTTTCGCTCTATCATTTTAAATTTGCTCTTTATTGTTATAGTGGCCGTTTTGGCGGTGTCAATTTTTAGTGGCGATGATAAGGTTGAAGTGCCACCAACAGCTGCTCTAATTCTTAATTTGACTGGGGATTTGGTCGAAGAAAAACGCTGGGCTGATCCTATAGCAACCGCCATTAATGAAAGCCTGGGCGGTCAGGAAGAATCACCAGAGGTTTTGGTTAGCGATGTTGTAAATGTGGTAAAAAAAGCGACCAAAGATAACCGTATCCAGGCCATGGTGCTGGATTTATCGATGTTAGGCGGTGGTTCACTGGATAAAATGAAGCTAATAGGTAGCGCCATTGAAGATTTCAAAGCGGCAGGCAAAAAGGTGTTTGCTTTTGGCGGTTACTATGGTCAAGGTCAGTACTTTCTTGCCAGCTACGCTGACGAAATTCATTTAAGCCCTATGGGCGCGGTGATTTTGGAAGGTTATGGCAGCTATCCAATGTATTATAAAAATGCCTTGGAAAAGCTGAAAATAAATACCCATGTATTTCGCGTTGGTACATACAAATCGGCGGTGGAGCCGTTTTTACGCAACGACATGTCTGATGCCGCAAAAGAAGCTAACATTGCCTGGCTCACTGAGTTATGGAACAACTACAAATCACAAGTTGCAGCCCGTCGTGGCTTTGACGTAACTAACTTTGACGAAACCTACGCTGCCCTGTTAGAAAAACTACAGGCTGCTGAAGGTGATTTAAGTCAGTATGCACTAAATGCGGGTTTAGTTGACCATATCAACACCAAAGAAGCATTTCGCCGCAACTTGGTTGCCATTGTTGGCGAGAACGATGAGCATACTTATAATCATGTAACCTTTGATGACTATGCAGATTTAGTTATTCCAGCACAACAATTTGACAATCCTCTGACTGATAAAGTAGGTGTAGTCGTTGCACGCGGTGTGATTGTCGATGGTCAAGCTAAAGCCGGATCCATCGGTGGTGACTCTACGGCAGCCTTGTTACGCCAAGCCAGACACGACGATAAAATTAAAGCTGTTGTGCTGCGTATTGATAGCCCTGGCGGTAGCGCTTATGCTTCTGAAGTCATTGCGCAGGAAATTCGTTTACTGCGTGAAGCCGGTAAACCCGTAATAGCGTCTATGGGCTCAGTTGCCGCATCAGGCGGTTATTGGATAGCAGCACCAACCAACGAAATTTGGGCGGCGCCTACCACGATCACCGGTTCTATTGGTATTTTTGGTTTACTGCATACCGCTGAAAATGTGTTGCCAACTCTAGGGCTAAATGTAGATGGTGTAGGTACCACTGAATTAGCCGGTATGTCGGGTGGCTTACCCTTATTTAAAGGGCTGGACGACAAAGCAAAAGATCTTTTCCAGTTATTAATTGAACGCGGCTATACCGAGTTTCTTACCATGGTAGGTGAAAACCGCAATATGTCAGTAACTGACGTAGATAAAGTAGCTCAGGGTCGGGTATGGACCGGCAGTAAAGCCCTGGAGCTTGGTCTGGTCGATAAACTTGGCACTTTTGATGACGCTGTAAAAGCTGCGGCGGAGAAAGCAGGTTTAAGTCAGTACGACGTAAAAGTGGTGAAGCAATCACTTACGCCAAGTGAACAAATGATCAAAGAGTTACTGGGTGAGGCGAAAGCACAGGGTTGGTTACCTCAGACGCATGTTAGTCCTGAGCAAAAATTATTGAGTAAATTCACTCATCAGCTAAAACAAGATTTTGTTCTTCTTAACCAGTTTAATGATCCTAACGGTGTCTATTCATACTGCGTTGGCTGCAGCATTAACTGACAGCGTTAACGAAGTCTATTACAATGCCCGGTACGTAACCGGGCATTTTTATTTGCATAGCATTATTTGAATATTATGAGCAGAAAACGTATTTATGTCGCTTATACCGGCGGCACCATTGGTATGCAGCATTCTGAGCAGGGTTTTGTTCCTGTACCAGGATTTTTAACCGATACGGTAAAAAAAATGCCGGAATTTTATCGGTCTGAAATGCCCGAGTTTGATATTCATGAATATCATCCTGTTATCGACTCTTCCGATATGACACCTGAACATTGGCGACATATCGCTGAAGATATTCAACAGCACTACCTGAATTACGATGGTTTTGTCGTATTGCATGGTACAGACACCATGGCCTATACCGCCTCTGCGTTGTCTTTTATGCTGGAGAACTTACAAAAACCGGTAATTATAACTGGCTCACAAATTCCGCTAGCGCAAATGCGTTCTGATGGTCAGGTTAATCTACTCAATGCACTGTATCTTGCAGCTAATTACCCCATTGCTGAAGTTGCTTTATTTTTTAATAATCAATTATTTCGCGGTAATCGCGCAACGAAAGCGGATGCCAGTGGTTTTAATGCGTTTGCTTCACCCAATTTTCCGCCATTACTCGAAGCCGGTATTCATATCAATTTAATCGCAGGCCAGTTAAACCAGACAATAGATGCCGATCCATTGACGTTGGCATCAGTGGTGCCACAACCTATCAGCGTGGTGACACTGTATCCGGGGATCAGCACAGATGTAATACGTAATATGACAACGGCGCCAGTACGTGCCTTAATTATCAAATCATTTGGCGTAGGTAATGCCCCACAGCGGCCAGAGTTATTACAAATACTCTCTGATGCAAGTGCTCGCGGACTCATTATCGTTAATTGCACGCAGTGCTTTAAAGGTAAGGTTAATATGCAGGGCTATGCTACAGGTAATGCGTTAAAACAATCTGGTGTCATTAGCGGTTATGATATGACATTGGAAGCCACCCTAACCAAGTTACATTATCTGCTGAGCAAACCTTTGAATCCAGACGCTATTCGCCAACAAATGCAGCAAGATTTACGCGGAGAGCTGACAGCAGATTAAGTCTGCTGTCAGACAATACTTTGTTAAACGCTTTGCAAAAAGGATTGTTAAAAGCTTTGTAAAAAAGCGGCTTTATTCAAACAGTGCTTTAACACGGGCTAACAACGGCAGCTCTGCCTCAACAACGGCACCAAACTGTAACCAACGCTTAAACAACGTATGTTTATCCAGCACATTACCTTGGTTATGCTTGTCCGACAGCAGTAGCAGTTGCACTTGCTGACGAGCAACTTGCATCTCTTTGGGCGAAGCAACGTCGCAAATAATTTCCAGAGCCAGTGTAAGCTGTGCGCGAGTTAACTGTTGCTCCTGTCCCTGGGCAAAGCTATCGCGATACTTAGCGGGTAACTGTTCCGCGGTCAACGCAGGATTTGCTAGCAGGTTAAACATCTCGACAACGTCTCGCTGTTGTTGTTGTTGTTGCCAACTAATAAGTTTTTGAGCAAGTGTATCCCGTAACTGCCTTACCACTTGCTGAGCAGCGCCGTTTTGCGGCTGTAACCCTTCAACCTGCTGTTGCAAGGCACTTAGTTCAGCGCCACTGCTTGCTTGTTGTATTGCGGTTTTTAATTCAGACAGCGTTGCATCAAACTGCTGCAACTCAGCTTGTTCAGCCAATTGCTGCTGTTGTGCTTGCTCTGCACGTGCATTAAAAAAACCATCACAAACGGCCCTAAATTCAAGCCACAACGACTGATCTTGTTTACGCGCAGCCTGCCCCAACGTCTTCCATTGCTGCTGACATTCTTTAAGAATTTTTGCCGTGACGTTTGCCTCACTTAACGAAATGGCAGACTGTGCTTTTGCAATAAGTTGCTGCTTTGCGTCCACCACCTGTTGCTGCGCGGACAGTAACCCCTCGCGCAAAGGCGTTAATGCCTGAGTAAAGGCATCATTTAATACTGAAAACTGCTGCTTATCCACCGCACCAGCTTGTTGCCAGGCTTGTTTTAACTGATTCAACTGGTTATCCAGTGTTTTAACGTCCAGATTTTGTTGTTGTAATAAAACAGCTTGCTGAATCAGTTGCTCTCGTTGTTTAACGTGTTCAGCACGCTGTGCATCTAACGCGGCAAAATAAACGCGACACGGGGCAAACGCTTGCTCACACGCCACATCAAATGCATTATTTAACTGCGCTTCCATGGTCGCATCAGCTTTGCCTAAACTGTTCCACTGTGCACGAGCCTGTTTTACCTCATCTGCACGCTGGCGGATTTGATTATCAGGTACCTCAGCACTTAACTGCTGCATCTGCGCCAGTAATTGTTGCTTACGCGGTGTGGCAATATATTCCTGCCAATCTGCCAGCTCTGTCATTTTGTCACGGGCAAACTCGTAATCTTTACTTAGCTGAGCACGTTGCTGTTCAGTAAGTTGTTGATAATCTTCTTCAATGCCTTTAAAAAGACCAAAAAGCACCTTGTACTTACCGGCATTGTATAGCCTGCGATACTGCGCTAATTTACTGCGACACTGACGTTGAATTTTTTCACTTTCTGCATCAAAAGACTTTGCCAGGTCCTGCCACTGTTGAGACAGTGCGGTTTTAGCTTCAAGTAAACTTGCTGGCACCGCAATAACCATCGCTTTAGTTAAACGACGCCACTCTTGCTGCCATAGAGTTAACTGCGTCGTATGCTGTTGGTACTGCTCTGCGGTTGTTGGAGCAGTTAACGCAGCCCAGTCAGCAACTATGCGGGTTAATTGCGCTAATTGTTCGGCCAACAGCGGTAATTGTGCTAAACGCTGTTGTAACTGTGATATACCTTTAGCCAAACTCGCCCGGTTAGCGACATCAGCGTCAGCTAACTTAGCCGACAAGTCCTGTAACTGCTGCTCCAACTGCTGCGCCGCATTAATATCCGTATTTAATAGCGTTTGTTGCAGCTGCTGCTCTAGTGTAACCAATTCCTGCTGCAATGCGTGTTGTTGTTGAGCCTGAGCTGCATTTTTCGCCTGCTCTGCCTGAATACTCTCTAACTCAGCCAAGCGTGGCGCCAACCAGTGTTGTAACTGCTGAACTATTTTGTCGTATTTGGCCTGATATTCAGCAGCTTCTTCGCCAAGGCAAGCCAGCTCTGGTGTTAATTCTTGCCAATGAGTTTGATATTCCCCAAGCTGCTGCGGGATGTCAGACAATGTCACTCGCTCACGAACGGCATTAAGTTTGGCCAGTAATAACGTAAGCTGCTTACGCAGCAATAGCGGTTTTTGTTTTTGTTCGTGGCAGTGTTGTAATTTTTGCACCACGTCAGTTTGTAACTCACCATCTAGCTGTTTCGCCAGTTTCTCCAGCGTCTTTTCATCATTTATTTGAGCCAGCAATTCTCGTTTTTGTGCTAACTGCAATACCGGATCTTGTAGTGCTTTCTGATTAAGCTCGGCTTTATTTAGACGCTGCAACAAACCAAATTTAATACCGGCGTCTGTTTCAGTTTGCGCGAGTTGCTCAAGAATGCTGCTGCGGTTGCACTGAGCAATAAACTGTTGTTTGAGCTTCGGCTCAACTTTATTTTGCAATAATTGGCTAATTAAAGTTTGTTCAGCCAGCTGCTGTAAACGCTCAGCGCTGTCATGCTTACTTGCCTGCCACCACAATGCAAAATCATTTAGCTTTAGCAAAGCGGCTTTGCGCACAGCCTCAGCCCCGTCGTTAAATGCCAGCTCATGCAAAACAGATTTGTGTTCCTGATCATTTTGGTTCAGATCCGCAATGGCTAACTGTCGCACAGCGGCATCGGCATGTTGCCACTTAGGTTTAAAAAAACGTTTAAAGATCATCGTGCGAGAACCTTGCAATAGACGGCTGAGTGTCGAACTGTTTTTTTAGTTCGGCTTTAGATTTGTGTACCATTTGACCATCAGCACCAATGGTAAATAGTTCATCAGATTTAAGAACTTGTGCCTGATATGCCATCACCAACTGCAGGCTTTGTTCACGCTGGCTGTCATCCATCGTATTTCCATCTGCCCAGCGGCCTGTGGCAACAGCTTCAGCCAATTTTTCATAAGTATCAGGCGTCATGGCCTGAACGAGTGCAGTAAAATTCATTTTATTTACGCTTTTTCATAAACATGATGCGGGCACGGCTAATCATATACCAACAAAAGCCGATACCGATTGCGCCGCCGGCGACATATTGCTGATAACTACCAGCTTGAGGGTCCCACCAGTACATTAAACCAAAGCCGGCTAAAAATAACAGTAAAGCAAACATAGAATGATTAACTAAGCTTTGCGCTTTATCCAATGCTTTATTACGCTCTAGCGAGTCACGCTTTTCCGGTGTTAAACCTGCAATATCACCGTTACATTTTGAGCATATCGCACTTTTATCAGAAATTTTTTGCCCACAAAATGGGCAGGAAATAATAGCCATAGTACCCCAATATAAATTTGGCTGCGTTTCAGCCGCCTACTGCATTGCTTCGTATATTTTACTCATGATGCTGCCATACATGCCAGTTTCAAACCTGTCTCCGGCAAAATAATAGCCATTTTCACCTTCAGCCAACACCGGGCTGTGTTTTTTATTGGTCAGTAACACCACAATCAAGCCATAATAAGGGTCAATTAAGGTTGCAGTTCCTGTCCAACCGGTATGGCCAAAGGCATATGCACTTGCATACGGGCCAAAGTGCCAGTTTAGATCGCCACCCGTTGCTGTACGCCATCCCAAGCCAACCGTATGATCCGACACTGACGGACGCACAAATTGCTGTAACACCTCAGAACTAAATACCGGTGTCAGCGCGTATCCACCTTGCAATGCCAGCATGGCTAAACTGGCTGTTTCTCTGGCTGTAGAAAATAACCCCGCATGCCCTGCTACACCATCAAAAGCATAATGCGCCTTTTCATCATGAACATTACCACGTACTACGCCACGCGTGTCTGCTGGAAATATAATCCTACCACCTCGACTATTACCGTCCAGCTCTGTCGCAGCGATGCGTTGTGCAGGAATACCCTTTCGTACTGGGTTAAAAATGGTGCTACGCAACCCCATAGGTTGATACAGCGTATGCTCTAAGTAATCATCTTGTGTTTTGCCAGTAATACGTTCGATTAGCAAGCCTAACAACATGTAATCAATGTCGCTGTACACTGCTTTGCCGCCACGGGCACGTTCAAAAGGCACTTTAGTCGCGACAAGCTGCATACTTCGGTTACGATCCAGTGAATAGAACTGCTCGCCATGTCGATTATCGGGTCGATGAAAATGCACCTCTGGTGGATAACCCGCGTTATGGTAAAGCAAATCACTCACCAGACGTTGTTCGCGACCATCCCCAACATACTCGGTAATATACTGTTGCACGGGCAAATTGATGTCTAACAATCCCTGACTAACCAAATGCATAATAGCGTAATTGGTCGCATACATTTTAGTGTTAGAGGCCAAGTCAAATAGCGTGTCTGTACGCATTTTTTCAGGTTGCGTCAGCATATTACCGCTACTATCAAAACGGCTGGCAAAACCGTAAGCTGTTTCTTTGATCACTTTGCCATTTTTAGCAATTAATAAAACTGCGCCTGGAAAACCTTGTGCAACTTCACGGTTAATTAACTGATCCAGTTCATCAAGCACCGCCGAAGAAAAGCCTGCTTGCTCGGGTGTGCCAGCTTGTAATTCAGGATAAGGCAAAACTAACCGTACTTTGGCACCTAAAGGCTTTAAATTTAACAGCGCTAATTGATTAAGCCCGTTGCGGGTATACTGGCTAATATCAAATACTAAATGCTGCCCCAGGTTAGCGTCCGGTGTCAGCGTAAACGCTTTGCCATTAATATTTAACGTTAGAGTTTGGGCTGTAGCCAATTCAACCAGTAGCTTACCCTGCCCCTTGTAGCCCATGAAACTGGCACGGTTATTCACCAGTGCCCGTTTACTGCTGTTTTCTGGCCAACTCACATCAAGCTGACCTGATGATATGCCTTGGCTCAATGCCAACCGTTGCTGAGCATTTTGCTTCGTGACAGGTAGCGGCGATACAGCAAGCCATTGCTGCACCGAAACACAACCTGTGAGCAAAAGCAGCGCTGATATCAGCACTGCTTTTGTTATTGTGTTAAGCACATTCAAACTTAACCCAGCTTGTTAACAACGGCTAACACAGCTGGCAGCATGTCTTGGCCCAGTTTCATTGAGCGAACATCGGACCAACCGTAGGCTTCATCGGGTAAGTTGGCATTGTCTTTAAATGGCATTTCAACAGTGTATGCCAGACATTTAAACTGCTCACCCACCCATGCCGTTGCCACGGTCATATTGGCCTGACCCGGTGCATCCAAATCATAACCAAACTCGGTTTGAAACTCTGGCGTTACCGCTAACAACGTTTGCTTAAACACATCTTCCAGCATCTTAATCCGGTCGTTGTATGATGGAACACCTTCTGTTCCCGCGACAAAGTTATAAGGTAGATTTTCATCACCGTGCATATCTAAAAACAGGTCAACACCGGTTTCGAGCATTTTTTGTCTAACCAAGTACACTTCAGGACTTTTTTCCATCGAGGGTGCTAACCACTCGCGGTTTAAATTCATGCCAGCGGCGTTGGTGCGCAAATGGCCACGGACCGAGCCATCTGGGTTCATGTTGGGCACTATGTAAAACACCGATTTATCTAACAGTGCGCGAGCAACACCATCGTCTTCATCTAACAGCCTATCCAGTAACCCTTCAATCAGCCACTCAGCCATAGACTCACCCGGATGTTGGCGTGCCGTAATCCATACTTTCTTTTTGCCTGCTTCGGGCTCACCAACAATTAACAAACTCATATCGCGGCCATCTAAGGTTTCACCCAGCTCAACCAGTTGACAGTTATAATCTGACTGCGCCTGATGTAGTAAATCCATATGACGCTCGTAGCTATACGGCGCGAAATAAGCAAAATATACCGATTCTGCTTCAGGGAAATGCTTAATCGTTAATGCTTTACCATCATATTCCGTTTCAACACGAAACCAGGTTTGACGATCGTAAGATGCCACGGCTTGATACTCTTTCCAACCGTCCGGATAGGCCGAGTCACCGGCATTGGTAATAGTAAGAGTATGCTCCTGGGCATGTTCGGTACTTAAACGAAAGTGAAACCATTGATAGAAATCTGATTGATTGTCTTTGCGGATGGCCAATTGAATGTTATCAGGGGTATCTGCCTGAATGACGTCAATGTTACCGCTGTCAAAATTGCTGGTGATTTTCATAAAGTAAACCCAATGCCGATAAAAAGAAAAAACTAGCACAGCATTAATCATGCTTAAAAGTACGCTGTATGCCAGTTGTTGGTGAACAGGATTCTAACAGGTTAGCGCCAAAGAAAAAGCCGCTTAAAAGCGGCTTTTCGATGAAGTAACGAATTAACGCGCTACCGGCAACGTTGGGTACTTAATACCGGCCATATCGTTCATCACACGAATAACCTGAGTACTGTAACCGAATTCGTTGTCATACCATACGTACAACACACAACGATCACCATCAACAATAGTCGCTTGAGAGTCAACTACACCCGCATAACGCGAACCAACTAAATCTGATGATACGATCTCAGTAGAGGCGGTAAAGTCAATTTGGTCCTGTAATTCAGAGAATAACGACGTTCGCTGTAAAAAGTCATTCATCTCTTCGCGACTGGTTTCACGGTTTAAGTTCAGTGACAAAATGGCCATAGACACGTTTGGCGTCGGCACCCGAATAGCATTCCCCGTCAACTTGCCTTTTAACTGAGGCAAGGCTTTAGCCACAGCACTGGCTGCACCTGTTGATGTTAGCACCATATTCAGTGGCGCTGCACGACCGCGCCGCTCTGCGCTGTGGAAGTTATCAATCAGGTTTTGGTCATTTGTATAAGAATGCACGGTTTCAACGTGGCCGTTACGAATACCAAATTCATCTTCTAAGGCTTTTAACACCGGCGTAATGGCATTGGTAGTACAGCTGGCAGCTGACACAATCTTGTGTTCCGGCAGAATCATATGCTGATTTACACCGTAAACAATATTGGGAACTTCGCCTTTAGCTGGCGCCGTTAACAGCACCTTAGCGCTGCCTTTGCTTTTAAAATGAATACTCAGTTCTTTGTCATCTTTCCAGATCCCGGTGTTATCAACCACCAGTGCATCATGAATACCGTATTGCGTATAATCCACTAACTCAGGAGAATTAGCGTAAATTACCTTAATAAAGGTACCATTGGCTTTAATACCTTGATTTTCTTCATCAATGGTAATACTTCCATTGAACGGGCCATGAATTGAGTCACGGCGCAATAAGCTGGCACGCTTCTCCAAATCACCCTTTTTACCACCACGCACAACAATTGCGCGTAAACGTAATTTGCTGCTAGGCCCTGAGCGCTCTAACATCAGGCGCGCTAACAAACGGCCAATACGGCCAAAACCGTAAAGCACAACATCAACTGGTTTTACTTGATCTTCACGATCAAGAATATCGGACAGTTCAGCTGCTAAATACTCTTCCAATGCGATGCCATTCGCCGCATTTTTATAGATGAAACCATAAGCCAGCTTGCCAATATCAACACGACCCGGTGCTATATTCATTTTGCTAATCGCATCTAGCACAGGAAAACATTCGCGCAGGCGCAACTTTTGCCCTTCAAAACGCTCAACGCTTTTATGTGCCTTTATAATATCGATTGTTGTCGCATTCACGAGTGGGCGGCCATACACCACCACTTCAATGCCTTTGTTACGATACAGTCTGCCAATAATTGGTTGCATGTTTTCGGCATATTCTTGGCGCTCTTGCCAGCTCTTCTGATACATTTCTTCGTGCGATAGGGTCATGTGTGTAGGCCTTTTACTTCATTAAGATGAATTAATCGGGTGTTAAAGTGAGGTCTGCGCCGCTAATTGCTTTAACGGCGCGTATTGTAATAGAAGTTGAAAGGCTACGACAACAGTTACAGCTTTTTTATTCATTTTCAGCTGTAAAGCTTAACGAAACCGAGTTTACACAATAGCGGGTTCCTGTAGGCGCCGGTCCATCATTAAACACATGCCCCAAATGCGCATCACAATTTGCACACAATATTTCAGTTCTTGTCATACCATGGGTATTATCAGGCTGATACTTTACCTTATCTGCAACTGCTTGATAAAAGCTTGGCCAGCCACAGCCTGCATCAAATTTAGTGTTTGAGCTAAATAATTTGTTATTACAACAAATACAGTGATATGTCCCCTGCTGTTCATTATGGAGCAGTTCTCCGCTAAAGGGATACTCAGTACCTTTAAGGCGAGTAACCCGATACTGTTCATCAGTTAACTGCTCACGCCATTGTTGCTCTGTCTGTTTCATCTAATTTGTTTCCTTAATAAAGTGCGCTGTTATACCTGCTTAAACTACATAATGCTGTATACGTAAAAAACTGCCTCATAGTGTTTTTTTCTAGCAATTCACATTGTTGTCATGAATTTTTGTTTCACTGCGCTGGTCGAATCAGGAGAATATTAATGACCAGACTAACCCGCCGTGATTTTCTTATTGCCTCAGCTGCGACCATTGGCAGCGTGGTAATCTCTACCAGCCTAACAGGTTGTAGCAGTGATGAACCAGCGCCGCAACCACTGCCCTATAATGTTGAATTCTCACACGGAGTAGCCTGTGGCGACCCAACAGCTGATGCGCTATTACTATGGACCCGCGTAACTGCTGATGCAGCAGAAGTGCCGCTAGAGTGGCAATTGGCGCTGGATAAAGAATTTAGTCAACTTGTTCGTTCCGGTGAAACAACAACGTCTGCCGCCAGCGACTATACCGTTAAAATTGATGTGCGTGATTTATCGGCCGGGAGTGAATATTTCTATCGCTTTAGGGCGGGTACACAATATTCAGCAATAGGACGGGGTAAAACGTTACCTACTGGCGATGTTAACCAGGTGAAACTGGCTGTATTTTCTTGCGCAAACTACCCGGCTGGTTATTTCCATGTTTACGCTAAAGCAACTGAAATAAGCAACTTAGATGCAACGGTTCATTTAGGTGACTACCTTTATGAATACGGCGTTGGTGGCTATGCCAGCGAAGATGCCGCGGCCCTTGGACGTGAAGTGCAACCGGTTAACGAAATGGTGAGCTTGTCTGATTATCGCCAGCGCTATGGGCAATACCGCACAGATTCTGCATTACAGCTACTTCATGCTGCAGCGCCAATGATTGCCGTGTGGGATGATCATGAAGTCACTAATGACACCTGGCGTGAAGGTGCAGAAAATCATCAGCCCAATGAAGGTGATTTCACCGAGCGCAAACGCGCTGCACTTCAAGCCTACTTTGAATGGATGCCCATTCGTCCTCTTACGGTTAATGATGAAGAAACCATCTACCGTCAATTTGAATTTGGTAATCTGGTTAATTTACTTATGCTTGATACACGGGTTATTGGCAGAGACAAACAGCTTGAATATGCCCAATACATTGACCCGGTAAGCGGTCAACTTGATGCAACTCGCTTTAGCGCTGATTTAACCCAAAGCAACCGCACTATACTAGGCAATGAACAGCTGCAGTGGCTACAAGATAAACTAAGTCATAATGATGCTCGTTGGCAAATACTTGGCCAGCAAGTACTGATGGGGCGTATGTTGTTACCTGGTGCTGTTGCGTTACAGCAATTAAGTATTACGGATTTCGCCGAGCTGGTTACACTTGCACAATTGGCTGCGCGGGCACAGGCAGGCGATCCTTCGTTAACTGCAGAGCAACTGGCTTATTTGCAAGCAAATCAGCAACGCTTAACCCCTCAGGTTATCGCACTTTTGCAATTACCCGCCATGCCTTACAACCTTGATGCGTGGGATGGTTACCCTGCAGAGCGTGAAGCCATACTGGCCAATGTTGCTGCGAACCAGAAAAAACTGCTGGTGCTAGCCGGTGACACGCATAATGGTTGGGCTAACCATCTTGACCTGGCTGATGGCACCCCGGTAGGGGTAGAGCTTGCAACGTCATCCGTTACATCACCCGGTCTAGAGCAATATATTAATCTGCCAGACCGAGCATCAGCCGTTGCAACAGAGCAGGCTCTGGTACAACTCATCAGTGGATTACAATATGCCAACCTTTACGATAGAGGCTTTATGGTGTTAACAGTCAGCCCGGAAACCGTTAATTGTCAGTGGCTCTATGTAGATACCATAAAGCAAGCTGAACATCGGTTGCTTAATGAACGTCAACAAAACGCAAAAATTGATTGGACTGATTCAGCAACCCGCCTAACCTTAATTTAATAAAAACAACTTTATTAAAAGCAGCTTAAATAAGGCAGCGTTAATAAAAGTGAATACCAAGCTATTCAGCAAATAGCTTGGTTATATTGCGGTAATAGTGTGTAGCAACTTTGCGCTTAGGAAATTGTAACGCATCCGTTATTTGGCGAAAATGTGCATCGTTATCCGCTAAAACAAAGCTGTAACCACCGGTTTTAGAGGTAAGTATTGTCATACTTAATTGCGTAGAACCGTCACCACTACGAATATAATTAAGACTATCCCTTACCGGATACTTATCAATGCTAAAATTAAAAAATTGAAGGGCATATTCAATTTGCTGATAAGACGTTGGAAACTCGGTACGAGCCGAAAAATAACGGCTATAGGCACGGGATATTTCATCGCGCGGAGCAAATTTCAGCTCCGTTTTTTCAAGTCGCTCAAAATGCAACTTACAATGCCCTACCGTTTTCTGCTCAATCATTTTCCAGCAAGGTTTATTCTGCTCAGCTGAAAAATCTACTGCTGGCTTAGCATATAAAGCGCTGCTAAAAACCATCGCTGTTATCAGACATATTCCTATACGGACTGACATAATTTCTCCCTGACATCATTATCAAACACAGCTAAAACAGGCAGTGCGAACATTATATATAGACTTAAAACACTATTAATTCAATTAATTATTTTCAAGAAAATAACCGTTACCTACTGTGTTATTAACTAAACCATATCGCAAATCATCAACAAAAACACCGTTAATTTCAGTATTATTTTTCAACCGTTCCTCAAGTTGAAACCCTTGTTTTTGAAGTAACGCTACCGAAGCACTATTTTCAGCTGCACAGACGGCAACCAGCTTATGTAAATTCAACACTGAAAACGCCTGTTTACACAGCAATCCAAGGGCTTGCGATGCGTAGCCCTTGCCTTGCGCGTCAGATAACAACATAAAACCCACTTCCGCTACAGCCGCCTGGTGGTCAATTATCTTTAAGCCAATAGTGCCTACTTTTTTTTCTGTTACGGTTTCAACAAGGGTGTAGCTTAACCAACCGCTACTTTTGTGATGCCACGGTACAAGTCGCTCAGCAAACAATTTAGCCGCCTGCGTGACAGTTAAAGGTGTATACACATACTGCATAATAGTTTGGTTGGTGCACAGTGCAATAAATAACGTTTTATCGCTGGCCACTAGAGGCGCAATACGAATAGCCAATTTAAAACTTGTCCGATGTAATACTTAAATAATGCCAGGCTTTAACTGTACCCAACGCGAAGAGTGCACCAATAAATAAACAAATGGTTGAACTTACCAGCCAAAATAACACACTGTTCTCCGGAAACAGCGGCATAATGGCAACAAAGGCCAGCCCGCGCAGCAGAAAAATAGCCGATATAACACACAGTGCCGTGCGTAGTAATGGTAAGCGCCGTATTATACCCGCGCCAGATAAAGCATAAAGCGCCCATAGCATTAATATCAGCACCAAAATAGTGGTAACAATGGTGGGGTGCCAATCGCCCCGCTCAGCCATCAGTGCCATCTGCTCGCCGGCACCAAAAAAGCGATACCAGTCTGCGCCAAAGACAATACAACCCAAATGCGCTAATGCTGCCAGTGCGCAACATAACGCAGCGCCAGTAAGATAATTGCTTTTTGCCAAGTGCAATGCTTCCCCTAATATTTTTTGCGTTATTCACGTCCAGGCTCAAAGCGGTTGTAACGCGGTAAATCAGCATCTAAATCTTCCCAGTTGGCTTTTGAACTGTAAAAGTTATGTGATAGTGGCCGCTCGATAATATCGCTGTTTAAAATACCCAGCCGAATGCGAAACCGCGTCGGGTCGTCGGCATTGCTGCTGTATACCGGCGAGCCGCAGTTGCGGCAAAAATGCCTAAGCCGGCCAGGTTTAAAAGCAAAATGGCTTAACTGCGCTTCGCCTTTTACTACTGTAAAATCTGTACTATTCACAAAGCCATTAGTCGCAAAGGCGGTACCACTGGATTTTCGGCATAATGAACAATGGCAATGAATAATGCTACTGATAGGCCCTGTAATTTCAACCTCGAGCTCACCACACAAACAAGATCCCCGGTACATGCGACACTCCAGTTAAATGTTAAACAGCTTTAAGTGTGATACTGGCCAACATATCTTCGCCTTCATCATCCAGCCCTTGTTCAATAAAACCAAAGCTACCATAAAAGTTTTTTGCTACCGGATTTTGTGGGTTGTAACAAATTTCAATTTGCTTAATTTCAGTATCTTGTTTGATTTGCGCTAACGCCAATGTCATCGCTTTGCGCCCAATACCTTGATGCTGGAATTGCTTATCCACCATAAAACGCCAAATGGAAATAAGTTCCGGCGTTTCTTTTACCCACATAAAAAACCCCACCGGCTGATCCCCTTGGTAAATAGCTCTGCAGGTGTGGCCATCGTTGTAGGCCGCCTCAACCAAAGACCACATATTGCAAGCCACAAAGGGCTCTTGTTGCTTAGTGACATCCAGCTCACATACCGCTTCATAGTTTTCGTGGTTTACGTCACGTAATGAAATATTCAACATTGCTCCTTGATAAATAGATGCGTCTTGAAAAAGAGCTGCCAATTAAAACTGCCAGACAATCTCATTGCGCAGCTCTTCAACTGCTTTTTTCTGCTGGCCGGCAACCGCCACATAAACAAAACTACCTTTATCAAGCGCAACACACTTAATTGCAGCACGGTTTTGCAGGTAGTTACCATATACATAGTTGCCGTTTTGAACCACAGAGCCAAACTGCATGGTTTCAAGCACCGCTTTGCCTTTAACTGCGCATTGCTCAGCAGACAACGTGAGCACCTTATGGCCAGACCATAGTTTGGGGGTATAAGGTTGGCTGGTGTATGTTGTTTTGTTTACCACTTTAGCAGGCGCAGTATCTTGCGCTATGGTCTGTTCCACCGGCTGCACCGCGACAGGTTTAACTGCACAGGCTGATAACAACAACGTTGACACCAGCAGCGAAGCTTTACACATTACATATTGCACAGTTTCATTCCTTTGGTTTGATTAACGCAGCGGGGTTCAGTTTTGCCGCACTTAATCACTTGTGTTTAGTTTTATTTAGTTTTGTAATCAAGCGTTGCAATTCTGTCAGCACCAAATTCGGCTCATCAAACTGTACAAAGTGCCCGCTTTTATCGGTTAATACCGCCCGCCCCTGCGGAAAATCTGCGGCCCAGTTGTGCCAGTGTTCACCCCATAGCTTACGGCCCTGGTCGGTGAAAAATAAATTGGCCGGGTTTTCTGTCTTTTTAACTGAAGCAATAACCGTGACCGGCATATCCTTAATTTTCGGATAATCCGGTAATGGCCGTTTGCTCCAAAAATCTAAATAGTTATTCGACATGCCATTTTTCATGTCATCCAGCTTAATAGCTGCAATTTCTTTATTGCCTTGCTCCAGATCTATGGCACGCAGTACATCAACGTCATGTTCAGATGACGGGTCTAGCATTAGCAAGGCTTTAACTTTGTCCGGGTAAGCGGCGGCAAAATCCCGCGCTATACTGCCACCATAAGAGTGCGCAACTAATATTACCGGTTTAGCTACCTGCAGTTTATCCAACAGTTCGCTGGCGTAATCAGCATAATCGCGCGAGGTAAAATGGCGTTTAACTTGGGTTGAATTACCGTTGCCAACGCGGGAATAACGAATAACAGTAGCTTGCTCTGCAATCTGGCTAAACACAGGGTCCCAGTCGGTCATTGCCGAACTAGCACCCGCTTCTAATAAAACGGTGTGTTTGCCATTACCGGTAATTTCGTACTCCAGCTCGAACTCATTAACATTAATAAACTGACTTTGGCTGGCACCAAGGGTAAAAGACAGTGCCGCAAAAACTAAGACTACGACTTTCAAAATAGCTCCTGAACACATTAAAAAACTCTGAGTTACTTAGACATTTAGTCGCTAACGATCTACCCCGCACTGAGCATAAGTAACATCGTATCAATCGCTTTAAGCATTAATGCCTTATCGTCTAACGGCACATTGTGGCCGGTTTTATCGGTAACAAAATGCACTGCGTTTGGGTTGTTATCAATCAAGGATGCATGTAATTGGCGCCAAACTTTTTTGCCTTGCGGGCTATGACCAATCCACCAATTGCTCTCATTTAACCGTGATGATGTTACCAACACCGCAGGTAGCATTTCGGTGATATTGTGATCTGCCACGGCATTTTGCTTATAAAGCTGTTGCAGTTGCTGCCATTCCGGTTGCTGTTGCAACATCTTATTGAGACGGGAATTATCTCTATCTGCCCAATCTTTATCTAACGCACTAAGTGCGCTCTGAAAACCTTCATGGCTTGGGTCAAGCAACACAATCCCAGCAACCTTCTCACGGTGGCTGGCAGCAAAAGTGCGCACATGCAAAGCGCCAAAAGAATGTCCAAGCAGTATGAGCTTATCGTTGTCAGCTTTGATTGTTTGCAGTAACAAAGCCAGACGACGGTTTGACGCCGAAAGTGATATATCATCAACACTGCCCGACTGGTCATTGCCGGCTCTGGAATAAATAATGGTTCTGACATTCAGCTCGGCGAAATCCGCTAACAAAGGCTGCCAGTAAGCAACGCCCATCCCTACGCCTGATTCCACCAGCAAGGTGTAATCACCCGCGCCGATATCAATATATTCGAGCTTGATGTTATCGACACTAGCGAATCTGATGTCCTGCGCGGATACAAAAGCTGAAAGCATAAAGCAGCAAAACGCGTAGAACCTTAATTTAAAAATCAATCTACTCTCCTAATATTTACTCTGACAACCATACCAAGCCTGAGTACTGCTTATGCTTTAAAGCATCTAACCGTGTTTGCAAATTACCGCAATGAGCTTCCAGCTTATGGCCGTCCGGATCGAGAAAATAAACCGACTGCCCTTCACTGCTGTTTTGCTGCCGCTCCGGCATCCCAGCGCACTTGCGCTTTCATACCAAGCAACTCAGTGTAAAACGCCAGCGAGCGATCTAAGTCACTAACAGCAATGGTGATATGGTTTAGTCCCTGAAGCATAATAATTTTTTAAGTGTCATAAACATCAGGCCGGTAAATCTCCATAAACGTCTCGGGTTTACTTAACGCAGTAAAACCGTATTTGTCGTATAAACCGTGCGCATCGGACGTAGCCAAGGTAAAGCGGCGTACATCGGCTACGCTGGGGTGCTGCAGTACCGCAGCCATTAACTTTGCGGCGATACCATGGCCACGGTATTCAGGCCAGACGATGACATCGACTAAATTAGCGAAGGTTGCCTGGTCAGTAATAATGCGGCAAAAGCCCACCTGCTGGTTGTCAGCATAAGGGCCAATACATATCGAATGAGAAATGCTGCGGCTTACGGTGTCCAGCGGAATGCCTTTGGCCCAGGAGCTTTGCGTACTCAGAAAATGATGAATTTTGACAATATCCAAGTCCGTTTTTTCATCGCTTATAACGACTTCAGTCATACACGTTCCTTGTCATCGCCGTAATTTTGCTGTTTTAACAGGTAATACCCCAATACGATTAACGGTACATTGGTTGTTATAGGATTAAAAGCTTCAAGTAGAATAAAAGGCGTCATTATGGCAGCGAATATTAACAAGCCAACTAAACCAATAAGGTTTAATAGCTGAACCATCCTCAGCCGGTAGCAGCAAATAAATACCAGGCCAAAAATCACTTCTGCCACGCCGGCAGTTTTCACCAGATAATATGTAATGTCGTCAGAAAAGCCCAAACTGCCTGTCATTGCCTGCTCCAGCGGGGCAATTTGCAATAGTTTTGGGAAGATACCGTGGTAAATCCAGGTTAAACCAATAACATAACGCGCCAGCTGTACCATGTTCAAAATTCAACATTCCCTATCTAACTTATATCTGACTTAACAAACCAAACAGTAAAAGTACGCAACCATACGGCTACGGCCGCGTTAATCTGAGTAATTCCGTGGTATCTTCGTCAACCACAATCAATGTCTGGTTGTCTTTTAGCTTAAGGGTTACCAAAACATAGTCACCTTGTTCTGCATCGTACATTTTGCCATTCCAAATAGGTGGTTTTGCGCTTAGCTCTTTAATTACCGTAAGGCCTGTTGCGCCCGGAGCATTATCGTGTCGATGCACAGTAATGGTGCCGGTTTGTATATTTACATTTAGCCAGGCCGGTTTATCTGTATGTTTCCATATTCCTGAAATATCAGCAGCTTGGGTGCTAAAAATGAAAACTAGTGCGATGATCTTTAATATAAGTGCCAATGGTTAATGCCCTGCTACTTTTTGCAGACGGGATTTCTCCTGCGTCAGCATGAGTATTTTGTATGTTCCCCACAGCATAATTGCTGCACCCACAACGATAATGCTGTTAACCACAGCTTGATCCTGCAATATGGGCAGTATTGATGCGCCATCGTCAGTAAATTTAGCATACAACCCCACGCCAAATAGCAAGCTGCCAGGTGCTTCCAATAAGGTAATTTTAATAACCTGTTTATCAATGTCTTTAATTCGCTGCTGATGTTGCTGCTGCATGCGGCTATACCTGTTTTAAATGATGACCAACAGGCGTTGATGCTAGTGGATTTTATTAGCAAAGTGAACAACTTATTTACAAAAGCAAGCATAAAAAAACCACCCTCAGGTGGTTTTTATGCAGCATTATAACAAGCTTATTTTAGTGTCACGCTAAGTTTGCTAATTACGTTAAGCGCTTTTTGCGTTGCCGCTTCTACCGTGTCACTTAACGCCAGTGCTACACCCATCCGGCGCTCGCCTTGTACTTCGGGTTTAGCAAAAATACGTAATTCGGTGTCTGGCTCGGCTAAAGCATCGGCTAAACCATGATACTGAATATCGGCACTGTTGCCTGGCACTAACAACACGGCAGAGGCTGCCGGGCCGTATTGTTTAATCTGTGGAATAGGTAAGCCTAAAATAGCGCGGGCATGCAAAGCAAACTCACTTAATTGCTGGGATATCAAGGTGACCATACCGGTATCGTGTGGCCTGGGTGATACTTCAGAAAAGTACACGCTATCACCTTTAATAAACAGCTCTACGCCAAATAAACCATAACCACCTAAAGCCTCTACCACCGCTTTAGCGTAGCTTTTTGCCGTTTCAAAGGCGACACTGCTCATGGCCTGTGGCTGCCAGCTTTCACGATAATCGCCTTTTTCCTGCCGATGGCCTATCGGTGCACAATATTGAATGCCGGACACCGAATTTACCGTTAACAGCGTAATTTCGTAGTCGAAGTCGACAAAGCCTTCTACTATAACCCTACCCTTACCGGCGCGTCCGCCTTCCTGAGCGTAAACCCAGGCCGCGTCCAAATCAGCGTCCGAACGAAGCACGCTCTGCCCTTTACCACTGGATGACATGATGGGTTTAACTACGCAAGGGTAGCCAATGGTGTTCACCGCAGCGATAAAGCTGTCTTTATCACTGGCAAAAACAAAAGGTGACGTAGCCAACTTTAATTCTTCCGCGGCTAAGCGGCGAATGCCTTCCCGATTCATCGTCAAATTCACAGCTTTTGCACTGGGTACCACATTGAAACCGCAGTCTTCCAGTTCAAGCAATACCGAGGTAGCGATAGCTTCCAGCTCTGGCACAATTAACGCAGGCTTTTCAGTGATCACCAATTGACGCAGTGCAGCGTTATCTAGCATAGACATGACTACGGCTTTGTCTGCAACTTGCATCGCAGGTGCATTAGGGTAACGATCTACTGCTATTACCTCACAGCCATAACGCTTTAGTTCGATACACAGTTCTTTACCTAATTCCCCAGCGCCTAATAACAGCACCTTAGTGCTGCTAGCGGTACCCGGAGTACCAATATGTTGTATGTTATGCTGAGTTGTCATTTTACTTTCACCATCGGCCGGTCTTTTTGGCTCCACTCTACGTGAAACATTTTGCCCTTGGCCTTGTCGGTACGTTCGAAGGTATGCGCGCCAAAATAATCGCGCTGGCCCTGCAATAAATTAGCAGGTAACACTGCCGTGCGATATGAGTCGTAGTAGCTAAGCGCCGAGCTTAATGCGGCCACAGGAATACCCGCTAAGGTGGCGTTAGCTACCGCTTTGCGCCAATTTTGTTGGTAAACAGAAATTTGTTTGGCGAAGAAGGGATCTAATAACAAATTCTCTAATTCATCGTTACGTTCATATGCTTCGGTAATTGACTGTAAAAACACGGCACGAATAATACAACCCGCGCGCCAGATTTTAGCAATTTCGGCAAAGTTTAGCTGCCAGCCATGCTCATCCGCAGCGGTTTTCATTAGATGGAAACCCTGTGCATAAACGCATATTTTGGCGCAATACAGCGCATCATGTAATGCCTGAATAATCTCGTCTTTTTGCTCAGGAGAAATTAAGCTTTGCGCCGGGCCTGCCAACACTGTAGCCGCCTTTACCCGTTCATGCTTAAGCGCTGATAACGAGCGAGCATACACCGCTTCAGCAATTGTTGGTGACGGACTTCCCAGTTGCAAACTACTAACAGCTGTCCACAAGCCGGTGCCTTTTTGGCCAGCCTTGTCCATAATGACATCAACTAACGGCAAGCCTGTTTCAGAGTCTTTGGTTGCCAGTACATCGGCGCTTATACCAATTAAATAGCTATGTAACTTGCCTTGGTTCCACTGTTTAAACACCTCTGCAATTTCTGCAGCAGGCATACCAAGAATATCGCGCATCACCTGATAGGCTTCACAGATAAGCTGCATGTCAGCATATTCAATGCCGTTGTGAACCATTTTTACATAGTGGCCAGAACCACTTGGGCCAATATAAGTTGCACAGGGCTCACCTTCTGTAACAGGATTGCCAGGCTCAAATCGTTCAATGGGTTTACCGGTAGCAGGGTCTACTTTCGCCGCAATCGCCTGCCACAATGGTTTAATGCGTGTCCACGCGTATGGGTCGCCACTTGGCATAAGTGACGGGCCAAAACGTGCACCCACTTCGCCACCGGATACAGCGGTTGAAAAGAAAATGAACTTACCTTCAAAATCTTTTTCGCGCGCAACGGTATCTGTCCACAAACTATTACCGGTATCAACAATAATATCGTCGGCCTGAATACCAGCATCAATCAGCTTGTGGCAAACATCGTCAACCGGCTTACCTGCCGGGACGGACAATACAATAAGATGAGGTGCTGACAAACGCGACAGCAATTCAGTGTAAGAGCTGCAAGCAATAACGCGGGCCGGTTTCTCGCCACGCTCCGCTTTATCCTGCTCCAGTACCGATTCTAATTTCTGATGGTCCAGGTCAAAGGCGGCAACACGGTAACCGTTATCGGCGAGGTTCAAAATAAGATTTTTGCCCATCACACCGGCGCCGACAAACCCGATATCACAAAGTGCTGCTGTGTCTGTCATCTGACATTCCTTCATTATTGTTGCCCCGCTAAGCCTTCGTTGAAGGCGGCGGCATTCAAATGGCGCGCATTATACTGAAAAGGCAGCAATAAACCTACTGCCAGACTGAGATACTCTGTGCATACTGTTGATACTGACTTACCCGATTAGCGTCTTCTTGTTGCAGCCCTTTGTCGATACTGGTATCAAGCAGCAACTGCCATTGTCGCTTAGGCATATTGATATTAAGCGGCGTCTCTGCAGCATTAAAAACGAACAACAAACTGACTTTAGACACTTTATTGCTGATTTGGAAAATACAACCAGACCGCTGAGGGTCGTGCCAGTCATGCTCTTGCTTTTCACTTCCATCGGGCAAAAACCAGGTGATTTGGTGTTTATCACCATGCAATTGATAACTGTCATCAAGTAGTGATAACTGCTGCAAACAGGCATATTTACGTCGAAATGCCAGCATCTGGCGAACAAACTGCAAAAAGTCATCTTCATCGCTGTCTAAATGCCAGTCCAACCAGCTAATGTCGTTGTCCTGACAATAGGCATTGTTATTACCACGCTGAGTATGGCTAAGCTCATCACCACCTAACCAGTGGATCATGCCTTGACTAAGCAGTAAAGTCGCCACCAGATTGCGTTTATGCTGGTATCGATTAGCGATGACCTGCGGGTCTTTCGTTGCCCCCTCCACACCATGATTACTGATTAGGTTATGGCTATGTCCATCACGATTTTCTTCACCATTAAGCCAATTGTGTTTATCGTTATAACTGACAACATCATGTAGCGTAAAACCATCGTGGTAAGTTAAATAGTTCACACTACAGCATGCGGGTTTATGGTGTTTTTGGAAAATATCCCGCGATCCCAATAACCGGGTGGTAAATTCGGGTAACACGCCTTGGTCGCCACGCCAAAATGCACGAAAAGTATCACGACACTTGTCATTTAGCTCTGACCATTGCGCAGGGAATTGACCTAATTGATAGCCCATTGGGCCAACATCCCATGGTTCAGCTATCAACTTGACGCCAGACAGCACAGGGTCTTGTGCGATGATTTGAAAAAACGCAGCGTAAGGGTTAAATCGCTTGTGCTCCCGGGCAAGTGTTGTGGCCAAATCAAACCGGAAGCCATCAACCTGCATTTCTGTAACCCAATAACGCAGTGCATCCATTACCAATTTTTGTACCATTGGATGCGCAACGTTTAGCGTATTACCACAGCCGGTATAATTACAAGGCTGGCTAAAATCGGTAATGTCGGCATGACTTTCAAATAAGTAGTAATGTTTATTTGCCAAACCACGGAAACTCAGAACCGGGCCATCCTCTCCGGCTTCAGCCGTATGGTTAAATACAACATCTAAAATGACTTCAATACCGGCTTGATGATAGCTGCGTACCATCGTTTTAAACTCAGATACGGCATCATTAACCTGATAACGTGGTTCTGGTGCAAATAAGCTTACCGGATTATATCCCCAGTAATTACTCAGTTGCAGTGCGTTAAGTTTTGGTTCACTTAAAAATGCCGCTACAGGCAGTAACTGCAATGTAGTAATACCTAACTGCTGTAAATGGCTTATAACCGCAGGATGACACAAGCCAAGATAGGTACCACGCAATGGTGGTGGCACCTCAGGGTGAAGCATGGTTATGCCTTTGACATGCGCTTCGTAAATAACAGTTTTTTCGCGAGGAACCTGCGGTTTAACACTGCCTTGCCAATCAAACTGCTGCGGTTTAAGTACACCTTTGGCAAGCATATAGTGGCTTTTAGTTTGATACAGCCGTTGATTAAAACTTAAACTACGGTTCAGCTGTTTCACATAGGGATCCAGCACAACACGCTCAGCATCAAAAGCCAAACCTAGCTCTCGGTTATCTGCGCCTGCCGCTTTAAACGCATACAAGGTGCCACTATCAATTCCGTCTACCTGCAGATGCCACACAGGCCCAGTGCGGCCACTAAAGTTAAGCTCACCAAGCAACTCCTCGGTGTCAGGTAAATACAGGCATAACGTTAACGCAGAGGCATCAGGTGCAAAAACCGCGAAGTTCCAGCTGGTAACGCCTGCTTCTTCAGACACCAACGTAGCACCAAGTGGAGCGGCGCTACCTAAAGACATCTTCAATAACGGTATCTGATTACTCATTGCCTTAGTTCACTCATTGTTTGTCGTTCGTGTAAATCATTAAACTCTTTTTCGTATATACAGTGTTGCCAGGGGGGGTAACTGCAAACAGATACACTGCGTCATTCCCTGATAAGCATGGTTTTGCGTAACAAGCCCGCCACCAACATCAAAATTACTGCCCCAATAGTAAGTGCTATCGGTATTAAGAATAACTTCGTACTCTCCAGCTTGCTCTACACCCAACAAAAAGTTTTGACGTGGCATTGGGGTAAAATTGCACACCACATAAATGACGTTACCCGCTTTATCACTACGCAGAAAGCTCAAAGTACTGTTATCTGCATCCTGATGATCTAACCAACGAAATCCATCTTGCGAATAATCCAACTGATAAAGTGGCGCCAGACGGCGGTAACAGTGGTTTAAATCACGACATAATTGTTGCATACCGCGGTGTTTATCGTAATCCAGCAAGTGCCAATCCAAACTTTGCATGTGGCTCCATTCACGGCCCTGTGCAAACTCATTGCCCATAAAGTTCAGTTTCTTGCCAGGATGCGCAAACATAAAAGCATAGTACGCACGCAAATTCGCAGTTTGTTGCCATTCATCACCGGGCATTTTGTTCAGTAAACTGCCTTTACCATGCACTACTTCGTCATGTGACAGCGGTAAAATAAAGTTTTCGTTATAGGCGTACACCATAGAAAATGTCAGGTCGTTATGATGATAACGTCGGTACGCCGGATCCTTACTGATATAACGTAAGCTGTCATTCATCCAACCCATGTTCCATTTAAAACCAAAGCCTAACCCCCCCATATCAACCGGTCGTGACACCATAGGAAATGAAGTAGATTCTTCGGCTATAGTAATTGCCTGTGGGAACTTGCTATACACTTCGGTATTAAACCAGCGGAAAAAGCTAATAGCTTCATAATTGTGGTTACCACCGTCAATATTTGGGATCCACTCACCTTCCTGGCGTGAATAATCCCAGTACAACATTGACGCAACAGCATCTACCCTTAAGCCATCAATGTGAAAATGCTCTAGCCAATACAAGGCACTGGCAATTAAAAACTGGCGAACATAGTCTTTACCGTAATCATAAATGCAAGAGTTCCAGTCTGGATGCCAACCACGACGCGGGTCTTCGTATTCATATAAATGGCTACCATCGAAACGGGCTAAACCATGGCCATCTTCCGGGAAGTGAGCCGGAACCCAATCTAAAATAACGCTGATACCAGCCTGATGGCAGGCATCAACAAAATACTTAAAGTCATCTGGTGAACCAAACCGTGAAGATGGTGCAAACAAGCCCAGTGGCTGATAGCCCCAGGAGCCATCAAACGGATGTTCCATCACCGGTAGCAGCTCTATATGGGTATAGCCCATGTCCAACACATATGGAATTAATTTGTCGGCCAACGCCCGGTATGTTAACGGCTGATTATCCAGATCGCGACACCAGGAACCCACTTGCAGCTCATAAATACTCATGGGACTGGTTAATGGGTCAGTTACGGCTCTGTTGCGCCAGGTTGCATCTTGCCACTGGTATTGATTGTGGTCATAGACTAAAGAGGCATGCGACGGGTATTGCTCCGCGAAAAATGCCATAGGATCAGATTTGTGTGGCAATAAATGACCATGACTATCTTTGATTTCAAATTTATAGCGCACGCCGCTTGCAACCTCCGGCAACACTAGCACCCAATGCCCGCAGTGGGTGCGTTGCATCGGATGCACCCGACCATCCCAATTATTCATATCGCCAATCAAACTTACATTGCTAGCATTTGGCGCATATACCGCAAACCGACAGGCATTAACTTGTTTCCCACCTACATTAAGGCTAATGAGTTGCGCGCCAAGTTGGCGATATAGATTTTCTGGCTGACTACCAACATAGTGCACGGCGTAAAATGCTTCGTCCGTAAACTGATAAGGGTCGAACAACTGATACTCAAAACTACCGCTCTTCACCGTTAGGATGTATGGCTCTGTAACACGTTTTTTCGGTAACGATAATTCAAACACACCAGAATAAAGACTATTGGCCGTTAGCTCACCCAAGGACTTGCCCGTTTTGGCCGACACGGCACTCACCGCTAAAGCATCCGGTAAATAAACCCGCAGTATTAAGCCTACCCGACTGTCCGCTTTGAGCTGTTGCCAGCCAAGCACGGAAAATGGTTCTGCACACTTTACCTGTTGTAATAGCGCTAAGCTCATAGTCTATCCTTATTATTGCTTTTTTTCGTTGCCTGCCAGTTTTACCGCAATCAGTGTTTTAGCTATTGGAAACACCTTTTAGCTATTGCGTCGCTTAGTAATGTCTTTAAACAGCTCAGTCATACCACTTTTTTGCCGCCACTGCTCGATTGGCTGTGACAATTTACGCCGCCAGTTTGGGTATTCTGTGCTAGTGCCGGGAATATTGACTGGCTGCGTCATCTCCAGGGCATCTTCCAATTGCAGGCACAATAACTGGCTGCTGGTCACGGCAAGATGCCGTTGCATGGCAAAATTCAGCGTAGTATCCATGACCAGATGTTCAACACTGCGGGTATAATCAGCCGGAAGCACATGATGACCATGCAAAGAGTCTAGGATACGTTGTTTATTATTATGCCGTTGCGCATACAAGCCCTTTAGCTGGTTCTCATCCTTGTAAAGCCCCAGCTCTTTACCCAGGCGTAAATCTTCG
Organism: Rheinheimera baltica DSM 14885; assembly: GCF_000425345.1. Taxonomy (GTDB): domain Bacteria; phylum Pseudomonadota; class Gammaproteobacteria; order Enterobacterales; family Alteromonadaceae; genus Alishewanella; species Alishewanella baltica. The sequence goes on along the minus strand of NZ_AUDG01000017.1, from coordinate 37,480 downwards.
CAATGCCAAAAACCGATTAAAGTAGGTAAATCATGTGTTGTTAATGTCGCCATCGCCTGTCGGGGGTAATGTGCCGGCGAGATATAGCCACCGTCAGCGGCGGTTTCAAAGAAAAATACGCGGTAAGAATATACGCCATACTGCGCCAGCATCTCGCGGATACCATCAGGCACGGTGCCCAAATCTTCACCAATTATCACCGCACTATTGCGCTGGCTTTCTAACGCCAAAATACCCAGTAAATCCATAATAGGATAGTAAACATAAGCACCTCCACCAGCATTGTCCGCTTGTTTAGGTACCCACCATAGACGCAGCAACGCCATTACATGGTCGATACGTAACGCACCAGCATGCAGCATATTAGCGCGCAGCAAATCTATAATGGGTTGGTAGCCCTGTTTATATAATTCGAAAGGATACATCGGGGGTAAGCCCCAATTTTGCCCCGCAGGGCCAAGCGGATCCGGCGGAGCGCCCACACTGGCGTCCCGACAATACAACTGCGGATTTCCCCAAATCTCAGTTGATGCTTCACTTACGCCTACAGCTAAATCACGATACAACCCCAACAACATACCGGCATCCTTTGCAACCTGTTGAGCAGATGCCAATTGTTGTTGTGCGATAAATTGAAGATAACAGTAAAACTCCAGCTCTGCTTTATGTGTTTTAGCAAACGCAACTACAGCAGGAGATTGCGGTTGACGATATTGTTCAGGCCAATTTGGCCAGCCCCAGTTCATACTGTCTTGCTGGTATAAATGGGCGTGTAAGGCGTCATACAGTGCCAACTGCTGTAAGCTGGCCCCTCCTGCCTTTTTAAATTGCTTATAGGATTTACTCAGTGCTTTTGCTGTGGTTTTCTCATTCTCAACAAACCATTGAAACGCGCTTTTCATCACTGGCAGTTTTAATTGCATTACACCGCTGTAGTCAACAAAGTCTTTATCACGCTGCGCACTAAGCTGTGCCTCAAATGTTGGTGCCGTTACCAGACTTTGCGTTCGGCTACACTGAGCGAAACCAGGCATTGCGCTGACATCAATATAAGCGATATTTAGCCAGCGTCTGGATGACGGGCTATACGGACTGGCACTTTCTGGCATTGCCGGATACAACGCGTGAATGGGGTTTAACCCAACAAAATCGGCGCCCATATCGGCTAAGTAGCGTACTGTATTACCAAGGTCGGTAAAATCACCAATACCCCAATTTCGCTCTGATCGCAGGCCATAAAGTTGCAACGATATGCCCCATTGCTGTTTATGTTTAAACATTTCCGGCTCAAAACAATGGCCCGGTGTAATAATTAATGATTGCTGCATCGTATCGTTATTGCGCTGCAACTTATGATATCCCGGTGCAAGCGATAACGGCAGCGGGTGCTGGTACTGATGATACTCAACTTCATCTAATACAGTAACCTGGACTAACTCGCCATCAACAGGTATCAATGTAAAGGGGTATTCAACACCATCTTCGCTGGTTAATAAAAAAGTCCAGGTCTCATTAGCCTGTTCCAGCGTTACGTTAAGTAACAGTTGCAGCTGTTCATCCATTCTTTGAACTGACACCGGTTGCAGTGGCTGCTGCCAGAAATCAAGTTGACGCGACAATAGCTGCAAACGCGCGGTGTCATCATCGTCAATGTCAAAGCCCTGTGCACTAAGCAGCGCCAACTGGTGCTGTTCACTCACTCTGGTGGGTTGGCCCCAGGCATCATTAAATTCTGTTTCAATACCACAAAAGGCTATGAGTTCAGCCAGTAAGGTAGCGTCCATGAAAAATTCCCAGTCTTGTCAGTTGGCTATCGCATATTCTAGGCGGCATTGCCAGTAAAGTCATTGTTCATTTATGTCATTTAATTACATAAATATCAGTTTTTACGCGTTTAAAACTTGAAATAACCGACAATTAATGTAATTTTACTACATAATGTTTTTACTCAATTTCAGATTATCTATTAAACGGGGTTAATATGACTATTCGTGTCGCGATTAACGGCTTTGGCCGCATTGGCCGTAATGTGCTGCGTGCATTGTATGAAAGTAGCAAAAATTACGATATTAAAGTGGTTGCTATTAATGATTTAGGCGACGCAGCTATTAACGCTCACTTACTAAAGTATGACACAGCTCATGGTATTTTTGCCGCCAACGTTGAACATAATGATAAAGCTATTTATGTTAACCAGGATGAAATTATCACATTAAGTGAACGCAATCCGGCCAATTTGCCATGGCAGCAACTTAATGTTGATGTGGTATTAGAATGTACTGGCTTATTTACCGATCGTAAGAGTGCAGGCGCACATCTGACAGCTGGCGCGAAAAAAGTGATTATTTCCGCCCCGGCAAAAGATGTAGACGCTACTATCGTATATGGCGTTAATCATCAAATTTTAACGCCTCAAATGAACATTATTTCTAATGCATCCTGCACTACAAACTGTCTAGCGCCTATCGCTAAGCCATTAAACGATGCCCTGGGTATTGAGTCAGGTTTAATGACAACCATTCACGCTTACACAAATGATCAACGTTTAAGCGATGTGTATCATACTGATGTGCGCCGAGCTCGTGCTGCGGCTATGTCTATGATCCCTACAAAAACAGGGGCTGCAGCGGCTGTTGGTTTAGTTGTGCCAGAGCTGGTAGGTAAATTTGATGGTTTAGCGGTTCGGGTACCAACGCTTAATGTCTCGCTGGTTGATTTAACCTTCATCGCCGGTCGTAATACATCAATTGAAGAAGTAAATGACATTATTCGCACAGCCAGTCTATCAACTGAGATGGCAGATGTTTTAGCCGTTAATGATTTACCGCTGGTGTCAGTAGATTTTAATCATAACCCTAAATCATCAATTTTTGATGCTACTGAGACCCGTGTAAATGGTCGCTTGGTAAAAGTGATGAGCTGGTATGACAATGAATGGGGCTTTAGTAACCGTATGCTCGATAACACGGTTGAGTTTATGAAGCACGCGTAAATCTATTTGTAATAAAACAGCCAGCATTTTGCTGGCTGTTTTATTTTAATCTGACGCATAATAAAAACATGAATGACACACAGGGAGGCAACATGGTGAACGAAAGGATTAGTCATCAAATAGGCTTTAATCATCTATGCGACCTCCCCTGCATCAAATTGCAGTTTGGCAATGCAAGCGCCGTTATTTCGCTATATGGCGGTCAAGTGCTGTCATATGTGCCAAAAGCAGAAGAAGAAGTACTTTGGCTCTCACCAAAAGCAACATGGCATAACAATACCCCTATTCGAGGCGGCGTGCCCGTATGCTGGCCTTGGTTTGGTCCTGCAGAGAGCAGGCTAAATCCTATGCAGATGTCGCTGCCTAACCACGGCGTAGTAAGAACGATGTTATGGCAGTTAACTGAGCAACGATGCAACAATAAATACACCCGTGTCGTATTAGCTGTTACCGTCAACGGCTTACCTTATCATAGTGACAGCGTTACCCTGCAGCTTACTGTTACCCTAAGCGATACTCTCAGTATCGATATTGCCTGTGCTGACAAACTACTCCAGCAAGTGGCACTGCACAGTTACTTTAACATACCTAAGCTAGAGCAAACGTTAGTGCAACCACTGCCACAGCATTACCTGGATAAAGTTAGCGGTAAAACCATGATGGGGACAACAACGACGGCTGAGTTTACAAGTGAAGTAGACCGGATATATCAACAACCGGCCGACGATATACATATTATCAGTGCCAATACCCGTGTGCATATTAAGCAACACGGGCATGACGCCACTATTGTTTGGAACCCTTGGCAGGATAAAAGCAGGCATATTAATGATCTGGCAGACAACAACTATCTGGAATTTGTTTGCGTCGAAACTGCCCGTTTACAGCTCGACACTGAGGCTCCACTGCAACTTAACCAAACACTGATAGCCTGTTATTGATAGACGCCTTTTAGAAATTGTTTAAGATCCTGTTGGGGATAACCTAATTGCCCAAGCAAGCCTGGCAGTTCGTCCATCGGCATATAAACATTTTCAAAATGCTCAACAATGCAATTTAAGTCAGCACCTTGTTCTTTAAGACGCTGGGCTGTTGCTAAGTGGATATTACGGACAAACTCACTGGTCATGCGCTTTACTCCAACAAAAAATGCCCAGCGATAATGGCTGTTTTTCAACCACCCTTCAAGCTAATTTTTCTCTCTTTATCGCCAACTCGACTGAAACTGTTGTTTTATTGAGCGTTTTTTTTCATCTGTATAAGACAACTCTAGCGAGAGTTGCCACACCATCTTTGGATCAGAACAAGCGCCGAGCAAAAATTCAGCCTGCCAGCCTTCGTTTGTTTTAGAAAACGTTAATGGCACACGCCCCATATACATTGAGACACCAGTCAATTCACCCGTAACTTTTTCCACATCAACAACACTAAGCTTTAGCAACAAAGGGGTTTCCACTGGCGCATTACCGGGATCCAACTGCAGTACTAACTCCGTATCATTAACTAAGACTAAAGCGGGGCTGTGCATATTTTGCTGTGGTTTACAGCCAATAACAGTGAACAACAGTAAATAAATCAGATAAATTAGTCGCATAAAGCCGTTATTTAACAGAAATGTAGTCATATTGTACGCGGTTTTACAGAAAAGCTTCAAACACCGTCTACACTTGATTACTAAGTAACCAACGACTTTGTTCTAAATCATAAAATGGGCTGTTTTACCTATCTTTTCAGTAGGAAAACCCTTAATATGCAGCGCAAATTTGACAGAGGAGTCACTTGATTAATTAGGGTGTATTTTTCTGTCTATAACAAGAACGGCTGGCTTTACAGCCGGTATCAGTAACCAGCACAAACTGCAGCGGAACTCAACATGAGCCATACCAATTCGTTAAATGTTGACTACAACTATAGCGTTGTCCGCCTCTTTGCCTTAACCACCGTTCTTTGGGGGATTGTAGGCATGGCGGTGGGCGTGTTAATTGCAGCCCAGTTATACTGGCCAGCATTAAACTTCGACACTCCCTGGTTGACCTATAGTCGTCTTCGTCCATTACACACCAATGCGGTAATATTCGCCTTTGGTACCAGCGCATTGTTTGCGACCAGTTATTATATTGTTCAGCGTACTTGCCAGGTACGGTTGTTCGCCGAAAAGCTGGCCATGTTTACATTCTGGGGCTGGCAAGCGGTTATAATCTCTGCTGTTGTCACCTTGCCGCTGGGTTTAACGAGTAGCAAAGAATATGCTGAGCTGGAATGGCCAATTGATATTCTGATTACCCTAGTCTGGATATCTTACGCCATCGTATTCTTCGGCACCTTAGTGAAGCGTAAAACCAGCCATATTTATGTTGCTAACTGGTTCTTGGGCGGCTTTATTCTTACGGTTGCAGCGCTGCACATTGTTAATAGCATGGCTATCCCGGTGAGCGCGTTTAAATCGTATTCTATTTATGCCGGTGCTGTAGATGCAATGATCCAGTGGTGGTACGGCCACAACGCGGTAGGCTTTCTGTTAACCGCCGGTTTCTTAGGCATGATGTACTACTTTGTACCCAAACAAGCTGGACGGCCGGTGTATTCTTATCGGTTGTCAGTTGTGCATTTCTGGGCGCTAATTGCCTTGTATATTTGGGCGGGCCCGCACCACTTGCATTACACTGCCCTGCCTGACTGGACGCAATCTTTAGGTATGGTGATGTCTGTTGTATTGTTTGTTCCTAGCTGGGGCGGCATGATCAACGGCATTATGACCTTATCTGGCGCTTGGCATAAGCTTAAAACTGACCCTATCTTGCGCTTCTTGATTGTTTCGCTGTCATTCTACGGCATGTCAACTTTCGAAGGCCCGATGATGGCAATTAAGTCAGTTAATGCGTTATCACATTATACTGACTGGACTATAGGTCATGTGCATTCTGGCGCCCTAGGGTGGGTGGCTATGATTTCAATTGGTGCTATCTATCACCTGATCCCAGTACTTTATAACCAAGGCCGTATGTACAGTATTTCACTGATTAATACCCACTTCTGGTTACATACTATTGGTGTTGTGTTGTATATCGTAGCTATGTGGATATCAGGCATTACTCAAGGCATGATGTGGCGCGCGGTTAATACCGACGGCACCCTGACCTACAGTTTTGTTCAGAGTCTGGAAGCTTCAATGCCGTTCTATCTAATGCGGTTTATCGGTGGTGTGTTTGTGGTATCGGGTATGTTGTTAATGGCATACAACGTATATAAAACAGTACGCGCTAAAGAACAAACGTTACAACCTGTGCCAGAAGCAGCGTAAGAGGTAATTATGTCTAATAAGAATCATCATGACAAAATTGAGCGTAGCGTTGGCCTATTAGCCGTTTTAACGATTGTTGCGATAAGTTTTGGTACTTTAGTACTTATCACACCCCTGTTTTTTATGGACGAAACAACACAACCTGTTGATGGCATGATGCCCTACACTGCATTGCAGTTAGAAGGCCGCGACATCTACATCCGCGAAGGTTGTGTGGGTTGTCACAGCCAAATGATCCGTCCATTTCGTGCTGAAGTTGAACGTTATGGCCACTATTCAGTCGCGGGCGAAAGCGTGTGGGACCATCCGTTCCTGTGGGGTTCTAAGCGCACAGGGCCTGATCTGGCGCGTGTTGGTCAGCGTTATAGTGACGACTGGCACCATGCACACTTAATTGATCCTCGCTCCGTTGTGCCGCAGTCGAATATGCCGGGCTTCCCTTGGCTGGACAAAAACGTGCTTGACGGCAAATATACTGCGAAGAAAATGGAAGTTTTGCGTCAATATGGTGTGCCTTATACCGATGAAGACATTGCTGGCGCAGCTGTTGCCGTTCAGAATAAAACTGAAATGCAGGCGCTGATAGCATATTTGCAGTCGCTTGGCACGCACCTGAAGTAATACTCATGGAATACTCAACTATTCATAGCATTTTTACCGTGGTTTTGTTCGTTGGTTTTATCTCTTTTGTTATTTGGGCTTACAGTAAAAAGCGCAAAACTGACTTTGATAAAGCAGCAAACCTAGTGTTTGACGACGAACAAACAGCACAACAAAAAACCAAACAGGAGTCAGATCATGAGTAGCTTTTGGAGTGCTTGGATCATAGTGTTAACCCTTCCGGTATTAATCGGCTGTGCGCTGCTGCTACGCTGGAACCTGAAGAATTATGTCGGTGTGGCGGAAGATCAAAATACCGGCCACGTGATAGATGGCATCGAAGAGATAAATAACCCTCTACCACGCTGGTGGACTTACATGTTTGTGCTGACGCTGGTGTGGTCGGTGTTTTATCTTGCAGCTTACCCAGGCTTGGGAAATTGGCAGGGTTTCTTAGGGTGGACCAGCTCAAATCAAGGCATAAAATCATTAGAAGAGTCTCGTTTGGCGGTAGAAGAGAACCGTGCTGATGGGAAGATGGTTGAGTTAGATCGCGAGATGCTGCGTGCAGAAGAAGTTTATGGCCCAGTGTTTCAGCAGTTCGCTAAACGCGATGTATTAGACTTAGCTTACGACGATGCGGCAATAAAAATTGGTCAGCGTTTGTTTTTGCAAAACTGTGCGCTGTGCCATGGCTCAGATGCGCGCGGTCAGCATGGCTTTCCTAACCTGACGGACAACGACTGGTTGTACGGCGGCTCACCTGACAAAATTAAAGAAACGCTATTATATGGCCGTAAAGCAGCAATGCCAGGCTGGTTTGACGCAATGGGTGAGCAAGGTATTAAAGAAATGACCGCCTATGTATTGAGCTTATCAGGCAGAACTGTAAACGACCGTGACGCTGCAGCCGGCAAGGTAAAATTTGCGCTGTGCGCGGCTTGCCATGGTGCTGACGGCAAGGGCAGCTTAGCGCATAATTTACCCTTTGGTGCACCAAACCTTACCGATAACATTTGGTTATATGGCAGCTCTGCCGGTGCGGTGACAGAAACATTAACAAAAGGTCGCAACGGTCAAATGCCTGCGTTTAAACAAACCCTAGGCGAGGACAAAGTGCATATATTAACTGCATATGTTTACCGATTAGCGAACCCGGATAAAGCTGAACAACAGTAAGTTGTTATTTAATATAAATTAATAAGCCCCTTTTTGGGGCTTATTACTATATTTTTATTGAGGTTGTTATGCAGCAAGATACTAAACCTTGGTACAAGCAGTTGTGGCCCTGGTTGTTAATCGCAATACCGGTATTTACTCTGATTAAAGCAGTGCACACCGTCATTATTATGCAACAACACTCTCCAGACTTAGTGGTTGATGACTATTATAAAGCCGGGCGAGCTATTAACATGCAGTTAGCAAAATACCGCGAAGCTGCACTGCGCAACTTACAAGCGTCCATATTAATCGCAGGCAATAAAGCGATTGTTCGCTTTGCAGACAGTGCTGTATTAGAAGGTGCTGTCCATCTCGATTTCTACCACCCCACTTTAGCCGCAAAAGATTTTGCTTTAGATGCTGAACGAAGTGGAGAATTACTTTATGTGGCTACCCTACCCGTTACACCTGATGGTAAATGGCAGCTGGTAGTATCTGATGCGTCTAAACAATGGAAACTAAGAGCCACGCTGGAATTACCCGCGACAACTGAAATTAAACTTGGTTACTAACAGGGCTTCAACGTGAGCGCCAGCCGCTGTTTTCATTGTAATGAACCTATCCCTCCAGAGTTTAACTTTACGTTAGATTTTGACGGCAAACCACGTCAATTTTGCTGCGCAGGATGTCTTGCGGTTGCGGATACTATTATTGACAGCAATTTAGCAGATTATTATCGCTTTCGTACCGAACCGGCAAGCAAAGCTAATGCAATGCCAGCCGATCTCACTGCCACGTTAAGTGAATTTGATGCACCAGATGTACTGGCAGACATCAGTCAGCCAGTTGGGGAGTTAACGGAAATTGAACTTTCAATAGCCGGTATCAGCTGCGCTGCCTGTGCTTGGTTAATCGAAAAACAACTACGCCAACTTCCTGCCGTTAAACAGGTTAATGTAAATTCCGCGACCCAACGTTGTCACTTAACCTGGCATGCTGCACAACAGCCATTAAGTGAAATACTTTCTGGTTTGGCAAAAATTGGCTATCAGGCGAGCCCCTTTATTGCTGATCAAGAAGAACAACAGTTTAAAACTGAGTTAAACCACTTTCTAAAACGACTGGCTGTGTCCGGTATCATGTCCATGCAAGTGATGATGTTGGCAGTGGCGTTATACTTTGGTGACTACACGGGTATTGAATCATCTCATCAGGGATATTTGCGTTGGATAAGCTTTTTTCTAAGCCTGCCTGTTGTGTTGTATGCCGCGGTACCATTTGTAAAAAGTGCCTGGCGCGGAGTTAAAGCGAAACAGCTTAATATGGACGTGCCGGTAAGTTTGGCTATCTATTACACCTTCTTTGCTTCGACATATGCCACCTTATTTAATACTGGTGAAGTGTATTTTGAGTCGGTATGTATGTTTACCTTTCTACTGCAATTGGGTAAGTTTTTTGAGTACAGAGCCCGCTCAAGAGCGCGGGATGCAACCAGTAACCTTTTAAAAATTATGCCGGTAAGTGCAACCCGGCTTATCGGTGAACAACAACAAACTGTCTCAGCGAGGCGACTAAATGTTGATGATGTGATTTTGGTGAAGCCGGGTGAAACCTTTGCCGCAGATGGTGATATTGTCTATGGCCAAAGTTCTGCGGATGAATCCATGCTAACCGGCGAATATATCGCTATCGCCAAGACAGTTGGCGATAGCGTTCTGGCGGGTAGCGTGAATCATGACGGATTGCTGCACGTAACAGTTCGTCAGCCTCTGGCGTCATCACGTTTAGGCCAAATTATTACTCTGCAGCAACGTACGCTAAGCCAAAAACCGGCGGTACTGCAAAAAACGGACGCGTTGGCGCGTTATTTTGTTGAGCGACTGCTATTGGTCGCGGTCGCAACATTTATACTGTGGTATGTCTGGCTTGATCCTGAACGGGCTTTTTGGGTGACATTGTCGGTATTGGTTGCGACTTGTCCATGCGCGCTTAGTCTCGCCGCCCCAACAGCTGTAACATGCGCACTTGCCCGGCTTAATCGCAGCGGCGTGTTAATAAAGAATGCCGCCGTATTAGATGTATTACCTGAGCTTACCCATATTATATTTGATAAAACGGGCACATTAACCGAAGGGCGATTTTCAGTAGATAAGGTAGAGATATTTGACAGCAAGTATAACGAACCTGAATTACTAAATATTATTGCCAATCTGGAGTCGTATTCTGAGCACCCAATAGCACGAGCCTTTAGTAATTATCTTACGCAACCACAACCACTGGAGCACATTAGTATTGAAGTGGGTGCAGGTATTAGTGCGCACTATAATGGCCAGCAGATTAAAGTCGGTAGCGCTAGTTTTTGCCAACAACAGCTTGCTGGCAGTGCCCAGGTGTTTTTGAATATCGACGAGGTTAATGTTGCTGCAATCAGTTTAATAGATGCTGTACGGGCAGAAGTGCCTATATTGATCAATAACTTACGCCAACAGGGTTATCATTTAACGATGTTAACTGGCGACAGTTCAGTACAAGCCGAGCAACTTCAGTCCGTTCTTCAATTTAATCATATGGTTAAAGGCTGTACCCCTGAGCAAAAAGTAACTGAAATAAATAAATTCGTGAATGCGGGCCATAAAGTATTAATGCTGGGTGATGGTATAAATGACAACCCCGGTTTTCATGCAGCTCATGTCTCGGTAACACTGGAAACCGGTAGTGATTTGTCAAAGAATCAGGCCGATGTGGTATTGTTACAACCTAGCATTAAATTACTGGCGGATTTGCTGCAAGGTAGTGCAGCCGCACAGCGCGTTATTAAACAAAATTTATACTGGGCTGCGGGCTATAACCTGTTAATAATTCCTTTAGCTATTGCAGGTTGGGTATCACCTTATATCGCTGTAATAGGCATGTCGTTCAGTTCGTTATTAGTCGTATCTAACTCACTAAGGTTGCTGAAAAAATGAGTGTAATATACATGCTTATCCCAATTGCTATCCTTTTTGTTATCATAGGTTTAGCAGTTTTTTTCTGGGCCGTACGCAGTAAACAATTTGAAGATTTAGATAAAGAAGGCTTCAGTATTTTATTTGAAGATGACACTGCAACACCAACTGATAAAAAACCACGACATCAGAAGAATGATTACTGATCTGCTTGCAGCTTTGCTAATAGGCTTAATTGGCAGTAGTCACTGCCTGGTAATGTGCGGCGGTATCGCAGCGGCATTACAGTTATCAATGCCGACACAAAACTTGCTACGTAAGATGCAACTACAAAGCTTATTAAGTATCGGTCGCCTGACTACCTATAGCTTGTTTGGCGCAGCTGTTGGCTATTTTGGTGCAAGTGCAATGCAATTTGCCGGTGTGTCACTCTTATGGTTGCGTTTAATAGCAGGTATTTTATTGTTAATGATGGCCATGTATATTAGCCGGCTATGGTTTGGTTTAATACAGCTGGAAAAACTGGGCCAGTCGTTATGGCGTTATGTGCAGCCTGTGGCAAAAAAACTGCTACCGCTGGATTCCCCCGCTAAAGCTTATAGCTATGGCTTGTGCTGGGGAGCCTTACCTTGCGGCTTAGTTTACAGCACGCTTAGCTGGAGTTTAGCCAGCGGAGGATTAGTGCAAGGCGGCCTCATTATGTTGAGCTTTGGTATTGGCACCCTACCCGCTATATTGTTAACTGGTAGCGCAGCAAACATGTTGACTAAACTGAAAAATATGCAGCTATTTCGCTATATATCTGCAACTATACTTTCTATTTATGCCCTATATACCATTTGGAACGCTATCCATCGCTTGGTTTATTAATCTGTTAATGTGTATACAATTTAGAAAAACTCAAGGACGCCGTTATGCAACGCTCTGCTATCAATTGTCAGGACTGTGGTTTTAGTCAGCTTTGTTTACCGTTTTCGCTGAATGATACTGAGCTAACCCGACTGGATGATATTATTCAACGCAAAAAACCATTGCACAAAGCTGATATGCTTTTCGAAGCGGCTCAGGCACAACGTTGTTTATATGCTATTCGAACAGGGTCGTTTAAAACATTTACCCTTACTGACCAGGGGGAACAGCAAATAACCGGTTTTCATCTGCCAGGCGACATTGTAGGTTTTGATGGTCTGAGTAAACAGCTGCACCCAAGCTATGCTGAAGCACTCGAAACCGCTATGGTGTGTGAAATTCCGTTGCAAAACCTTGACGTTTTATTGGACCAGTTGCCCCGATTGCGTCAGCAAATGATGCGACTGATGAGCGAAGATATTCAAGCTGATCAGCAAATGATGTTACTGTTAAACCGTAAAACAGCTGAGCAAAAATTAGCCACGTTTTTATCACAACTAGGGCAGCGCTATGCAAGCCGTGGTTTTTCTGCCAGTCAGTTTCGTTTAACCATGACACGCAGTGATATTGGCAATTACCTCGGCTTAACGGTAGAAACAATCAGTCGTTTACTAAGTAAACTTGATAAAGAACAATTGATAAAAGTGGAAGGTAAGTTAATAAGCATAACTGATCAGGCTGCACTGTCTAAGTTGGCAGCGTTAACCGCTCATTGCTAATTCTCGCATTCGGTTGTTTGCGCCAGCGCAAGTTTGCCCCATGCAATATAGGTTAAATTGGCTACACTTATATAACGTGTCTTAGCGGGAGTAACCTATGTCAGCTTACAACCACATATTAGTTGTTTTAGATCCTAGTGTTGAAAAACAAAAAGCCCTTAATCGTGCAATTGAATTAGTTCGATTACAAGGCGGTAAACTTACTGCCTTTTTGTCTGTCTACGATTTTTCTTACGAAATGACCACCATGTTATCCGGTGATGAACGCGAGTCTATGCGCCTGGCCGTTATTAAAGACCGAGAACTTTGGATCAGTGATTATCTGGCGGCACCGAAGGCCGGTGGCATTGAAATTGATATTAAAGTTGTTTGGCATAGCCGGCCTTTTGAAGCTGTGATACATGCCGTACTGGAAGACAGCTACGATTTGGTTATTAAAGGCACTCATGATCATGACGTGCTTAAATCCATGATTTTCACGCCCACTGATTGGCATATTTTACGTAAATGTCCCTGCCCGGTATTGTTGGTGAAAGATCACGACTGGCCGCAAGGCGGTAACATCATTGCCGCTGTCAATGCCGGCAGCGAGCAGGAGCATCATCTATCGCTTAATCAACGTGTCACTAAGACCGCGTTAAAGATGTCGGCTCTTTTAAAGGCTCAAACACACTTGGTTAATGCTTATCCGGGTACACCAGTTAACATCGCCATTGAAATTCCGGAATTTAACCCGCAGGAATACAATGATACGATGAAATTGCATCACGTTGATGCCGTTACCGCCTTGGCAGAACAGTTTGATATTGCGGCTGAATACCGTCATGTCAAAGAAGGTATGCCTGAGGACGTGTTACCTGAAGTAGCCAAAATACTGGATGCTGAAATGGTGATAATTGGTACTATTGGCCGTACGGGTTTATCTGCCGCTATTATTGGCAATACCGCAGAACATGTTATAGATAGGCTAGATTGCGATGTTTTAGCCATAAAACCGGAAAACTTTATCTCTCCAATGCAGAAAGACTGACATTTAACATCGCACTGCTTTGGTATTGGCGCACGCTTAGCTATAATGTGCGCCATTTTGTTTAGTGGTACACCTGTTTTATGACTCATGCAGCACAAGCCAAAGCGCAATATAGTTTGAATAAACTGCACAAACGACTACGCCGTGGCGTTGGTCAGGCTATTGCCGACTTTAATATGATTGAAGAAGGCGATAAGATCATGGTGTGTTTATCCGGGGGTAAAGACTCATACACCCTGCTGGATATCTTACTGAATCTGCAACAATCTGCCCCGATAAATTTTGCCATTATTGCCGTGAATCTTGACCAAAAACAGCCCGGATTTCCGGCTGAGGTGTTGCCACAGTATTTAACAAGCATTGGCGTAGATTATAAAATCGTTACAGAAGATACCTACTCCATCGTCAAAGACAAAATTCCCGAGGGTAAAACTACTTGTTCCCTCTGCTCAAGGCTGCGCCGTGGTATTTTGTATCGCACCGCAAAAGAATTGGGCGCCACTAAAATTGCATTAGGCCACCACCGCGATGACATGCTCGAAACGATGTTTTTGAATATGTTTTATGGTGGCAAAATGAAATCTATGCCACCTAAGCTTGTTAGCGACAATGGCGAACATATTGTGATTAGGCCGTTAGCGTATTGCCGGGAAAAAGACATAGAGAAATACTCTGTTGCCCGAGCGTTCCCAATAATCCCATGCAACCTTTGCGGCTCTCAAGACGGCTTACAGCGCCAGGTCGTAAAAGAGATGCTACAAGATTGGGATAAACGATTCCCTGGCCGCATAGAAACCATGTTTCAGGCGATGCAAAACATTGTCCCGTCTCACATGATTGATAAGAATTTATTTAATTTTGCCGCACTAACCAAAGACACCCAGCTGAGTGAGCGCGATACCGCCTTTGATAAGGACGCTGTGCCAACGATACCTGTAGGACTGATTGCCGATGACGACAATCACCCTCAAGATTCGCCAGTGCAGATTATTGCGTTAAGCTAACGCAATAATCTGCTGCAAGGCAGCGTTTACTTAACGCTGCCTTGCAGCAATGGTAATAAATAACTGGGGCGCGCGGCAAATCGCCACTGAATATTTGCGGGTAAAGTGTCAACTAATTCAATATTGCACCGGTTAGCCTCACAAAGAGTAACGTCGCTTTGCTCGTTGCTCAAATCAACCGCTATAGCTGCCTGTGGAAATTCAACAATCACTCCTATGACATCAGGTAACCAGTATTTGCTTACCCCGGCCATATCATCAAGCAATTGCTTAAATTGATGACGATAATGCAGCAGTGTTTCAATACTAATATCGCTTGGCAAGCGCATACGGCTTCGCAAACGAAATTGCACCTGACATGGCTCGGAATTATCAGCCTGAAGCACCGTTAATACTGCATTGGCGTTTTTTAGCGCTTCATCATAAGGTAAGCTAATTTCACCATTGCCAGCAATATCCACATCAAAATCATGCTGATCACTTACTAATTTTAAACTATAAAATTTACATGGCTTTCCACTTCGTTCACCCGTCAATGCAAATGCCAACGTAATATCACTGTATTCTGGCTGTTGAAGCTTCTTCATCCGACCGTAAAATCCGTGATAACTCATCACTAAATCGGCAAAAGCTGGCGGGCCCCACAACAGTAGGCTTAACAGTATAAAACGCATATTATTCTTCCAGTAACTTACGGTTGAAGCGGATCATGCCGCTTATCTCACTAATATATTCTTCGCCACGTTCAGAATAGGCCACTAAGCCTGAGGCTAATGCTTCGCCGCGAACGGGTTTACCTTCATGGCGTAACTGCGCGCGGATCTGACGCAGTGGTTCATAAGTATGGAAAGTATTCAGATTGTAAAAATAGCTATTAATACTCGCTGCCGGATTTTCAAACTTTGCAACCTCGTGGTACTGCCCTTCACCTCTTTCCATTGGCACTAAACCACAGCCCTCGCGAAAACACCACTGGCCAAAAAAATTATATCCTTCAACCGCAAAACGGCTTGTTCCCCAAGCTGATTCATTTGCCGCTTGCATTAACACTAACGCTTCAGGGATAACATCAACACGCTTTAGCAGCTCCGCTAACATGATTTCATCCGTTTCGGCTACGTCCATGCGAAACTCATCATATAAACTGTATAAAAATGCATATTCCTCTAATGATAAGCGCATCCGCTTTTGCTTTTTCTCTTGAATATCGAGCAATTGCTGACGCAAAGCGCGTATACGCGCATTCTCTCGTTTGACATAAGGCCTTAAGTAACTAAAAAATTGCCGTTTTTTTTCGGTAGTATTGCTAATTTGATTGAAGTCCGGCAAAGGGATTTTGCGGGGTAACGGCTGTGTATACGCCAGACGCTGTAACACTTTTTTCTGATCGGCCTGGCTTAACGCAGTAATTCGGCCTGGTTTTTGCCAATCTTCAAGCGAGTCCAACTGTTTTACCGGCTCAAGCTCGGTAAAAGGGCTGAGGGCTGCAACACCCACCAGCAACCAAAATACGAATACAGCAAATTTCTTTAATAACATCTATCACCTACAGGTTACGTGTGTACTCTGGAACTTTTACCAAGGCAGTAACCAATTTATTACGTTGAGACTACGCTATTTTACCTGTAGCGCTTACGTAATACGATTAAAAAGTGTTTTAGTGCTTTTATTTCAGAAAACCCGCGGCCATCCATTGCAAACAGACCGCAGTTATGTAAAAACTATTGCCTGTAGCAATATAGCTATCTGGACGTTTAAAATGGAGACAGTAAGGTCGTTGTTATGAAACCAATAGAGCGCTCAACTAAATTAGATGGTGTCTGTTATGACATCCGCGGCCCTGTCGCAAAAGAAGCAAAACGCATGGAAGAAGAAGGACATCGGATCCTCAAGCTTAATATTGGCAATCCTGCGCCCTTTGGTTTTGAAGCACCGGATGAAATTCTCAAACACGTGATGCACAACTTGCCAACAGCGCAAGGGTATTCTGACTCGCAAGGTATTTACCCGGCACGTGTTGCAGTAGCACAGTACTATCAACAACGCGGGATCCCCAGCGCAGATGCAGATGATGTTTATATTGGCAACGGGGTATCAGAGCTTATTCTTATGTCTTTGCAAGCATTGCTAAACAATGCTGATGAAGTACTGGTACCGTCACCTGATTACCCGTTGTGGACAGCCGCTGTTAATCTGGCAGGCGGTAAAGCAGTGCATTATCGTTGTGATGAACAACAAGACTGGTATCCAGACCTTGATGACATTAAAGCAAAAATCAGCAAAAGAACTAAAGCGATAGTGTTAATCAATCCTAATAACCCAACCGGTGCTGTGTACAGTAAAGCCTTTTTATTGGACCTGTTAAAAATTGCCCGCGAACATAGTTTGGTAGTGTTGAGTGACGAAATTTATGACAAAGTGCTTTACGACGGTACAGAGCATGTAAGTACCGCTTCGCTGGCAAATGATTTGGTAATGCTTACCTTTGGTGGCTTGTCGAAAAATTACCGCATTGCAGGCTTTCGTGTAGGTTGGCTGTTTATATCCGGTGCTAAACAACTGGCGCGACAATATATTGAAGGGTTGAACATATTGGCATCAATGCGACTTTGCGCCAACGTGCCCTGTCAGCATGCGGTACAAACAGCGTTAGGCGGTTACCAAAGCATTAACGAGCTGGTGGTGCCAGGCGGACGCCTATATGACCAAATGGATCTCGCGCACAAGCTGGTAACAGAAATTGACGGTATTAGCTGCATGCGCCCTCAAGGTGCCATGTACTTGTTTCCTAAAATTGACCGAAAAAAATTCCGCATCAAAGATGATGAACTCTTTGTATTGGATTTTCTGCGGCAACATAAGGTGTTGTTGGTGCATGGCCGCGCGTTTAATTGGCCAGAGCCGGACCACTTTCGTATTGTCTTTTTACCGCATAAAGATCAATTATCCGCGGCTATTGGCAAACTCGCACAGTTTTTACCCGGTTACAGCCAGTCTTAGTAACGAAAAAGGCAGCGAGCTTAATGCGAGTTTGTTAAGTTGTCAGCTGCCATCCAGATTGCCCACGCTAACACGCCGTAAACCCAACCGTGGTGGCTCGTTTCAGCCCATCCAGGGCTTCAACGGTTAGCTTAGGGCAATCCGATTCTGCTTAATTCGTTTACTATATATACTCATTTATTAGTGTTGATCCCGGCAACGCTCCCCTGCCAGCTCAAATTCAACTGTCGTGTGGCTAAGTTTATACGGCGCAAGTAACTGTGCAATCTGTTGTTTGTAAGCCAACTGCTGGGCTAAATCCGAGGGGGTGTTAATTTCAACGTGCATCGTAAGCACATGTTGTTCACCATCTAGAGACCACAAATGTAAATGGTGAACCGACGCAACAAACTCTAACTGTGATAATTTTTGAAAAATATCCTGCTGTAACGCAGGATCAGGGCTAACCTGCAAAAACAGTGCAAGTGTTTGCTTTAAACTCTTTACCACATTCACCAGTATAAAAAGTGTAAAAGCAATACATAGCGCCGGGTCTAACCATGCCCAACCGGTAAAGTACATTAATATTGAACCCAAGAGCACGGCAACCCATCCCAATACATCCTCTAATAGATGCCAACTAAGTACTTTTTCATTTTGCGTTTTACCACGGCGCAAACGCAGCACTGCGGCACCATTTACCGCAATACCCAAAATTGCCAACACAAACATGCCACCGGTATGCGGTAACTGCGGTTGCAACAATCTTGGAATGGCCTCTGTTAAAACCCAAGCAGAACCAAATAACAAAATGGCGCTGCTGATTAACGCCGACAATAAAGACCAACGCCGGTAGCCATAACTATAACGTTGCGTAGGCTTTTTGTTTGCTATTTTACTGGCAACCCAGGCAAAACCTATCGCCATACTGTCACCTAGGTCATGAATGGCATCAGCGATTATCGCCACACTATTGGTGAGTATTCCACCAACAATCTCCAGTAATGCGAAACCAAAATTAAGCCAAAACGCCAACGCAATATTACTGCTTTCGCTATGGTTCGCATGATGATGACTATGATCATGATGATGATGTTTATGCACAGGGGTTATCGCATTAAGTGTGATACTGGATACTTGCCAGCATATGAAGAAAACACCACGGTTACAATGCACAATGATGAACAACAGATAATTTCTTGTTTCTACATCAATTACACAGTAATCTTGCGAAAAACATTAGCCATCCATACTGCTGAAGTAATTTAATGAATAACGACTTTTCTTTTCAACAGGCTTTTGAGAACCTGACATCTCATCTTGCTGCGGCAGTTTTTTATGCTTTTGATGTCAATGGAGTAAGTATACCGCTGGTATTAATTTGGCTGGTGAGTGGTGCCTTGGTCTTTACCTGCTATTTAGGCTTCATTAATGTTAGGGGCTTTGGTCACGCTATCCGTTTATTAAAAAACAATAAAACTGGTACTGCAGCGGGCGAAATTACACCATTTCAAGCACTAAGTACCGCCCTATCCGGTACTGTTGGCACAGGCAACATTGCTGGTGTGGCTATTGCAATCAGTCTGGGCGGCCCGGGAGCGACATTTTGGATGATTGTTGCCGGTCTGCTAGGCATGTCGACTAAATTTGTTGAATGTACACTGGCGGTAAAGTATCGCCAGTTAAATGCAGATGGTAGCGTGTCGGGCGGCCCTATGTATTACATTAAAGCCGCACTGGATAAAGTTAACCTGCCATTACTTGGTACGGTTCTCGCCATGGCGTTTTCGGTGTTTGTCATTTTTGGCTCGGCAGGATTTGTTCATGTTAATCAAGGCTTTGTGCAGGTTAAGACCGTAACTGGTTTTGACAACGCTTGGCTGTTTGGTGTTATTTATGCCTTGTTAGTTGCTGCTGTAATTATCGGTGGCTTAAAAAGCATTGCGCGGGTTACCAGTAAATTAGTGCCGTTAATGTGCGGCGTTTATCTGTTGGCATCGGTTATTGTTATGTTGCATCACGCTAGCGCGATACCCGCAGCGTTGTGGTTAATCGTACAAGGCGCGTTTACCCCCGAAGCCAGTTATGGCGGCTTTATTGGGGTACTCATTCAGGGGTTTCGCCGGGCGGCCTATTCTAACGAAGCCGGTATTGGTTCCTCCCCTATTGCCCATGCTGCAGCACAGGTAAAAGATCCGGTAAGCCAAGGGTTTGTTGGTCTGTTAGAGCCCTTTATTGATACAGTAGTAATTTGTACCATTACCGCCTTGGTCATCATTCTGACTGGTGCTTACCAAACGCCGGGGTTAGACGGTGTGCAAATTACATCAGGCGCGTTCGCTTCGGTATTCAGCTGGTTCCCTTGGATACTCATGGTAGCGCTGCTGTTATTTGGTTTTTCTACCGTTATCAGCTGGTCTTACTATGGACTAACCGGTTGGCGTTACTTGGTGGGCCACAATGAACGGTTAACCCAGCTCTATAAAGTGTTTTTTTGTATCATTGTCTCAATGGGCGCAGTACCTAATGTTATGGCCGTGTTCGATTTTATTGATTCAATGATATTTTTAATGGCTGTACCTAACATACTTGCACTGTATCTGCTTTTACCTGAGGTAAAAGCAGATCTACGCACTTATTGGCAGCAGCGGCACCTAAGCCGCTAATCAGTCGTTAAGCTGCGCGTTCTACCGCAGCAATACTGGCTTTATTTGTTTTATCACCTTTAGCAGTTTTATCGGTTTTAGCGGCTGGCTTTTTTGCGCCCAACGCAACCAGTAGCTCATCTTTTTGCTGCGCCATATACAACGCTAATGTTTCGCTTAATTGTTCGTCAGTAATTAAGGTGCTAGCGGCTAAAAAACGCGATAGTTCATCAGCAGTATCCAACATTTTATCGTATGCATCTGCTTCTGCTTTAGAAGTAAAAGTCATTTTTTCTGCTCCGTTACGTTCTACTACATACTTGATGATCACAGCCATGGTGTTTTCCCCTGATTAATTTACTGTTCTTTTATACAGTATCATTTATCTACTGTCGACTGCTTTTTGCTGGTCAGCATAATAATAGACAAGACTAAGGTAGCGCTCGAACTTTTATGCTAGTTGGCGTAAGATAAACAACTAGTCTTATTGCGGCACTTCAGATTGGACGCTTTATAGCGCTTTGAATTAACAAGGAATTTTATGCCAGACTCACTATGGTCTCAACGCCGCTCTTCAACCAGTATTAGCAGACCAGGCGATCAACGTAGCCCTTGGCAACGTGATCGGGCAAGAATTCTTCACTCTGCCGCTTTTCGTCGTTTACAATCTAAAACACAAATCTTAGGTATTGGACAAAATGACTTTTACCGCACCCGATTAACACACTCTTTAGAAGCGGCGCAGATTGGCACTGGGTTGGTTAGCCAACTCAGAGCAAAAGTTACCTCAACAGAGCGCGTTTTTTTACCGGATGACAGCCTGATGGAAGCACTTTGTCTGGCACATGATATCGGCCATCCGCCTTTTGGCCATGGTGGCGAAACCGCACTTAATTATAAAATGTTGCATGCAGGTGGCTTTGAAGGCAATGGCCAGACACTGCGGATCGTTGCTAAATTGGAACCATACACCCAGCACCATGGTATGGATTTATCCCGACGTACTTTGCTTGGTTTATTAAAATATCCCGTACTTCAGCCTGATTTTAGCCAGGAAGTATTAGCCGCAACCAACCCGTTAAATTTAACACCATGGAAGCCTGCGAAAGCCATATTCAATGATGATGCCGACATCCTGAACTGGATACTGGCACCCTTATCTTCCACTGATAAAACTTTATTTCAAACCACTGAAACACTGAACGCATCACCCTATATTAAAGCGCGCTATAAATCGTTAGATGCTTCCATTATGGAGCTTGCTGACGACATTGCGTATGGTGTTCACGATTTAGAAGACGCCATTGTGCTGGGTAATATTAGCCAGGAACAGTGGCAGCAACATACTGCCGCAGACTGGGCTGTGCTACCCAAAACACTGCATAAACTTATGCAGCAAATTAGCGTGGATCTTTTTAGCAACCAGCATCATCTTCGCAAAGATGCTATTGGCTCATTGGTTAACATGTTGATCAGCTCAGTAAGCATGTATCAAGTTTTACCGCATGCTGAGGAGCCACTAATTCGCTACAATGCCAAACTAGACGACGCACCACAGGCTATTTTGCAGTGCCTTAAGCAAGTGGTTTACCGCTGCGTTATTTCTAAACCAGATATTCAGCAGTCGCGTTTTCGTTGTCAAAACATGCTGATGGCGTTATTTGACGCCTTTAATTCAGATCCGTCACGTTTATTACCAGCCAATACACAACAACGCTGGAGCCAGGCTGAAGCACCGCTTAAAAGCCGAGTCATTTGTGACTATATTTCCGGTATGACAGATGATTATGCCGAGCATATGTATCGTCGGCTCTATGCCAGCAGTTAAGTGATTTAAAACAGGTAGTTGTATTTTGACACACTCAGTATTACGCGTATTAGCCGGTGAAACAGCCTTGCGCCATATTCAGCAACATGGCCTGAATCAAGCGGATTTTAATGTGATGGTTGGCGCCAGCGGCGGACCAAAATGGTTTTGTTTGTTTGGTTTGGATCAATATCTGTTTGGTGAGTTTTTCCGCCAACGTAGCACTGCATTACATATTCTTGGGAGCTCAGCCGGTGCATGGCGCTTTGCCTGCTTTGCGCAAGACGACCCCGCTGCCGCATCTAGGCGGTTTTGTCAGGCGTATGCGAATATTACTTTCGCCAAAAATGCCAGTACCGCTGAAATAACGGCACGTTCGGCTGCAGTAATCGATGATGTATTTCCAACGGAACAACACTTGCAACAAGTGTTGGACAATCCGGTGATTAAGCTTAGTTTTGTTGTAGCAAAAGCACGACGCTTGTCATCAGCCAGGTCGAAATTATTACAAGCCGGCAGTTTGACGTTAGCCGCCGGCGCAAACCTTATCGGCCGCAAAAACCTACAGTACTTTTTTCAACGGGTTTTATTTCATGTCGCTGGCGAACCGTCACCGTTTCACTATGCCGGCACCTTGCCAACTCAACATGTTAGCTTAACAACGGCCAACCTAAAGCAAGCCATACTGGCAAGTGGCTCAATTCCAATGGTGTTAAATCCAGTAGAGAATATCACCGGTGCCGGGGCAGGTTTATATTACGATGGCGGAGTAACAGACTATCATTTTGATTTACCCTTTAGTGATAAAGGCTTGGTGCTTTACCCACATTTTTATACCAGCTTAACCCCGGGCTGGTTCGACAAAGCGTTAAAATGGCGCAAAGCCAACCCAGCTCACTTACACAATGTGGTAATGCTGTGCCCCAGTGAAGCTTGGGTTAAGTCGTTGCCGTTTGGTAAAATACCAGACCGTAATGATTTTAAACTGCCAGACCAGATACGTATAAATTATTGGCAGCAAGTGATTCACCGTTCACATGAACTGGCAGACGCCTTAAAGCAAGGCGACTACCAACTAGAAGCGCTTTGAACAAAAGGCGTGTTAAAAAACTCGAGGTTACGCCGCGTAACTAACTGTATAAAAGCGGCGTAACACATTGCACAATCGAGCAAAACTTAAGGGGCAAGTTCTGTCACACTAAAGCGGCTTGGCGTAATGCTAAGTTTAACATTGTAGGCACTGCCATTATCCTTTAAACCGTCCAGGTATTGCCAGTAACCCTGCGTTTGCTCATCTTGACTAAAACGCAAGGTAAACCCTATACCCTCGCCTTGCATTAAATAGCTTACAACCTCTGAGGCCCCTTTGTTGTCGACCAAGTCGAAGGTCAGCATGTCTTTTAGTCGCGTATTGCGGCTAAATACACCAGACACCACCGGTTTTGCAATATTCAGATATTCGCTGCCGACGGTAGCCAACTTGTCTGGTTGCGGTTCAAACTGCCTTGTCGTCAGATCAAATATATCACCGCCCTGCAAAATGCTAAGCCGAACATTATTTATCTGGTAGCCCTGCGAGTTTTCGATCTTTTGCGCTTGCGAGACATCAACTAAAGTTACAGCCCCATTGCCAATGGCCTCTAGCTTTTTCGACGCAGCATCAAACACTAAAGCGCTGTCTTCATCAATGCCAAAACCCAGAGGAAAACGAGCCTTGTTTAGTTCTGTTGCCACAATAAGCCGCCCAAAACGGGCTTTTCTATCAAAGTGCTGATCAATAATGCCATGACTAAAAAAACCTAAGCCTCGGCTTAGCATCAACGGGCCATTTTCCTGATCTTGCATACCGTTATAACTGTCAGTAAGGCCTTGTGTTAAAGCGCCCCAGGAGTCGCCGGCGGCTATCATCACTTCACTCATTATTGCAGCACCTGCACTGGTGCCGCCAATAACCCCACCGCGTTGGTATAACGCGTGTATAGCAGTTAGCAATGGTGTATCGATGTCGTCTTTTCTCAGCGCGGCGGTAATATTCAGCTGATCCCCGCCTAAAAACCACACCGCTGTATAGG
Organism: Rheinheimera baltica DSM 14885; assembly: GCF_000425345.1. Lineage (GTDB taxonomy): Bacteria > Pseudomonadota > Gammaproteobacteria > Enterobacterales > Alteromonadaceae > Alishewanella > Alishewanella baltica. The sequence continues at coordinate 13,316 of NZ_AUDG01000017.1, read as the reverse complement.
ACGACAAATCATCTGCAAGCGCTTGTTTCATCGCATTATCGCGCCATGTACTTTCATCTTGATCTGGTGTTGATTTATCGTCCGATAACGCAACAGGCATTAAGGTGACGCGCTCTGGTGCTACACCATAGCGAACCATATCGCTTATAAATTGTTTAAAATATTTAACCGGCTGGCCACTCGCTGCAGGTATCACGGCAATTTTAGCGGCCTTGTCTCCTGCTAAACTGATAAAACGCTGGTATACCACTGCATTTGAACTACTTAACGCTCCACCAACCATCACCAAGGAGCCTGCAGCGCTTTTAGGCTGAACAGGCTCTGCCACTGGTGCTGCATCAGAGCAGCCCGACAATACGGCGAGTGCCGCCAACGTAACAACATATTGCTTCAATTTTTTATGCTCCATTTTTGTTTATAACATACGGTTTTATTATTTTTGTTCCGCAGGCCCAGAGTATCAGAATTACACTGGTAACGTCAGCTACGAACCAGTAAGCTAACGCTATAACCTTATCAAACACACTTTATTCCGTAACGGCTATTTCTACTTCAACGGAGACACGTTTAATGCTATCGGCACTACTTCTGACATTATTTATCGCGATGTTGTTACCCTATTTGGCTAAAGCACCATTGGCGTTTGCGATGCAAAAAAGCGGCGGTTACGACAACAACAACCCCAGGGTGCAGCAAGCGGCGCTGCAAGGCTTTGGCCAACGGGCAAATGCAGCACATTACAATAGTTTTGAAGCGTTATTGATATACGCCTGTGCCGTATTTACCGTGATGGGGTTAAATGCTGTAGACGAGACAACCGTGTTAATGGGCTGGGTATTTATTGCCAGCCGGGTCGCGTATCTGTTTTGCTATTGGCTGAACTATGCCACAGCCCGCTCGTTAGTTTGGGCAGTGGCAATGATAGCAGCGCTAAGCATGGCTGGCAGAGCGCTGCTCGTTTAGCGGTGTTATTGATGGGTATTGCTGATGCGCAGTTAACAGATCGCATGTTTTTGGATACGGAGTTAGTTCCTGGAGGCTAATGAGTGAACCTATAGCTCCTATAATCGAAGCAGATATCAGCAATAAAATAGGCTGGAAATTGTGTGGCTAACTCATTAATAACTCGGAAACGTTACCTGAATCGGCAAACTCTTTAAAAATTGAACAAACAACTTGGAAATCACGGGTTATCGATTTTGCAGAATATAAATCTCCCAAAATCGGTATTAGCGTGCTATCGGAGCTAGTATTACTAATAGTCCTTACACCACTATCGCCGTCGTCATCATACTCATTGAGCATGATTAGATAATTACCTTTATCACAGTGCAAAGTTAATTCGTATGGCCCAACTTCTGGCTCGGGAACAGCCCTAAGCACAACTACACTGTCTACTCCCTTTAAAGATATAAGTGTGTCTTCAATGGCGCGATAATTTGGATCAGATATTGTTGGCAGTTGTTGGCGTTCAAAATCAACGCCCATGATATAGCCGCCTAATATTGTACTCATGGTTTCACCTTAATTGACTTCATACCAGACTTCCAGTGATACGTCTTTGGTAATCCTGTTATATCATCGGTTGCTTGAATGGTTAAGGAATTCAATTCAGCCTTTTCTGCCGCCGCCGCTATGTCTCCCTTACAATAACCACATACATCTTTGCCTGTTACTGCCATAGACATATTTGCACCTTTTGTTTTACCAGCATCCGCAGCTTGCTGTATTGCTCCAATCTCAGCATGCGCCGTACTCATATTTCCATTTGGTAATTCTTTACCTGTTTTTGCCTCTTTGGCCAATACCCTTTCTGATATTAAAGTCGGCTTATTAGCATCTGCTCCAACTCGAGCAGTTTGGTTCACGTCACTAAAAACAGAGCCATTAACTTCAGCTTTTGCTGTTACGACAGGTTTGTCTGGAACAACCTTAGCACCATTTTTAAGCGATTTCCCGACAGCACCCGCCCCCAGCACAGTGCCGACTAATTCTACTGACTTATGCGCTGCCATGGCAAGCAGTGGAGAGGCGGTCGCTTCCAGTGTTGCGTCACCCAGCGCGGCCATGTTTTGCTCGTAGTATTTATCGACTACTGGCGCAACAACACCTGCGACTTTTTCGCCCGCGTCTGTCAGCGGCCCTATTTGCTTTTCTTGTACACTTTCTATGGTATGAGCAGCCGCACCAACATCACCACCGGATATGGCTAAAGTAACTAAGCCTGCGCCACCGGCTACAATGTCTACGCCGGTATTTAGTATCCCGGTCACCACTAAATCTGCCGTACCAACGATACCATCTAATAAACCAACAGAACCATCCTCTTTGGCACATAACCCCAGCGGATCTATCCAATTTACATGATTCGGTGCGTACTGGTAATGGTTTATGCCACCGAGCAGCCCTATTGGGTCTTGGCTGATAAAACGGCCAGTTTGTGGGTCGTAGTATCTAAAATGGTTGTAGTGTAACCCGCTTTCGCTGTCATAATACTGGCCTTGAAAGCGGATTGGGTTGTCGATTTTATTAACCGTTACTGTGGCTTTACCGAATACTGAATAGTTAGCCTGCCAGACGATATTGTTGTCGCTGTCGGTTAAACTTAGCGGTGTGCCCAGTTGGTCTAATTGGTAATAGTACAGCTGGCCTTGTTTAACCAACGCCAAAGGCTTGTTGCTGTTTGGCTCGTAAATGTACCAGCTAAATTCGCCCTGGCTGTATTCGCCGGTTAGGGTGTTGCCTTGCCATAAATAATCAATGCGGCCCGTGGCGGTTATCTTGGCGCTACGTCGGCCAAAGGCGTCATATTCGTAACGCGTTACGCCATTATGATTGCGTAAACTGCTTAGTTGGTTAAAACCATTATATTCACGCAGCTCACGCTTACCCGGCGCGGTGGCACTTAACTGGTTGCCACTGTCGTCGTACTGGTACTGGTTGTCGTGGTAGCGCAGCAGGCGGTCTTGTTTAACATCAACCTCATCACCTGCAGGGTTACCAAAGCTGTCCCACTGATGCTGCTCGTTTTGGCTGGGCTCGGTGCTGTGCGTTTTGCTTACCAGCTGGTCCAGGGCATTGTATTGATAGCTTGTGTCACCGTGTTGGTTATCCGTTACGTTTAGCAACTGATGTAAGGCGCTGTAGCGATAGTGTCGCTGATGCGCGCTGCTGCTATTTGCACCGTGTTGCCACTGCTGGGTAGTTAGCCGGTTAAAACTGTCGAACTGCTGGCTTAACTGTAAGCCACTGGCATATTCCCTTGCCGTTTCACGACCTGCATTGTCAAAGCTGCGCCACAATATTGGCTGCTGGTTTAATGCTAATTGCGACAGCTGGCCTTGTGCGTTATAACGATAATCCAGCACGGTACCATCAGGCAAGATGGTGCTGGCACGACGGCCATTGGTGTCATATTGGTATAGCGTGCGCCAGTCATCGCGCCATTGCTCGTTTAGCTGGCCATTAGCATGATAAGCAAAACGCAATTTACACTGGGCATTACTGGCTCTTAAAGGCCGGCCAATTTTATCGTAGTGAAAGTGGTTGCTGGTTAGTTGCTGCTGAAACAGCGCTTGCTGCTCAATAATACGGCCGCGACTGTCGCGCCGAAGTTTGATTTGTCGCTGCTCACCGTCACATACGGTATTAACATGGCCATTAATGTCATACTGGTACTGCTGAGTACGACCATCAAAGCCTTGCAGCGCTATTGGCCGCTCCTGACCGTCATAATCTAACTGATAACGGGCACCGTCGCTGCGCATAATAGCGGTAAGATTACGCTCTTTATCGTATTCATAATGCAAAGCGCTGCCATCGGGTTGTAACTGTTTTACCGGCTGACTTAGCCCCTCATATTCCCATTGTGTCGCATCGCCCAGTCTGTTCTGTTTATGGGTAAGTCGCCCGGCACTGCCGTACGACAAAAGCTCAGTGTGCACCTTATCTGGCTCACTTTGGGCATATTGGCGTAACGCGACAATTTGGCCAGCATTGTTACGTTGATACTCGGTCACTAAACCGGACGCATCTACCGTGCCATTTAACCGGCCCAGGGTGTCATAACTAAACCGGGTTACCGCCTCGCCTTGCTTGCGGGCTAGTAGCTGGCCTTCGCTGTCCCACAAATAATGCTCAATATTGCCATTGGCCTGTTTTAGGGTGGTTAACTTCCCATCCTGATTGTACTCATATTGGCTTATGGTGCCGTCAGGGTGCTGCTCTGATTTAAGTAAGCCACCTGCGGTGTAATCACGCTGCCAATGCGCGCCTTCGGCATCAGTAAAGCCACAGCGCTGCCCCAGCGAATTGTACTGAAAATGGCTAATAGCGCCGTCGGCTTGCTCTACCGTTATGAGTTGCCCTACCTCATTAAAGTAGTAACGCGTAACGCCACCATCGGGCGCCGTTTCCGCACTTTTCTTGCCCAGGCTGTTCCAGCTGTAAAGCCAGGTAGCGCCATCGGGCGCGACTTTTTTAATCAACTGATTACGTTCGTTGTGGAAATACTGCCAGCATTGGCCGCGGCTATCTGTGCTGGTTGCGGTGCGCGAGGCTTCATCGTACGTAAACTGGTAATCGTAATTACCGTCGTCGCCCCAGTTGCGGCTACAACGCGCGGTCGGTCCATCGCCTAACCAACTAAAAAAATGTTTAAAACCACTGGCACGCTGACGCACCGTAATTAAGTGTGCTTGATAGTTATACTGTTCAGTTTGTCCGGCCTGATTTGTCGCAGTAACAAGATCGCGCTGCTCGTCATACTGATACTGCGCCAGCGTCACATCTAACTTTGCCAACCCGGTATCGGTTTTTTGCACCACGGCTATATGACTTAACAACCCGGCGTTATTGTAGTAAAGCTCTACACCGCGCTTGCGGGTGTAGTCTATGCGGCTTAACCGGTTGGCACGGTCATAATACAGTTGTAAGTAGTTACCCAAACTGTCAAAAATTTGATGTAGTGCCCAGCGCTTAGCTTGCTTAGGGTTGTCTGATGCCACCGGTACAAACACCCAATGAGTGTTATCTTGCTTTAACAACACCAGGCTGCCATTGTCCTCATGGCGTAGTGCCAGCCCTTCGCTTAGCTGATAACTGGTTTGTCCTACTGCTACAGGTTTAAAGCTTAAACGGCGCCCTTCTTCATTGTGTAACACCAACAACGGTTCGTCGTCATCAGTTAATGTGCTGACAATTTGCAAATGAAAATTACTGCGCCAACCAAAGCCCATACCCACGTTTTCATGACACTGACTGGAACGGTAAGTACGCTGAAACTGCAGCGGTAATGGACCTGGTAGTTCAAAATCGACCAGCTCCAGAATTTCCTCACCGGTACACATCGAAACAGGATCGCCTTCTTTAGCAACATCTGCATTTTGAGGTGTGGCGATATCCACGGCATTGCTACCAGAGGCGTCAGAAACAGCCGCTGTTGTATCAGCATCAGACACATTGCTGCTAGCACTGTCATCCCTGCCACCCGGGTTTAGCGGTTTTTCCGAGCCGGCGGCAGAGCTACTTAACACCGGTGACGATTCAATCTGCGGTACTGGTTTGGGTAAGGCAAACACAAACAACTTACCATTAACAATGGCATCGGCCAACGCCGCAAAAACAGTGGTTCTATGCTCCACCACCTGCATAGAAAGCGCTGCTCCACCAAACCAACCGTAAACCTGAACGATGTCACCGCCAGCGGTAACTGCATCAGGGAAATTAGCTTTTAGAAACTGCGCCGCATCGGCTGCCGAGCTAAACGACTTCAAACTGCCTTTTGATGTGGTTTTGGTGGTGCTAAATGCAAACACCTCAGCATAACGACTTTTTAATTCAATTAAATTCGCTGCCATGTTGCTATACTTCCTTGTTATTTACTAAAGTACCGGCCTGGGAAAACACGGCAACAGCACGATACAACGCCGGTGATAACTCGCATTGCAAGGTTAAGCCCTGTAAATAACCACGCTGATAACCGCGATAAACATGCAGTAATCGATATAAACCGCCACAAGCCCCTAATTCACCCGTGGCATAAGACGCGAAGACATGTGCTGTCGCCGCTGCGGTTTTAGTAACATGCTGGGGTGGCTGGTATTATTATCAACAAAACCAAACCATATTAACTAGCTACGAGCAACGATTGGCTGATACAACAGCAGAGCAGCAACAATATCAAAAGCTAGCCGAGGGCGACGTTAGCCAATTGCTTAATGTAATAGCGTTAGCTGAGACAAAACCGCTGCAACGCGATGCGCTATTAAGACAGCAACAAAATAAAGTATTAATGCATTTTGAACAGCAAATTGATCAACTGATCAGTGATCGTAGCTTTGCATATCCGAATTATCCTGAAATTGAGAAAATACTGGCGCAAGCCAGTGCGCTTTATCCTGATTCACATTATTTAGCCGGATTAAGTGCAAGTATGCTGCGCAGCAAACAAACAGCCATTGATGTATTGCGATCCCAATTAAATCAATTGTTACTCAATCAACAATATCAAAAACAAAATGATGCTCCAGATCTGTATAGCATTAAAGCCGCACTAAAACGCGTCGATTTAAATTACGTTATAGAACCCGACACTGAAGAAACTGCAAGCTATATCGCCGCTTTTGAAAAAGCAGTCTCGAGCAATGATGCCATCGCACTGCAGCAGCTTATTATGGCTGGAGAGCTAATTTTTGCGCAGCATCAAGACACGGCTGAATTAGTAACAAAAGGCCAGCAGCTAGCCAGTGCCGTTGATGCTATGGCATCTTATCGAAGTGCTGTTGAATTAGGTAATGCGGAAAGCTTCCCCTATCAGGCAGCAGAGCTATTTTACCAGCATAGTTTTTCTACCATGACTAACGAACTTGCTGTCAGTGAAAAAGCGGCTGAAATAGATGCAGTCTACGAAAAGCTTCAGCAATTTAGTACGCTAGTTCCAAACGACTTTTCATTACATGTTGCCCTACGTCGCAAGCTGGCTGATAAGTACCTTAGTTTGTCCGGACAACTATTACAGTCTAACCAGGTACGAACAGCAGAACGTTTAATGCGTCGTGCAAATGAACTGATGAGTAGTGTAAATAGTTAAGTTAGCGAAAAGCATCAACACCCTCGCATAATTGCTGTATGCCCAGCAAAGTGCGGGGGGTCGTGCGATACAAATAATCTGCATTTACCGATAGAAACTGATGTTTTTGTACTGCAGGTAGTGTTACAAACCGCTGCCAAAAGCTGAAATCCGCAGCAAAATTAGGCCGCACCGGTTGAATGATAACCTCAGGCCTTGCTGCAACAACCTGCTCTATTCCCACCTGTGGATAGTCGCCTTTAACGTTTCTAAAAGTATTGTCCGCTGCACATAACGTTAGCATTTGCTGCGGCCAGGCATTGTTCGCTACGGTGCTAACTGGAGCGGTTCCCATAGCAAAAAATACGGGTACAGGAGCTTTATGCTGATACTTACTGCGCAGCGCTGATAATTGGCGATTAAAACGGTTTGCTTCTTCATTCGCGATGTCTTGCATGCCTACTCGCTTTCCTATCATGCGAAGTTCTTTAGCAATATCTTCCAATGTAATGGGATCTGAAAACGCGACGTTAACGCCAAATTGTTGTAAGCGCTTTATATCTGACTGCGGATTCCCTGTACGCCATGCAATGACTAAATCGGGCTTTAGTGCCAGTACCGCTTCTATATTAACGCTGGCATAACTCGCTACACGAGGTAACGTTTGTGCTTCGGATGGAAAATCACTGTAATCACTTACTGCAACGAGTCTGTCCCCTGCGCCGATGGCGTATAGCATTTCGGTGATATGAGGCGCCAGCGCGACAATGCGTTGCGGGTTGGGTTCTGCCTGTGCAGCAACATTAAACAAAACACAGAGCAATAATAGTTGCCTCACCAATCCACTCCACGCTGCGCCTTAATGCCATGGTCAAACGCATGTTTAACGTTTTGCACCTCGCTAACCGTATCTGCAAGTTCAATTAGACGGCGATGACACGCCCGTCCCGTAATAACAACATGCTGTTTTACCGGTCGGTTTAGCAAGGCCTTTTCTATGCGCTCTAGAGATAAATAGTGGTAACTCAGCATGTACGTCAGTTCATCTAACAACACCATGTCAATTGACGGGTCAGCTAAGAATCGCTCTGCCTGCAACCAAACGCGCTCTGCTGCATCGATGTCAGCAGCTTTGTCCTGAGTGTCCCAGGTAAAACCCGTTGCCATTACGGCAAATTGAACACCATGCTCCTCAAGTAAGTTACGTTCGCCGCACTCCCAGCTGCCTTTAATAAACTGCACCACCGCTGCAGTAAACCCATGCCCAACCGCGCGCGCAACCGTACCAAAACCTGAAGTAGACTTTCCTTTACCATTACCGGTAATCACCAGTAACAATCCTTTGTCATCTGTGGCCGCAGCAATAGCGCTATCAACCTGAGTTTTTAGTCGCTGCTGACGTTCACGGTGGCGTTGTTGTTTTAGCTGTTCTGTTGTCATATCACTTCGCTATAGCCGTTGCCGGCGCATGATTAAAAGAAAAAATATACTGCCCACTAACGACGTAATAACACCCAGTGGAATCTCCTGCTGTGGCAGCACTGTACGTGCTACATTATCCACCCAGATCATAAACAATGCGCCAATAATGGCTGAGCCAAATAACAATCGTACTGATGTAACACCAAAAAAATGTCTAACGATATGCGGCACCATTAACCCGACAAAGGCGATACCACCACATTGTGAAACTATACAAGCGGTTAACAGTGCTGTTGCTAATAACAAAACCAAACGCAAACGTAAGGTATTCACTCCAAGTGTACGGGCGCTTTCATCACTGAGTAATAAGGCGTCAAGCTGACGGCGCAGTGCCAGCGCCAGTAAAAGTACTAGTAATACTATAGGAGCTAGCAGCAACACACTTAACCAGTCGGTTCGGCTTAAACTCCCCATTAACCAAAACATAATGCGATTTGCGGCAAAGGGTTCAGCAAAGTAGAGTACAAAGCTGCTAATCGCACTTAGCATAAAAGATACTGCCACGCCGGCCAGTAAAGTAATTTCTACTTTGCGCCAGTGTTGTCCGGCACACACTACAAAAACCAGTAACACCGCAAACAATGCCCCAACAAATGCACCCAGCGCCATACTAATAAGGTGTGGCGGCAAGACAACGCTCACCAAGGTAGCACCTAAGCCTGCTCCGGCCATCAAACCAAACAGATAGGGATCCGCTAATGGATTACGACTGGCGTTTTGCAAAATAGCGCCGGAAATGGCTAAACCGGCGCCGACTAACACCGCACAGAGCAATCGGGGTAAGCGGATTTGAAAAATTATTGTTTCGGTTAAGTCTGACTGTGTAGCTTGACCAACCAACACGTTAAATACATCGGTCAAAGAGATATTCACACTACCTAATGTCAGACTTATTAGCATACTGGCAAGTAATAACAGTATAGATAACCCCATGGCCAACCGATAATGCCGTTTTAACATCAGTGGGCTCCTTGGTTAGGCATAAACGTGACCTGGAGCTTGTTAAGCAACGGGTGCATTGTTACCTCGCAGGCTAAGCCAAACACTTGTTGCAGTAACTCACTTCGCAACACCTGCTCCGGTGTGCCAAAAGCACACTGCTGACCTTGGTTTAATAGCAGTATTTTGTCGCAATATAACGCTGCAAGGTTAAGATCATGCAGGCAAGCTAACGCGGGAATACCCAAGCCGCTAACAAGCTGAAGTACCTGATGCTGATACAATACATCTAAATGATTTGTCGGTTCATCCAATAACAACAATGCAGGTCGTTGCACTAGTGCACGGGCAATATAAAGCCGCTGGAGTTCACCACCAGATAAGCTATCAATCAGTTGATTAGCTTTACCGTTTAAACCTACCTTTTGCAAAGCTTGCGCAACGATGTGTCTATCGTGACTATGATTTAACTCAAACCAGTTTTTATGAGGTAACAGCCCCATAGTCGCAACTTGCTCAACCGTGAGCGCAAACAAAGGTGCGGGGTTTTGACTAACAACGGCGACAGTTTTAGCCAGCTCAGCCGTTTTATAGTGCAGTAAGGGGCGTTGTTGTAGCAGAATTTGTCCGTTGTCTGCGGCTAATGCCCCCTGTACAACGCGCAATAAGCTGCTTTTTCCTGCGCCATTGGGGCCTATAACACCAATAAACTCGCCTGGAGCCAAAACAAAATTAACATTTTGTAGCACCGCTTGGTTTCCAAGCGTAAGCGAAACAGCTGACAGCTTTAGCAAAACCCACTCCTGACAATAGCAGCAGAGAGCCTTACACAAAGGCACTGGTGCTGCTGTGAACTCCCGCACAGAGGCGTAACTAGGGCTTAGGCAGGTCTCCTGACTTAAAGTGATAACCCACAATCGCCTTCCCAGCCCTTAGGGCCAGTGGCATTTGATTGCAGCACTTATTACAGTTGCGGGGACAGTGCAGGTATTTCACCTGTTTCCCTTTTAAGCAGGCATAGCCTACACCAAAGCAAGACGTAGTGTACCAGAAAACATTTTATCTGGACAAAGTGAAACCGCCAGCAATAAGCTGGCGGTTTTGGATGTGCGAAGTAATGTTACTCTAACGCGCTAAGCAAGGTTTTATCTAAGCCATCTTCGGTCAGTATCTTAACAACAGCCTGACAATGCTCAACGGTAAAATCGCCTTCAGCAATTTGCGTATTTAACATGTTACGGCGTTTCATCACTATATCAGCAACCATTTTTTGGTTTGCCCCGTCAACGCCGCCCATTTTGCTGTAAAGCTTATCCAAATAGGGATATAAACTTTTCTCTGCATCATAAGCCGCAGAACGCACAGCAGGATGGAAATCTTCACACGCGTTTAAATTCAGCAAGTAAAAATTCAGATAACCGGCAACGGTCACCAGTTTGTAATCTTGAGTATTTGCTACAGCGGCCGAGGAAAACGCTACGGCAGCAATCATTGCACTGGCCCATTTTTTCATTATGACGTCCTGTTTTTCATCTAGCACTGCTGTTCAATCTAACCAGAAAGTGCTGTTTTTGCAATGTTAAGTTGCTAAAAAGCGTGTATGCCATTTTACTGTAGTATAACTTTGTTGCTGTACTAAAGCCTTATTGTCTATTCATACGGTATGTGCGAAATATAGTTTATAACACTGCAATTTCAGGATCCCTCATGCAAGCACGTAATTTATCAATATTTACGCTGTTATCGGCGATAAGCTATGCCGCATTAGCAACATCACCAATACCAGAATTACAGTTAACGAAACAAATTACGCTATCGGGTTTGTCAAGCGGCGCCTACATGGCTGGACAATATCACCAAGCTTTCGCTGAACAAGTAGAAGGTGTTGCTATGCTGGCTGGAGGGCCGGTGTATTGTGCTCAAAATAGTCTTGGTCTCGCCTTAGAGCTTTGCTTTAACAAAGCCACCAGCGCGCCAGATCTTGAAGCTATTGAAAACTACTTAACTGAAAAGCGCCAAACGCAAAAGCTGGCACCATTGTCTGCTCTTGCTGATGACAATGTATGGATATTTAGTGGTACGAAGGACACTACCGTACATCCCAAGCTAGCTCAGGCGCTGTATAAACAGTATACGCAGTGGGTGAAACCCGAGCATATTGTGCTAATTAATGACATGGCTTTTGGTCATACCTTTCCAACAGACAGAACTGATCTTGGGGCCTGTGACATATCAGAACCACCTTATCTGGCCAGTTGTCATTACGATGCGGCAGGCGCGTTACTACAACATTTACTGGGCACTATCAAAGCCAAAAGTGAAACATCAACTGGTAACCTATTAAAAATTAACCAGTTTCAGATGTCAGAAGCGTCAAAAAGCACCTTGGCTGAAACAGGCTACTTATACGTGCCAAAAACTTGTGCTGCAGGTGCATCGTGCCGGCTACATGTTAGTTTTCATGGTTGCAAACAAAATGCGGCCAGTGTTGGTGAGGCCTATGTTGCTGGCACCGGTCTGAATAACTATGCTGACACCAATAATATTGTAGTGCTTTATCCACAAACCACGGCAAGTAGTATTAACCCGTTTAATCCAAACGCGTGTTGGGATTGGTGGGGTTACACTGGCGCAGAGTATACCACCCGCGACGGTAGTCAGTTGCAGGCTGTATATCAGTTGGTACAAGCGTTACAGCATTAGAAAAATGTCGACCAGGACAAGAACGCTGACAGCCCGGTATCACGATCAGTTAACGGGCTGTTGCTAATGCTGCTGTCATACCAATGATGCTCGATACCGAGTCGGGTCATTCCACCGAAAAATAATGGCGTACTAAAAGACACTCCTGCATTGTAATTAAAAGCGCCTCCGGCGTTATAAGCCAGACGATCAGCGGTAGCTTCTTCTACCGGAACACCGTAATAGTAGTTAACCAACTTGTTATCAGAATAACTAACACCCACTTTAGGCTCAATCACAACAGGACCTGCCCGATAGCTATAGCTCAATGCTAGTTTTGACTCCTGTCCATTGGAGTTGCCCAACAAATCAAATACTGTATCGGCTTCGAGCAACCAGGCTTGTTGGCGCAGTTGCACACCAAACCCGCCATCAAGTGAATTTTTTCTTTTTGCCATGCCCACAAACACACGGCTGTCAGACTGGTCAAACCCGGCAAATCTCGGTGCAAGCTTTGCGCTAAAACTAATATTGCCAAAATCTACCAGGGTGTAACTGGCAAAAGGTCCGTAAACTGACAATCTTTCACCGCGATATCCTAATATAGGTAACGGTATTGTACGGTTACTATACCCACGATAAATCTCCTGATTTACGCCAATACCAATGCCATACAAAAATCCCTGAGGGGCAGCATTTTGCGCCAACGCAGAAGTAGTGCATAGCATGGCAACACCTAAAACTGCTGCTGAAAAATAACGACTCACGCTCATTTGATAACCTTATATTAAATAATATTCTGCACATAACAGCACAGGTTGCTGACAATTTGATTACGCAATTCAATGCCAAACCGATCTATCAATGATGCTATCCCCTGCACGGCGCAAACACCCTCTAAAATGATTCATTGATAGCAAATGAGTTTGTTAAATAGCTTAACCAATTAGCAATACGAGTAGTCCCAGCGCCAATATTATTACTGTCGCAACAGCCAGTTTATTCGCATCGTGGTAGAACGACCCATTACTGAGCCGCCCCCACACAGATCCGGACGTGCGGAATTACCGCATCCGGCTCTTCAGTTATATATTCACTCGTGTAAAACACGCCCTTAATACCAGTCAACATGGATAATTCGCTT